>NZ_CP181167.1:2058378-2685067 GCF_047824785.1 Nitrobacter sp. TKz-YC01 | reverse complement strand
GAATTCGAGACGCGGCAGGGAGCGGTTTCGCTCATCGACTTCATGCCGATCCGCAAGGATCGTCAGGTCTCCGAGATCGTGCGGATAGTGGTGGGCAAGCGCGGTCGTGTCGACATGCGCATGGAGGCCGCCTTCCGCTTCGATTATGGGCGCATCGTGCCGTGGGTCTCCAGGATCGAGGACGGAGAGATCGAGGGTGGATTATTACGCGCGGTGGCGGGACCGCATTCGGCCATTCTCAAATCCCCTGTCCCAACCCACGGCGAAAACTTCACGACGGTCGCGGAGTTCTCCGTTGGTGAAGGCGAGCGCGTCCCTTTTGTCCTGGCTCATGAGGCTTCTCATCTTCCTCCTCCGCGCATTTGCGATCCCGAACAGGCGTTGGACGAGACCGAGGCCTATTGGTCGGAGTGGTCCGGGCGCTGTCATTATGACGGTCCATGGAAGGAGGCGGTGACGCGCTCGCTGATCACGGTCAAGGCGCTGACCTACCGGCCCACCGGGGGCATCGTCGCCGCGCCGACCACATCGCTGCCCGAGCAATTCGGCAGCACGCGCAATTGGGACTACCGCTTCTGCTGGCTGCGTGACGCGACCTTCACGCTGCTGTCGCTCATCAACGCGGGCTACCGCAACGAGGCCGAATCCTGGTGCGATTGGCTGCTGCGCGCCGTTGCAGGTGCGGCCTCGCAGATTCAGCCGCTCTACGGCATTGGCGGCGAGCATCGCAATGACGAGGTGGAACTCGACTGGCTGCCGGGCTTCGGCGGGTCCCGTCCGGTGCGGATAGGCAACGGCGCCTATTCCCAGCTTCAGGTCGACGTCTTCGGCAACGTGATGGATGCGCTCCACGCGGCGGCCGCATCGGGCCTTGATCTTCACGAGGCGTCGGCGGGACTTCAACGCGAACTACTCAAGCATCTTGAAAGCGTGTGGCGGGAACCCGACGAGGGGATCTGGGAGGTGCGCAGCGGTCGCAAGCATTTTGTGCATTCGAAACTGATGTCGTGGGTTGCCTTCGACCGCGCGGTGATCTCCTGCGAGGAATTTGGTCTGGCGGGACCGGTCGACCGCTGGCGGGCGTTGCGTGATGAAATTCATGCGGAGATTATCGAGAAGGGATTTGATGCCGAGCAGGGGACCTTCGTGCAGTCCTATGGCTCCAAGGTTCTCGATGCCTCGGTGCTGCTGATGCCAATCCTCGGTTTCCTGCCCCCGGACGATCCGCGTATTGTATCGACCACGCGTACGATCGAACGCGAGTTGTCGAAGGACGGCTTGCTACGGCGCTACGATACCGGGAAGGCCGAAGACGGTCTGCCGGCGAGTGAAGCCGCCTTTCTCGCCTGCAGCTTCTGGCTGGCCGACAATATGATCCTCCAGGGCCGGAAGCACGAAGCGCGCCGTCTGTTCGAGCACCTGCTGTCGCTGCGAAACGATGTGGGTCTGCTTGCAGAGCAGTACGATGTGAAGCGGCAGGCGCAGGCGGGAAACTTTCCTCAGGCATTCTCGCATTTCGCGCTTATCGACACCGCGTTCAATTTCGCCGGGATCAAGGGTGCTGCGCGAGAAGCCCATATGAAAAATCAGAAAAATGCTCGAACCGGAATGTAGTTTATGTTTATCTTTGGCCGGCAGGGCGGGATGCTGCGAACGAACGGCGGTGACGAATGTGGGATTCAATACCAAAGTGGGTGCGCTACGGCGTCAGCGTGAGCGTCGTCATTCTGGTCGCGATCGCCATCTGGTACATGATCCAATAGGCGATACGCCGGACGCGAGATAACATCGCCGACGTTTGAAGCGGTCTCCGACCCATCGATGGGCGCGCCTCTATCACAGGATAGTTTGCACATTGCGGCCACATCATATCCATTGAATGAACGCATAAACCTCCGGCGTTCGACACCTTTCGACGCTACGTTGTGTCGTGCATCTCTACCTCAACCGGAGTTGATACATGCGCACGTTTACATTCACATTATCAACCGTCGTTGCCTTGCTTTTAGCTGGATCGCCGATGGCGCTGGCGCAAACATCGCCTACGCAATCCCAGACAGAACCTCAAAAAGGCGTCGCAATTCGAAGTATCCAGGTGGTCGACATGGACGAATTGAAAGCGGACGTGCGTTCAAAGGTTGATGCCATCGTCGCGAATACGAAGCAGGAGGACATGAAGTCCCTGCGCAAGACCATCGATGCAACGCCGGAGGCGGTGTCCGCGCTCACGGCGAAAGGCCGCAATTCGGCACAGGTCGTAGCCATCAACATTGATCAGAACGGTGTTCTGACGATGTTCACGAAGGCGACTTGATCGCTCGATCTGGGTATCTGGCGGCGGGGTCGACTATAGCATTTTCGAGCGAAGTGGAATCCGGTTCGCGTGAAGCAAAAGCGTCAAAACATAAAGATAGAGTCTTTCACCTTTTCCATGAGGCAGTGAAAGACTCTAATTAATCGAATCCCGCCCCCGCCGTATAGAGCCGAGCCATACAGAGCCGAAGCGTGCTGACGGTGGCGCATTCTTTGCGCCCCGTCCGCAATTGCTACCCCTCGGTCCTCACCCTTTTCCCTTGACCCTGAAGACGACGGGGAGCGTGAAGCTGAGGCCCTCGTCGGCGATCAGCGGCGGCGGCGGCGGGACGGGATCTGAGCGGCGCAGCATGGCGAGCGCGGCCTGGTCGAAGATCGGATCGCCCGATCCGTTCACGATCGTGGCCGACACGACATGGCCCATGCGGTCCAGCTCGAAGTTGACCAGGATCTCGGCGTTCTTCTGGCTCCGGTCGGGCGGATAGCGCTTGTGCTTGTCGAGATGCGCCACCAGTTCCTTCTGCCAGGTGGCGCGGATCCGGCGCGCGCTGGCGCCGGTGCCCTGCTGCGGCGCGACCGACCGCTCCGATTCCTGCGCCTGTTCCACGCTCGGCATCGCGGTCGCCTCGGCCGCCGCCGATTCCTGCGAGGCCTGCGTCTGCTTCGCCGCCTTCTCGGTGGCGTCCTCGACCGGCTTCTTCGTCTCGTTCTCGGTAACGATCCGGTCCGGATCGGCGCTCTCCGTCGGCGTATCCTTCGGCAGATCGGTTTCCTCGACGACCGCCTTCTGCTCGGCAAGCGCGGGCGAGGCCATCGACGCGTCGGTGTCCGGTCCGGGCGGCAGGTCGGTCACCTCGCGATGCGGCGAGGACAGGTCGAGCCCGATCTCGATCGCCGGCGCGCCGAGATCCTCGGCCGACTCATCGGTGTCCAGGTGAGCCAGCGCCAGCGCCACGCAGCCGAGATGGATCGCAAGCGCGGCGGCGGCGGCGGAAAGCCAGAGCCGGGGGGACGGCGGCCGCTCGACAATCTCAGCCATCTCAACGCCCCGCCGTGCTCGCCGCCGGAACCGACCGGGCGTCGGGAACGCCCTCCAGCGCCACCAGCTTGATCTTCGCATAGCCGCCGGCGCGCAGGATCTCCAGCACGTCCATCAGGTCGCCATAGGGCACCCCGCGATCGGCGCGCAGAAAGATGAAGTTGTCCTTGGTCATGTTCGGCGTGGTCTCCAGCGTCCGCACCAGATCGACCCGCTTGACCAGCGTCTCGCCGATCGCGACCGCAAGATCGGCCTTGATGCTGACATAGGTCGGCTTGTCCGGCTTCTTCTGCGGCGTCGCGCTCGACGTCGGCAGGTTGACCGGAAGATCGACGGTCGACAGCGGCGCGGCTACCATGAAGATGATCAGAAGAACCAGGATCACGTCGATGAACGGCGTGACGTTGATCTCGTGGGCTTCGGCGTATTCCTCGTCGTCGTCGAAGCCGCCTTCGGCAATCGATGCGCCCATCCGCCTACTCCGCCGCGCGCGAGCTGAGGGAGCCGTGGGTGCGGTCCAGATCGCGCGACAGCAGCCGGCCGGCCGCTCCCGATGCACGTCCGACCAGTTCGGTGTAGCCTCGCGTCACGCGCGCGAAGTAGTTGTAGATGATGACCGCCGGAATGGCGGCGACAAGGCCGAGCGCGGTCGCGAGCAGCGCCTCGGCGATGCCGGGCGCCACCACCGCGAGGTTGGTGGTCTGCGACTTCGAAATCCCGATGAAGCTGTTCATGATGCCCCACACGGTGCCGAACAGGCCGACGAACGGCGACGTCGCGCCGATGGTGGCGAGCAGCCCCATGCCGAGCCGGATGCGGCGCGATTCCGCGCGGACGATCTCGGCGAAGCTTGACGCCGCCCGCTCCTTGATGCCGGCGTCGCTGGAAATGCCGGCCGACAGCCGCGCCTCGTGCATCGCCGACGCCAGCAGCGACGCCAGCACGCCTTCCCTCGCGCCGAGCGCCATCTGCGCCTCGGCCAGCGAGCGCGCATCGCCGATCTTGTTCAGCGCCGCCCGCAGCGCGCGCCGCGCCAGCGACAGCTCCGCCAGCTTCGCGATGCAGATCGTCCACGTCACCAGCGAGGCAAACGCAAGACCGATCATCACCAGCTGAACAACGATATCCGCCGACATGAACATCGACCACGGCGACAACTCATGCGGCGGAGAAGGATCCGGATTCAAAAGGCTGGCGCCGGCGTTACCGGCGGGAGGCTGCGTGGCCCCGGTGGCGGGTTCCGATACGCTGGAGACCGGCGGCGCCGGCGCCGGGGATGTCGCTTGCAAGCCTGGATTGGTGGTGGACGATATCTCCGATGTGGACGGCCCGGAGGGCGACAGGGGAGCGGTGATGGCCGGTGTGGTTTGCGGGTGCCCTTGTGCGTGAAGCGGGCCGGAGACGCCGATGAGCATGGTAACGCCGGCAATTGCGGCGCGCGCTGCTCGCGCATGGCGCTTTCTCGATAGTGTCATTCCTGAATGACGCATCATGATACTTTAATCTCTCTTCTGCGAGCGGGCTCGCTGATTGCTGAGAGCGGCGCGTCAGCACCGCATATACGCGGCCGTTCCGGCGTGTGGAACGCGGCCATCTTTATCTCAAGCGAGGCGAATGACTGGCCGCAAGCTCAAGTCCGCAAGCGTTCCTGCACGCCAAGCTCCGCGCGGGTCGATCGCCAGCCACCTCTCGCCCAGCCGCTTATCGCTAAGCCAGGTGTAGCCAAGGCGCATATCGCCAAGTTTCTTATCGACAAGTCACGTTAAGCTGGATGAACGCCGAGTTGTTTCGCGGCGTGGCGACGCGTCAGACCACGCTCGGAGGCGCGCGCGACAGGAAATTGTCGGAGGCGCGTATAACGGGTTGGTACGCATAGCCAGCCAGAGAAAAGCCCGTCGGTACCGCCAGACGAGCAGGGCTGACAACAGGCGGCGCGCCGACGATACCAGGCCCGGAAATAAGCCTGCAGGCATCGCAGCCGGCTGATTTCTGATCGGTGCCGCCCGGGTCCGTGTGATCCGGATCTTCGGAACACAGGATCGGGATCGTACTGTCCGGAAGAACGTATTGGGCGAGCTCGACTGGAGTCAGGTGTTGGCTGGCAGGCTGATGAGCCACACCCACCATGACCATCGCCAGCGCGTAAAGCGCCGCAATGGCGAACTTTGTGTATCCTCTCCTCAACGCCGCGAGCACAGATTCCACTCCACTCGGATTTCGCGACCCTATGGCAATCGACCTCGCTTCGCAAGTTGCCGTGTCCGTCCTGCTTGCGACCGCGCGACGATCTGTCTCGTGCGTGTCAAGGAAGGCTGGAGCTTCTTTGCTTCCAGTTCATCGGAAGCGTGGCTCTAAATTATTGTTCTCACGCGTGTTCTTCACGCGAATAGCGCGAGCAGCCGCACGAGGACGATCTGCTGTCTATGGTTGATGACTGAGACGATTGCCTCAAATCAGGACATGAGAACCAGAACGTGAGAATCAGAATGCATCGTGCCGATCGGCCGCGACCCCGCTAAGACTCGACCCCGCTAAAAAAGGGGCGGTCTGCTTTTTCCGTACCCGATGCTTGGATGCGGCGCGACTGCATCGCGCATGCAAGCTCAAACATTCTCCCGCCGGCGTCTCCAGTTGCGGCAGAACTCGAGGGCGGAGATCATCTCCTTCTCAACGGTCGAGACCGAGATACCCAGGCTGCGGGCGATCTGCGGATAGGTCATGCCGTCGACCTTGCTGAGAAGAAAGATACGCTGGGTGCGGCGAGGCAATGTCTCCAGCGCACGCAACAGCGCGTCGAGATCCATCCGGCTCGACACGGCATCCTCCGGGCCGACCACGCCCCCATGCACCTGCTCGCGTGATACGCTTTCGGCGTAGGAGGTGCGCACGCGTTCAGCGCGCATCGCATCGCGCGCGAGGTTGCGCGCCGTGGTGACGACCAGGCCGACATCGCACTTCCCCACATCGCGATGCATCAGCTTGATGAAGGTATCGTGGACGACATCCTCAGCGGTGTGCGGATTTCCCGTAAGGCGCCGAACCAGCCGCTGAAGCTGGCTCTGCTCCGCCTTGAAGATATTGAGCAGTTCCGTCGTGGACGACATGCTGTTTTCTCGTCGCGCATCAGCCTGATCTCGGACAGTGATCGTCCGGAGACACGATTCGGGCTATCGCAGCTTTATTGGTGCTTACTCGAACAGAGATACGTTCTAGCGTTACTATAGGCATTCTCTACGTCAAGAACATCTCTGCAATTGATAGTTGGTTGAATTCTAAACTGTGAGCCGGGTTCCCATTACGGCATTGGCGGCTGCGGGTCGTTTAGTCGATATGGCCCATCGATCCCGGGCGGTTCGCAGAAGAATTACATGCTGATGCAGATATCCAAGAGCCAGATCGCCGAACGCGCAACATTCCAGAGCTTTGCCAATTGTTATTTACGTGAGGTCGATCCCGGCGTGGTCTCGGCGCACTGTCCTGAGGACGGCGTGGCCGTGGACTGCGTCGAATGGGACTGCGCGATGACGGCCGCGCGGTTGCGTGCCGAAATCGAGCGGTACTCATTGTGCGGACCGTTAAGATTTGGGCGAATCTTTGTTTGCCGCTTGCCAGGGAATTCCTGGCGGGAGATCGCGCCGCTGCGTGCGCTCTATCTCATGGTGCAGGAATGCTACGCCAGCATGGGCGCCGAGCGGGCGGATGCCATGCGCAATGAAGAGGTCGAGCTGCTGGGTCGCGTGCTCACGAGCTACCGCTGCATCGCGGACGGGCTGGAATGCGCGGCGGCGCACCGATGCGGAATGAGCTTCCTCGACGGCGAGCAGAGCCTGGCGTTCGGCCACTGGCTGCATCCCACGCCCAAGAGCCTTCAGGGCATGACGAGCTGGCAGCGGCCAGCCTATGCTCCCGAGCATCACGGACGCTTTCGTCTCACTTTCTTCGCCGCCGACGCAACCTTGCTACGTCACGATGCCGCGCCGGGCGTGTCTCTGCCCGATATTCTTCGGACGCTGATTCCGTCGCAGGATTGCGAGGTGTTGCGTCCGGGCGAGGCGCTGATTCCCATGCATCCTTTGCAGGGCGAGGCATTGATGCTGGATCCCGCGGTTGCGCAGCTGGTTGTCCAGGGACGGCTGCGTCCGCTCGGGGCCATCGGCGCCTGGTTCACGCCGACCTCCTCGGTACGCACGGTCTACAACGCGGATCTGCCGTGGATGCTGAAATTCTCGCTGCCGGTGCGGATCACCAATTCAATGCGCGTCAACCATATGCCTGAGCTTGAAGCTGGCGTTGCGATGTCGCGGCTGTTCGCGGGCACGGATTTTCTGGCGCGCCATCCGCGCTTCCGCCTGATCCGGGATCCGGCCTATCTGACGCTGGCGCTGCCGGGCCGCGCGGAAAGCGGCTTCGAGGTGATCTTCCGCGAGAATCCATTCACCAGGGGGAGCGAAAACAGCGGCGTCACCATCGCCGCGTTGACCGCCGATCCACCGCCGGGTGCGCGCTCCTGGCTGGAGACGATCATCCGCGATCTCGCCGCGCGCGGCGGGGAGCCGGTGAGAGAGGTCTGCCGGCGCTGGTTCTCGGCTTATCTCGACTGTGCGCTCGAGCCGCTGGTCAGGCTTTACGATGAACTTGGCGTGGCGTTGGAAGCGCACCAGCAGAACAGCCTGCTCGATGTTTCGTCCGGCTATCCGAAGGTCTGTTACTATCGCGACAATCAGGGCTTCTACCTGTCCAACACGCACCGCGGCCGATTGACGGCGCTGGCGCCGGAGACCGACGCAATCTCCGGATTGTATTTCGACGATTGCGTGATCCAGGAACGCTTCGGCTACTACCTGATCGTCAATCAGATATGCTCGGTCATCGCGCGCATGGGTCATGATGGCCTGATCATGGAAGACGCGCTGCTCGCCATGTTGCGCGCGCGGCTGGAGCGTCTCGCGTGCGAGCTTACCGGTGTCGGCGGTGAATTCGCCGCGGGATTCCTCAACCGTCCGACCATCGCGGCCAAGGCCAATCTGCTCACCCGCATGCTCGATATCGACGAGCTGGAAGCGGATGATGGCCGGGCGATCTATGTGCAGCTTCCCAATCCGTTGTGCGCGGCAAGCCGTGCCGCGCGCCAGGGAGGTGCCCGTGCCGCTGCCCTTTGATATCGCCGACCGGCCGGAAGAGCGAATAGTGCGCCAGCTCGCGGCGGCGGCGCTTTACGAAAATCTGTTCGGGAACATCGACCTGAACGTCCGCGGCGCAAGCGGTTTCGAATGGAACGTCGATGGTCGTGCCTGGCGGGCACGCGGTCGTCTCGGTGCTTTCGGCCGGCCACGGCTCGAAGCGGGCACGGTCGAATGGCGAGCGGCCGGCGAATGGCGCGCAGCGTCGATCGCCGACATTGCCGGGGCGCTGCCCGGCGCGGAGCAGGCGCGGGCGCGGCTCGGCCGCGAGCTTGAACAAACCGCCGCGCTGATGCGCTGGAACCTGCAGCACCTGCCGCGTCGCGACCGGAGGTATCTGGCGTTCTGTGCGCTCGATGCGGCGATCGACGAGGGGCATCCCTATCATCCCTGCTTCAAGTCGCGCACCGGCTTCGATGAGGCGGACCATCGCGCTTACGGACCTGAAGCAGGCAACAGCTTCCAACTGGTCTGGCTCGCCGTCGCGCGCGACCTGCTGCATCTCGCGCTGCCCGACAGCGAGGATCCGTTCTGGCAGCGCGAGATCGGCGTGCAGGGCTGGCATGAGCTACGGCGGCGGAGCGCCGCGCTTGGCATCGAGGGACGGGATTTCGGTCTGATGCCGATTCACCCCTGGCAATGGCGCGACCTGTCCGAAGGCCGATTGAAATCTCTGATCCAATCCGGGCGCGTGTACTATCTGGGGACTGCCGGTGATCCCTACCGCGCCAGCCAGTCGGTGCGCTCGTTGACGAATGCGCGCGACCCGCGCCGCAGCGGCGTGAAACTGGCGATGAACATCGTCAACACCTCGACGCGCCGCACGATCGAACCGCATTCGGTCGCGACAGCTCCGGTGCTGTCGCACTGGCTCGGCGAAGTGATCGACTCCGATCCGCTGTTCAAGGGCGATTGCCGTCTCGACATTCTGCGCGAACATGCGGGCTTGATCATGGATCGCGATGGCCCGCTCGGCGGCGAGATCGCGGCGATATGGCGCGAGAGCGTCGAGGACAAGCTCGCCGAAGGCGAGGCCGCGGTGCCGTTCAATGCGCTGATGGCGGTGGAGGCGGACGGGCGGCCATTCATCGATCCGTGGGTGAGCCGCTACGGCGCCATGGAATGGCTCGACCGTCTGATCCACGTCGCCCTGTTGCCGGTATGGCGGCTTCTCATCGCTCATGGCATCGCGACCGAGGCGCACGGCCAGAACATGGTGCTCGTTCACCGCGACGGGTGGCCGGAACGGTTGATCCTGCGCGATTTCCACGACAGCCTGGAATTCGTGCCGGACTTCCTGGCCGATCCGGCGCTCGTGCCGGATTTCGAAACGCTGAACCCCGACTACCGCGACGCGCAGCCCAATCAGTATTACTGGATGCAACGTCCCGAGGATCTGCGCGATCTGTTCGTCGACTGCGTGTTCGTCTTCAGCCTCTCCGAAATCTCGCATCTGGCGCAGAGCTTCTACGGCATCGACGAGCTTACGTTCTGGCAGCGCGTGGCGCGGCAGCTTTCCGCTTACATCACGGAGCATGATCTCGGCGCGCGCGCTTCCTGGCTTGGTTTCGGCACGCGCGAGATTTTGACCGAAAGCCTGCTCGCCCGAAAGCTCGGCCTCAACGGCCCCGATTTTCAACACGAGGTCCCGAATGCACTCGCGGGCCTTTCCCTGTTGGCACGAGAAAACGCATGATGATTCGCATAGACGACACCTCCTACGACCAGGCTCGCATGCAGGCCATGAGCGAACGCGCGGCTCTCGCCGTGGGTATCGCGGACCGCCCAAGCCTCAGCTATGCCGTGTGCCTTTCCGATACGGCTGAATTCCTCGCGCTGTTCTTCGCGCTCCGCTCGGCCGGCGCCAGCGTGCTTCCCATCCGTCCCTCGACGCCACGCGCGGCTGCGCGGCGGCTTGCGATCAGCGTCGGCTGTCACCGGCTTGTCTGCGATGGTTTTTCCGTTGATGAGCTTGAAGGGGGCGCCGCGGGTCCGGGACTGCTGTTGCAGACGACCTCGGGTACGACGGGCGAGCCGAAGCGGGTCGCCCGGACCTGGGCCGAGATCGACCGTGAGATCGAAAGCTATGTTTCGGCTTTTCGTGAACCGGAGAGCATGACGCCCCTGGTCGCCTGCCCGGTCACGCATTCCTACGGGCTGATCTGCGGCGTGCTCGTGGCGCTCAGGCGTGGACAGTCGCCGCATGTTCTCAATACCGGCAATCCGAAATATGTGATTGCGCGCCTTCGCGAGACCCGGCAGCCGCTGCTGTATTCGTCGCCGGCCATGCTGCACACGATCTCCCGGTTGCTGCCGGCGGGCGAGACGATCTTCGCCGCCATGACCTCGGGAACGCTTCTGCCCGATCCCTGGTTCGCTTCGATCCGCGCCCGCACCACGCATCTGTTTCAACAGTATGGTTGCTCGGAAGCGGGCTGTGTCGCGATCAATCCAGACCTTGCGGCACCGGATGAAATGGGAGTCCCGTTACCCCATCTGACCGTGGAGAGCGGCGGGAAGGGCGCGCCGCGCGAGATCGTGGTGCATGCGGGCGAGCGGAAGATTCGCACCCGCGATCTCGGCTATCTGACAGGCGCGGGAACGCTCGTCTTCGTTGCGAGGCTCGATGATACGATCAACGTTTCCGGCATCAACGTCTATCCGCGGGAGGTGGAGGATGTCGTGATGGCGATGCCGGGCGTGACGGACGCGGTGGCTTTCCGCCGGGTCGATCCGTCCGCTGGCGAACGCGTGGCTCTGGCCTTCTGCGCCGAACGCGCGATCGCGCCCGCAAGCCTGCGTGAGTGGTGCATGCAGAATCTCGCTGTCCACCAGGTTCCCATGGAGGCGGTGCGCCTCGCCCGCGTTCCTCGGCAGGCGAACGGAAAGATCAATCGGCGCGAGATCGCGGCGCTGTACGCGGAGGGGCGGCTCGAACACGCTGCCGCGGAGGCCGCGATATGACGCGCGAGGAGATAATCGCCTCGATCCGAGCGGTGCTCGCCGGGCAGATGAACAACACTCATCTCGATGGCTTTGGCCCGCACTCGCGGCTGAACGCCGATCTGTATCTCGATTCAGTTCTGTTGCTGGACCTGTTTCTGCATCTGGAATTGAAGCATGGCCTTGTCATTTCCGAACAGATGGTCACGGGGCCGGACATCGAAACGGTGGACGATCTCGCGAACCTTCTGGCCGGCGCGAAGACCGCCTCCGATGTCGCCGCGGACGCGTCGGAGGCCGCTGTGCCCGACGTTCACGCCGAGGAATTTCCGGATATCAAGGTCCATTGCTTCGTCTCCTGCCTGTGCGATGCGGTGAAGGCGGCAGGACTGGATCACCGGCTGTTTTATTTCAGCGTCTGGGATGCGGACTTCGCCGTCTCAACGCGGCACGAACTGCTCTATCATACGCCAGAGATCAGCCACGACTCCTTCCGCCGCTGGTTCCACCGGCTTTACGGCGTGCAGGTCGCGGAATGGTACGATCATTCGGCATCGAAGCAGGCCAATCTTGAAAAGCTCATCGGTCTGGTAGCCGCGCGCCGGCCGACGGAAAGCGTCATGGTGATGCTCGACATGTTTCACCTGCCGGAGCGGGAGAACAAATTCAATCAGAATCCGTTTCCGCACTATCTCGTGGTGGAGGCAACCGAGGACCCCGAGGTCTGGCAGGTGCGTGATCCCGATTTCCGCTGGGAAGGTCCGATCGCGCGTGAACGCCTTCTGAAAGCCATTGCTCAGCCGAGCGTCGCGGGCGGCTATCTTTTCGATCGCCAGATGGTGACGCTGCCGCTGGCCGCGGACATCCGCGATTTCTTTCTTGCCTGCTTCATCTCCGGCGACAATCCGTTGATCCGCAGCGTGCGGGAGATCGTGGCGGCCCATGTCGAGGGACGCGCCGGTCTCGACGTATCCGATCTGAAAACAGCATTGCGTGAGTTGCCGGTGATCGCGATCCGCAAATGGGCCTATGAGCACGGCTTCGCCTATTTCTGGCGTGCGCTCAACCTGCCGAACGACGAGTTTCTGCAATGGTGCGACAAGATCGAAGAACTCGCGGTCGGCCTGAAGGGGCTGCATTTCGTGATCCTGCGGCTGGCGCAAACCGGTGATCACGCCCATGCGGCGGATGTCTTTGCGGCGCTGGATAAGCTCGATGCGCTTGAGACCGCCATCAAGGCGCGGCTGCAGGCGGTGTTTTTCAACTGGTGCGCCGATCAGGGCTGGAAGCCTGCGTCGACGCCGGAATATTTATCGGCGGCACGATGATGAAGCTCTCGGTCTGTACCATTACCTTTCGCCATCACCTGCTTTCGATCTGGGATATCGCCGTCTGGGCAAGGCGTAGCGGTTTTGACGGAATCGAATTGTGGGGCGCGCATGCGCGCGGTCTGGCGCGAACCCATCCCCACTACGGTGCCGACTGGCTCGGTGATCTTGGCCTCTCGGTGTCGATGCTGAGCGACTATCTGCCGACCGATGGCGATCCCGCGATCGTTCGCGAACGAACGCACAGGCTTTGCCGAACGGCGCAACACTGGTCAGCTCCCAAGATTCGCACCTTCGTCGGCGACCGGCCAAGCCGGGAGGTGCCCGAGGACAAGAGGGCAGTCATGACAAGCCGCGTGCGCGACATGGCCGCGATCGCGTATGACCATGGGATACGGCTTCTGGTCGAGACTCATCCGAACACGCTGGCCGACAGCCTCGCTTCGACCTTGCGCCTGCTGGCGGAGGTCGATCATCCCGGCCTCGGAATCAACTTCGACGCGCTTCATGTGTGGGAAGGCGGCGACGATCTGGTTTCCGCCCACCGCGCGCTTGCCCCTTTCATCGGACACTATCATCTGAAGAACGTTCGCTCCCGCGGCGAACTCAACGTGTTCGCTCCCGGAAATGTCTATGCCGCGGCCGGCTGCCGGGAAGGCATGGTGCCGCTGTTCGAGGGCGCCATGAGTCTCGATGCCTTCCTTTCCGCGGCTCTGGTCATGAGTGATGCCGATGCCTCACTCGAATGGTTCGGAGAAGACTGCTTTGAAACCCTCATCCGCGACAGGGTCGCCTTATTGGCGCACATCGGAGCTCTCATGCAGAGAACCGTGCCGCGGGAAGCGATCGTCGAGGGCCGCTCCATATGAGATGATCGTTCTATCTGGAGTGCTCGCCTTCGCGACGCGAGGCGGCGGCGCGAGAGCGACGAAAGGCGGGGGGCGGCTGATCCTGCTTCGATCGGAAGCACGACGCTTCAGTTCCGTGAACTGACCTGTTCGCTGCCGGGTCGCCGGCGCGGATTGATGTCGCGGCGCCGGGAAGCGCTTGCGGTCATTGCGACCGGCCTCTCCAAGTTCGAGCAGTTTCGCTTCTGATTGAATCAGAAGCGAAACTCTAGATTATTGTTTTGACGCGTTTTCTTTACGCGAACCGGATTCCATCCTCGGGTCAAGCCCGAGGACATGCTTCGCTCGAAAACGCTATCGTTGCAAATACAGCAAGTTTGCAGCAGATTTTCAGCTATGAGATGTTCGGCGGACATATTGCGGCGAGCCGGTGGCTGAATCACGAATATTATGATGAATCAATGGTTATGAAACGTTGTATCCTACGAGTTCTCCGAATGACGTCCCTGTCGAGGCGGCCAGGATAATCGTGTCGAAGTTGTTCGCCGCGTCGCAGCGGCCCACACCACTTTGCCCGTGCTGTTCCGCGGGCGTGAGGCGAGCGTGTCTCGACCGTCGCAATTCCAGGTCCGGCGCCGTGAGGCGCCGCGTTGGCCGCCTGGAAGGGCGTCGTACTCCATCTGTGCAGCGGTAGATCAGATACAGCATGATATAGTTACGGAGCCGTCGCGCGAGAGAGAGTATGGCATTCGCATCGGACAACAGGGACGACCGGGAGCGGGCTTCGCGGGAGGCGACTGAATGGTTCGTCCGCCTCAATAACCCTCTTGCCTCCGACGAGACGCGACGCGCTTATCGGGCCTGGCTGAAGGCCGATCCCACGCATCACGATGCGATGCTTGACATCTCGGAGTTGTGGGGAGCGCTCGATCGGCCTGCTGCGCACCTCGCCGCCGGCGGCTGGCATCGCAGCGCCGCTGCGTCGCCGCGGCCTGGGCCGCTGAAACGCGGATTGCGAGTCGCCGCCGCCGCCGTGATCGTGATGGTGCTGACCGGTGGCGGTGCGATATGGCGCGATCCGGGCATGATCGATCGCGCATTCGCGGATGTTGCGACGCAACCCGGCGAGCGGCGGGAAGTCCGCCTTGCTGATGGCTCGCTCGTCGTGCTGGACGGCGGCACGGCGCTGAAGACCGATATGGTCGGCGATGTCCGCGCGATCACCATGCTGCGCGGCCGTGTGTGGTTCGACGTGGTCGCGGACCGGAAGCGTCCCTTTACGGTCCATGCCGGGCGAGTCGATGTTCTGGTGCACGGCACCGCCTTCGAGGTCGATCGCGAAGCCGGCGCGGTCACGGTTGAGCACGGCAAGGTCGCGGTGTCCGATGCCGAAGCGGCCCGCGGGCCGGTCAATCTGACGAACTGGCAGCGCGTCTCGCTCCAGGATGGCGGCCTCGGCGCACCGGAGGCGGTCGATCCCGAACAGGTGTTCGCCTGGCGGCGTGGATTGATCGTCCTCGACCGGGCTCCGCTTTCGCGGGTGGTGAAAGAACTCGACAGCATGGCGGCCGGCCGTGTGCTGGTCGTCGATCCGGAACTGCGGCGGATGACGCTCTCCGGCACCTTCCGGGCGGACGATCCCGGCGCCGTTCTGGAGGCGCTCCGGAGCACGCTCGGGGTCCGGACCCTCTCGGTTCCGGGTTTCGCCACGCTGATCTATCGATAAAAGGCTCATCTTTTTTACGGGGTCTGGGTCTCTTGCCCGTTGAATATCGGGAAGGGTTGCCGATCGCGCGCGCTCCCCCGGTCGGGGTGGGGGACCTCATAGGCCATGCGGAAGTTTACAAGTGCCGCCGTGCTGAGTTGCGGGGTGTCGATATGTTCGGTGACGCTCCTCGTCGCTGGCGCTCATGAAGCATGGGCGAGGGATGATACCGCTTACAGCTTCAGCATCCCTGCGAAGCCGCGCCTTTCGGCGCTTGCCGATTTCACGGCCACGACCGGCATCCAGGTGGTCCGCCCGGACGCAGGCGCGATCCGCGGTGTCTCGCGAGCGGTAAGCGGCCGGTATTCAGCCGAGACGGCGCTTCGGGAAATCCTCGCCGGTTCGAATCTCGGCTATCATTTCACGGGGCCGCGCACGGTCGCGATCGAGGCGCCGGGCGTTTCCGCCGGTTATGGCGGCGACGTCGTCACGCTCGATACGATCAGCGTGACAGGCGGCGCGCAGGACATCGGGCGCGGCGGCGTCAGCGAAATCAACATTACCCGCGCGGATATCGAGCGCCGCAACGCAACCGACGTCAAAGGCGTGTTTCGCGGCGAGGCGGGCGTTACCGTCGGATCCCCGCTGCCGATGTCCCAGAAGGTCTATGTACACGGCATCGAGGAGACAAACCTCGCGGTCTCGATCGACGGCGCGCGGCAGAACAACAAGGTGTTCCACCACAACGCGACGACGATGATCGATCCGAACCTTCTCAAGGCGGTGCGCGTCGATGCGGGAGTGGCGCCCGCCGATTCCGGCGCCGGAGCGCTCGGCGGCGCGATCGCCTACGTGACCAAGGACGCGAGCGATTTTCTGTCCGAGGACGGCTTCGGCGGTTCGCTGAAGTCGATATTCAATTTCAACGGTCATGTCTCGACGAACAATCTGACCAGCTACTCCCGCCAGGGCGGCGTCGAGACGCTCGGCTCATTGACATATGGCAGGGGAAACGAGTTCAGGGCCGGCAATGGCCAGGAGGTGCTCGGCACCGCGACCAACTTTCTAAGTGGAATCGGCAAGGCCGCCTATCAGGGCATCGAAGGTCACAGGTTCGCGATCAGTCACGAACAGATGCGTGACGACGCCATCCGGCCCTTCCGGGCGAACGCCGCGCAGATCGTGGACGTCAGGCCGACGCCTCTGCTGCGCCCTTACAAGCTTGATCGGCAGAACACCGTCTTCACCTATACCGACGCCTCGCCCGAGGGGTGGTGGGATCCCAAGTTCGTGCTGGCCTACACCCGCTCGAAAGTCGCGGTGGACCAGTACAGCGGCGCCACGATCGACACGTACAGCTACACCAGTGAGGGTATCACCGACAGCCTCAACGGAAAGCTGGAGAACAAGTTTGCCCTGCCTATCGGCAATATCGTCGCGGGCCTGGATTTTTATCGAGACCGCGCCGAATACACCGACAAAGGCTACCGGACAGCCGAACGGGCCAGCAATTTCGGCGCTTATGCCCAGGCGCGGCTGAGGCCCTGGGAACGCACCCGGCTCTCCTTCGGCCTGCGCGGAGAGCATCAGCATTTCGAGGGCGTCAACGGCTTTCGTTCCAGTGACCAGGGCCTTAGCGGCAACGTGTCCGGCGAGCACGATCTGACGAGCTTTCTCACAGCCAAGGCCGGCTATTCGCATGTCTGGGCCGGCATCCCGCTGTCGGAAAACTACGCCCAGAACCCCGCCTGGAACTACGGCGCCGGACCGAAGTCGGTGACGTCGAACAACTACACGGCGGGTCTCGTTGCACATTACGGAAGCCTTGAACTCGAGGGGGGCGTCTTCCGCACCCGGATCAACAATGCGCGCGTGCCGCTATGGGCGCCCGACATGGCGTTGCGAGCTTTCAACCTGCAGACGCAGGGCTTCCAGGCTGGCGGTACTTATAATTGGGCCGACGGATTTGTGCGGGTGCGGTTCATACGCATCGATGCGGAAATCGACGGCCGGCCGGCCGACTCCTATGTGGGCAGGTATCTGACGGCCCCGATCGGGGATGTGCTGACGTTTCAGGTCGTGCACACCATCGCGCCATGGAAGCTGACGGTCGGCGGCGATGTCGAGATCGTCTTCGACAACAACACGCTCTTCGATCCCGCGACCGGGATCGGCCGGCTCGAAGGCTATCAGGTGCTCAATGCCTTTATCGAGCACCGCTTCTTCTATCTGCCTTCGCTGAAGATGCGTGGAGAGATCAGGAACCTGTTCAACGCCACCTATACCGCCCGCGGCACCTACGGCCTGGAATTTGGCAATGGCCTGGTGCGGCCTCTTTACGAATCCGGCCGGGCGTTCCTGGCAAGTCTCAGGCTCGACTTCTGATGTCTGCGCTTCATCCATCGTCGATAGTGAAACCGCAGGAGAACCACCTTGATGCCGGGTCCACAGGCGGCATTCAGCGCGGGAGAGACGGCCCGCGGAGTCACGAGGTGCCGGCACATGATCGTCTGACCGAACTTCCGGAGAAACGAATGGAGATTACTATCCGCGCCATGCGCAGTGAGGACGCTGCTGATATTTTCGAGATCGTCAATCAGCACGCATTTCGTTTCTGGACTCTCGCTCTCCCTTACGAATCCTTCGACAAGGTCAGGAAGTGGCTCGAACCGCAGTCACCGCGGGATCTGCATCTCTCGGCTGAACTGGATGGCCGGGTCGTCGGCGCCTCGGCGCTGCGTCCCTTCTACGGACGCCGCGCCCATGCGGCCGAGTTCTGGATCGGCGTTCACGAAGACCATTCCCGAAAGGGAATCGGCTCCCGGCTGCTCGGCGCGATGATCGACGCCGCCGACAATTGGCTGAACATCAAGCGGATCGAGATGACCGTGTTCACCGACAACGTCAGCGCGCTCGCGCTCTACAACAAATTCGGTTTCGAGATCGAGGGCACCCACAAAGCCGCGACGTTCAGGGATGGCGTGTTCGTCGATGCGTATTGCATGGCGCGCCTGCGATGACGGCAGGCCGCCCGAAACCCGCCGTCACGCCGCAAACCAGCGCGGAGCACGCTTCCGCTCCGCTATCCATTCGCACCTATTGTTGAACACACATTGCATCGGAGACTTTTTATGAGAAGGCAGGTTGGTCAAATAGCTCTCATTATCTCAGGCCTGGGCGTTCTGCCTCTGTCTGAAAGCGCCATCGCGCAGTCCTCATCTTCGAGCGCCGGCACGACGCTCACGCCGATCGAGGTGATCGCGCCGCGGACGCGCCCGGCGACGCGAAACCGAACGGTTCGCGCGGCGCCGAATCCGCATCGGGCCGCGGTGCGGCCACGTTCCCGCGAGGCGACGCCCCCGCCGGCCGCTCCTTCCCCGCCCGCCCTGCCGCAGACTGGAACCGTCGGACAGCCTCCGGCGCCGTATGCCGGCGGCCAGGTCGGAACGGGCGTACGGATGGGTATGCTGGGCAACACGTCGGTTCTCACGACGCCGTTCAATGTCACCGGCTACACCTCCAAGCTGATGGAGGATCAGCGGGCGAGAAGCATCGCGGATGTCACGCTCAACGATCCTTCGGTCCGCAACGACGCGCCGCCGTTCAGTGAGCGCGACTCGTTCTTCATCCGCGGATTTTCGGTGACCAACCTCGACACCGCTTATGACGGGCTGTTCTACCTCTCCAACCCGCGCCGGAGCTTCCTTGAGGGAATCGAACGCGTCGAAGTCCTCAAGGGCCCGAGCGCGCTGCTCAGCGGCGGCACCGCGCGCACTGGCGGCACGATCAACATGATTCCGAAGCGCGCCGGCGACGAGCCGCTGACGCGTCTGACGACGACCTACATCAGCAACTCGCAGATCTGGAACCACGCCGATCTCGGCCGCCGCTTCGGAGAAAACAAGGAGTGGGGCGTTCGTTTCAACGGCTCTTACCGCAAGGGCAATACGCCGCTCGATCTCAACTCGGCCGAAGTCGGTGTCGCCGCGCTCGGTCTGGATTATCGCGGCGAACGGTTCCGCGCCTCGCTGGACTTTAACAGCTCGGTTCAGAACATCAGGGCGCCGACCTCGCTGTTCAATAGAGTGGCTCCGGGTATCGAGATCCCACCGGCGCCAAACGGCCGCATCAACACATCGAGCCGCGACGAATTCATCGACAGTCGCTACAAGATGGTCGCCGGCCGCGCCGAATACGATCTGTTGCCGGATACGACCGTCTATATCGCGGGCGGCGGCAGCAGATACAACGAGGACTTTCTCACCTCCTCCTACCAGATAACTAACCCGAACGGGACGGCGATCAATTCGCTTGCGATTCAGCCGCAGAAGCTTCAGGGATTCGCAGGTGAGATGGGCCTGCGTTCGAAGTTCCGGACCGGTGTCGTCGGTCACCAGGTGAACGTCGCGGCCGTCACCATGACCAACGAGCTTTACCGCGGCGGCGTTCTCGGCTTCACCCCGTTCAGTTACGTGACGAACATCTACAATCCCGTCCGCTTGCCGCCAGGCTCGTTCCAGACCACAGGATTCGCGAGGTCCGACGACAGGCCGTTGTTTACGCGGCTGGTCGCGCGAAGCGTCGCGGTGTCCGATACGCTCTCGGTCTTCGACGACAGGTTGCTCGTGACGCTCGGCGGGCGCTGGCAGGACATTGCGATCAGCGGCTATTCGACCGCGCCCGGACCTAACCTGGGCATGGAGACCTCGCGTAATCAGCAGGCTCGTTTCAGCCCGGCCGTCGGCGCTGTCCTGCGTGCGACCGATCGGCTGTCCTTTTACACGAACTACATAGAATCGCTCGATGCGGGACCGACGGCGCCCGCGCTCGCGGGCAATAGCGGCACGGTTTTCCCGCCGGTGGTGAGCCGGCAACAGGAAGTCGGCGCCAAATACGATTTCGGCACCGTCACGGTGACGGCCTCGCTCTTCGAGATCAGGCAGCCGTTCGCCTTCACGGATCCCGGCACCAACCTCTTCTCCGTCGCCGGCCTTCAGCGTAACCGCGGTTTCGAACTCAACGTGTTCGGCTCGCCGATTGAGGGGCTCCGTCTGCTCGGCGGCATCGCGCTGATGGATGCCACGCAGGTCAACACGATTGGAGGCCGCTTCGACGGCAACAACGTGCCGGGCGTTCCGGTCACGGCGCTGAACCTTTACGGCGAGTATGATCTGCCGCACTGGATGGCCCCGGGCGTGACGATGACCGGGCGGGTGATCCGTACCGGGGACGTGTTCTACGATCAGGCCAACACGCAATCCGTTTCCGGCTGGACGCGGTTGGATCTCGGGGCGAGATATACGTTCGTGGGTCCGTTGGGCAAACCCATTGTCATGAGGGCCATCGTCGAGAACGTGGCTGACAACGCCTACTATCTATCCGCCGCCCGCGGCTTCCTCGCCGTGGGTGCGCCGCGAACCTACATGCTGTCGGCTACGTTCAATTTCTGATCGCCGATCGAAAAAGGCCCCCTCGGCTCAGCCGAGGGGGCGCGGGTCACCGGTCGCAGGCGTGAATCATGCCGCGACGGCACGGTCCAATCGTATTCGAGCCTGGAGGTTGCCGATGAATCCGCAGTCCCGCAGCGCCACGGAAACGAGCCGCGCAACGGTGAATACGGTGCATGCAAGCCGATATTTGCAGCAGCTTTGCAAACATTGGGCCCATAAATTCGAAACCGAGTACGATTCCGTCAAGGGCAGGATCGCGCTTCCTCTGGGAGAGGCACGGCTGACAGCCGAACCGGAAAGTCTTGTCATCGACCTGGCGACCGAGGACGCCGCCAGCCTTGCGACGCTGCGGGAGGTCGTGGCCAGTCATATCGAGCGTTTCGCGTTCCGCGAAACACTCCGCTTCGACTGGACGTAATCGAGGCGCGGAACACCTGCGTGATTCCCCGCCGGCTTCGATGACGGCAACCGGTCGAACGACTCTAGCTTTTTGATTTGACACGTTTTCTTCACACGAACCGGTTCCCACTTCGCTCGAAAACGCTATAGCAAGCAAACCCGGCACGCTATTCTCGCTGATGATCGCTGCGGCATGTCGCAAAGAGCATCACGCCGCCGCGCGCGGCGTCACGAACCGCGTCCTGCTTGAATCACATCACAAAAAACTCGTCCGCAGCCTTTTTTTGCTTCTGATTCCATCGAAAGCAAAGAATCTAGGGTTTTCCAGGACGGGGCGCCGATATAGAGACGGTGTCAATGGACAGAAGACGGACGGGGCGAGCGTTGATCGAAGCGCCTCGCAGTGGATGCAGAGAACAGGAATGCTCAGGGATTTTCAGGTTGCTCTCACGGCTGCCTTCGCGCTGGCCGCGGCGACCAGCGTAGCGATGGCGGGGCTTTCTCAGGACCGCCGGGAGGATCAGCCGCCGCAGAGCCGCCCGAAGCCGCCTCATACTCGCCAGAGCAATCCGCCCGCGCGGGGCAATTTGCCTGCTGTCGGCGGGTTTGATGGCGGCTGGTCGTTCACGGGGACAAGCACCAACTGTCAGGGAAGTGGCGGCGGCTCTTTCACGGTTTCAGGCACGCAGGTCATCGTCTCCGGTGGCGGAAGCGGTCGCGTTAGCCGAAACGGTGCGTTTCAAGCCTCGACAAATGCCGGCGGCGGCGTGAGGCTCAGCGCGGTTGGCCGGCTTTCGGGAAACAGGGGAGGCGGATCATATCAGCGCAGTGACGGATGCGTCGGCAGGTGGAGCGCCGTCCGGCGGTGAGAGGTCATTGGCAGGCTCGCGAGGCTCGCTTGAGAATACGGGCTCACGAGAATCCTTCAGCGAAGGGGCTCCCGCGATGGTTACTTGACAACATGCGGCGGGTCGATCGTGCGTTTCACCCACTGGCCAAGAACATAAAACACCACGAATATGACCGTGGCGATCAACGCGATCGTTAAATCCGCGACGTCGCCTTTAAGTACCTTGGCAAGGATATAGACGCCTGCGAGCCCTGCTCCAAAGACAGCTAGCGAGGCGGCTTCGGCAACGAATTTCCGGGTCAATTTTGTCTCCATGAGGGATGGATTCTCGATCTGCGAGAACATTGCGCAACTGGCCTCGCAAGGAGCAAAGCCTGCCGGTTGCCCTGATCCGGGGCCGTTCCGCTTTCGAACGGAATCGTGGCTCCCTGATTTTGATCTATAGCGTTTTCGAGCGAAGTGGACACCGGTTCGCGTGAAGAAAACGCGTTAAAATAAAATCATAGAGCGTTTTCGAGCGAAGTGGACATCGGTTCGCGTGAAGAAAACGCGTTAAATCAGAATCTGAAAGCCTCGCTTCTGATTCCATCAGAAACGAAAGGGGTCAAAGTCCGGCTCATTGCGGTCGGCGGTAGCGGATGGCAAACTCCGGAACCGGCCACGATGTTGACGCTGAGCGTTCAATCCGATGGCGGTCGAGGAGAAGCCGAATGGCCGGACTGTATTTCGAGCAGTTTTCCGTCGGGCAGACGTTCGTTCACGAAGTTCGGCGGACCGTCACCGACATGGACAATGTCCTGTTCTCCTCGCTGACCTGCAATCCGGCCGCGCTGCATATCGATCACGAATACGCCAGATCGACAGAATTCGGCAAACCACTGATCAACTCCATCTTCACGCTGGGTCTCATCATCGGCCTTTCGGTGCAGGATACTACTTTTGGAACCACGGTCGCAAACCTCGGCATGGAAGAAACAAGGTTTCCCCATCCGGTATTCGCCGGCGATACGTTGCGCGCGGAATCGAAAGTGATTTCGGTTCGCGACAGCAAGTCGCGGCCAACGCAGGGTATCGTCACTTTCGAGCATCGCGGATACAACCAGCGCGACGAAGAGGTGGTGTTCTGCCGGCGCAACGCGCTGATGATGCGGAGTCCGGCATGAAATGGCGCTCGCTACTTTTCGTCCCCGCTGACAGCGATCGCAAGTTCGCGCGAGCCGATGGCTGCGGCGCGGATGCGCTGGTTCTCGATCTGGAAGATTCTGTCGTGCCTGGCCGCAAGGCGATGGCGCGTGAGGCGGTGAAGAGTTTCCTCAGCGGCGCGACTGCCCGGGATTGGACGTTTCTGGTTCGGATCAACGCGCTCGGAACGGGCCTGACGCTGGCTGATCTTGCGGCTGTGGTCCGCCCGGGGCTGGACGGCATCCTGATTCCGAAGGTCAACGGCATTCAGGACATCGAGCAGATATCACATTACGTCGATGTCCTGGAGGTGGCCGCGGGCATTCCCGCCGGCCATGTGAAACTGCTGGCTGTCGCCACCGAGACGCCGGCTGCGATGCTCGGCTTTTCCGGTTATGCAGCACAACGTCCAGGGCAAGTCTCAAGGCTTGCGGCCATGACATGGGGTGCTGAAGATCTCAGCGCCGCGGTGGGCGCGCTGACCAATAAAGAGCCGAACGGCGATTGGACATTCCCTTATCAGGTCGCGCGCGCCCAATGTCTGTTCGCCGCCAACGCGGCCGGCGTTGTTGCGCTGGATACGCTGTATAGTGATTTCAGGGATCAGGCGGGCCTCGCCGAGAGCTGCCGTATCGCCCGCCGCGACGGATTCGTCGGGCGTCTTGCGATCCATCCGGATCAGGTTGCGACCATCAACGCCTGCTTCACGCCAAGCGAAACCGATCTGGCGCACGCCCGCCGCGTCGTCGCCGCCTTCGCCAGTCAGCCTGATGCGGGCGTGATAGGTATCGAGGGCAGGATGTATGACATTCCGCACCTGATCGCGGCGAAGCGAACGCTCGCATCGGCCGGAGAGGGAACGACGAAATAGCGTTGAGGCTTGAATAGACAGGCAACGCGGTTCAAGGATCAGAGCATTTTCCGGCGAAGCGGATGACCTGTTCGCCGCAGGAAAATGCGACCAGACAATAGTTTCTGGAGCATGGTCCGATTCAGCTTGATGACATCATGCTCCGGCGTCGGTGATGGCCGCATATACCATGGTGCGAAGTTCGCGCCTGACGGGATAGGCGGTCGAGGGGATCACCTGCGTCATGAAGATGGCGATCAGTTCTTCCGCCGGATCGATCCAGAATGATGTCGTCGCAACGCCGCCCCAGGCGTATTCGCCGGCGCTTCCGGCTATCAGCGTCCTTGCGGGATTGATGGTGACGGCGAAGCCGAGGCCGAAACCGATGCCGCTGTAGGTCGCTTCCGAGAACATGGATTGCGACATCTCCGGCAAGTCCCGATTGCCGGGGAGATGATTGCTCGTCATCAGCGCCAGCGTTTTCGGCCCGATCAGCCTGACGCCGCCGAGTTCTCCGCCGTTGAGCAGCGCCCGGCAGAAGGTGAGGTAGTCGGCAGCCGTCGAGCAAAGGCCGCCGCCTCCCGAGATGAAGCCGGGCGGGGAGAGAAACGGGCTGGTGGCGGGATCGTCCTGCAACGTCAGCCCGCTCCTCGCGCCCGGCGAATGGGCCGGCATCATGCCGCCTGCATCAGCGCTATAGCAGGCCGCGAGCCGGTGCGCCTTGCCGGCCGGCACGAAGAAGCCGGTGTCGGCCATTCCCAACGGTTCGAAAATGCGCTCTTTCAGGAACCGGTCGAAGGGAATGCCGCTGATCCTGCCGATGAGGTAGCCGATCACATCCGTGGAGACCGAGTAATTCCAGGCCTCGCCCGGCGAGAATTCCAGCGGAATGCCGGCAAGATCTGCGATCATCGAATCCAGCGTGCCGGTAAGGTTCAGCGCGCCGATCTGCTGGTCGCGGTACGCCGCGTCGACGCTGGTCCGCTGCTGAAAGCCGTAGGTCAGTCCGGATGTGTGACGGAGCAGATCGACGATCTGCATCGGCCGCGACGGCGGCCTGGTCGTGAAAGCAGGCGCGGCGCCCGCCTGGAACACGCCGAGGTTCTTCCATTCGGGAATATATTTGTGGACGGGGTCGTCGAGCGCGACCAGACCCTGTTCCACCAGCATCATGAAAGCCACCGAGGTGATCGGCTTGGTCATGGAATAGATGCGGAAGATGGTGTCATCCTTCAGCCGCGCCTTGCGTTCCAGGTCGGCAAAACCCTGCACCGAACTGTGCACGAGGCTGCCGCGCCGGTGCACCATAAGCTGCGTGCCCGGAAACCGGCCGGCATCGATGTATCGCCGCTTCAGGTGATCATCGACGCGCGCGAGCGCGACGCTGGACATCCCCGAAGCTTCGGGAGAGCCGGGATTGAGGACTGTCATCTGGGGTCGCTCCGGGTGAGAGGGCCAGTTTCGGATCGATCAGGACCGTTCCGCCTACAAGGTGTGTCGCATGACCCGGTTGATTGTTAACCGCGGTTCCGCCGGGAGTGGCAATCGGCGGCGGGTTCGTGCAAGAAAACGGCGCGGGCCGACACCCGCTCCCGGAAAGATAACGCTTTGGAGGCGATATGACAGACGTTCAGACCGTCCTGAACTGGTGGGCTTGACGAATGGAGGACGCACCGATTCTGATCGTCGGCGCCGGCCATGCCGGCTTTCAACTTGCCGTTTCGCTTCGTCAGGCCGGGTACGAGGGGCCTGTCGGCCTGATCAATGACGAGCCGCATCTGCCTTACCAGCGGCCTCCGCTCTCGAAAGCCTACCTGAAAGGCGGCGGAAGCCCGGATTCGGTGATGTTCAGGCCGGAGAAATTCTATCACGATCAGCGCATCGAACTGATCGCCGATCGCGCCGTCGCCATCGATCGCGGCGCGCTTCAACTCGTCTGCGCCTCCGGTGCGTCCCGGCCTTATAAACACCTCGTGCTGGCGACGGGCGCGCGCAACCGCCTGCTCGACGTTCCCAACGCCGATCTGGAGGATGTCGTGTATCTACGATCGCTCGACGAGAGCGAGAAGCTGCGGCAGCTCTTCGCCACCCGGCGGCGGGTGGTGGTTGTCGGTGCGGGCTTCATCGGCCTCGAATTCGCGGCCACGGCGCGGGCGAAGGGGCTGGAGGTCGATGTCGTGGAGCTTGCGCCGCGCGTAATGGCGCGTGCGGTCACGCCGGAGATTTCGGAGTTCTTTCAGCAGCGCCACAGCGAAGCCGGGATTCGCCTTCATTTCGGAGTGCAGGCGACGAGCATCGTCGGCGACGGAGGCCGCGTGTCAGGCGTTGCCTTGAGCGACGGCAGACAACTTGCGGCGGATCTCGTGGTGGTCGGCATCGGCGTTCTGCCCAATGTCGAACTGGCGGGGGAGGCGGGCCTGCCGGTGGCCTCCGGAATTATCGTCGACGAGCATCTGCTCACCGCCGACCCGAACATTTCGGCGATCGGCGATTGCGCCCTGTTTGCGAGCGAGCGTTTCGGCGCGTCGCTGCGGCTCGAATCCGTGCAGAACGCGACCGATCAGGCGCGCTGCGTGGCGGCGCGGCTGATCGGTCACGCGAAGAACTATGACGGTTTTCCGTGGTTCTGGAGCGATCAGGGGCCGGACAAGCTGCAGATCGCGGGTTTGACGACCGGTTACGATCAGGTCGTCGTGCGTGGCGATGTCGGGCAGGGGTCGTTCTCCGCGTTCTGTTACAAGGGCGGCTGTCTGATCGGAATCGAATCGGTCAACCGTGCGTCGGATCACGTCTTCGGCCGTCGCTTTCTGGCGGTGAACGGTTCGATTCCGCCGGAGCAGGCTGCCGATACCGCTTTCGATCTCAAGCGGGCGCTTGCCTGAAATCCTGCCGGCGGAAACATCGCATCGCGGCCTCCATCATGCGGCGATCGGTTGACGCACAGGCTTCACATGATGCTTTTATGCAGCCTTTATCCGGGCGAGGGATGTTATCATTGATTGTTCGCGAACCAGATCACGCAGGGAGAAAACGATGACGGTTTACGCCGGCCCGGTGTTCGACATGGCGGTTCAGCAGTTCGGGGTCATCGCTGACCACCTGTCGATCCCGATGGATGAGCGAGAGCGCATCCTGATGCCCAAGCGCGCCATCACGATTTCCTGCCCGGTGCATCGCGATGACGGATCGATCGCGGTTTTCGAGGGATACCGCGTGCAGCATCATCTCACGCTGGGCCCGACCAAGGGCGGCACCCGCTTTGCGCCGTGCGTGGATATCGGCGAGGTGGCCGCGCTCGCCATCTGGATGAGCTGGAAATGCGCGCTGGTCGGATTGCCCTATGGCGGAGCCAAAGGCGGCGTCAGCGTCGATCCGCAATCGCTTTCGATGCGCGAGTTGGAAGGGCTGTCGCGCCGTTACATGCAGGAGATGATTCCGTTCGTCGGGCCGCACACCGATGTGATGGCTCCGGACATGGGCACGAACGAGCAGGTGATGGCCTGGTTCATGGATACCTATTCCATGTATCAGGGCCGCACCGTCACCGAGATCGTCACCGGCAAGCCTGTCAGCACGGGCGGCACGCTTGGCCGTCGCGAGGCCACGGGCCGCGGCGTTGCCCATCTCGTCCGCCGCGTCATGAAGGAACGCGACATCGCGTTCGGTGGTGCGACCGCCGTCGTTCAGGGCTTCGGCAACGTCGGCTCCCAGGCGGCGCTCGAACTTTACAACTCCGGCGTCAGGATCATCGCGGTGAGCGATCACACCGGCGCCCTTTATGACAGCAAGGGCCTGGATATTCCCGGGTTGCTGCGCCACACCGGGACGCAGGGAAGCCTCGCGGGATATTCCAACCAGCTTCATTACGATCCCGCGGCGATCCTGACCCTGCCGTGCGACGTGCTCGTTCCCGCCGCGGTGGAGCGCGTGATCGACGCGCGCGTCGCCGAGAACCTGAAATGCCGCGTTCTGGCCGAGGGCGCCAACGGGCCGACCACGCCTGAAGCCGATCTGATCCTGGAGACGCGACAGGACGAGATCTTCCTGATTCCGGACATCCTCTGCAATTCAGGCGGCGTGGTGGTCAGCTACTTCGAATGGGTTCAGGGTCTGCAGCAACTGTTCTGGGAAGAAGATCAGGTGACGCGACGCGAATACCAGATCCTTGACCGCGCCTTCGGGCAGATGGTCGAGCGGGCGAAAAGGGACGGTATCTCGCATCGCACCGCCGCGATGGCGCTCGGGGTCGAGAAAGTGCGGTCCGCGAAGGCGACGCGCGGACTTTTTCCGTAACCGCCCGGCCGCCGTATTCCATCGTTTCCCCGGCATTAAAAGGGGGTGGTGGATCATTTCGGTCTTGAATTGATGCAATGCAACATTCGCCTTGACTCAAGTGAGGTGAGTGCTTACTCACATCACCATGAGCAACCTGCGGATGACCGGCGATCTGCGACGTGAGTTGATTCTGAGCGCTGCGAAACAGTGTTTCGCACGCCACGGGTTCGCGGGTACGACGACCAAGAGCGTTGCGGCCGCCGCATCGATCTCAGAGGCGTTGCTGTTCAAGCATTTTCCCACCAAGGCCGCGCTCTACGCCGAAATTCTGGCCGAAGCTTGCGAGGCGGATCCGGCGCTGCATCGCCTGCTTGATCGCGAGCCCTCGACGGAGACGCTCGTTATCCTTGTCCGCGGCATGGTCAGGCACTTTCTGAACGTCTCCGCTTCGCCGGATCAGCAGGAAGCGCAGCGCCTGCGCCTCATGGTTTCAAGTCAGCTCGACGACGGTGAGTTCGCCCGATTGCTGTACGAGAAAATCCGGGATCTGATCGGCCGGGCCTTCACGGCTTCACTTGAGCAGGCGATTGCGGAGGGCGATGCCGAGCCGGTAGGGCGTGATCCGCTCAATCTGTTCTGGTTCGCTCATCATACGGTTCTCATGTTGGTTCTCAGCAGGCTTCCTTCCGTTCCAGCCCTGTCATATGGCGGCGAGCCCGACCTGGAACGGCAGATTTGTGAATTCATTCTTCGGGGGATCGGTTTGAATGCAGCGGCGATTGCCTTGCATCTGGACCGGGAACCTGTATTCAACGCCGCCCAAACGTCGGCCGTAGAAAGTGCATGACATGACGGTAAGAAGGGAAGGCGATACCGGCGACAAGACCGAGGTACCGCCGCGCGAACTGGACGAGAATCCTCGCAAGCGCCCGGTGCGCATGGTGCGCTGGTTCATCATTGCCGGCATACTGCTTGTATTGCTGGTCGGCGGGCTGGTCGGGTTCAACGCGTTCCGCGCGCACATGATCGCGCAGTTCTTCGCCAACAATAAACCGCCGCCGGTGACCATCAGCGCGGTCGAGGTCAAATCGGAAGTCCTGCCCAATCTGCAGCGGGCGGTGGGCAGCCTGGCCGCGGTGCATCAGGTCAACGTGACGTCCGATGTGAACGGGCGCATCACCGAGATTTTGTTCACGGCCGGCAGCCGCGTCGTCAAGGGGGCGCCGCTGGTTCAACTGTTCGACCAGCCGGAGCAGGGCGATCTGGCCAGCTTCAAGGCCCAGGCGACGGTCTCAAGACTTGCCCTGGAACGGGCGAGGCAGCTCGCCGCGCGCCAGGTCGGTCCGCAGGTGACGGTGGACCAGACGCAGGCCGCTTTCGACCAGGCCAATGCCGGCATCGCCAAGACCGAAGCGATCATTTCGCAGAAGCTGGTGCGCGCGCCGTTCGACGGCGTGCTCGGCGTGCGTCAGGTGGAAGTGGGACAGTTCCTGACCGCGGGGACGCAGATCGTGTCGCTGACCGATCTGTCGACCCTGTTCGCGAACTTCACCGTGACTGAAAAGGACAGCGCGCGGCTTGCGGTCGGCCAGACGGTGCGGGTGTCGGTCGATGCCTATCCGGGCAGGGAGTTTGACGGCAAGATCACCACCATCGAGCCCCAGATAGCCACCGAAACCCGCAACATTCGCGTCCAGGCCACCATCGTCAACCCGGACAACATCCTTAAACCCGGCATGTTCGCCGATGTGATCGTGGTGCTGCCGGACAAGCCGCCGGCTGTCACGGTCCCGGAAACCGCGGTCGATTACACGCTGTATGGCGACTCCGTCTATCTCATCAAGGAGAAGAAGGAGGATGACGGCAAGACCAGCCTGACGGTCGAGCGCACCTTTGTCCGCACCGGCGACCGGATCAATGGTCGCGCGATCATCGAGAAAGGCGTGCAGCCCGGCGACAGGGTCGCCGCGGTCGGCCAGCTCAAGCTGCAGTCGGGAGCCGCGGTCGAGATCTCGAAGGATCCGATGCCGCAGATTCCGGCGGAGCCGCCGCTGAACTGATACTATAGCGTTTTCGAGCGAAGTGGAATCCGGTTCGCGTGAAGAAAACGCGTCAAAACATAAAGATAGAGTCTTTCACCGTTTCCATGAAGCGGTGAAAGACTCTAGAGCCGGATCCGTCACGTGGCGGATCCGGATCGATCGAACGTCTCGCGGTCATGCTCCGCTCGCCGGAGCAGCCACGCGTCAATGGAGCGCCTTCATGGCATTCACGGACATCTTCATCAAGCGGCCGGTATTGTCGGTCGTCGTCAGTCTGCTGATCCTGCTGATCGGCCTGGCGGCGGCCTTCAATCTGCCGGTCCGGCAGTATCCGAAGCTGTCCAACACCGTGATCACCGTCTCCACGATCTATCCGGGCGCGTCGCCGGATCTGATGCAGGGCTTTATCACCACGCCGATCGAGCAGGCGGTCGCGTCGGCCGAAGGCGTTGACTACATCACCTCCACCTCGACCCAGGGTCAGAGCCAGATCAAGGTCTACGTCAAGCTGAACTTCGATCCGAACGCGGCGCTCACCGAGGTTTTGTCGAAGGTCAATTCGGTGAGATATCTGATCCCGAAGGAAGCCAACGACCCGGTGATCCTGAAGTCCACCGGCGAGACCACGGCGGTGATGTATATCGGCTTCTCGAGCGACGAGTTGTCGGGCTCGGCCATTTCCGATTATCTGACGCGCGTGGTGCAGCCCATCCTGTCGACGGTGGACGGCGTGGCTTCGGCCGACATTCTCGGCGGTCAGACCTTCGCGATGAGGGTATGGCTTGATCCGATGAAGATGGCCGGGCGCAACGTGACCACGGCGGAAGTCGCCATCGCGATCGCCGCCAACAACTTCCAGGCGGCGGCGGGCCAGACCAAGGGCTATTATACGATCTCCAACGTTACCACCAATACCGACCTGCAAAGCGTCGAGCAGTTCAAGCGCATGACGGTGAAGGCCAAGGACGGCGGCTTCGTGCGCATGGAAGACATCGCCACGGTGGAGCTTGCGGCGCAAAGCACCAACGCCAGCGTTGCTTTCAGCGGGCAGCGTGCGATCTTCATCGGCGTGCAGGCGACCCCGCAGGGCAACCCGCTGAACATTGTTTCCGGAGTGCGGGCGCTGTTTCCGGACATTGAGCGGAATCTTCCTCCCTCGATGAAGATGAAGGTGGCTTACGACTCGACCAAGTTCATTACCTCCTCGATTCACGAGGTGCAGAACACGCTGATCGAGGCGGTCCTCATCGTTATCGTCGTGATCTTCCTGTTTCTCGCCTCGCTGCGTTCGGTCATCATCCCGGTGGTGACGATCCCGCTGTCGCTGATCGGCGTCTGCGCGCTGATGATGGTGGCGGGTTTCAGCTTCAACCTGCTGACGCTGCTGGCGATGGTGCTGGCGATCGGCCTTGTGGTCGATGACGCCATCGTTGTGGTTGAGAATATCCACCGGCATCTCGAAGAGGGCAAGTCGGCGGTTCAGGCGTCCTTGCAGGGCGCGCGCGAAATCGTCGGCCCGGTCATCTCGATGACGATCACGCTGGCCGCGGTGTATGCGCCGATCGGCTTCCTCGGTGGTCTCACCGGCGCGCTGTTTCGCGAATTCGCTTTCACGCTGGCGGGGGCGGTGATCGTCTCCGGCGTCATCGCGCTGACACTGTCGCCGATGATGTGCTCGGTGCTGCTCAAGCACGGCGGGCAGGGATGGTTCGCCACCAAGGTCGACAGGATATTCAGTTCGGTTACCGACTGGTACGGTCGGAAGCTGGATCGCTCGCTCGACTACCGGCCGGTGACGGCGCTATTCGCGGTGACGATCCTCGGGCTGGTCGGCTTTCTCTACACGAACACCTCGACCGAGCTGGCGCCCGAAGAGGATCAGGGCATCGTGTTCGCGGTCATCAAGGCGCCGAAATACGCCAACATCGACTACATGGATTTTTACGGCGACAAGCTCGACAAGGCTTATGCAGGGTTTCCCGAGACCGACCTGCGCTTCGTGATCAACGGCACCAACGGCATCAACGATGGCATCGCCGGCATGTTGTTGAAACCGTGGGACGAACGCAAGCGCTCCGCGATGACCATCAAGCCGCTGGTGCAGGCTGAAATCAGCAAGGTCGAGGGCGTGAACGCTTTCGCCTTCAACCGGCCGCCGCTGCCGGGCGGTCCGGGTGGTCTGCCGGTCCAGATGGTGCTCTACAGCACTTCCAGCTTCCAGACGGTCTATGAGGAAATGAACAAGCTCAAGGACGCGGCGAAGAAAAGCGGTCTGTTCATCGTCTCCGACAGCGATCTCGACTATAACCAGCCGGTGGTGCGCGTCGCCATCGATCGGACCAAGGCGAACGACCTCGGCGTCACCATGCAGCAGCTCGGCGGGACGCTGGCGACGTTGCTCGGCGGCAATTATGTGAACCGGTTCAACCTCCAGGGGCGCTCCTATCAGGTGATCCCGCAGGTGCCGCGCGGCGAGCGCCTGTCGCCGCAATCCCTCGATGGGTATTACGTGCCGGGAGCCGGCGGCCAGCAGATTCCGCTGTCCACGCTGGTCTCGATCAAGACTGAAACCGATCCCAATGCGCTGACCCACTACAACCAGCTCAATGCGGCGACCTTCCAGGCCGTGCCGATGCCGGGCGTGACGGTGGGCAAGGCCGTGGAGTTCCTCGAACAGCAGGCGAAAAACCTGCCGAAGGGATTCAGTCACGATTATCTCGCCGACGCACGGCAATACGTCACCGAAGGCAATCAGCTCGCGATTGCCTTCGGCTTCGCGCTCATCATCATCTTCCTGGTGCTGGCGGCGCAGTTCGAAAGCCTGCGCGACCCGCTCGTCATCATGATCAGCGTGCCGATGGCGATCCTCGGCGCACTGATCCCGCTGTTCTTCGGCGTCGCGACGATCAACATCTATACCCAGGTTGGCCTGCTGACGCTGATCGGCCTTATCAGCAAGCACGGCATCCTGATGGTCGAATTCGCCAACGAACTTCAGATCAACGAGAAGCTCAACAAGCGGTTGGCGATCGAGAAAGCCGCGCGGGTCAGGCTGCGTCCCATCCTGATGACGACCGCGGCAATGGTTACAGGTCTGCTGCCGCTGCTGACGGCGTCGGGAGCGGGCGCGGCGAGCCGGTTCTCGATCGGTCTCGTGGTCGTGGCCGGCATGATGATCGGAACGCTGTTCACCCTGTTCGTGCTTCCGGCGGTCTATGTCGCGATCGCGACCGATCACCTTAGCGGCACCAAGTCCGAACGCCGCAGGCAGATCGCCGAATTCGACATGGAGTCGAAAGCCCTGCGACCGACATGAACTCTCGTCCATAAACTCTCGCCGGCTGTCACCCGGCGAAGGCCGAGATGTGTCCCGCCACGATTACCGCGCCGCCGCTCCCATGGTCCGGCGTGTCCGCAAGGCGGCGATCTGCAAGTTGAGGATGGCGGACAATCGCCACCCAAAGCGGGGCGGTTTGCGCACCTGAACCGCAATACTTAAGTTTGAAGGGTAACGTTCGGCGAGGCCGTACGATCCTGCGTTCGGAGATCCGTGTGGCGCTAGAGCGTTTTCAAGCGAAGTGGACACCGGTTCGCGTGAAGAAAACGCGACAAAACAAAATCATAGAGCCCGCTTCTGATTCTATCAGAAGCGGAAAGGCTCTAGTCAAATCAGATGTCCTGGTCCTCGGCGCGGGAATTGTCGGCGTTTCCGCGGCGCTGCATCTCCAGAAGCGGGGGCGCGATGTCATCCTGGTCGACCGGCACGACGGCGTGGGCCAGGAGACGAGCTACGGCAACGCAGGCCTGATCGAATCCGCGTCGGTTTTCCCGTACGTGTTTCCTTATGACCTGCGTCAGGTTCTGCGCTATGCGCTGAACCGTTTTCCCGAAGCGCATTATCGTTTCCGCGATCTGCCTGCGTTTCTGCCGTGGCTGATCCGCTATGTTTTTGCATCCGCGCCCGAACGCGCGCTCCGCAGCGCGATGGCTGCTCTGCCGCTGATCAGCCGCAGCCTTGCCGAGCATGAAGCCCTGATCGCGGAAGCGGGCGTGCCGCAGCTTCTGCGTCGGACCGGCTGGATCAAGCTGTTCCGGTCGACAGCGACGCTGGACAAGGGCATCGCTGATCTCGAACGCGTTCGCCCGTACGGGGTTGAAGGAGATATCCTCGACGCCAGGGCGATCGCCGCGCGCGAGCCGAATCTGTCCGGAAACTTCGCTGGCGCCATTCACTGGCCCGCGCCGGGCTTTATTCCGGATCCGGGAGCGCTGACGAAGGCTTATGCCGCGTTGTTCGTGCGTCGAGGCGGGCGTTTCATGGCGGCCGACGCGCGCACGCTGACGCAAGGTGAGGCGGCATGGCGCGTCGAGGGCCCGAACGGAGCACTGATGGGACGCGAGGCCGTGATTGCCATGGGCCCATGGTCCGATGATGTCTTCCGTCCGCTCGGCTACGACATGCCGCTCGGCATCAAGCGCGGGTATCATCTGCATCTGAGGCCGCGCGGCAACGCGGTTCTCAATCGTCCCGTTCTCGATTCGGATCGCGGCTATCTGCTGGCGCCAATGAATCAGGGCGTGCGCCTGACGACCGGCGCGGAATTCGCGCGGCGTGATGCGCCGCCGACCCCCGTGCAGATCGAACGAACGCTGCCTCTGGCGCGAGAATTGTTTCCCCTCGGCGAGGCGATCGAGGCCGTGCCCTGGATGGGACGGCGTCCGTGCATGCCGGATATGCTGCCGGTGATCGGAAAGGCGGCCCGACATGGAGGGTTGTGGTTCAACTTCGGACACCAGCATCACGGTCTGACCCTGGGCCCCGTCACGGGCCGACTGCTCGCCGAGATGATGACGGGCGCCGAGCCGTTTGCGGACCCGAGACCGTTTGCCGCGGAGCGCTTTCGTTGAAACCTTATGCGGCTCGCATGGCGCTTGCGCCACGGCTGTCATCGCGGCGATATTGTCTTCCCGCTGGTATCAAGCCCCTTCCCGGAGTGCGCCATGAAGATGAACATCGAGATCGAGTGTACGCCCCTTGAGGCCCGCCAGTTTTTGGGGCTCCCGGACGTTCAGCCGATGCAGAACGCCGTGATGGACAAGCTTCAGCAAAAGATGGCGGAGAACCTCGACAAGTTCTCGCCGGAAGCGATCATGAAGGACTGGTTCGATCCCAAGATGGCGGAGCGCTTTCAGGATATGTTCGTCAACATGTCGGGACTCGGGACCGGGCGAACAACAGGCAAGAAATAGAGGCGGCGAGGTGTTAGAGAGCTTTCAAGCGAACCGGTATCCACTTCGCTCGAAAACGTTGTAGGCGGGCGTGCTGGCTCAGGTTCGCGGTCAACGCTGGGAGCGGACGCTGGTTCAGCGGCTTGCCGTGCGTGTCGTGATGCGAACCTCCGAGGTCAGCGTCCTGTGAACCGGACACTTGTCCGCGATGTCGATCAGTTTCTGCCGCTGCTCCGGGTCGAGCGTTCCTTCCATCGCGATCTCGCGCTCGATCTGGTCGAGCGTACCGGTTTTGGTTTCGCACTCGGCGCAATCCGCCGCATGAACCTTGTTGTGCCGCAGGGTTACCGTTACGCGATCGAGCGGCAGCGCCTTTCGCTCGGCGTATAATCGCAGCGTCATCGAGGTGCACGCGCCGAGCGCCGCAAGCAGGAAGTCGTAAGGCCCGGGTCCGGTATCGTCGCCTCCGACCGGTATCGGCTCGTCGGCCGTCAAACGATGGGGGCCGACGGTCACGGCCTGCTGGAATTTGCCGTGACCGGTTTCCCGGACGACCACGTCGCGCGAGGTGGGACTTTCGGCGGCGCCGTGGGGCTGCGATTCGAGATAACGCTGCGCCCAGGAGGCGATCACCTCAGCCACGTAGCCGGTATCGCGCCTCTCGCTTAGCAGATGATCGGCGCCGGCGAGCGATATGAAGCTCTTGGGATGTTTTGCAGCAACGAAGATGCGGGTGGCGTTGTCGATGCCGACGATGTCATCGGTCGGTGAATGCAGGACGAGCAACGCTTTTCGCAGGTTCGCGATCTGCTCCGTCAGGTTGTGCTCGGCGATATCGTCGAGAAATTGCCGGCTGATCGGAAACGGGCGGCCGGCGAGGGACACCTCGACCGTGCCTTGCGCGCGGATGTCCGCGACGTGATCGGCGAACAGGTGCGTGACATGCGCGGGATCGGACGGCGCGGCGATCGTCACCACCGCTTCTGCTTCAGGAATCCGTGCCGCGGCAGCGAGCACGGCCGCGCCGCCGAGGCTGTGGCCGATCAGAAGCGCCGGCGCCTTGCGCATCTGCCGCAAATGGTCGGCCGCGAGCACGAGATCAGCGACATTGGAGGAGAACGTGCTGTTGGCGAATTCGCCTTCACTGGCGCCGAGGCCGGTGAAGTCGAATCGCAGAACAGCTATCCCCCGCCTCGTCAGCCCGGCGGCGATGCGCCGTGCCGCAAGCACGTCCTTGCCGCAGGTAAAGCAATGAGCGAACAGCGCGTAGGCTACCGGTTCGCCGTCGGGGAGGTCCAGCGTGGCCGCAAGTTTATGACCACCCGATCCCGAAAACTGGAAACGTTCGTGCGGCACGTCTCGCTTCCTTCTTTTGCGCGGTTAGATCAGACTTCAAGCCTTGCCGAGCAGCAGCGGAAGCTGGCGCGGGCCGCGCACGCTGCCCTCGGACCATTTCACCTCGCCTGACGGATCGAGCCGGAAATCCGGAATTCGTTTGAGCCACTCTTCGATCGCAACGATCATCTCCATGCGCGCAAGGTGGGCGCCGACGCAGCGATGGATGCCGACGCCGAAGGCGATGTGGCGGTTCTCCTTGCGGTCGATGATGATCTTGTCGGCGTCGGGGAAGACGGCCGGGTCGCGGTTGGCGGCCGGGAAGGATAGCAGCACCATGTTGCCGGGCTTCATCGGACAGCCGCTCACGGTGGTTTCTTTCATGACCTCGCGCCCCGACGTGGCCGGCGCGAAGGCGCGCAGGAATTCCTCGACGGCGGTCGGTATCAGTTCCGGCTCGGCGATGAGACGCTCGCGATCCGCCGGCGTTTGCGCGAGGTGCCACAACGAGGAGCCGATGGCGCTCCACGCGGTGTCGATGCCGGCGACCAGCAGCAAGCGCAGCGCGCCCTGGACATGCATGTCCGTCAACGGTTGTCCGTCCTCGCCCCGCGCATTCATCAATGTCGCGATCAGGTCATCGGTCGGGTGCTTTTTTCTTGCTTCGATCTGCCCGGCGAAATAGGCGACCATTTCATGAACGGCCTGCATCACCGCCGCGTCATCATTCAGTCCGACCTCAAGTATTTCATGAATCCACCGGGTGAAGAGATCGCCGTCCTTTTCCGGCACGCCCAGCATGATGGTGATGGCCCGGGTCGGAATGTATCGTGTATAGCGGGCCGCCGCGTCGCAGCTTTTCTCGTTTATGAAACCGTCGATCAGTTCATTGCAGATCGCGCGTATCCTCGGCTTCAGCTTCGCCACGGCTTCAGGCGCAAAAGGCGGGAGCAGGATCTGCTTGGCGTGCTTGTGCGCTGGCGGGTCCGACGTGATCGGCGGCGCCGGCGGCGGCGGCTCCGGGCGGAAGTTGCGGACCACCACGCGGCGCGACGAAAAATGCTCGGTGTTGTGGCAGATTTCCTTCACCGCCTCATAGGTGGTCGGCAGGTAGACTCCGAGAAAGCGGTCGGTGTGAGCGACGGGACATTGGGCGCGCAGCTCGTCCCAGATCGGGTAGGGATTTTCGGTCCAGCGAGGGTCGGTATGGTCAAAATCGTGAACCCAGTCGGTGACAGGGGCGGGGCTGGACATCGATTCCTCCGGGAAATGACCGCCACCGTCCGACGCCGGAGCGCTGGCGTTTGAAATACCAAAATACGATCTCGGCCTTTCGCGATAATGAGAGCGATTTGCGGGGAATTGGCCCGCGCGACCTGCGCCTTGTGCTCCAGCCCGGCCGGGGCGGCGCGGTCGCCGATGGCGCGGATACTGTCTGGCGCATCGGGTTCAAGCGCGCGAGCCCCTGGCGCTTTTCAGGACCGACCTGGATCCTGAGCGGACGGACATGCAGGATCGTCCTTTGAAATGACGGTGTGATCTCTTTCTGCGAGGATAACCCCGCTTTCGGCGCGGCGCTACCGCCGCCCCTTGCATAATCCGGGGACAAAGAACCTATGACACTGGTTTTCTTATAACTTGGGCGGCCGGGCGTTGGCGGCGTCGCGCCTCATTCCGCCGGTTCGACCATGCCCCGGGACCGCCTGCCTTTTTCCCAGGCCGTCCATCTTTTGTGCATCAGGGGGCCGGCATTTCTTGCGTTGCAGCAGGAAAATTGCCACTGAAGAGCCGACTTTTCAGGAGCAGCGTGATGTCCAGTCTGATGCCGTTACCTCGTGGAGGTCAGCCGGAGTCTGACGCCGCCGACCTCGACGCAAGGCTGCGCGACGATATCCGGCTGCTCGGGCGTATTCTCGGCGATACCGTGCGTGATCGCGAGGGACCGGAGGCGTTCGATCTGGTCGAGCGCATCCGGCAGACCTCGATCCGCTTTCACCGCGACGACGACAAGCCCGCGCGGCGCGAACTGGAAGCCATCCTCGACGGCATGTCGACGGATGAGACGGTGCTTGTCGTCCGCGCCTTCAGCTATTTCTCGCATCTGGCCAACATCGCCGAGGATCAGAACAATATCCGCCAGATGCGCAGCCAGACCCTTGCGGATGGGGCGCGGCATCAGGGCCGGCTGGCGCACACGCTTGCCTGCGCCCGCAAGGCCGGGTTCAGCGCGGCCGAGTTGCGGGATTTTTTCGACAGCGCCGTGGTCAGTCCGGTGCTGACCGCCCATCCGACCGAGGTTCGCCGTAAAAGCACCATCGATCGCGAGATGGAAGTCGCGGCGCTGCTCGACCGCCGCGAACGGATGCAGCTCACGCCGGACGAATACGAGGCCAGCGAGGAGCAGTTGCGCCGCGCGGTGCTGACGCTGTGGCAGACCGACCTCCTGCGGCGGACCAAGCTGACGGTGCTCGATGAGGTCGCTAACGGCCTGTCGTTTTACGACTATACGTTCCTGCGCGAGGTGCCGCGTCTGCACTGCATGCTGGAAGATCGCCTGCGCGACCCCGACGACAGCGGCGCCGCGAACGAGATCGCGTCGTTCCTGCGGATCGGAAGCTGGATCGGCGGCGATCGAGACGGCAATCCTTTCGTGACGGCGGACGTCATGCGCGGCACCCTCCATTGGCAGGTCTCGCGGATACTGCGTCACTATCTCGATGAACTGCACGAACTCGGCCGCGAACTGTCGCTGGCCGCCGATCTCACGGATGTCTCGCCGGAGCTGAGCTCGCTGGCCGAGCGATCGGCCGACACCTCGCCGCATCGTCGCGGCGAGCCCTACCGCCTCGCGGTATCAGGCATTTACGCGCGGCTTTCGGCCACCGCCGTGAAACTGAAAGCGGACACGCTGCGCCCGCCATACGGCGCGGCTCCACCCTATGCGAGCGCCGCCGAGTTCAGCGCCGATCTCGATATTCTCCACCACTCGTTGACCGCGAATAATTCGGGGGTGATCGCGCGCGGGCGGCTCCGCAAACTACGCCGCGCCGCCGACTGTTTCGGTTTCCATCTCGCCTGTCTCGACCTGCGGCAGAACTCCACCGTTCATGAAAGAACGATCGCCGAACTGCTCGCCGCCGCCAGTCCGGGCACGTCCTATCTGACGCTGGACGAGGAGGCGCGTATCGTTCTGCTGCTCAGGGAGCTGCGCAGCGCGCGTCCGCTGACCTCGCCGTTCATCACATACAGCGACGAGACGCAGGGCGAGCTTGCGGTGTTCCATGCCGCGGCGGAGGCGCACGGAACGCTTGGCCCGGATGCGATCCCTCAATGCATCGTCTCGATGACCGAAGGCATTTCCGACCTGCTCGAAGTCGCGCTGCTGCTCAAGGAGGCCGACCTCGTCGATCCCTCCGGGCACAGCGCCATGAATATCGTGCCGTTGTTCGAGACCATCGAGGACTTGCAGGCCTGTGCCGGCATCATGGACCGGTTGCTGTCGCTGCCGGAGTATCGGGCGCTGGTCGACAGCCGCGGAGGCTTGCAGGAGGTGATGCTCGGCTATTCCGACAGCAACAAGGACGGCGGCTTCGTCACGTCGGGATGGGAGCTTTACAAGGCCGAGATCGGCCTGGTCGAGGTGTTCGAGCGCCACAAGGTGCGGCTGCGCCTGTTTCACGGCCGCGGCGGCTCGGTCGGCCGCGGCGGGGGGCCGAGCTACGACGCCATCCTCGCGCAGCCCGGTGGCGCGGTGAACGGCCAGATCAGGATTACCGAACAGGGTGAAATCATCTCCAGCAAGTATTCCAACGCCGAGGTGGGCCGCTCCAATCTGGAGATCCTCGCCGCCGCGACGCTGGAGGCCAGCCTGTTGCAGCCGCGGCAGAGCGCCCCGAGTCTGGAATACCTCGACGCGATGGAGTCGCTGTCGTCGCTGGCCTACAAGGCCTATCGCGACCTCGTGTTTGAAACGCCTGGTTTCGAGGATTATTTCTGGGCCTCCACCGTCATCAATGAAATCTCCACATTGAACATCGGCAGCCGGCCGGCGTCGCGCAAGAAGACGCGCCGGATCGAGGACCTCCGGGCGATTCCGTGGGTTTTCAGTTGGGCGCAATGCCGGGTGATGCTGCCGGGCTGGTACGGGTTCGGCAGCGCGGTGGAGGCGTGGATAGCCAACCATCCCGACAAGGGCATGGCGTTCCTGCAGGAGCTTTACGGGGAGTGGCCCTTCTTCCGCATGCTGCTTTCCAACATGGACATGGTGCTTGCGAAAAGTTCGATCGCGATCGCGTCGCGTTATGCCGATCTGGTGCCCGACGTCGAGCTTCGCGAGGCGATCTTCGGACGCATTCGGCGCGAGTGGCATCTCACCATCGACAAGCTGCTCGCCATCATGGGGCAGGAGCGGTTGCTTGCCGGTAATCCGCTGCTTGAGCGCTCGATCCGCAATCGCTTCCCCTATCTCGATCCGCTCAACCATGTGCAGGTCGAACTCCTGAAGGACCATCGCGCACAATGCGGGGACGAGCAGGTGCTGCGGGGCATCCAGCTCACCATCAACGGAATTTCCGCGGGCCTGCGCAACAGCGGCTAAGGCGCCATCTATTCATCCGTCCGCCTGCGAGATTCGCCATGCCTGATCAACCGACCCTGGCCTCGCTCGCCGCCGATCTCGCGGCGGGCCGCGCCACGGCGCTCGCGCTCGTCAGCGACTGCCTTGCCAAAATCGCGGACCCGGCGGGAGAGGGCGCGCGTGTGTTCATTCAGGTCGATGCGGAAGGCGCGATCGCCGCGGCCGAGGCCATGGATAAATTGCGCGCGGTCAACGCCGCGCCGTCGCCATACGCCGGCATTCCGGTGTCGATCAAGGATCTGTTCGATGTCAAAGGGCAGGTCTCGCGCGCCGGGTCGCTGGCGCTCAAGCATGCGCCGCCGGCAGCGGAGGATGCTCCGGTAGTGGCGCGTCTGCGCCGGGCTGGCTTTGTGGTGATCGGACGCACCAACATGACCGAATTCGCCTATTCGGGTCTGGGCATCAATCCGCACTATGGCACGCCGAAAAATGGCTGGCGGCGCGATGTCGGCCATGTGCCGGGCGGATCGTCGTCAGGCGCGGCGGTTTCGGTCACGGATGGCATGGCGCATGGCGCGCTCGGCACCGACACCGGCGGATCGTGCCGGATTCCGGCGGCCTATTGCGGCATCGTCGGCTACAAGCCGACCGCGCGCCGCATTCCGCTCGATGGCGGCGTCCCGCTGTCCGCCACGCTGGACAGCTACGGCCCGATTGCGCGTTCGGTCGGCTGCTGCGCGGTGCTGGACGCGGTTCTGGCGGACGAACCGGTCACGGCGGTTGCGCCGCGTCCGGTAAGAGGGCTGCGGTTTGCCGCGCCGACCACGGTGATGCTGGACGACCTCGATCCCGCCGTTGCGTCGGCCTTCGAGCGCGCGCTGGACCGGCTGGCCGATGCAGGCGTCCTGATCGATCACATCGCCGTTCCCGAGTTTGCCGAGGTCGCGGCGCTGAACGTCGGGGGCGGATTTGCTGCGGCGGAAAGTTGGGCCTGGCACCGCGCGCTGATCGCTGAAAGGGCTCAACTGTACGACCCCCGCGTTCTCAGCCGCATTCGGCGTGGCGAAAGCATCAGCGCGGCTGACTATGTTGATCTGCTCGCTATTCGCCGCGCGATCATCGGAAGTTTCGAGCGTCGCGCTGCGCCCTACGACGGACTGGTGTCGCCGACCGTGGCCATCGCGCCGCCGCTGATAGCTGATCTCGCCGATGATGCAGCCTATGTGAAAGCCAACATGCTTTCGCTGCGCAACTGTTCGCTGATCAACACCCTCGATGGATGCGCGATCTCGCTGCCCTGTCATCGCGAGGGCGAGCCGCCGGTTGGCCTGATGCTTGCCGGGACGGGAGGAGCGGATCGCCGGATTTTCGAACTCGCGGCGGCGATCGAGCCGATCGTTCGCGGCTGAAGCCATTCCGGCTTTGATGAAGCCAAAGCCATCCCTGGCTTTCTCAATGATGTGTCGCGGCGGAAATCGTGCGCGCGCCTGCCACGCCGGACGCTCTTCAGCTTCGCCACATTGTTGAAGGATTTGTTGCGCAGCTTTCAACGGCAACCGGCGGAACCAACATCGGCGTGAAGGCGTTGACAACGGTTTTCGTTTGATATGCCTTTGCACGATGGGGAAGCTGCGATGAGGGGTATTGGTCAGCATGGCGTTCGGCGTATTCTTTGCGTCTTCCCCCGCTACACGTCCTCGTTCGGAACGTTTGAACACGCCTATCCGCTGACCGGTGGCGTACAGGCCTTCATGCCGCCGCAGGGACTTCTGCTGATCGCGGCCTATCTTCCTGCCGATTGGAAGGTCCGGTTCATCGACGAGAACATTCGCTTCGCGACCGATGAGGATTTCGAATGGGCCGAAGCCGTATTTGTCAGCGGCATGCACATCCAGCGCCAGCAGATGAACGATATCTGCCGCCGCGCCCACGCTTTCAATCTTTCCGTCGCGCTCGGCGGGCCATCGGTCAGCGCCTGCCCGGATTACTATCCGTCCTTCGACTACCTTCACGTCGGCGAACTCGGCGACGCCACGGACGAACTGATCGAACGGCTGGCGCGCGATCCGTCGCGGCCCGCCGCTCAGGTCGTCCTCAAAACCGCCAGCCGGCTGGACATGGACAAGTTTCCCATTCCCGCTTACGAGCTGGCCGACATCAGGCATTATTTCCTGGGCAGCATCCAGTATTCCAGCGGCTGCCCTTATCAATGCGAGTTCTGCGACATTCCCGGCCTTTATGGCCGCAATCCGCGCCTCAAGACTCCCGAGCAGATCACGCGTGAACTCGACAAGCTGCTGGAATGCGGCATCAGCGGCTCGGTTTATTTCGTTGATGACAATTTCATCGGCAACCGGAAGGCCGCGCTGGAGCTTCTGCCGCATCTGATCGAATGGCAAAAGAAGACCGGTTACGTGCTGCGCTTTTCCTGCGAGGCGACGCTGAACATCGCCAAGCGTCCGGAGATTCTGTCGCAGATGCGCGAGGCATTCTTCGCGACGATCTTCTGCGGCATCGAGACGCCGGATCCGGTGGCGCTGAAGGCGATGCACAAGGATCACAACATGATGGTTCCCATCATGGAGGCGATCAGGACGCTGAACGATTACGGCATGGAGGTGGTCTCCGGCATCATTCTCGGACTCGATACCGACAAGCCAGAAACCGGACAGCATTTGCTGGAGTTCATTGATCACTCCCGGATACCGCTTTTGACCATCAATCTCCTGCAGGCCCTGCCGAAGACGCCGTTGTGGGATCGGTTGAAACGCGAGAATCGCCTGATCGAGGACGACAGCCGCGATTCCAACGTCGATTTCCGCTTGCCTTATGATCACGTCGTTGCGACCTGGCGCGATTGCATGGGCCGCGCGTACGAACCTGAAAAGCTTCTGGAGCGCTACGAGTACCAGATCCGCGAAACCTATCCGAAACGGATTCAGCCGCGCACGCCGCAGCAGAGGTCATGGCGGAATATCAAGCTTGGCCTGACCATGCTTCGCAACATTTTCTGGAAGGTGGGGGTGCGCGGCGATTACAGGCGCGTGTTCTGGAAATTCGCGCTGCGCAGGCTGGCGCGAGGCGAGATCGAATACCTCATCAGCTCGGTTCTGGTGGCCCATCATCTGATCATGTTCGCGCGCTCGGCCTCTCGCGGCAAAACCAATGCTTCCTATTATTCGTTGAAACTTCGGGAATCCGCCGGAATCGCCGTTCCCACCGAACATAAAGCGATCGCGACCGTGCCGACCCTCCGGGCTGACCGGCCGAGCGGCCAGCGGGTCACGCCCATCTGATAAAATCGACATCAATAAAACCGCCGGACCGGCCGGCTTCGCGGGCGCGGCGGTGCAAGGCAGAAATGACAGGAGCGCTCGTGTTCAAAAGTCTCTCGAACTGAGGTCATTTTGACGTGAGCGGCGCGGATAACAGCGTGATCCGCCCTTGCTTGTAGTCTATCCGGGAAACGGCTAGAGTCTGTTTCAACTGCGTTGAAACAGACTCGTCGCTTATTTTTTGTTTTGAGCATGATCTTTTCCGAAAACCGGTTTCCACTTATCGGGATCATGCTCTAGACGTTGCGCCCGACAATCGACGCATGCTGTCAGAACCGGGCCGGCCGTCCGCGGTTTCAGGGTCTGCTCCGGGGCTTTCCGGAAATTTGCCAAACGATGGGTTCTCGACGGAACGGACAGCACATGCATGAGCGAAATCCCGATGCGGCCGATATGACCAGGCCGGACAGGCGGTCATTCAGCATCGCTTTCGGATTCGAGCGGATCGGGCTGATTGCGATGCGCGCGCCCATCCTGTCCTGCGTCATTCTGCTGGCCATGGTCGTCGGCGCTGTGTTCGGGATCCAGCGTATCCAGATCGATGATTCACTAAGCCAGCTGTTCCGTTCTGATACAAAGGAATATCGCCAGTACGAGGAAGTCACCAGGCGCTTCCCGTCGACCGAATTCGATGTGCTGGTCGTGGTCGAGGGCAAGACGCTGCTCGAACGCGATAACCTCGAAAAGCTGCGGGATCTGGTCACCGATCTGCAACTGGTGGATGGCGTGCGCGGCCTGATATCGTTGTTCTCGGCGCGTCAGGCGCCCGAGCCGGGCAAGCTGCCTGCGGCGCTGTTTCCATCCGAACTGCCGCAAGGCGCTGAATACGACCAGTTCATCGAGACCGTGAAATCCAACGAGATCATTCGCGGCAAGCTGCTGTCGGAGGATGGCACGCTGGCGCTGGTCGTGCTGTCGCTGGAGCCGTCGATCGTCAGTGACAGCAAGCTGAAGGCGACCGTCGGCCAGATCCGCCAGGTCATGAACGACGATCTTGCGGACACCGGACTTACCAAAGAGCTGTCCGGCGTGCCGGTGATGCAGCTCGAAATCCGCAACGCCGTGGAGCGCGACGGGATCATCTACAACGTCGCCGGCATTCTGGCGGGCTGCCTGATCGCGATCGTGTTCTTTCGCAAGGTCTCCTTCATGGTCATTGCGGCGTTTCCGCCGCTGCTTGCCATTCTGCTGTCGTTGGGCGTGCTGGGCTGGGCGAACTTCAGCCTCAACATGTTCCTCAATGTGATGACCCCGCTCATCATGGTCATCAGTTTTTCCGATTCGATGCAGTTGACGTTCGCGGCGCGCGACCGCCTGATCGCCGGCGAGGACAAGTATTCCGCCTTCCGCAATGCCGTCCTCGTCGTCGGGCCCGCTTGCGTCCTGACCCATGCCACCGCCGGAATTTCCTTCATCGCGCTGCAATTCTCGAACTCGGACCTGATTCGCAGCTTCGGCGAGGCCGGACTGCTGGCGACGATCATCGCGCTGCTCGCGGTGCTGCTGCTGGTGCCGGCGTTCGGCGTTCTGCTGGTTCGCGACGAACGGCGTTTCGCGGAGAAGTTCAAGACAGCGGACTGGGGCGTGCAGGCGCTGCGCCGCTTCTGCGCCTGGATCGCGGAGCGGATGGTGGGGCATCCCGGCTTCTTCAGCGTGCTGGCGCTGCTGGTGGTCGGTGGACTGGCCGTGGTCTACGCCAGCCTGGAGCCGCGTTACCGGCTTGCCGATCAGGTTCCGGACAGGGAGCAGGCGGTGGCGGCGAGCGGCCGCCTCGATGCCAAGCTTACCGGCGCCAATCCGATTGACATTCTGATCGAATTCCCCGCCGGCGAAACTCTGTATTCGCCGCAGACGCTGGCCACGATCGCCGCGGTCCACAAGCTGGTGGAGGAGCAGGCCGGCGTCGGCAATGTCTGGTCGATCGAAACATTGCGGCGATGGCTCGCCGAAAAGGCCGGCAGCCACGATGTCGCGACCCTCAAGGAATATGTCAGCGTCATTCCCGAGCATCTGGTACGCCGCTTTATCTCCGAGGACCAGACGGCGGTCGTGGTGTCGGGCCGCGTGCCTGACCGCGATTCGAGCCAGATTCTGCCGGTGGTCGAGAAGCTCGACCGCGCCATGGATGCCGTCAGGACAGCGCATCCCGGTTATGAGGTGGCCGTCACCGGCCTGTCCGCCATCGCCGCGCGCAACAGCGCCGGCATGATAGAGAAGCTCAACCACGGCCTTACGATCGAGTTTGTGCTGGTGGCGGTGTTTATCGGACTGGCGTTCCGTTCGATCGTCGTGATGTTTGCCTGTATCCTGCCCGGAATTTTCCCGGTCGTGCTGTCGGGCACGTTGTTGTGGTTGCTCGGGGAGGGGCTGCAATTCGCCAGCGTGGTCGCGCTTACCGTGTCGTTCGGCCTTGGACTGAGTGCGACCATCCACTTTCTCAACCGCCTGCGATCGGAGAGTCAGCCGGGCGTCGGCGCCGCCAAGGCGGTTGAGCGCGCAACCGTGCTGATGGGGCCGGCCTTGATCCTCACCACCGTGGTGCTGGCCTGTGGTCTGGTGGTGACCGTGTTTTCGGACCTGCCTTCACTGCGGCTGTTCGGCTGGCTCAGCGCCTTCGCCATGGTCGCGGCTCTGGTGGCGGACTTCCTGATCCTTCGCCCGACCGCGATGTGGCTGATCACCTTTGCCGAACGCTTCCGCCACGGCGGCGTGGCGAAGCCGGCGGAATAAGCGGTGGGCCGGCCGCGGGGCATGGCGGCTCTATAATCCTGATTTAACGCGTTTTCTTCACGCGAACAGGTCATCCATCCCCGGGTCAGGCCCGGGGGACATGCTTTGCTCGAAAACGCTATGGTGGGCCTCAGCGACGCGCCATGGTGATGGAAACGTTTCTGATTTCGCCTTCGGAAGTCATCAGGACCGATTGTCTCGTGTCCTGGGCGCGTATCGTCAGGTTCGCGGCAAAACCGGCGGCGTGCACGGACACTTCGATTGTGCCGCCTCTTGCGCGGCCGTGCAGGGAGCCGAAGAGGTTGCGGCTGGCTTCGCTCCATTGCCCGTTGATCACGCTGCCTTGACTGACAATGTCACTGGCGAGATCGAACCTGTAGCTGGCGCTGGCGCAATGCAGGTTCTGGTTCATCGCCGCGCCCCGGCGATCCACCCTGTAAGCTGCCTTGCAGCGAATGTTCTCTTTCGATCCGTCGGACAGGGTGACCGTGCCTTTCCCCGACCAGTTTCCTGCGAATCCCGCGAACGGAGCGGACTGGGCGAGGCTCGCCGGTGCGGACAATGCGAGGCCCGCGGCTAAACCGGCGGTGATGGCTGATGCTCGAATCAGCCTGAGGGCAAGCTGCTTCATGTCCGGTTTTCCTTATCAAGCAGGTGCTTTGGCGATGAGTCTCGCGCCGCATCAAGCTCTATAAGTTCTACCCTGTCGCGCGGTTCAATCCTGGCGGATGAACCGTGAAAAACGAGATGATGACACTTGACGGGCCATCGGCAAACCTGCCACGGAGCATAGCAGAATCCTTGCGCGTAATTTAGTCGATTATTTCAGCCGTGTTAAAAATTATCATCTGAAAAACCGCTGGGGTGCATCCGGGCAATCGTCGGCCGCCGCAAATTTGACCGTATTCGCAGCGCTTTTGGCATTCGCCGATATATCGGAAGGGTGTGCTTGGGAATGGTCGGGGTTGATCGTGTTCGCTGCGCGCCGCAGCAGCAGGCAGGTTCGGGAGGTCGACACGTATGCGGCGTCGAAACGGCTGTGGTCTTGCGGACCTGTTCGTATGGTATCGATAGAGTGACTGAATCTCTTCCAAAGTTTTGAAAAGCCTGCCACCGGGTATGCCCCGCATGGTGCAGGTTTGAGTTCTCCCTCGTTGCAATGAAGGATTATGATGTCCAAGATTTTACTATCGTCCGCCCTGCTTTTGTCCTTCGGATCGACCCTGGCGATGGCGCAGATCCAGAGGCAGCCTCAACCGCATAGCGGGACTGACGCGGAACACCGAGCTTGCGTGCGAGACGTCAGCCGTTTTTGCCGCGCCGTGATGGATCAGGGTGATTTGACGGTTCTCGCATGCCTGCAGCAGTATCGCCCGAAGATTTCCAAGGCGTGCAACCAGGTTCTGCTGAGTCACGGTCAGTAAACAGACCAGCCCGCTCAATTCGTTCCCTTTTGTCGCAGTGCCGGTCGGTCAGGCTAAAAGGCGAAAGATAGCATTGGTTTAGCCTGCGGTTTCCCCTATATGGAACGCGGGCTATTCTGCCCCGTCGGTTTTGGAACCCGCGGGGGGCCCGATTGCGATTCAGTCAACGTAACCGGTCCTGATGCCTGCCGCGAACCAGCTACGATCCGGAAAGACCCATCGCGACGAGAATTTTCCCGTCGCGTCGCGGCTTATTCACCCGCGTCATCGCGCGTTGATTCTCGCATTCTATAATTTCGTCCGGACGGCGGACGACATCGCCGATCACGCCGAACTCGGTGAAAAGGACAAGCTGGCCTGGCTCGATCTGTTCGAGAGCGAACTCCTGGGGCAGGGAGACAGCCAGCCCGAAGCCGTCAACCTCCGCACGGCGCTGGCGCAACGGTCGATGCCGCCGCGTCATGCCATCGACGTGCTGAAGGCGTTCCGGATGGACGTCACCAAGCTGCGCTACGAGACCTGGGACGACGTGATCGATTATTGCCGCTATTCGGCGATGCCGGTCGGACGGTTCATGCTCGACGTGCATGGCGAGAGCACGTCGACCTGGGCCGCGTCCGACGCACTGTGCGCCGGTCTGCAGATCAACAACCATCTTCAGGATTGCGCCAAGGATTACAAAAACCTCAACCGGGTCTATCTGCCGCGCGACGCACTTGCCGCATCGGGCGTTTCGGTGGAAATGCTCGGGGAGCAGAAAGCCCCGCCGGCGCTGCTGCAATGCCTGCACGCGCTCGCCGGACGGACCGAGGCGTTGCTCAACGAGGGCCGGCCGCTGGCGGGCGAGATCAGGGACACGCGGCTGGGGCTTGACGTCGCCGTGATCCAGATGTTCGCCGACAAGATCGTTGCGATGCTGAAGCTGCGCGATCCCCTGAGCGAGACGGTTCATCTCAAGCCGCTGCAACTGCTCGGTTACAGCGTCGCCGGCATCACCATGGAAATGCTTCGCCGCCTGCTGTTGCGGCGGCCGGTGTCGAACCCCGCGGCCGGCGCATGACGATCGCGACGACAGCCGACGCGAGTTCGGGAGAAACCGCGTCCAACAGCTCGTTCTACGCGGCGATGCGCATTCTGCCGCGCGCGCAGCGGGAGGCGATGTTCCAGATCTACACGTTCTGCCGCTACGTGGACGACATCGCGGATTCGGACAGTCCGCGGTCCGAACGGCGGGCCGCGCTTCAGCAGTGGCGCGACGATATCGACGCGCTCTATCAGGGACGCGCGCCGGAACGGTTGCGCGATTACGTCGCCTCCATCGATGCCTTCGGCATGCGCCGCGAGGATTTCCTTGCCGTCATCGACGGTATGGAAATGGACGTGCTGGCGGATATTCGCGCGCCTGAGGAAGCCACGCTCGATCTGTATTGTGATCGCGTCGCCAGCGCCGTCGGACGGCTGTCGGTCCGGGTATTCGGCTTGCCCGAGCAGGAAGGCATCCTGCTCAGCCACCACCTTGGCCGCGCGCTGCAACTGACCAATATCCTGCGCGATATCGACGAGGACGCCGCGCTCGGGCGACTGTATCTTCCGCGCGAAGCTCTGCTCCACGCCGGCATAGACTGCGCCGATCCGGCCGCCGTGATGTCGAACCCGGCGCTTCCTGAAGTCTGTGCCCGGCTCATGGAGCGGGCGCGGGCGCATTTCGTCGAATCGGACGAGGTCATGAATCGCAACGCGCGCCGCGCCGTACGCGCGCCGCGCATCATGTCGAAATATTATCACGCGATACTGGATTTGCTGGAGGAGCGCGGTTTTCAGCCGCCACGTTCACCCGTCCGCGTGAGCTACGCGGCGAAGATCGCCATCGTCCTTCGGTATGCGTTGATCTGATGCAAAGCACCGTTCATATCGCCGGTGGCGGCATTTCCGGGCTCGCGGCGGGCGTGCGCCTGGCCGGCGCCGGTTATCTGGTTCGCCTGCACGAGGCCGCGCAACAAATGGGGGGCCGTTGCCGTTCCTATTTCGACGGCGCAACCAATCTCACGATCGATAACGGCAACCACCTGGTGCTGTCAGGCAACCAGAGCGTGCTGGCTTATGCGCGCGAGATCGGCTCCGAAGCCGGCTTGCAGGGGCCGCCGGAGGCTGAGTTCCAGTTCATCGATCTTGCCGCCGATAAACGCTGGACCCTGCGGATCAATGACGGGCGCGTTCCGTTGTGGGTATTCGACAGCGCCCGCCGGGTGCCGGACACATCGCCCGCCGACTACTTCGCGCTCGCGCCGCTGATCTGGGCGAGCGCCGGCACGCGGGTCGGCGATGCCATCAAATGCGAAGGCGTGCTTTACAAGCGGCTGGTGCTGCCGCTTCTGCTCGCGGCGCTGAACATCGATCCGCCCGACGGATCGGCCGGCCTTGCCGGCGCGATCGTTCGCGAGACGCTGCTGGCGGGTGGGCAGGCGTGCCGCCCGTTGATCGCGCGCGACGGGCTGAGTTCGGTGCTGATCGAGCCGGCGATCGACTACATTCGCGCCAGGGGCGGCAGCGTCGATGTCGGCCACGAAGTGCGGCATCTGACGATGGCGAACGGCAGGGTCACGGAACTTGCGCTCGGCGATCAGGCCATCGCGCTCGGACCCCACGACGCCGTCGTGATGGCGGTTCCGCCGCGCTCCGCCGCTACGCTGCTGCCCGGCCTGACCGTGCCGACCAGATTCCGCGCCATCGTCAACGCGCATTTCCGTTTCGTTCCGCCGCCTCATCATCCGCCGATGATCGGCGTCGTGAACGGCCTGATCGAATGGCTGTTCGCGTTTCCGGACCGCTTTTCCATCACCATCAGCGGCGGTGACCGGCTGGTGGACATGCCGCGCGAGGAACTGGCGCGGGCGATCTGGAAGGACATCTGCGCGGTCGCCGGCCTCAAGGCCGAGATGCCGGCCTGGCAGATCGTGCGCGAGCGCCGCGCCACGTTCGAGGCTTCGCCCGAGCAGAATGCCCTGCGTCCGGGAACTCTGACGGCGTGGAAAAACCTGTTCCTCGCCGGCGACTGGACTGATACGGGGTTGCCGGCAACCATCGAGGGATCGGTTCGCTCCGGAAACCGGGCCGCCGATCACGTTCTGAAAACCCGTTCAATCTGAGACGTTAGTCGCCATGAATTCCATCAACGCCACAGCCGCGCCGATCGACGATAACGTTCTCGGGGATCGTATCGGCGATGCGACGCGCGGACTTCTGAGCCTCAGACAGTCGGACGGTCATTTTGTCTTCGAGCTCGAGGCCGACGCGACCATCCCGTCCGAATACATCCTGATGCGACATTACCTCGGCGAACCGGTTGACACGGTGCTCGAAGCCAAGATCGCGGCCTACCTCCGCCGCATCCAGGGCGCGCACGGCGGTTGGCCGCTGGTGCATGACGGCCCGTTCGACATGAGCGCCAGCGTGAAGGCCTACTTCGCGTTGAAAATGGCCGGCGATTCCATCGACGCGCCACACATGGCGCGGGCGCGCGAGGCCATCCTGTCCCGAGGCGGCGCGGTCAATGTGAACGTGTTCACGCGCTTTCTGCTCTCGTTTTTCGGCGAGCTGACGTGGCGCAGCGTTCCGGTGCTGCCGGTCGAGATCATGCTGCTGCCGATGTGGTCGCCGTTCCATCTCAACAAGGTCTCCTACTGGGCGCGCACCACCATGGTGCCGCTGATGGTGCTGGCCGCGCTGAAGCCGCGCGCGCGCAATCCGCGCGGCGTCGGCATCCGCGAACTTTTTCTTCAGGATCCGGCGACCGTCGGCACGCCGAAGAGGGCTCCGCATCAAAGCGCCGGCTGGTTCGCGCTGTTCACCGGCTTTGACCGGGTCTTGCGACGGATAGAGCCGCTGTCTCCCAGATGGCTGCGGGCGCGCGCCATGAAAAAGGCGATCGCGTTCGTCGAGGAGCGCCTCAACGGCGAGGACGGCCTCGGCGCGATCTTTCCGCCGATGGTCAATACGGTGATGATGTATGACGCGCTGGGATTTCCGCCCGAGCATCCGCCGCGCGCGGTGACGCGGCGGGGCATCGACAAGCTTCTGGTCGTCGGCGAAGATGAGGCCTACTGCCAGCCCTGCGTGTCGCCGATCTGGGATACCGCGCTAAGCTGTCACGCGCTGCTCGAAGCGGGCGGACCTGAGGCTCTGAACAGCGCCGGTAAATGCCTCGATTGGCTGCTTCCGAAACAGGAACTCGTTCTCAAGGGCGACTGGGCGGTGAAGCGCCCGGACGTGCGACCGGGTGGCTGGGCGTTTCAATACGCCAACGGCCACTATCCGGATCTCGACGATACCGCGGTCGTGGTCATGGCGATGGACCGGGTGCGCCGGAACGGCCCGAATGGTCAATATGACGAGGCGATCGCGCGCGGGCGCGAGTGGATCGAGGGGATGCAGAGCCGGGACGGCGGCTTTGCGGCGTTCGACGCCGACAATCTTGAATACTATCTCAACAACATCCCGTTCTCCGACCATGCCGCTCTGCTCGATCCGCCGACCGAGGACGTCACCGCGCGGTGCGTCTCGATGCTGGCGCAACTCGGCGAGACCGTGGACAGCAGCCCTTCCATGGCGGCAGGCGTCGAGTATCTGCGCCGGACCCAGCTTGCGGAGGGGTCGTGGTATGGCCGCTGGGGCCTGAACTACATCTACGGCACCTGGTCGGTGCTCTGCGCGCTGAATGCCGCCGGGGTTGATCACCAGGATCCCGTGATCCGCAGCGCCGTGAACTGGCTGATGTCGATTCAGAATGCCGATGGCGGCTGGGGCGAGGATGCGGTCAGCTACCGACTCGACTATAAGGGATTCGAGACAGCGCCGACCACGGCTTCGCAGACGGCCTGGGCGTTGCTGGCCCTGATGGCGGCGGGCGAGGTTGAAAATCCTGCGGTGGCGAAGGGAATCAAGTACCTGATAGACACACAGACGAAAAAAGGTCTGTGGGACGAGCAGCGCTATACGGCCACGGGCTTTCCACGCGTATTTTATCTGAGGTACCATGGCTATTCCAAGTTCTTCCCGCTCTGGGCGCTGGCGCGGTATCGGAATTTGAGAAGCACCAATAGCAAGGCGGTAGGGGTCGGGATGTGAGTTTGGGGACGACGATTGACGTGTCCGTGGGCAATGCCCTTGACCCGCGGCCGGTATTGATTGTGACCGGTCTGGTTCAGGAAGCCCGCATCGCCGCAGGCCCCGGCATGACCGTCATTTGCAGCAGCAGCAATCCCCGGCAGTTGCGCAAGCTTCTCGACGGATTCGATTCGTCTACGGTGCGCGGCGTGATCAGCTTCGGCGTCGCCGGCGGGCTCGATCCGTCGCTGAAATCGGGAGACGTTGTCGTTGCCACGGAAGTCGTGAACGGCGCCTCGCGGTGGCGGGCAGGCCTCGCGTTGAGCGAGGAACTGATCGACGGCACCGGTCTGGGCGGTCAGAAGGTGGTCCGCGCCGGACTCGCCGGGGTCGAGCAGGTCGTGCTGGGACAGGCCGGCAAGGCGGTGCTCCACGCGACGACCGGTGCTTCGGCTGTCGATATGGAAAGTCACATCGCGGCTGCTTATGCGACGGAGGCAGGTCTGCCCTTCGCCGCCTTGCGTGTGATCAGTGATCCCGCGACGCGGGCGCTCCCGGCGATCGCCCGCAACGCCATCAAGCCGAACGGCAACATCGACCTGAAGAAAGTGCTGAGCGGCCTTGCTCGAAATCCGCTGACTTTGCGGGCGCTGGTGTCGACCGGCGTGGATTTCAACCGGGCTCTGCGCTCCTTGCGCGGGTGCCGTGTTTTTCTGTTGGGCGGCACAACTCTCGTTCCGGCGGATTATCCAGCGGCGGCGCCGGTCGCAAGGCCCCGGGGGGCAGGCCATCGAAAGGGCCGCACCGGAGAGCCGGTTCCGGCGCGGCGCTTTTCCGGTCTGCGAGCGAGCGTGCCCCAACCCGCCCGGCTTTGACCGGCTGAAGCCGGTCCGGCTCTTCAAATATGCGATCGCCTACGTTGAGGCGCGTTCCCGTGTTGGCGAGCCCGCTGACGTATTTTGCGGCCGCATCCGGCTTCCAGGGGAACTGAGGCTTCGCAACGTTTAGAGCGTTTTCGAGCGAAGTGGGTACCGGTTCGCGTGAAGAAAACGCGTCAGGATCAAATCACATAGCGTTTTCGAGCGAAGTGGATATCGGTTCGCGTGAAGAAAACGCGTCAAATGAAAATCCGAGCGACCCGCTTCTGATCCATCACAAGCGGAAACGCTCTCGTTTGCGCGGTCAGATCAGACCGGCTGACCCCGCAAAACTCACAGCGGTGTTATTGCCGTGAGCCTGCCGGGCTGCGGCCTGTCGCGGAAAAGTCTCACGCCGCGGTAGAGGCCTTCTGCTCCTTTGCCGCCTGTTTGGCGGCGGCGGCGGCAGCTTCATCCTTGCGGATTTCCGACAGCTTCTTCTGAACCTGCTCGGCGAAGATGTACTGCGCGGGACGCTGCTTGCTGAGGTCGATCTCGGGCGCCATCGGACCCGTGGTCCGAACCCCGCGCAATGCCACCCACATGGTCTTGAGCGGATTGTTCAAAGCGGCGGTGGCGGCGGTCGGCTCATATCCGCAGTGCGCCATGCAGTTGGCGCACTTTTCATACTTGCCGGTCCCGTAGGAATCCCAGTCGGTGGTCTCCATGAGTTCCTTGAAGGTTTTGGTATAGCCTTCGCCGAGCAGGTAGCAGGGTTTCTGCCAGCCGAAAATGTTGCGCGCCGGCATTCCCCAGGGCGTGCAATGATATTCCTGATTGCCGGCGAGGAAGTCGAGGAACAGGCTGGAGTGCATGAAACTCCACTTCTTGCGCTTGCCGAGCGCGAAGACATCACGAAACAGTTTCTTGGTCTTGGTGCGGTTCAGGAAGTGCTCCTGATCTGGCGCGCGCTCATAGGCGTAACCCGGTGACATCGAGACGCCGACGCCAAGCTCGGCCGTGAAGTCGAGGAACTTCGCGATTTCTTCGGCCGGATAGTTGTCGAAGATCGTGGCGTTGACGTTGACGGTGAAACCCCGCGCCTTCGCAGCCTTGATGGCGGAAACCGCGCGGTCGAACACGCCCTCCTGGCATACCGACTTGTCGTGGTGCTCGCGCAGGCCGTCGAGATGGACGGAGAAAAACAGATAGGGCGAGGGCTCGAACAGATCGAGCTTTTTCTCCAGCAGGAGCGCGTTGGTGCAGAGCGAGACGAACTTCTTGCGCGCGACCAGTCCGCGCACGATCTCGCCGATCTCCTTGTGGATCAGCGGTTCGCCGCCCGGAATGGCGACCATCGGCGCCCCGCATTCCTCGGCGGCGTCCCAGCATTCCTGAGCGCTCATGCGACGGTTCAAGATCGCATCGGGGTAGTCGATTTTGCCGCATCCGGCGCATCCGAGGTTGCAGCGGAAGAGTGGCTCCAGCATCAGCACAAGCGGATAGCGCTTGCGGCCCATCAGTTTCTGCTTGATCAGATAGCCGCTGATCTTCAGTTCTTTGAAAAACGGTATTGCCATAATCGAGTGTTCTTTCGGGAGTTAACAGCTGAAAATCTGAAAGGGATCAAGCTGAGGTGAGTTCAGAGGGAAGCCGGAATTCAATGTTCTCTTCGCGTCCCGGCAGGACCGAGACAGCGACCGGCCTGATGCGCTTCAAGGCCTCGATAACGTCGTCCACCAGGACTTCCGGAGCCGAAGCGCCCGCCGTAACGCCCACCGCTTTCGCCCCTTCCAGCCACTCGGCGTTGAGTTCGCTACCGTCCGCGATGAGATAACTGGCGACACCGACCTCGGTGCCAATTTCCCGCAGCCGGTTTGAATTGGAACTATTGGCTGCGCCGACCACCAGAATAACGTCCACCAGCTTGCTCAGGTCTCTTACCGCGGATTGACGATTCTGCGTTGCATAGCAGATATCCCGCGTGTCGGGGCCTTGAATATCAGTAAAACGCTGCTGGAGGGCGAGGATGATATCCTTGGTGTCATCGACGCTCAGCGTTGTCTGCGTGATGTAGGCCACCGGCGTATCCGAAGGCAGCGTCAGGGCGGCGACGTCGTCGACATTCTGAACAAGCAGGACGGGGCCTGGAACCTGTCCCATGGTTCCCTCGACCTCGGGATGGCCGGCATGGCCGATCAGGATCAGGGTCCGGCCCTTGGACGTGTAGCGCTTGCCCTGGTTGTGAACCTTGGTGACGAGCGGGCAGGTGGCGTTGAGCACGGGAAGGCCGCGAGCGGCGGCGGCTTCTTCCACGCTTCGCGCCACGCCGTGGGCACTGAATACGGTCACCGCCTTCGGCGGAACCTCCGACAGATCCTCGACGAAAATTGCCCCCTTATTCTTCAGGCTTTCGACGACGTATTTGTTGTGTACGATCTCGTGGCGGACATACACTGGGGGACCGTACTTCTCCAGCGCGCGCTCGACAGTCTCGATCGCGCGGACGACGCCTGCGCAGAATCCGCGCGGCTGCGCCAGCAGAACTTCAATCGGACGAGGATCAGTCAATTTGCACCTTATGCATTATGCTGTAACTCCATATAGAACCGGGTCGTCTTCTCAAATCGCGCGCGCCTTCAAGAAATGTCACAGACGTATAATCTGCGAGCCGTCATTTCCGGGTTTCAAAGCCATGACATATATGGGATTTGCGGCAGAACAAAACGCTCCAATGCCGCAGACTTCTAGCCCGCGGCCGATCCTGGAACAAGACCTCTGGTATCATGATATAGGACTAGCCTGCCTGAATGGCCCTCACTCATTCGTCACTTGCCGTTCATGGAGTCGACTATATCAAGGTGCTTGAACCATCGGCAATCTCCCGAACCAAAGTCCTCCGCGGGTGTTACGCACCTTATCCATGTCTCTGAAATAGCATAAAAAGTTCATTACGGCGTTTTCGAGCGAAGCAGGTGACGCTTCGCGTGAAGAAAACGCGTCGAAACAACGATCTGGAGTTCCGCTTCTGATTCAGTCACAAGCGAAAATGCTCTGGATCAGGCCGAAAAACCACTGATGGTGCGTATCCGTATACGGTAGCAGAAAGAAAGAATGTGCTGACAAGTACTGTTGTTTCAATCGTTAAGGTTTGCACGCGTTTTGCCTGGGCTACTGCATTGATTGCGACCGTCCTGGCCGCCGGCGCCGTCTTCTATTCGGTGAAGAATTTCGAAATAAACACGGATATCAATAGGTTAATTTCGCCCGACCTGGATTGGCGGCAGCGCGACATCGCGTTCGAGAAGGCGTTCGATCGGGAAAGGCTGATCCTTGCGGTCGTGGAGGCTCCCACGGCGGAGTTTGCCAGCGCCGCCGGCGCCATGCTGGCCGCTAAGCTCGCCGAGAATCATCGCCACTTCGAATCGGTTCAACTCCTGGGTGGAGGGTCGTTTTTCGAGCGCAACGGCCTGTTGTTCCTCCCCACGGAGGAGGTCAAGCAACTGACCGGCCAATTCGGCGAGGCCGCGCCGCTGGTTGAGATCATGGCCGGCGATCCGAGCTTGCGCGGGCTGACCGCCGCTCTCGAAACCGCGCTGGTCGGCTTGAAGCGGGGGCAGTTCGAGCTCGACAGCACCGCGAGGCCGTTCTCGCTGATCGCCCAGGGCGTCGAGGACGTCGTGACCAAGGGAAACGGCACCTTCTCCTGGCGCCAGCTTGCAAGCGACAAGCCGCTGCCGGATTCCGATCGCCGCTCGCTGATCCAGATCAAGCCGTACCTCGATTTCAATGCGCTGGAGCCCGGCAAGGACGCCACCGATGCGATCCGCAACACCGCCTCCGATCTGGATATCGCCGGCAAGTTCGGGGCGCGCGTCCGGCTGACCGGGCCGGTTCCGATCGCCAACGAGGAATTCGCCACCGTTCAGGAGGGCGCGGTCGTCAACGGCGTGGGGACGGTGCTGATCGTGCTGGTGATCCTCTGGCTGGCGTTGCGCTCGCCGAAAATCATCGTTGCGGTGTCCGCAACGCTGTTCATCGGATTGGCGATCACGACGGCGGTCGGCCTGATGATGGTGACATCGCTCACGCTGCTGTCGATCGCCTTTGCCGTGCTGTTTGTCGGCCTCGGCGTTGATTTCGGCATCCAGTATAGCGTCCGCTATCGTTCCGAGCGTTTCAAGTCCGACGATCTGGAAAAGGCGTTGGTGGTGGCGGCGAAGCGTTCCTCGGTTCCGCTGTCGCTGGCGGCGATGGCGACGGCGGCGGGCTTCCTGTCGTTCATGCCGACGGATTACAAGGGCGTTTCGGAACTCGGCAAAATCGCCGGCGTGGGCATGATGATTGCGTTTTTCGCAAGCATCACCATTCTTCCGGCCTTGCTGCGCATCCTGAACCCGCCGGGCGAGAAAGAGCCGGTCGGCTACGCGTTTCTGGCTCCGCTCGATCGTTTTCTCGAAGACCATCGCGTGGCGATCGTCGGCGGCACGGTTGCGGTCGTCGTTCTCGGCGCGCCTGCGCTTTACTTCCTGCGGTTCGATTTCAATCCGATCCACCTCAGGAGCGCCAAGGTCGAGTCGATTGCGACCTATCTGGATTTGCGAAGAGATCCCGATACCGGCGCGAACGCCATCAATGTGATGGTCAAGTCCGAGCAGGAAGCGAGGCAGGTCGAGGCCCGGCTCGCCGAGGTGCCTGAAGTCGCAAGCACCCGGTCGCTCGATACTTTTGTGCCGGCGGACCAGCTTGCGAAGCTCAAGCTGATCGCGAACGGCGCCAAAATCCTTGATCCCGCGCTCAATCCCGATTCGATCGATCCGCCGCCCTCGGACGAGGAGAATATCGATGCGCTGAAGGCCACCGCCGATAGCCTGCGGAAGGCGGCCGGCACTCATCAGGGGGCGGGGGCCGCGGCCGCGAAACGGCTGGCTGATGATCTGAGCCGGCTGGCGGAGTCGAACCAGGCCACGCGCGAGAAAGCGCAAGCCGCGTTCGTCGAGCCGCTTAAGATCATGTTCGATCAGCTTCGCAACTTGCTGAAGGCGGAGCCCGTCACGCTGGAATCCCTGCCGCCGGATTTCGTGAATCTCTGGAAGAGCGAGGACGGCATTACGCGTGTCGAAGTGTTGCCGCGCGGGGATCCGGACGACAATGAAACGCTGCGGAAATTTGCCAGCGCCGTGCTCGCCGCCGCGCCCAACGCGATCGGCGGACCGGTATCGATTCTCAAGTCCGGCGACACCATCGTCAAGGCGTTCATCGAGGCCGGGCTGTGGGCTTTGATCTCCATCAGCATCCTGCTCTGGCTGGCACTGCGCCGAATTACCGATGTGCTGCTGACGCTGGTACCGCTGCTGGTGGCCGGAGCCGTCACGCTGGAGATATGCGTGTTGATCGGACTCCCGCTCAACTTCGCCAACATCGTGGCGCTGCCGTTGCTGCTCGGCGTCGGCGTGGCGTTCAAGATCTATTATGTCACGGCCTGGCGATCCGGCAGAACGAACCTGCTGCAATCAAGCCTGACAAGGGCGATCTTCTTCAGCGCTCTGACAACCGCGACTGCTTTCGGGAGCCTGTGGCTGTCGAGTCATCCGGGCACGGCAAGTATGGGTAAGCTACTGGCGCTGTCGCTCTTCACCACACTTGCCGCAGTGTTGCTGTTTCAGCCCGCGTTAATGGGCCGCCCCCGCGATGTCGGGAAGTAGGCAGATGTCGCCGACAGGATCATCTGACGCCGTGCCGGTGGTTGCTGCCTTGTTTTTGGACGAGGTTTTGTGTGGTTTCGATTGAGCGGTCTTGGCTGTGCCTGTCTTTGAGGTAGCCGCGCCAGGACCGTTGGACGCACTGCTCGAAATCGGTGGGCCGACGCGGGTCCACGTCTCGCCGCCGCAAAGAAAGCCGAGGACGCAACCTTCGATCTCGAGTTGATCAGGCGATGCAAGCTTGATCGTCGACTCGTATGTCTTGCCGTCCTTTGCGTTGTAGACTTGGCCCTCCCACGCATCCTTGTCGGCCTTCTTCTTCATTTCCAGAAGGATCGGCATTCCGAGCGTCGGCCGGCTCCTCTTGGAGGCGTCCGGATTGTTCTGATCGACGCCGCCTGGCTTTTTCTCCCACGCAACCACGCCCCACATCGAGCCGTTGCATTCGGCGACGCGAATGTTGGCGACCCCCTCGGCAACGCGCCAGTCACCGGTCGGATCAGCCGCTCCGGCGACACCGGAACTCACCGTCATCACGGTTGCCGCGACAAGGGAAGTCACGGCGGAAGTCCTGCAATAATCTAAAATACGCATGGGATGTCTCGAGCGCTGGAGCATATTTTCAAGCCTGTGCTGAGGATAGAGGATTGGGGATCAGTGACAAAGTCGAATGCCGTATTCACGTTTTTCAGTTGACGAAGCGGCCATCAACCGAACTATGTAGCGAATGCTATATCCAAATCTAGACGTTTCCGAGATGTTTGTGGAGCGGCAGTCGCAACGCAGCGCGATGCACGTCCGCCATCTCAATGAACAGCTTGTCAGGGTTCTGAAGACCATCGGCTATGACGTTGGTTTCCAAAGCGGGCAGGGTCAATATCTGGTCGATCGCGATGGCGCGCGTTATCTTGATCTACTGAGCGGGTTTGGCGTTTTTGCGATCGGCCGGAACCATCCGGTGTTGCGGCATGCCCTGAAAAGCGTCCTCGACAGTGACCTTCCCAATCTCGTGCAGATGGATGTCTCCACGCTGGCCGGCGTTCTGGCCGAGCGGCTGCTCGATCATATTCCTTATCTCGACAAGGTGTTTTTCGCGAATTCCGGAGCGGAAAGCGTCGAGGCCGCCATCAAGTTCGCGCGTGTCGCCACCGGGCGGACCGGTATCTTGTACTGCGATCACGGCTACCATGGCCTGACCTACGGTGCGCTCTCGCTGACGGACGACAAGAATTTCCGTGGTGGATTCGATCCTCTGCTGCCGGATTGCAAGGTGATTCCCTTCAACGATCTGGCCGCGCTGGAGCAGGCGCTGTCGTCGCGCCAGATTGCGGCCCTCATCGTCGAGCCGATCCAGGGCAAGGGCGTCAATATGCCCACCGATGAGTTCCTGCCGGGAGCCGCCGCGTTGTGTCGCAAATATGGCACGCTGTTCGTGGCGGATGAAATTCAAACCGGCATCGGCCGGACCGGACGGTTTCTGGCCGTCGAGCACTGGAACGTCGAGCCTGACATGGTGCTGCTGGCCAAGGCGTTGTCCGGCGGTCATGTGCCGATCGGCGTGGTGCTGACCCGCAAGCACATCTTTGATAAAGTATTCAACCGGATGGATCGCGCCGTCGTGCACGGTTCGACATTCGCCAAGAACGATCTTGCGATGGCGGCCGGCATTGCCACGCTTGAAGTGCTGAAAGCCGAGAATCTGATTGAGAACGCGGCGCGGCGCGGCGCGGAATTGCAGTCGGCGCTCAACCGCATGGTGCCAGGCTTTGAGCTTCTGAAGGAGGTGCGCGGCAAGGGCCTGATGATCGGCGTCGAGTTCGGGCCGCCGAAGTCGCTGCGCCTGAGAGCATCCTGGAATCTGTTGGAAACCGCCAACAAGGGTCTGTTCTGCCAGCTAATCACCGTTCCGTTGTTCAAGGATCACAAGATCCTCACCCAGGTCGCCGGTCACGGCAGCCATACGATCAAGCTGCTGCCGCCGCTCATCATCAATGAGGAAGACTGCACGTGGATCGAGACCTCGTTTGACAGCGTCATTGCCGCAAGCCATCAGGTTCCAGGTGCGATCTGGTCGCTCGGCAAGACCTTGATGGATAACGCCGTTCGCAAGTCGGCGTGACGCCGCTATCGTCTGCTGAACGGGTGCAATCAAATGCGCCGGGAGATCTTTGCCGCCCGGCCCGGAAACTCAAAGATGCCTGTCGTCAACCGCGTTGCCGATCTGCAATCCGATATCGCCAGCTGGCGCAGGGATATCCACGCCCATCCGGAACTGCTTTACGACGTTCCCCGCACCGCCGCGTTCGTGGCCGACCGCTTGCGGGAGTTCGGCTGTGACGAGATCGTAACCGGCCTAGGCAGGACCGGCGTCGTCGGCGTCATCAAGGGCAGACGCCCGGCTGGCGGGGAGGTCAAGGTGATCGGTTTGCGCGCCGACATGGACGCGCTGCCGATCCAGGAGGAAACCAACCTGCCTTACGCTTCGTCGGCAGCCGGCAGGATGCATGCCTGCGGTCATGACGGCCACACCGCGATGTTGCTCGGCGCCGCGCGCTATCTCGCGGAGACGCGGAACTTCGCCGGCGAGGCGATCGTGATCTTTCAGCCGGCGGAAGAGGGCGGCGCGGGAGCCGCGGCGATGATCAAGGACGGACTGATGGATCGCTTCAGGATCGATCAGGTCTATGGCATGCATAACCTGCCCGGCGTTCCGCTCGGGGCCTTCGCGATCCGGCCGGGGCCGATCATGGCGGCGACCGACAGTGTCGATTTCAGGATCGAGGGTCACGGCGGCCACGCCGCGCGTCCGCATCTGTGTATCGACCCGGTGCTGGCCGGCTCGCAGCTTGTCATGGCGCTGCAATCGATCGTGTCGCGTAATGTCGATCCGCTGGAATCGGCGGTGATCTCCATATGCGAGTTTCGCGCCGGCAGTACCCGCAACGTCATTCCCCAGACGGTCGAGTTGCGCGGAACCGTCCGCACCCTGAAGGCCGACGTGCGCGACCAGATGGAGAAGCGGATTCGGGAGGTCGCCGCCGGCGTGGCGCTGACAACCGGCGCCCGCGTCGATGTCAAATTCCGGCGCGGCTATCCGGTCACGGTGAATCACCCCGAGCAGACGGAAACCGCGATCAGGATCGCGAAAGAGATTGCTGGTGACAGCAATGTTCACGGGACGCCGCCGATGATGGGTGGGGAGGATTTCGCCTATATGCTGGAAGCCCGTCCCGGCGCTTTCATCTTCATCGGCAATGGCGATAGCGCGGGCCTGCATCATCCCGCCTACAACTTCAACGACGACGCCATCGCATATGGCTCGTCGTACTGGATCAGGCTGGTCGAGACCACGCTGGCTGCCTGAGCGCAGCCGCTATTGGGATTCGAGTCATTGGCGGCTTTAACAATCTCAAGCTTCTTCTGATTCAATCAGAAGCGGCGATGCTCTGGCGAATCCTTGATCCGTGGCGTCGCCGGTGATGATGCCTGCTCTGTCTTTCACGCCGCCCGGTCGCGATGCAGTTGCGTCGCGGCAATTTTCAGATCGTCGACGAAGCGCTCATATTCGCGGACTCTGGCGTCCTCGTCCGGCAGCCGCAGCAGATAGGACGGATGCACCGTCACCAGCGCCTTGCGCCCGTCTTTCATGTCGATCAGCCGTCCGCGCGACTTGTTGATCGGTGTGATCTTTCCGAACACGCTTTGCGCGGCGGTTGAGCCCATCGCCACCACCAGCGCCGGATTGATCGCCGCCAGTTCGCGCTCGTACCATGGGCGGCACGCCCTGATTTCCGGCGTGTTCGGCTTCTGGTGCAGCCTGATCTTTCCGCGCGGCACGAACTTGAAGTGCTTCACGGCATTGGTGACGTAAACTTTCGTGCGGTCGATTCCGGCTTCCTTGAGTGCGCGGTCAAGCATCTGTCCTGCCGGGCCGACGAACGGCTTTCCCGCGAGGTCTTCCTTGTCGCCGGGCTGCTCGCCCACCAGCATGACCTGTGCGTGCGCCGGTCCCTCGCCGAACACGGTCTGCGTCGCATCCTTCCAGAGAGGACAGGCGCGGCAGCCGGCGGCCTCTTCGCGGAGGCTTGAGAGGCTGTCATGGGATGACGATTGGCGTGCCATCGGCTGCTCCCGCTGCTGCGGTTTCCTGGGCGCGGTGGCCTCGGCCGCGATCATCTCGCTCGAGGCGCGGCCTGCGTTCGCGACCAGGGATTTAATCAGCGAAACCTCGGGCAGGTTCCGCCAGTATTTCTTCGGCATTTCGGTCTGCATCGCCTTCACCTTGAGGCGGGCCGGGTTGAAAATGCTGGCGTAATAGCTGCGCCAGACCTCTTCGAGCCTGTCTTCGGTCGGCGCCTCGTCGCGGCTGACGCCCGGCGTGAACGACAACCGGTGACCGTTCCAATGCGCACAGATGTCGGGCGTCAGAATCGACCAGTTCATGTCTGCGAAACGCCGCATGAAAAATGGAGCGGCGAGTTCGACGATGTGATGCTCGGGCTCGAACCAGGCGATGAAATGGGTGTCCCGTTCACGGGCGATCTCGCGAAACCGCACGAAGGCGTGCATCTTGTGTTCGTCGCGACGGACCGCCCTGACCATGTCCCTTATTCTGACGACATCCTGGTCGGTGGCGATATCAAGCAGATCGTGGTTCATGCGTAGTCGCCACAGCAGGCTATAGAGCAGGGCAAACCGCTCGGGATCGCGATGCAGGATCGCCGCCTGCGCGAGTTCGATGAATTGCGCGGGAACGTTGAAGGTGCCGACAAGCGGCCCGTCGGGTAGAACCGCAGCGGTGGGTGCGAACAGGTCCGGCTCGTTGCCGGACGTGCGCCAGACCACATCGCGCGGGGCGACATCGTTGAGCGCGAGCGCGCGGGCGGCGCGGCGCCAGCCGTCGAAATCGGTTTCGCTGTCGAGGATGATGTGGCGGGTCAAAATCCGAACCCCAGTTGCGCGGCTTTCGGCTTCAGTTGCTTCGCCAGCGTCATGCTCTCCAGGACCTTCGGCGACGGCCGGTGGTCGGCAAGAACGATGAAGGGCAATGCCTTGTTCCTGGGGACGTGCAGGCGCGAAAGGTCCGCCGCGCGGATCGAGGTGTAACGTCGCGCGGAGAGAATGCGGTCCACGGCTTTGGCTCCAAAACCCGGCACCCGTAGCAGTTCTTCCCGGCTGGCGCGGTTGATGTCGAGCGGAAAGCGATCGCGGTGGCGCAGCGCCCAGGCGAGTTTCGGATCGATGTCGAGCGGCAGCATCGGGTTCGTGGCATCGACGATCTCGCTGATGTCGAAGCCATAGAAGCGCATCAGCCAATCGGCCTGATACAGCCGATGCTCACGCATGAGAGGCGGAGCGCTCAGGGGCAGGGCGCGGCTTGCGTCGGGGATCGGGCTGAAGGCCGAGTAATAGACGCGCTTGAGGCGGTACGAGCCGTAGAGGTTGGCGCTTGTGCTCAAAATCGTTCGATCCGATGCGGCATCGGCGCCGACGATCATCTGCGTGGTCTGGCCGGCCGGCGCGAAGCGTGGCGCTCTTGAGCCGGATGCGGCGGCGGCTTTCTTGGTGGCGCTCGTTTCATCAAGCTTGAGACGCAATCGTCCCATGGTTCGGCGGATGGCGCGCACATCCTTCTCGGGCGCGAGTTTCGCGAGGCTGTTCTCCTCCGGCATCTCGATGTTGATGGAGAGGCGATCGGCATATTTGCCGGCCTCCGTGATCAAGTCATCATTCGCCTCGGGAATGGTCTTGAGATGGATGTAGCCGCGAAAGCGATGCTCCTCGCGTAGTTTGCGCGCGACAGCGACCACCTGCTCCATGGTGTAGTCCGCGCTGCGGATGATGCCGGAAGAGAGAAACAGCCCTTCGATATAATTGCGGCGATAGAAGTCGATGGTCAGCCTGACCACTTCGTCGATGGTGAAGCGGGCGCGCGGCACATTCGACGATGCTCGGTTGACGCAATAGAGGCAGTCGTAGTTGCAGGCATTGGTCAGCAGCACCTTCAGCAGCGAAATGCAGCGTCCGTCCGGCGCATAGGAATGGCAGATGCCCATGCCGGGAGCGGTCGAGCCGAGACCCTTGCCGTCGCGGCTGTCCCGCTGCTCCGTGCCGCTGGAGGCGCAGGAAGCGTCGTATTTGGCGGCGTCAGCCAGGATTTCCAGCTTGCGTTGCAGGTTCATGCTTTCCCATCCTTTGGCATCACAACCAAAACGAGGCTGGCGATCCTGGGTGAAGGGTCGCCGGAAAGTCCCGGTTGACTCTTGGCCATGGCCGACATTTACTAGAACATATAGTGAACATTAAGGCTTGTCATCGGTTCTGATGTCACGGACGGATTTTTGATCATGCCTGGAACCGGAAGCAGCGCGGAGAAGCTTGCGCGCCTGCGTGACCGCATCGCGCGGCTCGAGACCTGTCATGGCAGAGGGATATCGGACAGGGCGGCGCTCGATCACGGGGAGATGGATGCGGTGTTGCAGGGCGGGCTCTCGCGCGGCGCCGTGCATGAGGTGTTCGCGGAGGGACGGCACAGCGCGGCTGCGACCGGATTCATCGCAGGTCTTGCGCAGCGGGTGCGCGCGAACCGGCCGCTGCTTTGGGTGCGGCAGGATTTTGCCGCACGCGAATCCGGCGCGTTGTCGATGTGCGGATGGCGCGAACTCGGTCTTGATCCGCGTCTTCTGGTGATGGTCCACGTGCCCGATGCGGAGAGCGCGCTGCGGACGGCATCCGATGCGCTGGCCTGCGATGCGCTCGGCGCCGTGGTGATGGAAATATGGGGCGAGACGCGTCTGTTCGATCTCGTCGCCAGCCGCAGGCTGACGCTGGCCGCGCGTCATTCCGGCGTCACCGGGTTGCTGCTGCGGGTGGCGGCGACGCCGCTGCCTTCGGCGGCGGAGACACGGTGGATCGTGCGCCCGGCGGCGAGCCGGCCGTGCGCGGCCTGGCAGGCATGGGGGGCGCCCGTCTTCGAAACCCGGCTTGTGCGTCATCGTCATGGCCAGACCGGCCGGTGGATCATGGAATGGAAATGTGATGAGTGCCTTTTCCGTAACGTCTCCGGCTTCGGCCCGCAGGCGCATCCTCAGCCTGTGGCTGCCGCGCCTGCCGGCCGACCGCATCCGGCGCGAGTCGTTCCGCTCCGGCGGACGGGATAACGGCCGGTCCTGCGTCATCGTCGCCAAACAAAACAACGCGCTGGTCATTTCCGCGCTCAATGACGCGGCCGCGTGCCTCGGCCTGACGGTCGGCCTGCCGCTGGCCAATGCCCGCGCGATCTGTCCCGACATCGACGTGTTCGATGCTGACGAGGCCGCGGACGCGCGGATCTTGAACGGCCTTGCCGGCTGGTGCGACCGCTTCACGCCGCTGGTGGCGCTCGATCCGCCGCATGGCCTGCTGCTGGACATCACCGGCTGCGCGCATCTGTTCGGCGGCGAGGCGGCGCTGATGAACGCGCTGTGCGGCGCGCTGACGCGACAGGGCTTTGCCGTCAGCGCGGCCATCGCCGGAACGCCGGCCTGTGCGCGGGCGCTGACGCGTCATGTTCATGGCCGGATCGTTGCGCCCGGCAAGGAACTGGAGGCCGTCGCGCCGCTGCCGGTGTTCACGCTGGGGGCGGATGATGAGATCACGCGCGGGCTGCGCCGCGCCGGTTTGAAAACCATCGGCGATGTCGCCGCACGCGGCCGCCATGAGATCGCCGCGCGTTTCGGCGCGGCTCTCACGGCGCTCCTGGAACAGGCGCTGGGGCAGGGCGACGTGCCCATCAACCCACGCAGGCCGCCGCCGGATTATATCGTCGAGAAGCGGTTTGCCGAGCCGATCGCCACCGACAGCGCGATCGCGATGACGCTGGCGGGTCTTGCGCGCACGCTGATCGTCGCGATGGAAAAACAGGGCAAGGGCGCGCGGCATCTGGAAGCGGGTTTTTTCCGCACCGACGGCGCGGTGCGCGTCATCGCGGTGGAGACCGGCCGTCCTGTCACGCGCGGCGAGATCGTCGATCGCCTGTTTCGTGAGCGGCTCGACGCGCTGGCCGACCCGCTCGACCCCGGTTTCGGCTTCGATCTGGTGCGGCTGTCCGCCGTGCGAACCGAATCCGTCGTGCAGGAGCAGCGCGACCTCGATGCACGCGTTCAGGACAATGACGAAGTGGCGGCGCTGATCGACCGCATCGCCGCGCGCATCGGCGGTCATCGCGTCGTGGTGCACCTGCCGCAGGATACTCATATTCCCGAACGCGGGGCGCTCTCATTGCCGGCGCAACAGCATCTCGTGGCGGCCATGCGCGCCGAGTGGCCCGCACCTGTCGGGAGCGAGCCGCCGCTGCGACCGTTGCGGATGTTTGCGCGGCCGGAGCCGATCGAGGTGAGGATGGCGGAGATTCCGGACAAACCGCCGCGTCATTTCGTCTGGCGGCGCGTCACCCATACGGTGGTTCGCGCCGAAGGCCCCGAGCGCATCGCGATGGAATGGTGGCGAGCGCGGAAGGGAAGGCCGACGCGGGATTATTTCCGGGTCGAGGATGAGACCGGATTGCGGTTCTGGCTCTATCGTGACGGACTATATGACGAAGTCGCCGAGAACGGAGAGGCCCTGCCGCCGGCATGGTTCGTGCACGGGATGTTCGCATGAAGCCGCCGCGCGACATTCCCGCCTATGCCGAAATCGGCATCGCCACCAACTTCTCGTTCCTTCATGGCGCGTCGCACCCGCAGGAGTATGTGCATCAGGCCAGCGAACTTCGGCTGCCTGTCATCGGCATTGCCGATCGCAACACGCTGGCGGGCGTGGTGCGCGCCTACACGGAGCTGAAAAACCCTGAGGTTCGTTACAAGCCGCGGCTGCTGATCGGGTCGCGCCTCGTTTTCATCGATGGTACGCCTGACATTCTCATCTATCCTCGGGATCGGGATGCTTACGGTCGGCTCTGCCAGTTGCTGACCCGCGGCAAGCTGGCCGCGGCGAAAGGCGAATGCCGTTTGAAGCTGGATGATCTTCTGGATTTTTCCGAAGGGCAGCTGCTTGTGCTGGCCTTGCCGCATCGTCTTGAAGCGGCGAAAGTCATGGAAGTGCTGAACCGGTTGATGCAGTCTCGCGCGGACGGCGTCTGGCTCGCGGCAAGCCTGCTCTATCGTGGCGACGATCGCCGCCGCCTGTTGCGATTGCAGCGGATCGCGGTCACCGCCCGCGTGCCGCTGCTTGCGACCAACGAAGTGCTGTATCATCACTTCGCGCGCCGTCCGTTGCAGGATGTCCTTACCTGCGTTCGCGAAAAGACCGCGATCGATGCCATCGGCCGAAGGCTTGAGCTCAATGCCGAGCGTCATCTGAAATCGGCGCAGGAGATGGAGAAGCTGTTTCGTGATCTGCCGGAAGCGATCTCCGAGACGGTCAGGTTCGCATCGCGCATCGATTTTACTCTCGATCAGCTCAGATATCAGTATCCGGACGAACCTGTGCCGCCGGGCAAAAGCGCGCAACGGCATCTTGAGGATCTGACATGGGCGGGTGCTCACAAGTATTTTTCGGTGCGTATTCCGCCCAGGACCAGGAAAGTCCTGCACAAGGAGTTGCGTCTGATCCGGCGGCTCAAATACGCGCATTACTTTCTCACCGTGCACGACATCGTGCGGTGGGCGCGCGATCAGGACATTCTCTGTCAGGGGCGCGGCTCGGCGGCGAATTCGGCGGTGTGTTACGTGCTCGGCGTCACATCGGTAGATCCTACCAAGGTCGACCTGCTGTTCGAGCGCTTCATCTCCAGGGAGCGGCTGGAGCCGCCTGATATCGACGTCGATTTCGAGCATTCGCGCCGCGAGGAGGTGATGCAGTATGTCTATCGCCGCTATGGCCGTCATCGCGCTGCGATCATCGCCACCGTCATTCACTATCGGCCGCGCAGCGCCATCCGTGCTGTTGGCAAGGCGTTGGGCCTGACCGAGGATGTCACGGCGGCGCTTGCCGACACGGTGTGGGGAAGCTGGGGTAAAGAGGTCAGCGACGCGCAGATCAGGCAGGCGGGATTTGATCCGCGGAACCCGATGGTGCGCCGCGCCGTCGCGCTCGCCACCGAGCTGATCGGGTTTCCGCGCCATCTGTCGCAGCATGTCGGCGGCTACGTGCTGACGCAGGACCGGCTCGACACCTATGTGCCGATCGGAAACGCTGCGATGGACGACCGCACCTTCATCGAGTGGGACAAGGACGATGTCGATGCGCTCCGGATGATGAAGGTCGATGTGCTCGCATTGGGAATGCTGACCTGCATCCGCAAATGTTTTGATCTGATAGCGGAGCACAAGGGAGAGCGGTGGGAGCTGGCGACGATTACGCAGGACGAAAAGCCGGTCTACGACATGCTGTGCCGCGGCGAATCCCTCGGCGTATTCCAGGTCGAAAGCCGCGCGCAGATGAACATGCTGCCGCGCTTGAGACCGCGCACGTTCTACGATCTCGTCATCGAGGTCGCCATCGTTCGTCCAGGCCCGATCCAGGGCGACATGGTGCATCCTTATCTGAAGCGCCGGGCCATGGACCCTGCGAGGATCGACTATCCTTATCCGAGGAACGGTGACAGGAACGAATTGCGCAACGTGCTGCACAAGACGCTCGGCGTGCCGCTGTTTCAGGAGCAGGCCATGCGCATCGCGATCGAAGCCGCGAAGTTCACATCCGAGGAAGCCAACGGCCTGCGCCGCGCCATGGCGACATTCCGTCATGTCGGCACCATCGGAAAATTCGAAGCCAAGATGGTCGGCAGCATGATCGCGCGCGGCTACGATCCGGTGTTCGCGAAAAACTGTTTCGAGCAGATCAAGGGATTCGGATCCTATGGTTTTCCCGAAAGCCACGCGGCGAGTTTTGCGCAGCTTGTCTATGTGTCCGCATGGCTGAAGTGTTTCCATCCGGACGCGTTCTGCTGCGGTCTTTTGAATTCGCAGCCGATGGGTTTTTACGCGCCGGCGCAGATCGTCGGTGATGCCCGCAAGAACGGCGTCGAGGTGCGTTTGATCGATGTCTCGTTCAGCCATTCGCAGAACACGCTGGAAGAGCGCGCAGGCAGGTATTGCGCCGTGCGTCTCGGCTTCCGCCAGATCGACGGATTCAAGTTTGATAAGGATGAGGAGCGAATCAGGCAGCAGGCGGTCGATAAGGAGTTGTTCCCTCCCCCCTTGTGGGGGAGGGTCAGGGAGGGGGGTGAGCTACAAGACCAGTGCTTGAGATGCCCCCCTCTCCACCTCTCCCCCACAAGGGGGGAGAGAGCAGGCAGTGCGTGGATTGGAACTTCAAACCCGCCATCGCGAGAGCAGCTATTTTCTTCTTCGCTGACATCCGGCGACTGGGGCGAGCGGATCGTGGCCGCGCGCCAACGCAGGCCCTTCGCCTCCATTGAGGACTTTGCTCGCGCCACGAAACTGCCGAAGCGCGCGCTGATTCTGCTGGCCGATGCCGATGCTTTTCGCTCGCTCAAGCTCGACCGCCGCGCGGCGCTGTGGGCGGTGCGCCGCCTGCCGGATGACGTGCCGCTGCCATTGTTCGAAAGCGCCATCGCGCGCGAGCTGCCTGACGAACATGCCGCGCCTCTGCCTCAGATGCCGCTATCCGAGCAGGTGGTCGCCGATTATCAGACCGTGCGGTTGTCGCTGAAGGGCCATCCGATGGAATTTTTGCGCGGGACATTATCAAACGAGGGCGTGGCGAGTTGCGCCGAGGTTTGTCATGCCAACAACGGTCGCCGTGTCAAATGTGCGGGCGTGGTGCTGGTGCGGCAGCGGCCGGGCAGCGCCAACGGCGTCGTCTTCATGACGCTGGAGGACGAGACCGGAATTGCCAACATCGTGGTGTGGCCGAAGATCATGGAGCGTTACCGCAAGGAGGTGATGGGCGCGCGGCTGATCGAGGTGGAGGGCCTCATCCAGAGCAGCCCGGAGCAGGTCGTGCATCTTGTCGCCAGCAGGCTCGCTGATCGTTCAGCCGAGCTTATGCATCTGGCGAATGACGCGCTGGCTTCCCGGCACCCGACGCCGCCGCCGGCCGCCCCGGCCGAACCGCTCAATGACGATCGCCGTGATCAGCCTGCGGATTCGGCGCAACGCGTCCGTCACCCCCGCAATATGCGTATCCTGCCCCGTTCGAGGGATTTTCATTGAAAAAGCCGTCTCTCTGTCGCAAGAGCGCGCTGTATCGATTTTCTTGCGGCGGATTGAGCGACCCTCGTTCAGACGCGAGTTACGGAGAACCAGCATGAGCGACGCGGAGCAGGGCAAATCCATCGGAACGGCGGACCTGCAGGCCGCCGCCGCCCGGCTCGCCGGACGCGTCGTTCGCACGCCGCTGGTTCATTCGCGCACGCTGTCGGAAATCACCGGGGCCGAGGTCTGGCTCAAGCTGGAAAATCAGCAGTTCGTCGCCTCTTTCAAGGAGCGCGGCGCCGCCAACAAGCTGCTCACGCTGTCACCGGACGAGGCGAAGCGCGGCGTCATCGCCATGTCCGCCGGAAACCACGCCCAGGGCGTCGCCTATCACGCTCACAGTCTCGGAATCGCCGCCACGATCGTGATGCCGAAATCAACGCCTTTCGTGAAGGTGTCGCGAACCAGGAAGCTGGGCGCGCGGGTTCGGCTCGAGGGTGAGATCCTGGCGGAATCCGCCGCCTTTGCCCGGCAGTTGGCCGCCGATGAGAATCTTGTCTTTGTTCACCCTTATAATGATCCGGCGGTCATCGCCGGACAGGGCACGGTGACGATCGAAATGCTGGAAGACCAGCCGGCGCTCGACTGCATCCTCACGCCGGTCGGGGGCGGCGGGCTGGTCGCGGGTTGCGCGATCGCGGCAGCGGATCATGCGTCGAAGGTGGAGGTGATCGGCGTCGAGGTGGAATCCTACGCCGCCGTGGTGCAGCATCTCGCCGGGCGTCCGGTCTCGGTCGGTGGCGCGACCATCGCCGAAGGCATCGCGGTGCGCGACGTCGGCACGCTGCCGCTGGCGATCCTGCGCGAGTACGGCATCGAGGTGGTGACGGTGGCGGAACGCATGATCGAGAAGGCTGTGATCCAGATGCTGGAAATCGAGAAGACCGTGACGGAAGGCGCGGGCGCGGCGGCGCTCGCCGCGCTGATGAGCGATCCCGGACGGTTTGTCGGGCGCAAGGTCGGCTTGATCGTCTCCGGCGGCAACATCGACACGCGCACGCTCGCCAATGTGCTGATGCGAGGGCTGGTGCGCGACGGCCGGCTGATCGATCTCGTGGTGGAGATTTCCGACAAGCCGGGCGCGCTGGCCGAACTCGCGTGCATCATCGCCGAACTCCGCGGCAACATCGTCGAGGTGCAGCATCAGCGCCTGTTCAGCGCGCTGTCCGCCAACATGACCGAGGTCGAGCTGGTGATCGAGGCGCAGGACACGGCGCACGGCAGCGCCATCGTCGCCGGGCTGGAAGCCAAGGGCGTGAGAGCGCGCCGCCGTGACCGGTTGGTGCTGTCGAGGGATTGAGAGCGCAATCACATTGAATCGTTGCGGCCCGTTACCGGAACATGGAATCCTGAAGGCGTATCCAGAGCCTTCTCGCTTCTGATGGAATCAGAAGCGAAGCTCTATAATCTTGATTTAACGCGTTTTCTTCACGCGAACCGGTATCCACTTCGCTCGAAAACGCTATAACATGACGGATGTGCGGACAATGATCTGATGCCGATTTACACCGATCCCGCCGCGATCGTCGATGACATCATCCGCGAGAGCGGTCCTCGCCTGATGGTGGGACTGCCGCTTGGGCTCGGCAAGGCCAATCATATCGTCAATGCGCTGTATCGCCGGGCGGTGGCCGATAGCGGTCTCGACCTTACGTTCTTCTCGGCGCTGACGCTGGAGAAACCGCGCCCGTCGAACGAGCTGGAGCGGAGGTTCATGGCGCCGGTGATCGACAGGCTGTTCGGAGAATGGCCGGATCTCGATTACGCTTCCGCGTTGCATAAGGGTGAACTGCCGCCGAACATCAAGGTCATCGAATTCTTCTTCCTGGCCGGAAAGTGGCTGCGTAATACCTATGCCCAGCAACATTACATCGCCGCCAATTACACTCACGCCGCGTCCTATATCCTCGACCACGGCCTCAACGTCATCACGCAACTGGTGGCGAAGCGTGTCGTCGGCGGCGAGACGCGCTATAGCCTGAGTTGCAACACCGACACCACGCTCGATCTGCTGCGTGCCCGCGCCGCCGGCCGCGCGTCGTTCAAGCTGGTGGGGCAGGTCAATTCGCAATTGCCGTTCATGCCGGGGGCGGGAGACTTGCCGGCCAGCGAGTTCAGCGCCGTCCTCGACAGTCCCGCCACGGACTTCCCGTTATTCGCGCCGCCGTCCCAGCCGGTATCCGATACCAAATACGCCATCGGCCTGCATACGGCCGGATTGATCAAGGATGGCGGCAGCCTGCAGATCGGCATTGGCCAGACCAGCGACGCGCTGGCGCAAAGCCTGATCCTTCGTCACCGCGACAATGCGCGTTTTCGCGAGATCACCGGACGGCTTGCGCCGGACAGGACAATGGCGGAAGCCGCGCCGTTCGCGACCGGACTTTATGGCGTCAGCGAAATGGTGTTCGAGGCGTTTCTCGGGCTGATCAAGGCGGGCGTGTTGAAGCGCGAGGTCGATGGCGCGGTGCTGCATGGCGCGTTCTTCCTCGGATCGCAATCGTTCTACCGCGCCTTGCGCGAGATGACGCCGGACGAACTGTCCCGCATCCAGATGACGGCGGTGTCCTTCACCAATGAACTTTACGGCGATGAGGCCGCCAGGCGCCGTGCCCGCGTCGATGCGCGCTTCGTCAACAACGCGATGATGGCGACCCTGATGGGAGCCGCGGTTTCAGACGGCCTTGAGAACGGTCAGGTGGTGAGCGGCGTCGGCGGGCAGTACAATTTCGTGGCGCAGGCTTTCGCGCTTGAAGGCGCGCGCTCGATCCTCACGCTGGAGTCGACCAGACGGGAGAAAGGCGGCGCGGTATCGAATATCCGCTGGGCCTATGGTCATGTCACCATTCCGCGGCACCTGCGCGATATCGTCGTCACCGAATACGGGGTGGCGGACCTGCGCGGAAAATCAGATGCCGATGTGATCGCGGCGATGCTTAACGTGGCGGATTCGCGTTTTCAGGCCGAGCTGATGCGTCAAGCCAAGGACGCCGGCAAGCTGCCGAAAAGCCATGAGATACCGGCCGCTCATCGCCAGAATTTCGCCGATCGGATCAAGGCTGCGCTGGAGCCTGCGCGCGCGGCCGGGCTGCTGCCGCGGTTTCCCTTCGGCTGCGACTTCACCGAGATCGAGCAGCGGCTGATTCCCGTGCTTGAAACCTTGCGCGACGCATCGCGCTCGCCGCTCTCGCTCATGGGCTTGTTGATGAAGGGATTGCGTTCCGGCGATGCAACCGTGCAACCCGCACTCGCCCGCATGGGGCTCGATCATCCGACGACGTTTTCAGACAGGCTCCACCGTGCGCTGCTCAATGGCGCGCTGAAGGAGAACACGAAGTAAGACACTGCGCCGCAGTCGCCTCACGCCGGGCGAGAACGATAGGTTACCGGTTCTTGTTGTCCGGCTTGCGTTTCTCGATGAAAGCCGCCATGCCTTCGGCGCGATCTTCCAGCGCGAAGGTCGAACGAAACAGGTCGCGCTCGACGCTCATGCCTTCCGACAGCGTGGTCTCGAAGGCGCGGTTCACGGCGCTCTTCGCCATCGCCGCGGCAGGACGCGACATCGCGGCGATTTTTTTCGCGGCGGCCATCGCCTCGTCCATCAGTTTGTCGACGGGCACGACGCGGCTGACGAGGCCCGAGCGCTCCGCCTCGGCGGCGTCCATCATCCGTCCGGTGAGGCAGAGGTCCATCGCCTTGGCCTTGCCGATGGCGCGGGTCAGGCGCTGCGTGCCGCCGATGCCGGGAATGGTGCCCAGCGTGATTTCGGGTTGGCCGAATGTCGCGGTGTCGGAGGCGATGATGATGTCGCACATCATGGCCAGTTCGCAACCGCCGCCAAGCGCGTAGCCGCTGACCGCCGCGATCGTCGGCTTGCAGCAGGTGGCGATACGGTCGCCGCCGATGGCCTTGAAGTCTTCGTTGAACATGTCGATGAAGGTTTTCGGCTGCATCTCCTTGATGTCGGCGCCGGCGGCGAACGCCTTTTCATTGCCGGTGATCAGAAGACATCCGATTTCGTCATCGGCCTCGAACTCATCGACCGCGGCGGCGATCTCGCGCAGCACCGCGAAAGACAGCGCGTTGAGCATTTTCGGGCGGTTCAATCGGATGACGCCGACCTGATCGCTGCTCTCGACGATGATGTGCTCGAACGTGCGCATGGTCGGTCCCGCTCCATTGTTGGCCGGTCGTGAGGAGTATCCGGCGGATACAATGTGCCTGCGGTCCCGTCGCGCGGCAAGGTTGCGGGACCGTTGCCGCGCGAAGCTGCCGAGACCTTTCCGCTTCGCGTTTTCTTCATGCGAACAGCGGCGGTGTGCGGCTATCAGGCCATGAACATCCGGGCGGCGGAGCCGATCATGAGCAGACCGCCAAAGGCGATGAAGATCTTGCCGATCAGGGAGGTCTGGTTCCAGGTGGAACTGTCGCTCGCCATCGTCTGGCCGGTCTTGGCGCTATCGGAAGGCGGAGCGAGGTCAATCGAGGCCAATGCCAGGCTCGGTGCGTCCTGGCGGTTCTCGGCCAGTGTGCGGTCGATTTCGTTGACCTCATCGGAGGAAACGATCTCAACGCGAGCCGCAGGGGAGGCGGTGTTGTCGGCAGGCAGCGCGCTATCTTCCTGTTTGACGGCCAGCATCTCGCCGGCGCTGCTGGCAAGCGTGCCTGCTTCGGTTTTCGGGGAACCGTCCCGGGACAACCCTTCGGCGCCGTCGGGCATCTCGACGCTGGCGTTTGCGTTGGCGATCGTCGGCGGCAGCGGTACGGGCTTGTTGCTGTCGTGGGCTGCGGAGGCGGTTGTTTCCTGCGCTTTCGCATTGGCTTTGGGTTCGGATTTGACCGATTTTCGCGTGCGTGCGGTGTGCCGTTTGTGCGTGCGATGTTTGGAGAACCTGCCGAGCTTGACCGGTGCCCCCACTTTTTCCGCCGCCTGGGCGGCGGCAGCCATGCCGGCGGGTTCCGCCGCGCTGTCGGTCGTACCCATTGGCCCCGCGAAGCCCAGTAAAAGCCCTGCTGCGATGATCCACGCCGAGCGCCCGCTGGCTCCGATGCTCATGACGATCTCCCCGTTTGTCGGTCCCTGATCGGCAACAGAAACGGCGGGAGTGGCCAGACCGGGGCAGAAAAAGGGAATTTTTCGACCATAACGGCGAAACCGCGGTCATCCATCAAAATGAGGCGATGGCGGCGAGGGGAACACGACCGTCAGAAAACATGCCACCAGACGAAAACCGGTTCTACTTTGCGCTGGCCGGCCTTTCGGGTCGGGATCATGGCCTCTAACCGTCGCCCGTCGCGGTTGTTTGCTGCGTTCGATGGAACCGCAGCACCTGCTGCGCCGTGGACGGGCGCAGACGTTCATAAGTCTGCTTCGCGGCGTCGATATCCGTCACTTCGACCTGCGTCAGATCGCGGCGCATGTCGATGATGGTTCTCACCGTTGCCCAGGAGAGGCCGCTGACCTTGGCCAGGATAAGGACGCCTTCGGTCTCGGATTCGACCATCATTTTTTCGGCGACCGCGATCGAGACATTGGCGAGGCAGGCAATGGCGGCATTGGTTTCGTCGAACTTTCTGGCTTCCGCGAATGAAGCGACTTCCTGCTCGTCCAGCCGTCCGTCTTCGTACAGCGACCTGACCAGTCCGTGTGCGATCGTGGTTTCCCTGCCGATGGCTCCCGGCGCCGAGCGTGCGCGCCGCGCTGCCTCGCTGACCACGGCCGAAACGTCGTTCGCCTGTTGGGGATGAGCCGCCGCGAGACGCGCCCGCACCGTGGCGGAGGCCTTGGCGATCAGCTTCAAATAGTGATGGCGCGGGATCGACGGCCGCATTCCGACGCAGGTCGTGATGTCGTCGTCGCCTTCGGCGCGTTCGACCAGCCGCGTGAAGCCGAGTTCGGAAAATTCCGCGCCCGGATTGTTGACGGTGCTTTTAACGACTTCGTCGTTGCCGCGCTCGATCAGCGCGTCGGTGACCGCGGCGCTCAGCGCCCTGCGCGTGGAGATCGCCAGCAGATGAGCCTGACTTTTGTTGTGGACGTTCTCGATCAGCGCGTCATCGCCGAGCCGTTCGGATTGCGACAGCACCGGGGCGGCGACTTCAATCAGGTCGTCGAAGGCGAGGACGCGAATGATCTGCGGCGGAGCCTTGGCTACGGGAGCAAGGCGCCTGGCGAGCAGCGCTTTCGCCGAACTCTCGATGTGGCGGATCAGGCAGTTGAAAACGTCATCGAAGAGCGTGATCTGCTCGTCGGAATAGTCGACCGAGCTGTTCAGGAACAGGTCGGTGACCCGCCGCAGCGTTTCGACCCGCCGCGCGATCGTGCCATGGGTGAGAACGGTCTGGAGCTCATCGAGCAGACCCGCCGACCCTGCCGATTTGGAAGCCATGGCCCTGTCCTGGAGTGGCTCTGTCCTGGTGTCTGCAGCGATGTTCCGGTCGTTCTGATCCGGAGATTGCGGCCCGCCTAACGCGGCGGAATCAATGTGGATGGGTAGCAGCGCAGTAATTTACGGCGAAAGCCTTAAAGTCCGGGGTATTCTGGTCCTCGCGCCTCGAATATGTTTAATGCATTATTTCCAAACGGAAATTTCCACCTGTCGGAGCAGGTTGCAGATTTTGGTCCTGGCCTCGGACAGCCTCTTGCGATGTGGACTTTCCCCAGGTCCCTCCGGCGCTTGCCCTTTCCGCCGATTCGGGCACAACCTAGCCACGGCCGGACGGCTGATATCTGTAAATTGAGAAGATTTTACTTTGCCAATCGAACCTTCCTTCCTGCAATCCCGACCAATTCCACGAGACGGCCAATGAGCGCGACACAGGCGGCTTCCGATGAAGCTCTGATTGCCCGGATCGCTCAGGGCGACCGCCTCGCCATGCAGGTGCTGTACGGGCGCCATCACGTCAAGGTCTTTCGGTTTGGGCTGAGGCTCGTGCGGAACGAACAGATCGCCGAAGACCTTATCAGCGAGGTTTTTCTCGATGTATGGCGTCAGGCTGGCAAATTCGAAGGCCGATCCGCCGTCTCCACCTGGTTGCTGGCCATCATGCGCTTCAAGGCGCTCTCTGCGCTTCGCCGCAGGAAGGATGCCGAACTCGACGATGAGACGGCCAATGAGATCGAGGATCAGTCCGATGACCCGGAGGTGACGGTACAGAAAAAGGATACGGGAAACGCGTTGCGCAAGTGCCTGATGCAGCTTTCAGCGGAGCACCGGGAGATCGTCGATCTCGTCTACTACCACGAGAAATCGGTGGAGGAAGTCGCCGAGATTGTCGGAATCCCCGAAAATACCGTGAAGACGCGGTTGTTCTACGCGCGCAAGAAACTGGCCGGTCTGCTGCAGGCAGCCGGAATAGAACGAGGTTGGCCATGACAGTGGCGAAGAGGGTTGCGGACGGCGGGCCGGGAGATGTCGAAGGGCTGTTGCCGTGGCATGCCGCCGGCACGCTGAGCGCGCGTGACACGCGCCGGGTCGAGGAAGCGCTTGCGAGCGATCCCGGTCTGGCGAAGCAGTATGCGGTAATCCGCGATGAATACGCCGAAACCATTTCGCTTAATGAAAGCCTCGGCGCTCCGTCCGCCGGCGCGATGCACAAGCTGTTCGCCGCGATCGACGCCGAGCCGGCCGCGCGCGTTCCGGTCGTGCGTGCGGGCCTGTTGGCGCGTATCTCGCGGTTCTTCAGCGCTCTCTCGCCGCGCATGCTGGCGGCGGCCGGCGCGGTCGCAGCGCTGGTGGTGGTGCTTCAGGCCGGCGTGATCGCCGCGATGCTGTCGAAGGATGATGGCGGCCAATCGTTCCAGACGGCGTCTCACCGCGCGCCGGATGCGCCATTGACCCGCGGACTGGGCGTGGAATCGGGACCGCAGGCATTGGTGCGGTTCGCGCCGGACGCCCGCATGTCGGATATCGCTGAGTTCATGGACAGCTATCAGGTGACGGTCGTTTCGACCTCCCGCAATGGCCTGTTCCGGCTGCGCTTCGATCAGCACAAGGATCTTCCCGGGCTGTTGAGCAAGCTCCAGGGCGAAAGGATCGTCAACCTGGCGGTGCCTGCAGAATAGCGGACGTGAACGTTATTCCGATCGTGACCGGTTTCCGCCCTGAGGCATGAGAAAGACCACGATGGAGAACCGCGCGATGCGTCAGCGCATGACGGGCAGAATGAAATGCAGCGTCGCGCTCTTTGCCCTGACGGGTCTGTGCTGGCTCGCAAGCGATGCTTCGACGGCCCATGCGCAAGGCAATATGCAAGGTTTCAGGGGCTCTCCGAGCTTCGGCATGCAAGGGCGCGCGCCGATGCCCTCGCCGGGTGGCGGCATGACCGGATTGCCTGGCGGGGGATGGCGCGGCATGGGATCAGGCTTGGGATCAGCCTTGGGATCAGGCTTGGGTCTCGGTTTGGGGTACGGGTTGATGCTCGGCGCGACGGGAGCTTCCAGCAGGGCTCCCTCTATCGAAGTCCCTGAGCGCGACGGCGATGTGAACGGCCGGCGATCACGTCCCCAGCCTCGCAAGACGGTCAGCCGTGAGCGAAAACCGCGAAAGCCGGTCACCGGGGTCACGGCGTCGGGCATTTCCTATATTCGCTACGCGCCCAATACCTTTCCGGTTTGCGCCCGCGGCAATGGTGCGATGAGCGGCAACTGCAACGGCCGTCCGTTCGTGGCCGACCTAGGAGGCAATGGTCCGCCGCCCCAGAATCAGAACACCGGGCCTCGCCGCAATGCGGGGCAGACGGCGGTGACGCGCAACTATCTGCCCGGCGAGATCGTCGCCGAGACGGATACGATGCCGGATGCGCAACTCGCGGCGCTGACGCGGCGGCACCGGTTGCAGCTGATCACCTCGCGGAATTTTCCGCTGACCGGAACGACGGTCAGCCTGTTCCGCATCACCGGGCGGCGGCCGGTCGAAGATGTGCAACGCGAGCTGCGCGCCGACAAGGCCGTGCGTTCGGCGCAACCGAACTTCCGCTACATTCTGCAGGATCAGAAAACACAGGCCATCACCGAAGGCGACCCGGCGCAATATGCGCTGGCGAAGCTGCGGCTGCCCGAAGCGCATGGGCTCGCGCATGGCAAGGGCGTCATTGTCGCAGTGATCGATTCCGCGATCGACGTGGATCATCCTGAACTCGCCGGTTCGATTGCGGCGAGTTTCGATGCACTCGACGGCAAGGGCGTGCCGCACGTGCACGGCACCGGGATCGCCGGTGCGATCGTCGCCCATGGGCGGCTGATGGGAAGCGCTCCGTCCGCGAGGATTCTCGCGATCCGTGCGTTCGGCGTGACGCAGGGGGCGGCCGAGAGCACATCGTTCACGATCTTGAGAAGCCTGGATCACGCGGCGGCTCATGGCGCGCAGGTCATCAACATGAGTTTTGCCGGTCCGAAGGATGCGCTGGTCTCGCGCGGCATTGCCGCCGCGGCGGAGAAAGGCATCGTCATGGTGGCCGCGAGCGGCAACGCAGGTCCGAAATCGCCGCCGCTGCATCCGGCCGCGGACGCGCAGGTGATCGCGGTCAGCGCGACCGATGTGGACGACCGGCTGTTCCCGGCCTCCAGTCGCGGCAGCCACGTCGCGGTCGCGGCCCCCGGCGTCGATATCTTCCTTCCTGCGCCGGACCGTAAATATCAGATGACGTCAGGAACCTCATTCTCCGCGGCTTACATCAGCGGTCTCGCGGCGCTGATCCTGGAGCGTCGTCCGGCGCTGAAACCCGCCGAAGTCCGGGCCATCCTGACGACAAGCGCGCGCGACCTCGGCGCGCCCGGCCGTGACGATCTGTTCGGGGCCGGTGAGGCGGATGCGTATCGCGCCGTGCAGTCTGTCCCGGAGGACGCCGTTCCCGCCGCGGAGAAGGAAACGCCGGCGATCGCGGTGTCCGATCCGGCGCGTGTCGTATCCGGTGCCGCCAATGAAACGGCTGGTGAAGCCGCATCTTCGAGCGAGCCGAAGCCGGCGCCGGCGGGTCTGGACTTGCGCGAGGCTGATCCGTCCGCGAATAGATAACCTTTCCATACCCTTAAAAAATTTCAGATCGTCTTGAACGTTTTTCGGCGGCGCGACGACAGAAGAAATGTGGGAGGCCAAACTCCCCGAGGCTATATCAGGCGCGAGCGCCCATCCACCCCAGCGCCCATATGGCTTGACCCGTCCGGTTGTCCCCCCGGACGGGTCTTCTCATTGACTGGAATGTTCGAATGCCAAATTTCGGCCTCGGCAGGATGCGAATTTACCTGCCTGTCGTCGCCAGTAGGGGAGTTCTGACGGATTGATGAATCCGAACTCTTCGCCCGTAAATAAAGTTTCGGGTAAATGAGGCGCCTGGAACGAAAGAAGGAGCTTAAAATTGAAAACCATCTGGAACCTCAAACTTGTCGCCGCGGCCGTCGTGATGGCCGGACTCATCGCAGTCCTTGGTAGCCACACCGCTTCGGCAGCTCCTTTGTCGCCAGCCGCGATTGTCGCTCCGGCAGATGCCACGTCTCACATTGAGCAGGTCCAGTATTATCGCGGTGGACGCCGTTATTATCGGCCGCGGTACGGCTTCGGTCCGAGATATGGCTATGGCCGGGGATACTATGGCTATGGTCGGAGATACTATGCGCCGCGTCGCTTCTATGCTCCCCGGTACTACGCTCCCCGACGCTTCTATCGTTACTGAGTTCAAACCCCGCTTCGGCGGGGTTTTTTGTTTCCGTACTCCATCTCGCTTACGATCTCCGTCCGGCTTTCACCTGCTCGGGAACGACCGCGTCGTCTCCGGATTATATCCCGGCAACAAAAGGAGATTGCGATGGACTGGAATCGTGTCGAAGGAAGCTGGAAGCAACTCAAAGGTGGGATCAAGGAGAAGTGGGGCAAGCTGACCGATGATGATCTTGACGTCATCAATGGCAAGCGCGAACAGCTCGAAGGCAAAATCCAGGAGCGCTACGGATACCAGAAAGATCAGGCCAAGAAGGAAATCGACGATTGGTTCGGTAGCCAGAAATGGTAATTTCAACCCCGCCGAAAGGCGGGGTTTTTCGTTGCAGGCCAGCTTTTATCTCGACCGGCAGTTTCATCTCGGCCGGGTAGAAAGGCTATAGCGCTTTTGAGCGAATTGGAATCCGGTTCGCGTGAAGAAAACGCGTCAAATCAATATCATAGAGCTTCGCTTCTGATTCAATCAGAAGCGAAGCTCTAGCTGACCGCAATCCCGTAGGCCAGCCGGCCGGACGCCTGCCTCGACACGCGAAACTGCCTGTCATTGCAGCCTTGGTGTTGCCCCTCCACAGTGGAGACATATTCGCGCCACAAAGTGCTGGACTTCGCCAAAGTTTTCCACAGAATATCCAGAAATTGCCTGAATTGATTCGTTCGTTGCGTCTGCGTCCGTTTTCCTCCCTGCGGACTGTCCCCAACAATGACCCAACGATACGACGGCGGGCGCGCCCCCGGCCTCGCTCAGGACACCCTCAATCGCTGGTGTGTGCTTGCTGAACAGCGGCTCGATTTTCTGATCGAGCTTTATGAAAGCGGCCGGTGGCGACGTTACCATTCCGAAAATGCCTTCATGGAAAACCTGCGCGAGGCAAAGACCGTCGTCGAAACCTGGCGCGCGCTGGCCCAGCGCGAAGCGACGCCGGACAATCGGGCATTCGACTGGTCGCGGCTCGATCGGCCCTCGGAAACCCCTCCCGCTCTTGGCGATGACATCGGGCAGTCATCAGCCGGAGCTGAGATACCTCATGCGCCGCGGGTGGTGATCGGCCTGCAGGAGGGGACGACACTGCGAGCCAAGGACGAAGCGCCGGCCGGAAAGAATGCGCGGGATGCTGACCGGCTGCCCCGAGTCTTGCCGGATCTGAAAACCCTTCAGATGCGTTATCCGATCCTTCGATACGCCAGAACGGGTTGATCCGCGGCGAAGGAACGCGAACCGGTATCCATCCCCGGGTCAGGCCCGGGGACGTGCTTCGCTCGAAAACGTTATAATTTCAACGCACCGCATTGGTGCCGAGGACGATCTGCGTGAACTTGGCGGCGCCAGCGGCGGAAAGATCCGACGTCACGGGTTTGGCGTGGTCAAGTCCGACCACCGCGCCGCGCGGCGCGTCTGAAATGACATTGGTGTTGACCAGTGCCGTGCCTGCGCCGTCCACGACCGAAACACCGATGCCGATAAAGGTCTTTCGGATGACGTTGCCCGTGATCGCGACATCGCGGAGATATTTGCCCCAGCCCGCCATGATGCCGAACGACGGGGCGTTCTCGATGAGGTTTCCGGTCACCGACGTATCCGCCTCGATGTAGATGCCGATGCCGGCGTCGTCGTCGGGCGCGGTGCCGATCGGACGCTTCGGCAACAGGTTGCGGATGATGTTGCCTTGCACCACCGCAAGCCGGCCGCCCTCGTTGAAGTTGCTGACGGAGACGCCGAGGGCCGCGCCGTCCACGGTGTTGCCGGCGATCACCGCGCCCTCGAAGGAAAACTCGGAATAGAGCGCCACCTCGCGCACATTGCTGATGCTGTTGCCGGCGATCTGAATGTTCGACGCCGAGTTGCCGCGCACGGCGGAGTAATCGCAGTCGCTGATGCGGTTGCCGCTGACGATGACATTGCCGGCGCGGAATGCGTTGATGGCGTTGCCGTGCTGGCCGGAGCCGCCCTGGCCAGCCCTGATGTTCTCGATCCGGTTACCGGTGACGATCGAGCCGTCGTCGCCGATGGCGGTGCGCAGGATCTCGACGCCGTTGTCCCTTGTCGCGCGAATGGTGTTGCGCATGATCGCCAATCCGAGCGCATCGAAGGAGACGATCCCCGTCGTTTCGATCTTCTCGATGAGATTGCCGCTGATTTCGCCGGCGACATTTTCCAGCCAGATGCCGTTGCCGCCGCTGCCGGTGATCGCGCAATCCGCGATCCGGACATCGCGCCCGCCAAGGCAATGAACCAGGCCGCGCCGATCGGGAAGGGGAATGCCGCCGCCATCGAGGGTGAGATTGCTGAGGCCGATATGGTCGGCGCCCTCGGCTGCCAGCAGCGACGCGCCGCCGGTGAAGGTCAGCGTGGTCGCACCGCGCACGCCGACGAGTTGAGATCCCTTGGCGAGTTGCAACGGTCCGGTGCGATAGACGCCGGGCGGCAGCGCGAGCGGCACGTTGGCGCGCGCGGCCTCGTTGATCGCCCGTTGCAGCGCGCGGGTCTGGTCGCCGGCGGCGTTGGGCCGCACGCCATAATGAGCGGCATCGCGCCCGAGCGTCGACGTCAGCGGCGCCGCGCGGACTGCGTCCGCGGGCATCGCCAGCGCACCGGCGAGGCCGGCGGCGGAAGCTCCCAGGATATGGCGGCGATCGATATCCATGGACTGCTGATCCTTTTGAGGCGGACGAGCATCTTACGTCGATAGCGTTTTCGGGCAAGGCATGTCCCCGCACCTGACCCGGGAATGGATACCGGTTCGCGTTAACGCGTCGGCGCGACCGCTGGATTGTGCGGCACGAACAACCGTCCGCGCTCGACAACGATCACGACGAAGAAAGCGGCGATCGTGCAAAGGAAAGCGCTTGTCGTGAACGGCAGCATGGTGCCGTCGAAATCCTGTCCGATCATGGCGCCGACGCCGCTGCCCAGCAGCGTCGTGATCGAGCCGAACAGGGATGAGGCGGTTCCGGCGATATGGCCTTGCGGCTCCATCGCGAGCGCGGTGAAGTTCGAGAACATCAGCCCGAACGCAAACATCGTGCCGATCGCGAACGCCATGTAAACCGGAAACGTCAGCCAGTCCTGCCATGCCGCGAGCAGCGTCAGCGCCGCGATCACCACCGATCCCGTCAGCGCGCCGTGCGAAATCACCCGCATGCCGAACCGGCCGACGATGCGCGCGTTCACCAGACCCGCGGCGGCGATGCCGACGGCGATCGTGCCGAAGGCGAGCGGAAAATAATCGCCGAGGCCGTAGATTTCCGTGAAGATCTGCTGCGAGCAGAACATATAGGCGAACAGCACGCTCTGGACGCCGCCGGCAGCGAGCGCGTAGCCGATGGTCTGCCGGTTGGTGACGGTCTGGCGGAATGCGTCGAAGACGCTCAAGACGGTCAGCGGCTTGCGCCCCGCGGGCGGCAGGGTCTCCGGCAACCGCGTCGCGCACCAGAGCAAAGCGAGCAGGCCGTAGGCGGTCAGCACGACGAAGATGCCGCGCCATTCCGCGAACAGCAGGATCGCCTGTCCGATCGACGGCGCAAGCACGGGCACCGAGATGAAGATCATCATCGCCAGCGACATCACGCTCGCCATGCGCCGCCCGCTGTAGCAGTCGCGCACGATCGAGGTGGCGATGACGCGGGCGGCCGAGCTTCCGACGCCCTGCAGCACGCGCGCCAGCAGCATCGCTTCAAACGAGGACGCGACCACCGACAACAGGCCAGCGACGCTGTAGAGCAGCATTCCGCCGATCAGGATCGGACGGCGGCCGAACCGGTCCGAGAGCGGACCCATGATGAACTGGCCCGCGCCGAAGCCGGCCAGATAAACCGAGATCACGGCCTGGACATGATTGGGGTGAGCGATGGCGTAGGCATCGCGGACGTCCGGCAGCGCCGGCAGCATCATGTCGGTGGCGATCGGGTTCAGCGCCATGATGCAGGCGACGAGGGCGACGAATTCAGGGAACCCTCTCGGCTGATGGGTTCGCGACACCCATCCGTCCATATCGGCGTCGGTCATCGATGTGTCTCGGATGGATCGGTACGCAGCCTTATCGATGCCGCCAGAGTCTGATTCAACCGCGTTGAATCAGACTCTGGCATTATCTTTTTGGGATTGAGCATGATCATATCCGAAAACCGGTTTCCACTTTTCGGGATCATGCTCTATTGCGCGGCACAGTGCCCGTTTCGAATATGGCTGTCCATTTGATTTGGCGGGCCCTGGTTCGCCCGAAAGCTCTACGGCCCCGTCTGCCGTGCCGCTTTCGCCATCTCCATGAGCATGGCCTCGCCGGCGTCGGCGAGATGCGCCAGCGTCATGCCGCCGGGAACGGCAGCCGAGCCGTCGCGTTTCAGCGGTGGAACATGAATGAACGCGGCGAGGCGCGGACCCGCCTGATGATCGGCGGCCTCGATGGCGCGCCAGCAGAGGTAATTGCAAAGATAGCTCCCGGCGTCGCGAGAGGCGCGGGCGTCGATGCCGGTCAGGCGCGCCGCGCGCAGCAGCCTGAAAACATGCGGTCCGAAGGCGCGCGCATTCGCCGTGCCCGCGATCACGCCCTTGCGAGTCCGCGCGCCGTTCTGGTCCGGCCAGATCGTCGTCACGGCGTTTCGCGCGCGGGTTTCGATCCGCAGCCAGCGGGTGCGCGCCGCCAGCCCGAACATCAGGAGCGCGTGCGGACGATGCGTCGCAAGAAGCTGTGGCAGTTCAGAATCCACCGTCGCATAGGCGACATCGAAGATGTGGGTTGTGATCGTAACGTCGTCCAGCGCGGGCCGGCGCAATCTCGCGAGGCGCTTCACCAGCGGAACAGTCGGATTGAACGGCGCGCCGGGAAAGGGGCCGAAGCCGGTGACGAGAATGCGGAGCTTTTCGATCATGACGATGGCTTCGTTTGTTTCTTCCCGTTCCCGCAAGGGGAGAGAAAGAGAAAGCTCACCGCAACAGTTCCGCGATCTGGCTCGCTCCCAGCGCCGGCGTGACCCGGCCATCGGAGACCGCGGCCTCGGTCGCCTTCACTTTCACGCGGATCGCGGGATCGTTGCGCAGGCGCGCCTTGATGCGATCCTCGAACATCGACCACATCCACTTCACCTGCTGTCGGCTGCGCCGCTGTGCGAACTCGCCTGACGCGTTCATCGCTTTGCGGTGCTCGACGATCTTTTCCCACAGTTGCGGGATGCCTGATCCGGTCAGCCCTGAGTAAGTCAGCACCGGCGGAGACCAGTTTTCCGAGCGGGGGCTGAGAATATGAAGCGCGCTGCGATATTCCGCCGCCGCGCGGTTGGCGCGTGACAGATTATCGCCGTCGGCCTTGTTCACCGCGATCATGTCGGCGAGTTCGACCAGACCTTTCTTGATGCCTTGCAGTTCGTCACCGGCGCCGGGCAGCATCAGGGCGAGAAAGAAATCCGTCATGTCGTACACGGCGGTTTCCGACTGTCCCGTTCCCACGGTTTCCACCAGGATCACGTCGAATCCCGCCGCCTCGCACAACAGCATCGCCTCGCGCGTTCTGGCCGCGACGCCCCCGAGCGTTCCGGCGGCGGGCGATGGGCGGATGAAGGCTGCTTCCGCCGTCGCCAGCCGCGCCATCCGCGTCTTGTCGCCGAGAATGGAGCCGCCGCTGCGCGCCGAGGACGGGTCGACCGCCAGCACCGCGATCCTGTGGCCACGCGCGATCAGGTCCATGCCGAGCGCGTCAATGGTGGTGGACTTGCCGACACCCGGTGAGCCGGTGATGCCGACGCGGATCGCGTTGCCGGTCGCCGGCAAAAGCTCCTGCACCAGTTCTCGCGCGGTGGCCTCGTGATCGGCGCGGCGGCTTTCGATCAGGGTGATGGCGCGCGCCAGCGCCGCCCGATTGCCGGCGCGGATATCGGCGGCGAAATCCGAAATGACAGGCAAGCGGTTCATTCGCCGCCGGGCTTTGTGTTCGCAGGACGGGCGCCGCCGAAGATCGCAAGGCCCCGCGATGACAGATGCGCCTTGAAAGTCTCCCACGGCACGAACACGGTATATGAACCCTCGGCGTAGGGACCGACCGCGTAAGGCGAGTAGTGAAAATCGAGGCCGGCGCTCTTGCCCGCCACGCTGGAGGGCGCGAGCGAGATCGCGCCGACTTTCAGCAGCGCCGGCAGTATGCCCTGGTACCAGTCGATGTCGGCGGAATCCTCGATGCCGCGTTCTTTCTTCTCGGCCTTCACGGCGGCGACGGCGGCGTTGCGCAGCGTTTTCAGCGTCGGGCCGTTGTCGGCGGTTTCCTTGAAGAACGGGCGGATGCTGATCTGCTTTCTGGTCTCGTCGTCCCACAGGATGGTATCGATCAGCGTATTGGGATGCGCGCCGCCGGTATAGACATAGTCGGTGCGCACGATGCTGACATACCGTCCGCCGACATTCGACGTTTGGGCGTAGCCGCGTTCGAAGGTCCAGGCGCGACCCTCCCGGAACAAATCCGGCGAGGCCTTGAACTCCTTGGTGGCGTCCGCGCGGTTCTTCTCGATCCAGCGCTTGCCTTCCGCGAGCAGGTTGTCCGCCAGCGGCGTATTCGCCTTGATCTGCCCGTCGAGCGTAACGCTGGCGTCGATGTATTTCGTCTTGACGGCGATGTCGGGCCTGGGTTCGGCTGCGATGGCGGGAGCGATGCCCGCGAGTACCAGGACCGCCGCGAGACATGAAAATTTCTGAAGCGGATTCACGATAGAACCGGGTCTGATGATCATGGCAATCCTCGTCATGGCCGGGCATAGCCGTTCGAAGAACGGCGTCGCTTCGCTCGCCTATGTCCCGGCTATCCACGTCCTGGAGTCCGGATCATAGAGACGTGGATGCCCGCGACAAGCGCGGGCATGACGGTCATTTGTGGAGAGTTGAAAAACCCTGCGCTACTCCACCGCCGCGGCGTGGCCGAGCCGTGCGTTCAATTTGCGGATCAGGTCTTCGGCGGCGTCCGCGATCACCGTGCCGGGAGGAAAGATCGCCTCCGCGCCGGCTTTATAAAGCGCATCGTAGTCCTGCGGCGGCACCACGCCGCCGACGATGATCATGATGTCGTTGCGGCCATGTCTTGTCAGCGCGGCCTTCAGTTCCGGCACCGCGGTCAGATGCGCTGCGGCGAGCGAGGACACGCCGAGAATGTGCACGTCGTTCTCGACCGCCTGCCGCGCGGCTTCCTCCGCTGTCGCGAACAACGGTCCGATATCGACATCGAAGCCGATATCGGCGAACGCGGAAGCGATCACCTTCTGGCCGCGGTCGTGGCCGTCCTGGCCGATCTTGGCGACGAGAATTCGCGGGCGGCGGCCCTCGGCCTCATCGAAGGCGTCGATGAGCCGTTGCAGCTTCTCCACCTTGTCGGACATCGCGGACACCTCGCGCTTGTAGACCCCGGTGATCGACCTGATCTCGGCGCGATGCCGGCCGAACACCTTCTCCATCGCGTCGGAAATTTCGCCGACGGTCGCCTTGGCGCGCGCGGCGTCGATCGCGAGCGCCAGCAGGTTGCCGTTGCCTTCGCCGGCCGCGCGCGTCAGCGCCGCCAGCGCGGTATCGACATCCTCCTGCCTGCGCTCGCCGCGCAATCGTTTCAGCTTCTCGATCTGCAGGCGCCGCACCGTCGAGTTATCGATCTTGAGCACGTCGACCGGCGTCTCATGTTCGGGCTTGTATCTGTTGACGCCGATCACGACCTGCTTTCCGGAATCGATCCGGGCCTGCGTCCGTGCCGCCGCTTCCTCGATGCGCAGCTTCGGCACGCCGGCCTCGATCGCTTTGGCCATGCCGCCGAGTTCCTCGACTTCGCGAATGTGGCTCCACGCTTTCATTGCAAGATCGTGCGTGAGCCGTTCGACGTAATATGAGCCGCCCCAGGGATCGATGATGCGCGTGGTGCCGCTTTCCTGCCGCAGGAAAAGCTGGGTGTTGCGGGCGATGCGCGCGGAGAAGTCGGTCGGCAGCGCCAAAGCCTCGTCGAGCGCGTTGGTGTGCAGCGACTGGGTGTGGCCTTGCGTCGCCGCCATCGCCTCGATCGTGGTGCGGATCACGTTGTTGAACACGTCCTGCGCGGTCAGCGACCAGCCGGAGGTCTGGCAGTGGGTGCGCAGGCTGAGCGAGCGCGGATCCTTCGGATCGAATGACTTCATGAGCCTGGCCCACAACAGCCGCGCGGCGCGCATCTTGGCGACTTCCATGAAGAAGTTCATGCCGGTCGCCCAGAAGAACGACAACCGCGGCGCGAAGCGGTCGATGTCCAGGCCCGCCTTGAGACCCGCGCGGATGTATTCGACGCCGTCGGCCAGCGTATAGGCCAGTTCCAGATCCTGCGTCGCGCCGGCCTCCTGCATGTGGTAGCCCGAGACGGAAATCGAGTTGAACTTCGGCATCCTGCGCGAGGCGTAGGCGAAGATGTCGGACACGATCCGCATCGAAGGCGCGGGCGGATAGATGTAGGTGTTGCGCACCATGAACTCCTTGAGGATGTCGTTCTGAATGGTGCCCGAGAGTTTTTCCGCCGGCACGCCCTGTTCCTCGGCCGCCGCCACGAACAGCGCGAGGATCGGGAGCACCGCGCCGTTCATGGTCATCGATACGCTGATCCGGTCGAGCGGGATGCCGGCGAACAGCGTGCGCATGTCGTAGATGGAATCGATCGCGACGCCGGCCATGCCGACGTCGCCCGAAACGCGCGGGTGATCCGAGTCGTAACCGCGGTGGGTGGCGAGGTCGAAGGCGACCGACAGCCCTTTCTGGCCGGCGGCGAGATTACGCCGATAGAAGGCGTTGGAATCCTCCGCCGTCGAGAACCCCGCATACTGCCGGATGGTCCAGGGCTGGTTGACATACATGGTCGGGTAGGGGCCGCGCAGGTAAGGCGCGATGCCGGGCCATGTGTCGAGGAAGTCGATCCCGTCAAGATCGGCTTCCGAATAGGCGGTCTTGACCGGAATGCCTTCCGGGGTCTGCCAGACTTCCGGGGATGGTTCCAAGCCGCCGGCGAGGGGAGGCGCGACCGGCTCGAACGCCACACCGGTGAAATCCGGAACGCGCGCCATCATCGTTCAGTCGTGGTCCGGGTGCTGGTGGCTGATGATGGTCGCCATCTTCTCGGGTCCGTAATTTTCGGGCGTGGTATGGCTCGGCAGGTTGACGATGGTCGCGATCCAGCCGAGCCGGGATTCCGTTCCGTATTGTCCGGTCGGCACCAGCAGGTCGGGCCGGTCGAAAGCGCCGGTCATGATCTCGATGCAGGGGCCGCCGATACGGTTGAAGCTCAATGGCGTGCCGCAGGCGGCGCAGAAAGCGCGCTCCGCGATCGAGGATGAGCGAAACGTCGCCGGCGTGCTTCTGGTCCAGCGAAAGTTCTCGCGCGGGATGTCGGCAAAAGACGCAAACGGCGCGCCGGCGGCTTTCTGGCACATGCGGCAGTGGCAGATGCTGATGTGCACCGGCGGGGCCGTCAGCGCGAAACGAATGGCGCCGCACTGGCATCCGCCGGTCAGCGACGGGCTCATCTGCTCTGTCATGGTTGCTCCAGTCGCTGCCAGACCTCGTTCAGCACCGCCACCGCATTGCTTCCCGCGACGATGAAATCGCGCACGCCTGCCCGGCGCAATACGGGCTCCAGTCCGTGCGGTTGTCCCGCGATATAGATATGGCTTGCACCGGCGGCATGAAAGGCCCGCGCTGCAGGCGCCGCCTGTTCGGCGTAGACCTCATCCGAGGAGCACAGGCAGACCATTCGCGCGCCGGATGCCCTGAAGGCTTCGGCGAGCGCATCTTCATCGTCTCGTGGAGCGGTGTCTTCAACGTTTCCTCGCCGCGCGCCGGGGGAGGGCGGATCGACGGCCTCGATGCCGCCCGCCTCGAAAAAACTTCTGGCGAAGGCCGCGCGCGCCGCGAAGTCGGCGGGAGCGCCGAGAGTGGCGAGCAGGATCTTCGGCCGCGCGCCGGTGGCCTTGAGCCACTCGTCGGAGCGGTCGCGCAGTTGTTCGAAGGGGGCGGCCAGCCGTATCGGCGTCAGCGCCTCGAAGCTGATTTTTGCCTCGCCGGAGGGAATGAGCGTGACAGGCTCGACGTCGAGCACGTCGATCGGTGTTTCGTGCAGGTCGGGAAACTCGCTGATGCCGATGAGCACCTCGCGCCGTTCCGCGACATTGGTCTGGCGCGCGTCGCGCGTCGCGGCGACGCCGCGCTGGATCAGGTTCTGTTCAAGTGCGGCGAACGCTCCGCCCGCCCTCTCGATATCCTGAAACAGCGCCCAGCTCCTTTGACAAAGCTCTCGCGTCAAGGCTTCGATGCCGCCCGAGCCTGCCGCCGGATCCGCGACTTTGGCGAGGCTGGCTTCCTCCAGCAGGATGAGCTGCGTGTTGCGCGCCATGCGCCGCGCGAAGCCGTCGGGCAGGCCCAATGCCTGCGTATGCGGCAGCACGCAGATGCTGTCGGCACCGCCGAGGCCCGCCGAGAATGCAGCGACGGTGGCGCGCAGCATATTCATGTAGGGATCGCGCCGGGTCAGCATCCGCCATGCGGTTTCGGCGGCGATCAGCAGCGGCTTCGGCGCGAGGCCGCAAGCCTGCTCGACCCGCGCCCACAACAGCCGCAGCGCGCGGAATTTGGCCAGCGTCAGGAACTGGTCGGCGTCGGCGCTGAGCTGTGCGTGGATCATGCCGCGCGCGTCATCGAGAATGACGCCGGCGCTTTCAAGCGCACGGAGATATGCGACCGCCGACGCAAGGACGAAGGCGAGTTCCTGAGCCTCCGATCCGCCGGCGTCGTGGATCACGCGGCCGTCGGCGACAAGGAACGGCCCCTTGAAGCCTCTGGCGGCGAGCGTCTTCGCTGTTTCCGTCGCGGCCGGAACGATCTCAACCCACGCGCCGGGGCTTGCTCCCGATGCGGCGCAGGCGCCGAGCGGATCGAGACCGAAGCGGATATCGCAGGCGGCCGGGTCGACTCCCTTGATCCTGATGTCATTCGCGATCTGGAGCGCGATCTCGCCAGACCGCGGGCCGGTCTGCAACGCGATGGAGATGCCTGCATCGAGGAAGACGCCGTCCAGCACTTTGGTGACAGCCTCGGCGGTTGGCGGCAGTCCGAAACCGCGCGCGCCATTGGCGCCCGCGAACACCAGCGTCAGGCCGCCGGCGCCGTTGTCGAGGTCGTGCAGCGCCTGCGCGTTGGCCTGCGCGGGATCGGGATGGTCGATCCGCTGCATGATGCGCCATGGCGCCGCCGAGGCGCGGCCGGCGATCGCGGAGGCTCCCTTCGCGCGCGTATAGATCGGTTCGATCGCAAGACCGTCATAGGTCGTCTTTCCCACCAGCCTCTCGAAGGGCGCGCCTTTCAGCACGCCATCGACCAGCCTGCGCCAGTCGGCCGCTGTCGCCGGCGTGAAATCGGCTGCGAGCGGCGGATCGATGGGTTCATGGGGAGCAGCGGGCATTGTTCGCTCGTGTCCGGCAGAATCCGGATCATCAAAATGCCACGCGGCGGCGGACAAGCCAAACGGTCGTTTGCGATCGATCAGGGAAGGTCGGGGAGGCGTTCGATTCCGGCACTCGACAGGCTGGCCAGCGCCCTGGCGGGCGTTCGCCCCGCGATCACGCGGTCCGGCGCGATTTCGGCAAGCGGAACCAGAACGAAGGCGCGCTCGAACAGGCGCGGATGCGGCAGCGTCAGTTCCGGCTTGTCGAGAACGGCGTCGTCATAGGCGATCAGGTCGAGATCCAGCGTGCGCGGTCCCCAGCGTTGTTCGGCGGCGCGGTCGCGGCCGAACTTCTTCTCGATCTTGTGCAGCGTGAACAGCAGCGCGTGCGGATCGAGGCCGGTGTCGATCTCGATGCAGGCGTTGATGAAGCGAGCCTGGTTCTGCTCGCCCCATGGCGGCGTGGCGTAGTCGGACGACCGGGCGAGAAGCCCGGCCTGCGCCATGCCGCAGATGTTGGCGATGGCCTTGCGGAACGTCTGCCTGACGTCTCCGACGTTACCCCCGAGCGCGATCAGGACGCTGGCCATCGCGACCGCTAGTCCCTGCCGCGGGTGAGCGAAATGCCGACGTCGTCGAAGATCGCCGGGATGGGAGCGTGCGGCTTGTGAACGGTGATCGTGATCGTCCTCACGCGCGGATAAGCCGCCAGCACCGCATCGGCGACCGCTCCCGCGGCGCGCTCGAGCAGCTTGTAGTTGGCATCCTTGAACGCGGCGCTGGCTGTCGCCACCACGCCCGCATACGACACCGTATCGGCGAGCCGATCGGTGCGGGAGGATTCGGACAGGTCGGTCGACAGTGCGATGTCCATCACGAAGCGCTGGCCGACCTCGGTCTCGTGCGCCATGACGCCGTGCTGCGCGTGTATCACGAGGCCGCGGATAAAAATCGTATCGGTCATGGTTCAAATGATCCCGGCTGTGTCGCGGACTCGATGGCGCGCGCCACCCGCAGCGCCTGCACCGTCTCGGCCACATCGTGCGTGCGGATGATGCGCGCGCCGCCTCTTGCCGCGATCAGATGCGCGGCGAGCGAGCCGCCTAGCCGTTGCTGCGGCTCCGATGGCGTCACCGTGCTGATGAAGCGCTTGCGGGACGCGCCCACCAGAACCGGCAATCCGAAGGTCTGCAATTCGCCGAGCCGGGCCAGCGCGACCATGCTCTGTTGCGGCGTCTTGCCGAATCCGATGCCGGGATCGAGGACGATGCGGCTGGCGGGTATGCCGGCTTTCGCCGCGATCGTCAGCGATCGTTCGAAGAACGCGGCGATGTCCCGCATGATGTCGAGCGCGCCATCGGGCTTGTCCCGGTTATGCATGACGACGACGGGTGCGTTGCGCGCGGCGACGACGCGGGCCATGTCGGGATCGCGCTGCAATCCCCACACATCGTTGGCGATCGCGGCGCCGTTCTTGAGCGCCCACTCCACCACCGAGGACTTCATGCTGTCGATGGAGACCGAAACTCCAAGCGCGGCCACCGCGGCGAGGATCGGCTCCAGCCGCCGCATTTCCTCGTCGCGCGAGACCGGCTGCGATCCGTAGGGGCGGGTGGACTCCGCGCCGATATCGATGATGTCGGCCCCGTCCGCGATCATGCGGCGCGCCTGCGCCAGAGCCCGGTCGGGCGTCATGAACCGGCCGCCGTCGGAGAACGAGTCGGGGGTGATGTTCAGGATTCCCATGACCGCCGGACAGGGGCGCGACAGCAGCACCTCAAGCGCGGGATGACGTGCATCATTCGTCACAGGTCTGGACATGGAATCCGCCAGCGTCATGCGGTGGCTTTGCGCGGTCCCGGACATGCTGTCAAGACGCGAAAAGCTTTTCAGGAGAGCCCGGATTGCAACGATGGAAAGCTCAATAGGTGATCTTGAGCGGAAGCTTTCGCGCGTGCGCGATCAGGTCGCCGATCGACTTTTCCGAGGGAAGGGCGCTGACAAGCTTGCGCCTGGCGTTCGCATCTTTCATGGCCTGAGCCAGCCGTGCCGGATTGCGGTGCGTCAGTTCCCGTACCGTCGTGACGCCGGCCGCGCGCAGCAGCTTGGTCTTGCCGTTGCCCATTCCGGGAATGCGCATGTAGTCGGCGAGGTTGGCCCACTCCAGCAGTTGCTGTTCGCTGATGCCGGTCCTGGCGGAGAGCGCCTTGCGGCCTTTCGACGTGCGTGCCGCTTCGAGGTAAGCCTCGGTTGTTCGAATGCCGATCGACCTCAGCTTCTTGGCCTCGAAAGCGCTCAGTCCTTCGAGCTTGGAGATCGAGTATGTCATGACGTTCGGGGATGCCGGGATGCTTTTTGGATGCCGGCGAATGTCTCCGCGCCGGTTTTCGCGCCGAACATTGCTTCAATCCCGGATTGAACCGTGCTGGCCAGCCTTTCCTTGCTGTGAAAGACCGGAATCGTACCGACGGCCGCTCGCGCGACAGCGATGCCAGCTGTCGCGGCACGCCGCTCCACCAGATCGTTCATGGTACCCCGCCTCCGCCGGTTGCTCGCCGGCTCGTTATTTATGTTTTCATCATGATACGCCCGAGACGCGAATGACAAGTCAGGAAACAGGACTAACGGCTGTTGGCATGCAATCGCACCGCGAGTGTTGCCGAGATGCAAGACTCGCGTGCCTGATTCATGTCGAAAAGTCGCGATCGTCTGTCATTCGCCGGTTAAAATGATTCCGCGCGATGATCCGCGATAGCTTCGCCGGAAGATTTCGAGCTTTCTCGCGGCGGTTGGCCGGCTTCAATCGGCGCGGAACTTGAAGTAGAATAAGGGTTCGACGACGGGATCACGAGAAGAGGCGCTCATGACGAAGACCGCGACCGGGATCGGCGATACCGATCAAGGCATCTTCATCGGCAAGGGTGAGCAGTCGGTGTGGCTGACGCTGGGCCTCGCCAATCGGCACGGTCTTGTCACCGGCGCCACCGGAACCGGAAAAACCGTATCGCTTCAAGTGATGGCGGAAGGATTTTCTCGCGCGGGCGTGCCGGTCTTCGTCGCCGATATCAAAGGCGACCTGTCCGGCATTTCAGAGCCGGGCGAGGCAAGGGACTTCATACTCGACCGCGCCAAGACGATGGGGCTTGAGTTTCAGCCCGATCAGTTCTCGACAATTTTCTGGGATGTGTTCGGTGAGCAGGGCCATCCGGTGCGCGCCACCGTGTCCGAAATGGGCCCGCTGCTGCTGTCCCGGATGATGGATTTGAACGAGACCCAGGAGGGCGTGCTCAACATCGCCTTTCGGGTGGCGGACGAGCAGGGACTGATGCTGCTCGACATGAAAGATCTTCGCGCCATCCTGTCCTTTATCGCCGAGCGTGCGGCGGAACTGACGACGCTGTACGGCAATGTGTCGAAGCAAAGCGTGGGAGCGATCCAGCGCCGGCTTCTGGTGCTCGAACATCAGGGCGGCGAGAAGTTTTTCGGTGAGCCGGCGCTCGATCTGAATGATTTCATGCGCACCGATCGCGACGGCCGCGGCATGATCAACATTCTGGCCGCCGACAAGCTGATGCAGAACCCGCGGCTTTATGCGACGTTCCTGCTGTGGATGTTGTCGGAACTGTTCGAGCGCCTGCCGGAGGTCGGCGATCCGCCGAAACCGAAGCTCGTGTTCTTCTTCGATGAGGCGCACCTTCTGTTCAATGACGCGCCGAAGGCGTTGATGGACAAGATCGAGCAGGTGGTGCGTCTGATCCGCTCCAAGGGCGTCGGGGTTTATTTCGTGACCCAGAATCCGATCGACGTCCCGGACAAGGTGCTCGCTCAGCTCGGCAACCGGGTTCAGCACGCGTTGCGCGCATTCACGCCCCGTGACCAGAAGGCCGTCGCAGCGGCGGCGCAGACGTTCCGGCCAAATCCGAAGCTGGACACGGCGCGGGTCATCACCGAACTCGGCAAGGGCGAGGCTCTGGTGTCGTGCCTCGAAGGCAACGGAACGCCGGCTGTGGTCGAGCGGGTGATGGTGCGGCCGCCATCCGCGAGGATCGGCCCGATTTCTCCTGAGGAACGTAGCGCACTCATTGCCCGCAGCCCGGTGAAGGGAAAGTACGACACCGCGATCGATTCCGAATCGGCTTACGAGCTGCTTCAGAAACGGGTCGAGGATACCGCTGCGGCGGCTGATGGATCGAGCGGCGGCGTTCTTGGTCAGATCGGATCGATCGTCGGCAGCATATTCGGCACCAACACGCCTCGCGGCAGATTGTCGACCGGGCAGGTGATCGCGCGCAACGTCACGCGCTCCGTTACCAACAAGGTGGTCGGCGGTATCGTCGCCGATCTCGGCAAGTCGGTCGGCGGTTCGGTCGGTAGTTCGGTCGGTCGCGCGCTGGTGCGCGGCGCGCTCGGAGGACTGCTGCGGCGATAAGCGCGCGGGCGGTATGGGCTTGCGCCGCATGGTTGTGCTTCGGCGCAGGCAAGCGACACCGTTTGCAGCGGGGAGCGCATCTGATAACGCAGAGCGCGCGGACGATGCCGCCGCATGACAACGGAAAAATGCCCGTGCTGAGATGGCCGTCGCTCCGGCGCCCGCTGGATGTCCTGTTTCTCGTGGCCTGCATCCTGCTGACCGCCGACGTTCTTGTCCCCGAGATCTGGGGGCACGGCAAGACGAAGGATTATCCGCTGTGGTACTGGGCCGGGCAGCAAATTCTGAACGGCGGCGATCTGTATCCGCAGGGGCCGAACGATGGCTTCGCATTCCTTTACCCGCCGCTGTCGGCCATTCTGCTCGCCCTGCCGAGCGCTTTCGGAAAGATTCCGCTGTATCTGGGCCTGTGCCTTCTCAATGCCGCCGCATGGTGGATGACGGCGCAGCTCTCCAACGCCATGACGGGATCGGGCAAGACCCCTGATCCGTGGCTCGAAGCCCTGCCGGGCCTTGTGACGATCCCCTTTGTCTTCGATATGTTCGATCTCGGGCAGCCCAACCTCGTTCTGCTCGCGATGATGCTGTTCGGGTTTTGGTGCCTGTGGCGCGGGAGCGGGTGGCTGTCGGGAGGCATGTTCGCGCTCGCGGCGGCCATCAAGGTCTTTCCCGTCGCCGTGCTGCCGTATCTGCTTTGGCGCCGCCATTGGAAAAGCGCGCTAAGCATGGTCGCGTTCCTGGGCGTTCTGCTGTTTCTGGCGCCGGCTCCGATCCGTGGCTTCGACCGCAACGTCTCGGAACTGACCACATGGTACCGTGGAATGATCGGATCGAACTCGGAGCACGGGTTCGGTCAGCGTGACGCCCAGAACTGGTCATGGATCAATCAGTCCATCATCGCGGTCACGCATCGGCTGGTGCGCCCGGTCAATTATAACCAGATCGATCCCGCCAAGCCGGCGCAATACATGAACGTCGCCGATGTCGATTACAGGACGGCGAACGGGATCGTGCTCGCCGTCTTCGCCGCCATAGGGCTGGGCTTCATCGCCATCATTCCGGCGCGGGCGAACATGACGCCGCGCTCGATCGCCGAGGAGGTCGGGATTCTGTTCTGCCTGATGACGCTCGCTTCGCCGCTGGCGCGTCAGTATTACTTTGTGTGGCTGTTCTTTCCGATCACGGTTCTGTTTCATCGCGCCGCGCTCGATGGCCGGCCGAAGGCGCGGGCGATCTCGCGCCTGGCGCTAGGCGCATCATTTGCGCTGATGGTGCTGTCGCTGCCGGTATTTCCGAAGATTCTGCAAGCCGCCGGAAACAACATCGCGGCGACTTTCGTGCTGGTGGCGGCACTGGCCTGGCATATCCTTAATCCGCCGCCGGCGCGCGATCCGCATTCGACCGCGCAACCGCGAATCTGAAAGATTGTCCGACCGCAATTCGAGGGGAAACAGAATGTCCGGCACGTCGCAATTGCAAACCGTCCTCGACCACATCGATACCGATTTCGACAACAGCCTGGAGCGGCTGTTCGCGCTGCTGCGCATCAAATCGATCTCGGCCGATCCGGCCTTCGTGGGCGACTGCAAGGCGGCCGCCGATCATCTCGCGGCCGATATCGCGGCGCTGAATTTCGCTTCCGAGGTTCGCCCGACCGCGGGCCATCCCGCGATCGTGGCCAGAAGCAACGGCAACACCGGGTCCCGGCCGCATGTTCTGTTCTATGGCCACTACGACGTTCAGCCGGTCGACCCGCTGGATCTGTGGCATCGCCCGCCGTTCGAGCCGGTTGTCACCAGCCATGCGGACGGGCGCAAGATCATCGTGGCGCGCGGCGCGGAAGACGACAAGGGCCAGCTGATGACGTTCGTCGAGGCGTGCCGCGCCTGGATGTCGGTGACCGGCTCGCTGCCGCTTGACGTGACGATCCTGATCGAGGGCGAGGAAGAGGTGGGCTCGAAAAACTTCGTGCCCTTCCTCGAACAGAACAAGAAGGACCTCGCCGCGGATTTCGCGTTGGTGTGCGACACCGGCATGTGGGATCCCGACACGCCGGCGATCACCACCTCGCTGCGCGGGCTGGTCTATGAGGAGGTGATCATCAAGGCCGCGAACCGCGACCTGCATTCCGGCCTTTTCGGCGGCGGTGCTCAGAACCCGATTCGAATCCTCACCCGTATCCTCGGCGATCTTCATGATGACGACGGCCGCATCACGATTCCCGGTTTCTATGATGACGTGAAGGATCTGCCGTCAGACATTCGCGCTCAATGGGCTGAACTCGATCTGACGCCGGAACGATTCCTGAAGCCGATCGGGCTTTCGATCCCTGCCGGTGAAAAGGACCGCCTGCTGATCGAGCAGCTATTGTCGCGGCCGACCTGCGACATCAACGGAATCGTCGGCGGCTATACGGGAGAGGGCTCCAAGACGGTCATTCCCGCGCAGGCGTCGGCGAAAATCTCGTTCCGCCTTGTCGAGGGCCAGGAGCCCAGGAAGATACGTGACGCCTTCCGTGCTTTCGTGAAGGCGCGGGTGCCGGCCGACTGTTCCGTCGAGTTTCTCGATCACGCCGGCGCGCCCGCGATTGCGCTGGACTGGAATATGAAGCCGCTGGCGGCGGCGAAGCAGGCCTTGACCGAGGAATGGAATAAGGAAGCGCTGTTGATCGGCTGCGGCGCGTCGATTCCGATCGTTGCCGATTTCAAGACGTCGCTAGGGCTCGACACCGTGATGGTCGGCTTCGGCCTCGAAGACGACAACATCCATTCGCCCAACGAGAAGTACGACCTGAAAAGCTTTCACAAGGGAATCCGGTCATGGGCCCGGATTCTCGCCGCGCTGGCCGAGACGCCGCGCTGAAGCCATCTTGCATGCGACAACGCCGTTACATGTGACAACGCCGCCCGGAATTGGACGGCGCTGGAGTCGACGTGCAGAGGGATGATGGCCGAGCCTACATCAAATCCGTCGCCAGACAAGTTCGGACATGCAAGTTCGGATAGGCCTCGCTCGAAAGCGCGTCAAAACAAAACGATGGGGTCCTTCACCGTTTCCATGAAGCGGTGAAAGACTTCCATGCCGCTGAATTGAACCATTTTCGCCGCCCGTAGTTAACCCCATCGCCATCGTGTCGCCGATAATGGCGGCTGGATCGGCAGGCGGCGGAGCGGATGGCATGGCGGTCAGGCGCTCGTCACGGGGGAGTTTTGGATGAGCGTACTTTCGATCGCCGGGTTCGGTGTGTTCGTGACCGGTCTGGTGGTGGTCGCCTTCGGAATTCCCATCAAGGAGTTCAGCTTCGGCGATACCATGATCGTATCGGGCGCGGTCGTGTCCTGCACCGGTCTGATAATGGTCAGCCTGTCGGTCGTTGTCCGCGAACTGCAAAAGGTCGCGGACCAGCTAGGCTCCGGAGACCGGCTCGGCTCCGGAGACCGGTTCGGCTCCGGAGCGGTCGCGGTTCACCATGGCGGTGTGCATGCGGAAGATGTCCGCGTGCCCATTCCACCGGGCCGGCCCATCGCGGATAGTCCACCGCTGGCGGACGGCGGCCGGGTGGCGCCGGATCCGGGAAGTGACCTGCGAGCCCCCTCTGTCCTGTCGCAACGCCGGCAGGGGCAAGCGCCCGACCGCGATCGCGTACCCGCCGACCGCGATCGCGCGACAGTCGCTCCCGTCCCGGATGCCGAATTTCCGGCATCCTCCGACCAGCCTTCGCAATCGAAGCCCCGGCGCAATCTTCTGTTTGCATCCATGGTCAGGGAGCGTGAGCAGGGGGATGCGGAACGGTCCGGCCCGTCCGCGCCAGCGGTTCATGCTCCTGATCCTGAAATGCCAAAGCCGGCTTCAAGACCGGCCTCAAGAGGCGATCAACCGGCCGGTGCTTCGGATCGCAACGTTTCACCGGCCACTGTTTCTCCAACCACTGTGCTGAGATCCGGTGTTGTCAACGGAATGGCCTATTCGCTCTATTCCGATGGCGCGATCGATGCCCAACTCCCGGAAGGAGTTGTGCGATTTGCGTCGATTGATCAATTGCGCGCGCATCTCGATCACGGTTCCGGCCGATCATCTCCCTAGGGCGGCGGCCGATCAAATGGAATCAGCGCCGCCGCTCCAGTTAATTGATTGAGCATCGGATTTATCCCGAAACCGGTTCCCACTTTCGGGTCCGATGCTCTAAATAAAACTCTGTGTGTGTGTCCGTGTCGTTCTTGTCATGCCCGCGGCAATCCGCTCATATCATGCAGGTTGCGTAAAAGCTGATTCTGATCGCATTCGGAGTGTGTCGATGCTTTGCGATCCGGAAAATTGAAATCATGAGTGATTCAGCCGGTAAAAGCTTTCTCGATCTCACGGCGGAGATCGTGGCCGCCTACCTCAGCAACAACGCGACGCCCGCTTCGGAAATTCCCGCTCTTATCAACCAGGTGCATGCGGCGCTGACGCGCGTGTCTTCCGGCCGCGGCGAACTGCCGGCGGAACCGGCCAAGCCGGCCGTGCCGGTCAGGAAATCGATGACCGCTGACTACCTCATCTGCCTGGAGGACGGGAAGCGTTTCAAATCGCTCAAGCGCCATCTGCGGACGCAGTACAACATGAGTCCCGAGCAGTATCGGGACAAATGGAAGCTCCCCGCGGACTATCCCATGGTGGCTCCCAACTACGCGGTCACGCGATCGCAACTGGCCAAGAACATGGGCCTGGGCCAGCAGCGCCGACGCCGAAAATAAGGGGTCGCCGGCTACCGAACGTTAGGATTATTATCCGAAACCGTCACCCGGCGCGGCATTCGACTGTCAAATTTTGATGAAAATGCTATCCCCGGGGAGGTAATCGCCTCTAGGATGTGTGATTATATTCCTAGAGAGGCCGCTCCATGCTTCAGATCCATCCATCCGTTTCACCCGCGTCCATCCGACGCTCGCCAACCTCGGCAACGCGAATCTGTCACGCTATCGCGCGACTGGTCGCCGAGGAGTTTGAACTCGACGCCGTGGCGGTGATCGCGCCGACCCGTGGCGCGCCGCGCGCCGCATATGCCCGGCAGGTCGCGATGTATCTCGCGCATGTCGGTTTCGCGTTGAGTTTCGAGGCGATCGGCCGTGTCTTCGATCGCGATCGCACCACGGTCTCTCATGCTTGCCGCGTCGTCGAAGACAGTCGCGACGACGCCGGACTCGATCGCCGGCTGGCGGCGCTCGAGGCGATGTGCGCGGTCTGTGGCGAACGCTGCGACGGAGCGTCCGATGCCGGCATCTGATCGCGGCGGCCGGCAATCGTCGCGTCGCCTGAAGGGGCGTCCGGCCGAGATCGTGGACCGGTTTCGCGCGCAGCATCTCGCGCTGGCCGAGCGCGAGATCATGACCGACGCGGGCGTTGCGACCGTGACGGTCGACGACGGCGAAAGCCCTCTCGCCTGGCTGGCGCGCCGCAAGGGCCGTGACGGACGCGCCATGATCAGCCGGGAACAGTTTGCGGCCGGCGAAAGACTGCGCGCAGATTTTACGCGTGGGAATCTCACGCCCCGGGTGACCTCGAACTGGTCTGCGCCGACCGGAGGACGCCCGCGCGGGTCCGGAGCCGGCGCCTGTGAGATGACCGATCTGATCGTCGCGGCGCGGCAGCGGGTGCGGCTGGCGATGGAGGCGTGCGGGCCGGAATTTTCCGGCCTGCTGATGGATGTCTGCTGCTTTCTTCGCGGGCTTGAGGATGTCGAGCGTGAGCGCGGCTGGCCCTCGCGATCGGCGAAAGTGGTCCTGCAACTGGCGCTGGACAGGCTCGCCAGACACTACGGCATTCAGGCGCGCGGGCAAACCAGCGCCCATGTGCGGACCTGGCTGGCGAGCGATGCAAGGTTCACGAGTGGCTAGAGCGGTTTGCATTTTGACGGAAACACTCTGCTCCGTCATGGCCGGGCTTGTCCCGGCCATCCACGTCTTTACTTCTTCCTTCGCTGAAATTCCAAGACGTGGATGCCCGGCACAGGGCCGGGCATGACGGGCTGTTGAGTTCGTCCAAAAGAAACATGCTTTAGAGGCGGTTCGAACAGGCGGGACTGCTTGTCGCGTGTGCGCCTCGCATTCCCTCTTGCTTCCGCTTGTGGATGATTGCGGAAGCGAAACGGAAATCGGTTCTGATCGGTTTCAGGCGGCCGCGGCCAGCGCTTCGCGCGCGTCCCTGCGAATGCGCTCGACCATGGCGCGCAGGCCGTTGGAACGCTGTGGCGTGAGATGCTCGCGGAATCCGAGTTCGTCGAAGACGGCGATGGCGTCGGTATCCAGAATGTCCTGTGGTTTCCTGCCGGAATAAAGCGTCAGCAGGATCGCGATCAGCCCTCGCACGATATGCGCGTCGCTGTCGCCGACATAGGTCAGCACCGGGGCGCTGTCAGTGCCCCGGCTGGCCTTGAGCGACAGCCAGACCTGACTGGCGCAGCCCTGAACCTTGTTGGCCGCGGAGTGCTCGGCCTCGCTCATCGGCTCGAGGGTGCGCCCGAGTTCGATGACGTACCGGTAGCGGTCGTCCCACTCTTCCAGGAGTTCAAAGTTGTCCCTGATCTCGTCGATCGTCATCACGGCTCGCGTATGGTGTGTCCCACCGGGCCAATATAGGGCCAGAGACAGATAAAATCGATACGGTCCCGGAGATCTACGGGATTTGTTCCGTCGGAACGGCGTTCGGAGGGGCGAGACGCCATTCCGCCTGCAGATCCTCCGGCGTCAGGGTGTCGTGCTGCGTATCGCCGGAAGCCGCCGTTTCGGCCGCCGGGACGGCGTCAATCGACCCGGTATGGTCGGGAGGGCGCTTGTCGGTGATGATCCGGTAGAGCTTTTTGGCGCCGTCTTGCGCGCGCTGGCCGATGACGGCCGCCGCCTGGCCGCCGACTTCGCAGGCGGCGGGCTGCCGCGTGCAGAATTGAGTCATGTCGGATACGGCGGCCGTGGCGGCCGAGACAGCCTCGGAAGCTCCGATCCGGGGAGCTTTGTTGGCCTCGGGCGCCTCATCCCTCGGCAGCAGCACGAGCACGAGCCCGAGCCAGAATGCCATGCGAAGCAGGAAAAACATGTCGCGTCCCCATGCGTCTTTGATCTTCGTCGCGTTGCGTTGAATTTCGCAATCTGTTCCCTTTCGTATCAAATGGTCCTGAATCCCGGGTTTGTGCGACGCTCTCGGGCCAACAAAATCCCGTAAACGGCGCTCGAATTCGATTCGGCGTAAATTTTTGCTTGATGCGTGTTCGCGCCGTCGCCCGCTGTCGCCGGTTCTCGACATCGTTGGTACGAGATGACGGAAACCTTGCGTTCACCATCCGCGCCGAAGAAGGCGTTGCGAGGCGACAAAGAGCCATCCGCGCGTGCCGTTTCGCGACGAAGTGAGGTGCGCCTTAGCGTTCGCTTAAGTTCGCTCTGACACGTTGGACCCACAAAATGGGGGCGTTCCGGCACGTCGAATACGACGTAAGCTGAAGCGCAGGCGACGTGACCGCATTGAGCATCATCAAGGACCGTCTCGACGCGTTGCTGCATCCGTCGGCGCGATACGACGCGTTGACGCGGGCGCGGCATCGAACTTTCATGGCGCCACGGCTGCTCGGGAGCCTGGCCGCGCTTGCGGCGTTTCCGGTATATCTGGCTGTCCGCGGTGCGCCGTCGGCGCTGGAAGTGACGGCGTTCGCCTGGCTCGTCGTGCCGATTCTGCTGTCCTATTTTCTGTCGCGGACCGGCCGCTACGAGAGCGCGCACATGCTGTCGTCGATCGCGCTCGGCGGTCTCGTCATGATGATCGCGATTCCGACCGGCGGCGTTGGATCCTTCGCTGCCGTGTGGCTCGTCGTGATTCCGCTGGAGGCGGCGCTGTCCGCATCCCGCCGCGTCGTCGCTTTCGCCTCGATGCTTGCGGCGGCGTGCCTGCTCGCGTTGATCGCGATGAGTTATCTTGATGTTCTGCCGCCCGATGCCGGCGCGGCGGCGCATGACGTTTTCATGGCGTTCGGCATTGCGTCCGCGATGATCTATGCTGCCGGCGTCGCGTTCGGCAGCGAGACCTTGATGCGCACCAGCGCCTCGCTGCTGAACGTCGAGGAAGATCGCTATCGCCTGCTGGCGCGCCACATGTGCGACGTGATTTCGCGCCACAGGCGCAATGGCGCGGTGCAGTTCATTTCGCCGGCCGCGGAATCTCTGCTCGGCGTGCCGGTGTCGGAGTTGCGGGGCCATGGTCTGTTCGACCGGGTTCACGTTGCGGATCGCCCGGCCTATCTCACCACGCTCGCGGCGGTTGCGCTGGGCAAGGGCGCCCAGAGCGTCGAATTCAGGCTCAGGCGCGACGCCGCGTCCGATACACAATTCGAGGCGCACGTTTCCGGGAATTTCATATGGGTGGAGATGCGCTGTCAGCCGCTTGAGACGTCCTCTCCGGCCGAGCCGGAAGTGGTCGCGGTGATGCGGGACGTTACCGACCGGAAGCAGCAGGAGCACGCGCTGGATCTGGCGTGCACCGCGGCCGAGCGCGCTGACGCCGCCAAGACGCGGTTCCTCGCGACCATGAGCCACGAACTGCGAACGCCGCTCAATGCGATCATCGGATTCTCGGAGATGATCGTTCAGGAGGCGACCCTGCCGCTCGATGCCACGCGCCGCAAGGAGTATGCCCAGCTCATCAACGATTCCGGCCAGCATCTGTTATCGGTGGTCAACAGCATTCTCGACATGTCGAAAATGGAATCCGGAAGTTTCGAGATCTTGCCCGAGCCGTTCGCGCCGCGCGAGGTGCTGCTCAGCGGCAGCAATCTGCTCGCGCTCAAGGCGCGCGACAACGGCATCGAACTGGTCACGCGCGTTCCGGAGAACCTGCCGCAGATGGTCGGCGATCCGCGCGCGTTCCGGCAGATCATTCTGAACCTGGTGTCGAACGCGATCAAGTTCACCGAGCGGGGCGGCCGTGTCACGATCTCCGCGCGCGTCGAGGGAGCGCGCATGGTGCTGCGGGTGGTGGACAACGGCGTCGGCATCGCGCAGGAAGATCTCAAGCGGATCGGAGACCCTTTCTTCCAGGCCGGAAAAACCTATCAGCGCCGCCATGAAGGGACCGGACTCGGACTGTCGATCGTCAAGAGTCTCGTTGCGTTGCACCGGGGCGAGATCGACGTGCAGAGCAAGGTGGAGGAGGGCACCACTGTCACCGTCATGTTGCCGCTGACACTTGTGGCCGTTGCCGAACCGCTGTCGAATAACATCGCGACGCTGACGCCGGCCTCGCGCTCCGGCAAGCAGGACCAGGGTTATCGGGTGAGGAAGAGTGCCTAGAAAAGTTGTTGGAGAAGATGGGAGGCGGCCGCGCCGCCGCAGCGTGGCAACCAGAAACAGCGAGGCTGACGAGGAGCGTGGTCTGGCGATGCGCATTCTCACGCACAGCCCGAAAGACATGGTCGCGGGGGGGCTGGCTTTTGCCGCCGCCGGCGCGATCATCGCCAACGCCATGTTCATGCAGGCCGGCCATCATCCGTCGCCGATGTTCGGATCGGCCGTCGCGATTTCTCCGGTTCAGCAGGGCAATCCGTTGCCGCGGCCTCGACCGGTCGAGGCGGATGAAGCGGGACGGGGGGAATCTCGCGCGAGCGCGGCGGATGCGTCCGCCAATCCCGTCAAGCAGGCTGGGCCGCATACCGATCCCGTTGCTGACATCATCAATGCAAATCGCCGCATCGCCGCCGTGCAGCGGGCGTTGACGGAATACGGCTATGGTCAAATGAAGCCGACAGGAACGGTCGGGACCGAAACCCAGGCCGCGATCCGGAAATTCGAGCAGGCGCGCCGGATGCCTGTGACCGGCCAGATGTCGGATCGCCTCATACGCGAGCTTGCTGCCCTGACCGGGCGGCCGATCGATTAGAGCGTTTTCACGCGAACCGGATTCCACTTCGCTCGAAAACGCTATAATAGCCATCGAAAACTATCGCACCCCGTAACTGGCCACCCGGATGCCGCCGAAAACCGCGAGACCCGGCGCGAGGAATCCGGTCGGATTCTGGTAGCGGAAGTCCAGGAGGTTATCGATCCGCCCGAATACCTTGATCTGATCATTGAGTGCGTAGTCGCCGCGCAAATTCACCAGCGTATAGCCGGGCGCGGTGATTCCGGATGCCATCCCGTCGCGGGTGACGTCGAGCCAGTCGTTGACGCGGACCAGGGTCGCCGACAACGTCAACGCATCGAGCGGAAGCCAGGTCGCGGTCGCGCTCCACTTTTCCTTGGGCCGGCGCAGAAGCTGCATGCCGGTGGCGGCATTGACGGCACGGATGAAGGTGTAATCCGCGCGGATTCCGAAACGTTCGGTGATCTGTGCCGCAACGAAAGTCTCGGTGCCTTCGGTGGTCGCGGCGTTCACGTTCACTAGCGATGTGAACGTGGCATTGTAGTCGATCAGGTTGGTGATATCGTTTCGGAAGTAGGTCGAGCCGAACCGCACGCGATCGTTGAACAAAGGCTGCTCGAAACCGGCGTCGTAGCCACGGCTGTCTTCCCGTTGCAGGTTGGGATTGGCGAAGAAATTGAAGGTCGGATAATCCCGGAACAACTGGCTCAGCGAGGGCGCCTTGAATCCCGTGCCATAGCTCGCTTTCAGCTTGGTTTCCGTGACGGGGACAATGACCGCCGGCGCGATTCGGTAGGTCATGCGGCCGCCGAACAGGTCGTTGGAATCCTGACGGACGTTGGCCACGAGGAAAAAGCGGTCCGCGAAAGCCGATTGCAACTGGACGAAACCGGCCTTGTTGCCGTTCCTGGCGGCAAAATCGGCTGTATCCATGCGATCGGTCTGATGCTCGGCGCCGACGATCAGGTGGTTGTCGCGCGTAATCTCGGCCACGGTGCGCCAGTCGAACTTGAGGCGCTCGCCCGTGGTGATCGCTCCAGCCGCATCTCCGGGGCCTATGTCGTAGGCTCTGCTGTTCGTGAAATTGAGACCGAAGAAGCTCTGGACGCGCCTGTCGAACAGCGACCATACGGCCTCCTGGCGGTTGAAGAGTTGCTGGACGGCGTGCGTGCTCTGGCTGGCGTTGGGAGCGCTTGGAAATCCGCCGTCGCCCGTGAACAACAGCGTCGAGTCGGTATAGCGGACCACCGAATTGACGGTCAGGTACTCATTGAGATCGACGCCGAGTTTGGTCGAATAGGTCATGTTGTCATAGTTGTTCCCGATCGCCTGCCGCCCGGGCGGGAGAAGCTCCGGCGGCGTGACCGGAACGTCTCCGGCATGGAGATGGGCGACGTTGACCGCGTAGTTGACGTTCCGTTCGGCGCCGCTCACTCCGAGCGTCTGGTTGAACGTCTTGAACGAGCCCGACTCGAGCGAGCCGGTGACTCGCGGCGGACCTTCGCCCTTTTTCGTGATGATGGAGATGACGCCGCCGATCGCGTCGGAGCCGTAAAGTCCGCTCTGCGGACCCCGGAGGATTTCCATCTGCTGGATGTCCGCCGTGAGAAGATGCGCATAGTCGAACGCGCCGTTGGAGTTGGCGGGATCGCCGATGTCGATTCCGTCGAGGATCACCTTGGTGTGGTTGGCGTTGGTGCCTCGCATGAAGATCGAGGTCTGGGCGCCCGGTCCGCCGGCCTGCAACACGTTCAGGCCGGGAGCGGTCCTGAGAATATCCGGTACGCTGCGGTGTTGCTGGGTCTGAATATCCTGCTCGGTGACGACGGTGATGGAACTGGCCAATTGGCCCGCGGGCGTCACCACTCCCGTGGGGCTGACCACGCTCGAACCCATCGTGCCCGGAACATGAGTATCAGCGACGGGAGTTGGCCGGGCAGCGGGGCGGGCGACGCGGCGTGATCGTGAAGTCGCGCGGTGCGCGGGCGCTGTCGCTCGATCCGGGGGCGGCGCGATCCGGATCGGAGGCAGCAGGTTGGGAGAGGCGGATTGCTGCGCGGCCGACGGCGTATTCAGGCCGATCGATCCCAGCGAGGCGAGGAGGGCGGAGGCAAGCAGGCTTCTGCGATAAGCCCCGGGCACGAAGGAGGCGGACATGACAAACCTCGGCTGGACGTCAGTGGCACGTCACAGCGAACGAGGTTTCACGGGAGCCTGTGCCGGCGCCGATGAAGCGGATGTCTGTAGTCCCCGACCGACATCTTCGCGTGTGACCACGGGTTGACGGCAGGTCTCCTGGCTCGCGGGTCGTTACCTGACGTCGCCTTCCCGGGGGCCGAGATGTCCCAGTGGCGTGTGACGCAGATTCACCGCTTACAGTTGCGGGGGCAGCCATGGCGTTGGAATGATCCCGGCGTTAGGATGATCCCGCACCACGTTCCCTTTTGATCTCCCGAGGGAGAACCGTCGCTGATCTGTTTGGGGGGGAACAAAGTCGATGTCAATCGACGGGGCGATCGGGTTCCGGCTTTTCCCCGTGGCGTTGCATATCCGCAGCAGGAGCAACAAGAGCGTTTTCGAGCGAAGTGGACACCGGTTCGCGTGAAGAAAACGCCTGCGGCCTGACGGAACTGTAAGCAGCCGGCGCCCGCGTCTGCGTCAGACCAGTTCGCCGCGCGCGGCGGCGGCGGCATTGCGGATCGCGTCCATGTTGGCCTTGTAGGATTCCATCGTGCCGCCCTTGAACACCGCGGAGCCCGCCACGAAGGCATTGGCGCCGGCGGCGGCCAGATCACCCGCAACGTCGGGTCCGACCCCGCCGTCGACCTCGATGTCGATCGGCCGTCCTGCGATCATCGCGCGCAAATCCCGAATCTTGTCGACCGCGGAGGAGATGAACTTCTGGCCTCCGAAACCGGGATTGACCGACATCACCAGCACCAGGTCGACCATGTCGAGCACGTATTCGACGGTGGACAACGGCGTTCCGGGATTGAGCGTGACTCCCGCCTTCTTGCCGAGGTTGCGAATGGCCTGCAGCGAGCGATGCAGGTGCGGTCCCGCTTCGACGTGAACCGTGATGTGGTCGCAACCGGCCTTGGCGAAAGCCTCAAGGTACGGATCGCACGGCGAGATCATCAGATGGGCATCGAAGATTTTCTTGGTGTGCGGACGCATCGCCTTGATGACATCGGGACCGTAGGAGATGTTCGGCACGAAATGGCCGTCCATCACGTCGAGGTGGATCCACTCGGCCCCCCCCTGATCGACGGCGCGAACCTCCTCGCCAAGCTTCGAGAAGTCCGAGGCCAGGATCGACGGTGCGATGACAAGAGGACGCGGCGCAAAAGTCTGGGACATGAACGTTTCCGGAAGTTTCAGCGGAGCTTGAGAGAGCCCCGCGTAACATGGGCCGCGCCCGGGGGCAATGCGCGGCCGTCTTTTCGGGCGGTGGTGTTTATTGGCGGTAATCTTGGGTTCGCCGCATCCGCATCATTGCGCGTTCGGCGTCGATTTTCATGATCCAATAACCATGCACCCCAAGTATCCGGTCCTTGTTTCGAAGTAATACGGGGCCGTATGCATATACCGAAAGTATTTCTGCTCGCCGGCTGCCTCGGCCTTGCCGGCTCCCACGCATGCGCCGAAAGCGACTTCACCGCTTCGTTCCGGCTGCGCGGCGGATTCGATACCAATCCGCTGCTGGCGATCGGTCAGGGCGGCGGCAGCCTGTTCGTCGCCGCCGACACGGCGTTGGCCGCGGGCATGAAGGCCGACGGCTACACGCTGGGTGTCGCGGCGGAAGCGACCGCAATGCACTACGCGCAGCCGCGGATAACACCCACGCGCGGCGGCAAGGTGATCCTGCGCGGCTCGATCGGTGATGACGATCTGAGGCTGGATTCCACGTCGACCATTGCCGACATCAGCAGCTACACCCTGCGATCGTCCGAATTGATCCAATCGGTCAGGGCTGAATCCAGGCGGGGGCCGATCAAGCTGTTCGCCACCGCGGAGGGAGGCCGGACGAGCCTGAATCAGGCCAACGCGATCTTTCAGGATTTTCTCCCCGATCCGCAGCAACATCTGCGGGGCACGCTGATCCCCGGCGTGAGTCTCGTCAGCGGAAAGTTCGAAGTCGGCGCGTCCGTGAACCTGTCGGCGCGGCGCTACCTGCAAGAGTTCGATGTGTTCGGCTATCGCCGCGACAATGAAAGGGTGCAGCCGTTTCTTTTCGCCAAGTATGGCGGCGATGCCGTGACCGCCTTTGGCTCCGTCTCACGGCTATACGGGACGTGGCACGATCCCGATTTCACCAATGTCGATCGAATTCTGTTCGATGCGAGTTTAAGTTGGCGCGCCGCGCCTTTTGGAATTGATCTGTGAGGTGGACCCGCTTGGTGAGACAGTTTGGCGGCCTGGCTAAGGTGGATCGGGTTCGTTTCTACGCCGCCAATTGCTCCGTCATTTCCGCCATAGCATGGACTTCGTCGGGCGTCCTGCCGGCGAAGGTCGAGTGCGGGCGTCGCCGGTTGTAATAGTCTATCCAGGAGCCGATGCCGCAGCGGGCTTGGCTTCCCGTTTCGAATGTGCTGAGGAAGACGCACTCATATTTGAGGCTGCGCCACAGTCGTTCGATGAAGACGTTGTCCATCCAGCGGCCGCGCCCGTCCATGGAGATGCGGATGCCGGCATCCTTCAGCGTCGTCGTGAAGGCGAAGCTAGTGAACTGCGAGCCTTGGTCGGTGTTGAAGATGTCGGGCCTGCCATGGCAGGCGATCGCCTCTTCGAGAGCGGCAACACAGAAGTCGGCATCCATCGTGTTCGACAACCGCCAGGCCAGGACCTTGCGGCTGAACCAGTCCATGATGGCCACGAGGTAAAGGAAGCCGCGCCGCATCGGGATATAGGTCACATCGGCACACCAAACGTGATCCGGCCGCTCGATCGCCAGGTGCCGCAGCAGGTAGGGATAGATGCGATGCTGCGGATGCGGCTCGCTGGTTCTCGGCGCCTGGTAGATCGGCGACAGACCGATCTTGCGCATCAGCCGCCGGACCCGCTTGCGACCCACGCACCAGCCCTGACGCCGCAGATGCCGGGCCATCTGCCGGGAGCCATACCAGGGCGTCTCCATGAAGGCCTCGTCGATGGTGCGCATCAGTTCGAGGTTCTCGGGCGTCTCGCCGGCGGGCTGTCGGTAGAACGACGCCCGCGAGATCGAGACCAGTTCGCACTGGCGGCGGATCGAGAGCCGGTTGTGATCGGGGTCAATCATCATTCTCCTCCGATCCAGGCTCAGCGATCGAAGGCCTTGGCCAAAAAATCCCGCTCAACGACAAGCTGGCCAATCTTGGCGTGCAGCTTGGTCACCTCGGCTTCCCGGCCGACCTGCGCATCAGCAGCCTTGTCGTCGAACGTCTTGGCCAGGTTCTCGATGGCCTGCCGTTTCCACTGCGTAATCTGGTTCGGATGAAGCTGGTGCTTTGTCGCCAGTTCCGAAATCGTCCGCTCGCCACGGATCGCCTCAAGCGCAACCTTGGCCTTGAACTCAGCCGTAAATCGTCTGCGTGTCTTCATACCGGATCGTCCTTTTCATCGGGCGATCCACCTTATGCCCCTGTCTCAGAAACCGGCACCACCTCACTGACGGCATGGCGGCGCGCGAGTGAAACCACGTTTCCCATTTCGCCGATCACCATCGACACGGCATATTCGGGGAGAGTCTCGTGGAATTGGGAGCCGAAGGTGACGCTGGCGGCCTCAGTGGGATATGCGATTTCCGAGTATCTGGATTCGAATTTTCGAGCGCGCACTGTCACCTGCGGTGTCGGTGCGATCCGCGACTTTGACCACGACCTGAGCGTCAGTATCGATGTCGCCTATGCAAGGAGTTTGCTGATTTCGGGCGATCAATTGAACGGGCTCGTTGTGATGTCGTCGATCACGAAGCGCTTCTCCGGGACCCCGCCGAACTCGAACAAAGGCGCGGCCGCCGGACCGGCGTCGTGCGGACGGGGATGCCCCGTCCGCCTTCCATCGTCCTAGAGCCTTTCCGCGTCTGATCAAATCAGAAGCGGGCCCAATGTTTTTGTGTTGTCGCGTTTTCTTCACGCGAGCCGGTTTCCGCTTCGCTTGAAAACGCTCTGGCTAGAGTCTTTTTCAACTGCGCTGAATCAGACTCGTCGCTTATCTTTTTGTTTGAGCATGATCTTCTCCGAAAACCGGTTTCCACTTTTCGGGATCATGCTCTAGTGGCAGCCGCATCCGCCGCCAAGCAGTCCGCCCGAACCAAGGCTGCGGCCCAGGACCGCGCCAAGCACGCCGTTTTTGCCAGTGGTGACCGCGGTGTTGACGACGAGTGCGCCGCGTCCGTTGAGCAGCCCGACCACGCCGCCGCGGCCGGTCAGCACGTTGGCTCCGATACCGATGCCCTGGCCCTTGTTGGCGAAAGCCGGCGCGCTCATGAACGCGCTGGCGACTGCGGCGAGAACGAGAATTTTCTTCATGACGGTTCTCCTTGTTGGATGCGCGACGTTGCGCACGAGGAGAGCATCCGCCGGTCAAACGGCTACTTCAAGTTGTACTGTAAACTAACCTTAAATACCCGAGATAATCCAAGTATATACACTGATTATACTTGAAATATATACCGTTCCCTTGGGAAAAACCTGTACGCTCCGGTTGAGGGGTCAGCGCGCAAACCGTTCCTTCCATGCAGGCAATGCATCCGGAAACGGAAGTGCTTTTGCTTCATAGACGCCACGCGCGATCGCGCGAGCTATCGTATTGGCTGCGATCATTCCGAGTTCGGTCAATTCGACGAACGGATCGACGGGCTTGGCTCCGGTAGCGGCAGCGAACACGATATCGCCGTCCAGCGGAGCGTGAACCGGATAGATCGCGCGCGCGAAACCGGTTTGCGCCATCATCGCGAGCCGCCTTGCCTGCGGCTTGGTGAGCGCGGCATCGGTGACGACGATGGCGAGCGTGGTGTTCTCGCCGGCATTCGCTGTCGCGCCGCCCTTCAATCGTATCGCGAGCATCTCCGGCGTGAATGACGGCGGCAACCCGCGTCCGCCGTATTCGTCGCCTGATTCAAATGGCGCCGCCCAGAACCAGGGACCGTCTCCAACTGTGACGCTGCCGACCGCGTTCACCACGGCGAGCGCCGCCACCTGTACCCCCCTCGGCGTGGCCGCTGAAGCGGAGCCGATGCCGCCCTTCAGGTTGGCGGTGGTCGCGCCGAGTCCGGCGCCGGTGCTGCCGAGCGCGAAATCGTCTCCCGCCGCTGCTGCGGCGGCGTAGCCAAGATCGCGATAAGGCGCGAAACGACCCCATTTTTTGTCGCCGCCGTTCAGGAGATCGAACACGACCGCGCCGGGCACGATGGGGACGGTCGCGTCGCCGATCGCAAAGCCTCGCCCCTGTTCGGCGAGCCAGGCCTGAACGCCGCCGCCCGACTCGATTCCGAAAGCTGAGCCGCCTGACAAGGTGAGAGCGTCGATCCGCTCCACCGTGTTGACCGGATCGAGCAGGGCGCTGTCGCGGGTGCCCGGCCCTCCGCCGCGCACGTCCATCGCCGCCACCACGGGGGCGTCGAAAAGCACCGCTGTCACGCCTGACGCCAGCCGGGCGTCGTCGGCATGGCCGACCCGGACCCCGGAAATGTCGGTGAGGAGGTTTTTCATGGTTCAGTCTCGTTCGCGGGCGGGTGGAAAGCGGCTGCTGTCAGATGAGGGCAGTCGCGAGGGCGGGTCAATCGATCACGTCTGATCACAAATGTCGCGGAGGGAACCGAGGCTCTTGCATCACCGGGCGATGGCAGGGCAAGTAGCCGCATGATTCACGACGTTTCCGTTCCTGCCGCCATGGTCGCGGGCCTTGTCAGTTTCCTGTCGCCCTGCGTCCTTCCGCTGGTGCCGCCCTACCTGATCTATCTCACGGGCGCCACCATCGAACACGTCTCTCACGACGAGACAGCCAAGACCTCGAAGCGGGCCGTGATGCTCGCCGCCTTGATGTTTGTGTTCGGCTTTTCCACGGTTTTCGTCGCGCTCGGCGCCAGCGCGAGCTTCGTCGGCAGCTTTATCCGGGCCTGGTCGGCGCAGTTGTCGATCGTCGCCGGCATCGTCATCATTATCATGGGCCTGCATTTTCTCGGGCTGACGCGAATCGGCTTCCTGATGCGCGAAGGACGCCTCACGGCCCCGAAGCCGGTCGGGTTATGGGGCGCCTATGTGATGGGGCTCGCTTTCGCGTTCGGGTGGACGCCGTGCATCGGGCCGATCCTGGCGGCGATCCTGTCGGTGGCGGCGGCGGAGGACACCGTCGTAAAGGGAGCCGGTTTGCTTGCGGTGTATTCAGCCGGGCTCGGCATTCCGTTTCTGCTGGCGGCGCTCATGATTGAAAGGTTTTCCTCGCTGCTCAACCGGCTGAAACGTCACCTCACCAAAATAGAGCGCGGAATCGGCGTGCTGATGGTGCTGACCGGAGTAGCATTCCTCACCGGAACGATCTCCAACGTCAGCATCTGGCTGCTGGAGACCTTTCCGGCGTTGCAGAACTTCGGATGAGGCGTTGCGGTTTATTCTCAGACCGGCGCACGGTCATCCCTGCTTTCGCGGGAACGATGCCAAGATTTGAGAAGACAAGTCTTTGAGAGAAATGCCGTGGCTCAGAGGGTGGGGTCGATCTCGGCATAATTGCCCTTGTCGTCCCACTTGTAGATGACATAGTCGATCTGCTTGATGTCACCTTTCGCATCGAATTCCAGCATGCCGAGGACGGTATCCCACGCGCCCGCCTTGATGGCTTTCATCACCTTCATCGGATCCGTCGTGCCCGCTTTCGCGGCGGCCTGTGCCCACACCTGCATCGCCGCATAGGTGTAGAGCGTGTAACCTTCCGGATCGATGCCTCTGGCCTTGAATTTCTCCACGATCGCCCTGGCGGTCGGCTTGTTGCGGGGATCGGGACCGAAGGTGAACAGCGTACCTTCGGCGAGCGGGCCGGTGATGGAGGCAAACTTCTTGTCGTTCAGCGCATCGCCCGCCATCAGGATGGTCTTGAGTCCCTGATCGCGCATCTGGCGCAGGATCAGTCCGGCCTCCTGATAATAGCCCCCGATGAATACCAGATCGATGTTGTCGCGCTTCAGGCGCGAGACGATGGAGTTAAAGTCCTTGTCGCCCTTGTTGTAGGACTCGAACATTTTCTCCTGGAATCCGGCCTTGTTCAGCGCCTTCTTGGTCTCGTCGGCGAGACCCTTGCCGTAAGTAGTCTTGTCGTTGAGGATGGCGACGTTCTTGCCCTTGAAATTCTTGACGATGTATTCGGCGGCGACCATGCCCTGCTGGTCGTCGCGGCCGCAGACGCGCAGCACGTTCCATAGCTTGCGTTCCGTGAACAGCGGGTTGGTGGTGGCCGGGGTGATTTGCAGCGTATTGCCGTCGGCGTAGGCTTCGGAAGCCGGAATGGATGACGACGAGCAGAAGTGTCCGGCGACGAGCGGAATGCCCCGGCTTGAGATTCGTTCAGCAATGGAGCGCGCTTGCTTCGGGTCGCAGGCATCGTCGCCGACGAACAGCTTCAGCTTCTTGTTGAGCACGCCGCCCGCATCATTGGCATCGGCGACGAACTGTTCGGCGCCGTTATGCAACTGGCGGCCGAAAGCGGACTCGCTGCCCGTCATCGGGCCAGCCACCGCGACGGTGATATCCTGGGCGAAGGTCGTGGCCGAAAGCGCCAGAGAGGCGCAAAGAGTCAGACCGATCAGCTTCAATGATTTCATTCGAGCGAGCCTCGCGGAGGTAGGGCAGGTTACCATGTTTGACATTGCAGGCATTGTCCGATGATTTGCCGCCGGTGTCATGGACAAATTTTCGAGCGCCGTTTCATCCGGCGCCCGCACTGATCACGCCGGCTTGGAGCGTTTTCGAGCGAAGCATGTCCTCGGGCTTGGCCCGAGGATGGACACCGGTTCGCGTGAAGAAAACGCGTCAAATCAAAATCATAAAGCCCGCTTCTGATTTTATCAGAAGCGAAAGGCTTTGGGAAACGGATCCGGCATTCGCGCCATCGCCCGCGAGCAGGGCTCACCTCAGGCGTGGCGGCCGCCTTCGAGATAGGCGGCGCGAATCTCGGGGCGTTGCAGCAGGTCCATGCCGTCGCCGCTCATCGTAATCAGCCCGTTGACCATCACATAGCCGCGATGGGCGAGGCGGAGGGCGTGATTGGCGTTCTGCTCGACGATCAGCACCGTGAGATGGTCCTCGCGGTTCAACGTGCGGATGGCGCTGAAAATCTGTCGGGTGATCAGCGGCGCAAGACCAAGCGAAGGTTCATCCAGCAACAACAGGCGCGGCCGGCTCATCAGCGCGCGGCCGATCGCCAGCATCTGCTGCTCGCCGCCGGACAGCGTGCCGCCCCGCTGCGTCATGCGCTCCTGCAGGCGCGGGAATAATTTCAGCACGCGGTCCAGGCTGGCGGCTCGCTCGGCCTTGCTGCCGGGCGTGGCGTCCGCGCCCATCTGCAGGTTCTCCGCCACGGTCATGCGCGGGAAAATGCGCCGTCCCTCCGGGGACTGCGCGATGCGCAGCCGCGACACCTCGTGCGTCGGCATCGAGCTGATGTCCTCGCCGTCGAACAGGATCTGGCCGGCGCGAGCGTGGGGGCGGCCGAAAATGGTCATCATCAAGGTCGATTTTCCGGCGCCGTTGGCGCCGATCAACGCGACGATCTCGCCGGCCTGGATATCGAGATCGATGCCTTTCAGGGCTTCGATCTTGCCATAGGCGGCGCGCAGCCCGCGAATGGCGAGCAGGGGCGTTGCGCCGGGGCTCATACGTCGCCCTCCATCACGGCGGCGGCGGTGTCCTCGTCGGCGCCGAGATAGGCAGCGACGACCTTCGGATCGTCGCGCACCGCGCGCGGCGTGCCGTCGGCGATCTTGACGCCGTGGTCGAGCACAATGATGTGGTCGGAAATTTCCATCACCACGCTCATGTCGTGCTCGATCAAAAGGATCGACGTGCCGAAGTCGCTGCGGATCGACAGCAACAGTTCGCTCAGACCGGCGCTCTCGTTGGCATTCAGTCCCGCGGCCGGCTCATCAAGGCAGAGCAGCGCCGGCTGCGCGCACATCGCGCGCGCGATCTCCAGGCGGCGCTGGTCGCCGTAGGGGAGATTGCCGGCGGCGTCATCCGCGCGTTGCAGCAGGCCGATGCGGTCGAGCCAGTCGCGCGCGGAGTCGATCGCCTGCTGCTCCGCGGCCCGGAACGACGGAGCGCCGATCAGGCCGAGCAGGCCGAAGCCGGACGCGCGCATCAAGGCATTGTGCTGCGCGACCATCAGGTTCTCCAGCGCCGTCATGCCGGGAAACAGGCGGATGTTCTGGAAGGTCCGCGCCACCTTGGCGTATTTGCAGATACGGAAATCGCGCAGGCGATCGAGCCGGAAGGTCGAGCCGTCGTCGTGCACCAGGCGCATCGCGCCTCGCGAGGGCCGATAGAACCCGGTGACACAGTTGAAGACCGTGGTCTTGCCGGCGCCGTTCGGCCCGATCAGCGCGGTGATGTGACGGCGCTGCGCGGTGAACGACAGTTCGTTAATGGCGAGGATGCCTCCGAAGCGCATCGTCAATCCATCGACGGCGAGAATGGGAGCAGGCGTCGTCATCCGCGGCCTTCCTTGACCAGCGACGACGATATCTCCGTCTGTTTTTGCAGGAACACGGTGGGAGCGCGATGGCTGACGAGACCGCGCGGCCGCCAGATCATCAGCAGCACCATGACGCCGCCGAACACCAGCATGCGAAACTGGTCAAGGCCGCGGAACAACTCGAATCCCCCGATCATTGCGATTGCGGCAAGCGCCACGCCGAGTTGCGAGCCCATGCCGCCCAGAACGACGATGGCGAGCACCAGCGCCGATTCCTGAAAGGTGAAGGACTCAGGGCTGATGAAGCCCTGCCGGGTCGCGAAGAACGCGCCCGCGAAGCCGCCGAACATCGCTCCTATCGCGAAGGCCGAGAGTTTCGTTGTGGTGATGTTGATGCCGAGCGCCCGGCAGGCCACCTCATCCTCGCGCATCGCTTCCCAGGCGCGGCCGATCGGCAGCCGCCGCAGGCGGATGGTGACCCAGTTCGTCAGCAGCGCCAGCGCCAGGATGACATAGAACAAAAAGACGAGGCGATGCGTCGGCGAGAACGGCACGCCGATCAGCGCCGCGAAGCCATCTTCGCCCGGCGTGAGCGGAATGCCGAACACGGTGGGGCGCGGGATGCCGCTGATCCCGTTCGGCCCGCCGGTGAGATCCTGCCAGTTGAGGATGACAAGCCGGATGATCTCGCCGAACGCGAGCGTGACGATCGCGAGATAGTCGCCGCGAAGCCGCAACACCGGGAAGCCGAGCAGCACCCCCCAGAATGCGGCCAGCAGGCCGGAGACCGGCAACAGCGCCCAGAACGTCCACGAGCCGAGTTGCAGGAAGTCGATCGCGACGTAGGGATAGGTCTCGGTGAAATACGGAAACGGTAGCCCGCTCTGCGCCAGCAGCGCGTAGGAGTACGCGCCGACGGCATAGAACGCCACGTAGCCGAGGTCGAGAAGTCCGGCGAGACCGACCACGATGTTGAGACCCCAGCCCAGCATCACATAGGTCAGCACCAGAATCCCAAGGTCGAGCAGGTAGCGCTGATTGTAGAAAACGACCGGCACCAGCAGGGCGAAAATCAGGAGCGCGGGTATCAGCAGGCGGCCCAGCATCGAGAATGCACGGCGCATTGTATCCGGCAGTTCGACGCTGCCGACGGGGCCGGTCCAGCGCCTGATTGTTTCGACGATGATGCTGCCGATGAATACCGCGCCGACTACGGCCGCAAGTTCGCCGAACCGGGTCCAGTAGGTCAACTGTCCGGTTGGGCCGGTTTCGGTCCGGATGCCGATCATGAGCGAGAACAGCACCAGCGCCAGCAGCGCGCTCACGACGGCGTTCGTGATGATGGACGCGACGCCACGATCGCGCGTGGCGGTTTGTTGGCTCGAAGCGGGCGCTGTCACGTCCGGACCGTCAGACTTTTTCGACTTCGGGACGGCCAAGCAGGCCGGTCGGCATGAAGATCAGCACGACGATCAGGATCGAGAAGGCCGCGACATCCTTATACTCGATCGAAAAGTAAGCCGACCAGAACGTCTCGATCAATCCGATCGCAAGGCCGCCGAGCATCGCACCGGGCAGCGAGCCTATGCCGCCGAGAACCGCGGCCGTGAACGCCTTGATGCCGGCCACGAAGCCCATGAAGAAATCGACCAGGCCATAATACAGCAGGTACATCATTCCGGCGACGGCGGCGAGCGATGCGCCGATCACGAAGGTCATCGAGATGGTGCGATCGACGTTCACGCCAAGCAGCGCCGCCATGGTCTGATCCTGCTCGCAGGCGCGCATATCGCGGCCAAAGCGCGTACGCGATACGATGTAGCTGAATATCGCGAGCAGCACGATGGTGGTGACCACCACCATGATCTGGATATTGGAGAGTTGGATCGCGAAGTTTCCGGAGTCGTGCAGCGTGTGTCCGCCGGTGATGAGCGGCGGGATCGGCTTGACCTGCGCGCCCTGGGAAACCTGCGAAAAATTCATGAGCACGAACGACATGCCGATCGCCGACAGCAGCGGCGCGAGTCGAAATGACTGGCGCAGCGGCCTGTAGGCGATGCGCTCGACAACCCAGCCGTAAACGGCGGTGACGGCCATTGAAACGATGAGCATGACGAGCAGCAGCAGCGGCACGGCGGAGAGGCCCATCGACACCAGGATCAGGAAGGTGATCAACGCGATGAAACCGCCGATCATGAAGATGTCGCCGTGAGCGAAATTGATCATGCCGACGATGCCGTAAACCATCGTATAGCCGATCGCGATCAGCCCGTAGATCGAGCCGAGCACGACGCCGTTGATCAGTTGCTGGGCAAAATAGTCCATGCGCCGCCGTAATCTGCGTATCTCGAATGCGACCTGTATCAAACGCGGTGACGGGCTCCCGAAACCGACCGGCGCGTCTTGAATCAATGTCTAACAGTGGCGACCGCGTGCGGCAACCGCAGCCATTCAGCCGCGCTGGCCGGCAGGGTGCATTGGCTGTGCATTTCGCCGTCTCTGCCCGCTCCGGGTCTTGCTGGCTGCGGTCATTTCGCCCGGGAGCAGCCGGACTGGTGCCTTCCGCGCGCCGGCGTTGTCCACAGGCCGGCAGGCCCTGTTAAGGTTAACAAAGGGTTTCCTTTGCGCCTTCGCGTTTACCCGGCGTTAATCACCTCCAAGAATCACCTCCAAGGCCGCGCCGGCTCTCGACACGGCGGCCACGCGAAAGCGGGGATGGCGCATGACCAGTTCCTGGCGCATCAGCACCGTCAACGGAGCGTTGCTGGCGCTCTATTTCATTCCGGTCTGGACCTTCGTCGCATTCAAGATCGTGGCGTCGCCGGTGCATGGGCTTTACGATCTGGCCAATGTGTCGGTTGCGTTGTTTCTCAGCGACCATCTGCATGTCGTGGCGATGGACCTTGTGCGTTTTGCGTGGCTTCTGGCGCTCGGCAAGATGACGGTCGTCGTGTTCTTCGCGGTGTTCCTGGTGATGACCACGCGCGCTTCGGTCCGGAAGTCAGGCAGCTTCGACGAGGCGCTGGCGCTGGCGCTGGGCATCGGCAGCCTCATCACCTTCGCCAGCATGGTGATGGCGTCACAGGTCGGCGAGATGGCCGCGTTGCGCCTGCATGCGACCGAACTGCTATTGCTGCTTGGCGGCGCGATCCTGATGGCGACCGAGCCGCCGTTCCAGCGCGACCAGCCGCAGGCGCGGCCGTGGCCTTCGCAGCCGAACGTCCAGCCTTTCACCGGTTCCAGTTCCTGAACGATCACATCGTTCCTTGGCCGCTACTGCTGCATCAGAAATCCGGTCACCGCCTCGGTGAAGGCATGTGATTGTTCGACGTTGGAGATATGCGCGGCATCGAGAATGGTCATGCTGGCGGAGGGAATCCGGCTGCGGATGTATTCTCCGGCCGCGACAGGCGTCGACTGGTCGTGCCGTCCGGCGATGACCAGCGTAGGGCTTTTGATGCGGGGCAGCAGCTCGCGCTGATCCAGGGTGCTCAGCGCCTCGCAGCAGGCGATGTAGCCTTCCACCGGGGAAGCGCTCAGCATGGCTTTGATCTTCGCGGTGATCTGAGGTTCGCGCTCGCGAAAGCCGGAGGTCAGCCAGCCGCTGATCACAGTCTCGGCGATCGCGGCGAGGCCGCCTTCCTTCACGGTCTTGATGCGGGCGTGCCAGTTGGCCGGATCGGGATAGTAGCAATTCGTGTTGGCGAGAATGATGCGGTCGAAACGTTCCGGCGCATGGGCTCCGAGCCATTGGCCGACCATGCCGCCCATCGACAATCCGCACCAATGCGTCTTCGCAATGTTGAGGTCATCGAGAATCGCCAGCACGTCCCGGCCAAAGCGCTCCATTGAATAGGGACCGGGCGGCACGCCGGACTTGCCGTGGCCGCGCCGGTCATAGCGGATGATCCGGAACAGCTTGGACAGTGTCGCCATCTGCGGCTCCCACATCTGCAGCGTGCAGCCGAGCGCGTTCGACAGCATCAGCGTTGGGCCGCCGTCGCGCCCCTCGACGGAAACATTCAGCAGGCAGCCGTCCGCATCGATCATGGGCATTGTCGTTTCTCCTGCCAGCCTCAAACGTTTGAAACGGGAGCGATTCCACCGCCGTCTCTTTCTTTTGCGACCGTCGTCCTCTACGTCAAGGGTGGGCGCTTTCGGAACAGCGTGACCGCCGACCAGGAGGGCAAGCTCATGGCGATGACAGTGAACGGCGAGGTCGAACTCGCAGCCTCCCGCGATCTTGTATGGGCCCGGCTCAACGACCCCGAAGTCTTGAAAAGCTGCATTCCCGGTTGCGAGGAATTCATCAGGACCGACGAGAACCAGTTTCGGGCTGTCGCCAGATTGAAAATCGGTCCGGTATCCGCCCGCTTCAAGGCCAGGGTGACGCTCAGCGATATCGACCCGCCGAACGGATACAGGATCGCAGCCGAGGGGGAAGGCGGCGTGGCCGGATTCGCGAAGGGCGAATCAACCGTGGTGCTGCTCGATCATCATGGCGGCACTCTTCTGAAGTACGAAGCCGCGGCGCAGATCGGCGGCAGGCTGGCACAACTGGGGCAAAGGCTGATCAGCGGTACGGCCAGGAAGCTGGCCGGTGAATTCTTCGCGAAGTTCGCCAAAGCCGTTGAGGGATAAGCGCGATGCGGGGGTAGACCCATCGACGATCCCTTCGGCGCTGCCGGCGCTGCCCGCATGAACCCGTTACTAGAGCGTTTTCAAGCGAGTGGACACCGGTTCGCATGAAGAAAACGCGTGAAATCAAAATCATAGAGCCTCGCTTCTGATTCCATCAGAAGCGAAAAGGCTCTAGGGTAGGTCATGTCGTGCTATAAAGCGCGATCATTTCGACGTGCGACCGTAGAGAGCGCCAATGGCCAAGATTTCGCTGCTCGTGAACGGCGAACCGACCACCGCCGACATCGATCCCCGCACGTTGCTGGTGCAATTCCTGCGCGAAAACCTGCGCCTCACCGGCACCCATGTTGGATGTGACACCTCGCAGTGCGGCGCCTGCATCGTGCATCTCGACGGGAAGGCGGTGAAGTCATGCACCGTGCTGGCGGTGATGGCCGACGGACACGCGATCCAGACCATCGAAGGTCTTGCAGCCGACGGCGCCCCATTGCATCCGATGCAGGAGGCGTTTCGTGAGCACCATGGCCTGCAGTGCGGCTTCTGCACGCCCGGCATGATCATGAGCGCGATCGATATGGTTCGCCGCAAGGGCCACGATCTCGACGAGCGTACCATTCGCGAGGAACTGGAGGGCAATCTCTGCCGCTGCACCGGCTATCAGAATATCGTCGCATCGATTGCGGCCGGCGCGACGGCGATGGCCAAATCCGATCTCGCGTGAGATTGGGCAGCACCGCGGGACGACGCCAGGGAACCTGAGCCATGTACGAATTCAAGTATCACCGGCCGGAGACCTTGCAGCAGGCCGCCAACCTGCTGGCCGGGAACGAGGACGCCATGCTGATCGCGGGCGGGCACACGCTGGTGCCGGTCATGAAGCAGCGGCTTGCGAGCCCCGCGCACCTGATCGATCTTTCTCATATCGAAGGGCTCGATAGCATCGAGATGAGGGAAGGCCTGCTGGCGATTGGCGCAACCGCGACGCACGCCGATGTCGCCGACTCCCCGATTGTGGGCGAGGCCATCCCGGCGCTCGCCGAACTCGCGGCGATGATCGGAGATCCCGCCGTGCGCCACAAGGGCACCATCGGCGGCTCGCTGGCCAACAACGATCCCACCGCCGATTATCCGGCGGCGTGTCTGGCGCTCGGCGCCACCATCGTCACCAGCAAGCGCCGTCTGGAATCAGATGACTATTTCCAGGGAATGTTCTCCACCGCGCTGGAGGCGGATGAGATCATCACCCAGGTGATGTTTCCGCTGCCGAAGCAGGCCGCCTATCAGAAGTTTCGCAACCAGGCCTCGCGCTACGCGCTGGTAGGCGTGTTCGTTGTCCGGCTGCCGTCGGATGTCCGTGTCGCCGTCATCGGCGCAGGGGCCGACGGCGTGTTCCGCGTGGCGGCGTTCGAGGAGGCTCTGAAAACAAGTTTCACGTCGGAATCGCTTGAGGGGCTGAGTGTTCCCGCCGATGGCCTCAACAGCGACCTGCACGGCAGCGCGGAATATCGCGCGCATCTGATCGGGGTGCTTGCGCGCCGCGCCGTTGATGCAGCGAACGACAGGGCATGACATGCGCGATGCTCGCCGCGCCGGGACGGGCCTCATGACGGCGGAATCGGCGCTGCCGTCGTCCGTCGATGCCACGCTCGATCTTCTGGCGAAGCACGGCTATTTCGCCGGGCGTTCGCTGGCGACGGTGGTGTTTCTTTCGCTGCGCATGGCGCGGCCGCTGTTTGTCGAGGGCGAGGCGGGCGTCGGCAAGACCGAGATCGCGAAGGTGCTGTCGGCCGCGTTGGGCCGCAGATTGATCCGGCTGCAATGTTACGAGGGATTGGATCTCGCCTCCGCCGCCTATGAGTGGAACAGTCACGCTCAGATGATCTCAATCCGGCTGGCCGAAGCAGCGGGCGACACCGATCGCGAGCAGTTGTCCGGCGATATCTTCGCCGAAAAATTTCTGATCAAACGGCCGCTGCTCCAGGCCCTGGAGCCGGATGTCCGTGGTCCGCCGGTGCTTCTGATCGACGAACTCGATCGCGCGGATGAGGCTTTCGAAGCCTTTCTTCTGGAAATTCTCAGTGACTTCCAGGTGACGATCCCCGAATTCGGCACCGTCAAGGCGGCGCCGCCGCCGATCGTCGTCGTGACGTCGAACAGGACGCGTGAAATTCATGATGCCTTGAAGCGCCGCTGTCTCTATCACTGGGTGGATTACCCTTCCGCCGAGCGCGAACTTGCGATCGTCAGGTCACGGGTGCCCGGCATCTCCGCGACGTTGTCGCAGCAGGTGGTGGGTTTCGTGCAGGCGCTGCGCAACCGGGATTTCTACAAGAACCCGGGCGTCGCCGAGACCATCGACTGGGCGACGGCGCTGACCGAACTCGATACCCGTTTGCTGACGCCGCAGATCGTTGGTGATACGATCGGCGCGCTCCTGAAATATCAGGACGATATCAGCCGGATGCAGGACGATGTCGTGCAAAACCTGCTGAAAGAATCCGCCACCGGGCCATGAGGCGGAATTAGCATGGCCATCAATCACTTCGATTCGCCGGCCGGCCACATCGCGGACAACGTCGCTGGCTTCGCCCGTACGCTGCGCGCATGTGGTCTTCCCGTGGGTTCGGGCGCGGTCATCGATGCGCTGAAGGCTTTGCGCCTGATCGACATCGGCAATCGCGCTGATGTCTTCAGCACGTTTCAGGCGTTTTTTGTCACGCGCCACGATCACGCGCTGATATTCGCCCAGGCCTTTGATCTTTTCTTCCGCGTCGCGAAGGAAGGGAAGAACATGCTGGATCCGGTCCCGCCGCTGGACCAGGTCAGGAAATCGCCGCCGTCGGCGTCCCGGCGCGTTCTTGAGGCATTGTCACAGCCTGCGGTCACGAGCGAGCGCGAGGCGTCGGAGGGACAGGAGATTCAGCCTTCCGTCTCCGACCGAGAGGTATTGCAAAAGAAGGACTTCGCGCAGATGAGCGCGGCCGAACTGGCCGAAGTGACGCGGATCATCGCGAAGATGAAACTGCCGCTGGCCAGACTGCGCACACGTCGCGCCCGGCCCGATCCACGAGGAGTGCGGCTGGATCTGCGCCGCACGCTGCGCGGCGGCCTGCGCACCGGAGGCGAGATTGTCGATATTCATCGCCTCGGCAGGATCGACAAGTCGGCTCCGATCGTAACCCTGCTCGATATCTCGGGCTCGATGAGCGAATATACCCGCCTGTTCCTGCATTTCCTCCATGCCGTCACAAACCGGCGCGGGCGCGTTTCGGTTTTTCTGTTCGGAACGCGGTTGACGAATGTCACGCGCGCGCTACGGGCGCGCGATCCCGACGAGGCGCTGGCCGCGTGTTCCTCGGTGGTGGAGGATTGGGCGGGGGGAACGCGGATCGCCACCTCGCTGCACGATTTCAACAAGCTGTGGGGCAGGCGCGTGCTCGGGCAGGGCGCCGTGGTACTGCTGATCACTGACGGGCTGGAGCGGGAGGCCGACTCCAGGCTGGCCTTCGAGATGGATCGGCTGCACCGATCCTGTCGCCAACTGATCTGGCTCAACCCTCTATTGCGCTATGATGGCTTTGAACCCAAGGCGCAAGGCATTAGGATGATGTTGCCGCACGTTGACGAATTTCGCCCGGTGCATAATTTGTCATCCATCGAGGGACTCATTGCCGCGCTTTCCCAAGCACCGGGACGACATGGTCGCGGTGCCTCCCGCGGCTTGAACGAGGGGCATCATGCTCGATCGCGATGAGGATATTCTGAGGGCGGCGGAAAGTTGGACGGAGGCGGGCAAAGGCGTTGCGCTGGCGACGGTCGTCGAGACCTGGGGCTCCGCGCCGCGTCCGGCCGGCTCTAGCCTTGTCGTCAACGAAGACGGCACGTTTCTGGGATCGGTCTCGGGCGGTTGCGTCGAGGGGGCCGTGGTGACCGAGGCGCTCGACGTGATCTCCAGTGGGGCGCCCAGGATGCTCGAGTTCGGCGTGGCGGATGAGACGGCGTGGACTGTCGGCCTGTCATGCGGCGGCAGGATCAGGGTATTTGTCGAGAAAGTCGTGTAGTGCCATTGCTGTATGTTGACGCATTTGATTCCGGACGTTCCTTGTGAAGCTCGCCACCCTTTCAGCGATCAATGCCGAGCGAGCCGCGCGGAGGCCGGTAATCGTGGTGACCGATATCGGTAATGGCGAGCAGCGCCTCGTGAAGGCCGCCGACATCGCCCGTGATCCGCTGCATATCGAACTGGAACGGCATCTGCGCATGGGCAAGAGCAGCGTGATTGAAGTCGAGGGCCGGGAGGTGTTCCTCAACGTCTACGCGCCGACAGCGAAGCTTGTGATCGTCGGCGCGGTTCACATCAGTCAGGCGCTGGCGCCGCTGGCGCGTTCGCTCGGCTACGATGTCACCGTGGTTGATCCGCGCTCGGCGTTTGCAAGTCCGGAGCGCTTTCCGGACGTGAGGCTGATCGCGGATTGGCCGGACGCTGCGCTGCCGGCGCTCGACATCGATCATTATACAGCCTTCGTTGCTGTCACTCACGATCCCAAGATCGACGACCCCGCGCTATTCCACGCGCTGGGTCGCGACTGCTTCTACATCGGAGCGTTGGGTTCGCGGAAGACCCACGGTCAGCGCGCCGTTCGCCTGAAAGCAAGGGGAGTTTCCGAGGCCGGCATCGAACGCATTCACGCGCCGATCGGTCTTCAGATCGGCGCGATCTCGCCCTCCGAGATCGCGGTCGCCATCATGGCGGAGATCACGGCGCAGCTGCGGCTGCCGAAAGCGAGCGCGGCATGAAATTTGGTCCCGCTACTCCGGACGACGCCCTCGGCGGTGTTACCGTTCATACCCTGCGGCAGGGTGCGTTTGTACTCAAGAAGGGCACCATCATCGGGCCGGTGGAGGTTGAGGCTCTCAACAGGGCGGGCGTAAGGGAGATCGTTGTCGTCCGTCTCGAGGACGGCGATGTGTCCGAGGATGTGGCGGCAGCGGATGTCGCGAAAGCCGTCGCCGGTGATGGCGTCACGGTGGAGCGGGCGTTTACCGGCCGGGCCAATCTGTTCGCCGCGCGGGCTGGCGTGTTGGTGGTCGATCGCCCGGCGGTCAACCGCATCAACAATATCGATGAGGCCATTACGTTCGCCACGCTGCCCGCCTACAAGCCGGTCGTGCAGGGTGAGATGGTCGCCACCGTCAAGCTGATTCCGTTCGGCGTTGAGGCGAAGCTGCGCGATGCCGCGGTGACGGCGGCACGAAGTGACGTGTTGCGGGTTGCGCCTTACCGCATCAAGCGCGTCGGCATCGTTTCGACCATGCTCCCCGGTCTTGCGCCGAAGGTGATCGACAAGACCTTGCGCGTGACCGCCGAGCGTCTTGCGCCGGCGGGCGCGACCATCATTGCCGAGCGACGCGTGCCGCATGAGGAGTCCGTGTTGTCGGCCGCGATCAAGGAAATGCTCGATCTCGGCGCCGAGCTGGTCATCGTGTTCGGCGCATCCGCGATCGCCGATCGCCGCGACGTCATTCCCGCGGCTCTCACCGGCGCCGGCGGCGTAGTTGACCATTTCGGCATGCCGGTCGATCCCGGGAATCTGCTTATGATCGGGAAAGCGCGCGGCGTGCCGGTGCTGGGTGCGCCGGGCTGCGCGCGGTCCCCCGTCGAGAACGGGTTCGACTGGGTGCTGATGCGCCTGCTCGCCGGATTGAAGGTCGCCAGGCGCGATCTGACCGGCATGGGGGTGGGCGGCCTGCTGATGGAAATCGTGACGCGGCCGCAACCTCGCATTTCACCCGCGGCTGACAGTAACTGCAATGTCGCCGCATTGATCCTGGCCGCTGGGCTTTCGACCCGCATGGGTGGTCCCAACAAGCTTTTGGCGGAGCTGGTCGGCAAGCCGCTGGTGCGCGTCGTGGCCGAGCAGGTGCTGGCATCAAAAGCGTCGAGCGTAACCGTCGTCACCGGCCATCAGGCCGCGGAGGTCGAGCGTGCGCTGCGAGGACTCAACGTCACGTTCGTATACAATCCGGATTTCCCCGATGGTTTTGCCAGTTCCATCAGGGTCGGCATAGGTGCGATCCCGAAAGAGGCAGGAGGCGCGCTGGTCTGCCTGGGGGACATGCCGCTGGCCGATGCGGGTCTTATGGATCAGCTGATCGCGGCCTTTGCACCTGATCTCGGCCAGTTGATCGCCGTGCCTGTCAGCGACGGCAGGCAGGGCAATCCGGTGTTGTGGTCGCGGCGCTTCTTCGGCGAGCTCATGTCGCTTGACGGCGACATTGGTGGGCGCCATCTGCTTGCGAGTCATGCCGCGGCGGTGGCGGAAGTCCCCGTCGATGCTCACGGCGCCTTCTTCGATATCGATACGCCTCAAGCCCTGGCAGCGCTTCAACGCGGCTGATACCGCGCTGTCAGGAGTTCCGTTGCAAACTCACTTTCGGAACAGGGCGCTGATGCGTCCGTAAACGCCGTTGCGGTCGAAACTGTCCTGCACCAGGCCGACGCCGGCCGACCACTCCAGTATCCCCGTCTTGAAGCCCGTGAGGTGGGCGCCGAGCCGGTACTGGGTGCTGAACCGATCGGTGGACATGGACACTTCGGGCCCGATCCAGAACCGGTCGAACAAGCGCCAGCCTGCCGCAGCGCGGGCGCTGTAAACCGAGTTGACGGTGGTGACCGCGGCGGCGGCGGCGACCATCATCGCTGGCGTGGGCTCCCACCACACTTCGCTCGCCAACTGGACGCCGAAACGGCTTCCGCTCAGCCTGTCGATCTGGACGGCGGGTTTGAACCCGCGAATTTCGAGGGTTGGACCGGCAAACACCCGGACTTCGAGGTCGCCGCGCTTGATCCGCCAGCCGGGCAGGGCCGAGGCGCGGAAGATATTGGTGGTGAAGCGGCGCGTCGCGGTATCGTAAAATTCAATGTTGTCGGACATGAACAGACGAACCAGAAAGCCATCCTTGTTCAGGTCGCCCTGCGGGGCCAGCAGCATTCCGTCGTATCCGGCCAGACCGTTGCGCCAGACGTCAACGCCGCTGAAAAACAGGAACCGTTCGGGTTTGGAGCCGCCGATGAGATTATCGGTCAGCGGCGGGCCGGTCACGGGCTGGGCCACTGACCGACCAATCGCCGGCCACGCCAGCAAGGCGGCCATGCAAACTGCGCGCACGCGCCCCAATGTACCCCAGCCCCCGCAAGTTCCAAGCGCCCCTACGTACAACTACTGATAGCAGGCGGGCGGGGTATCGCGTAGTGAACAATATGGAAACACCCTTAAGGTTTTTTTAACCGTCTGAGCTCTCAACGCGGCCGCGCGATCAGGTTTTCCACCGTGACGCCATCGCGGGTTTCGATGGTCTCGGCGATCCATCGACGGTGACAATGCTGATGATCACGCTCATAGCAGAGGAGGCAGACCGGCCCGGACTGCCTCACAAGCGCCGAGAGTTCGTCGATTTCCTCGCGGGCCTGCAGCGTCTTCAGATGCGCGGCGTAAATCTCGTGCAGCAGGTCGAATTTACCGCTGCGCCGGGCCAGCCTGCCCGGCTTTGGCGTTCCAAGCCCCCGCAAGTGCAGGTAGGCGATGCCGCGATCGCCGAGGCTTGCGGCGAGCTGGTTCTTTGAGAAGCCGGGGCGGCGGGACGATGTGACCGCGCGGACATCGACCAGCCACTTGATGCCGGCCCGTTGCAGTTCGTCGAGGACGGCTCGGGCCGGGGTCTGCTCGTAACCGATGGTGAAGAGCGGCGCCGTCAGCGTCATCCCGTGCTCCTTCATGTCACCCGTGCAATCAACTCCATCGCGCCGGCGGGCGCGCGCACCTTGCCTTCATGAATCACATAGGCGAACACGTCGCGCGGTATTTTCTTCGGCCGGGCTTCGTCCACGCGCGGCAGATCGTCTGGTTCCTCGCCCGCGGCCCAGGATTGAAAACGCTTCGCCCAGGCATCGAGCTGCTTCGGAGGATAGCAAGTCTCAATCCCGTCGCTGCCCCTTTGCAGGCGCGCATAGACGAAATCCGCGGCGATATCGGCGATCGCCGGATACTTGCCGTGCTCGGCGAATACGACCGGCACCTGGAACTGGCGCAGGAGCGAGATGAAGACCGGCGTGCGGAAACTGTCGTGGCGAACCTCGACGACGTGTCGCAGCGCTCGCCTGTCCAGCTTTCGCGGCAGGAGCTCGAGGAATTTGCCAAAATCGGATTCGTCGAATGCCTTGGTCGGCGCGAACTGCCACAGCACCGGTCCGAGATGGTCGCCCAGTTCCAGCACGCCCGAATCATAGAAGCGGTTCACCGAGTCGCCGGCCTCGGCCAGCACCCGGCGATTGGTGGCGAAGCGCGGGCCCTTCAGCGAGAATACGAAGCCGTCCGGCACCTCGCGCGCCCATTTGCGAAAGCTTTCCCGCTTCTGCGATCCATAATAAGTGCCGTTGATCTCGATGGAGGTCAGCCTGGAGGCGGCATATGCCAGCTCTTTCGCTTGCGCGAGCTTCTCCGGGTAGAAAACGCCGCGCCAGGGTGCGAAGGTCCAGCCGCCGACCCCGATATAAATGTTGCCTGCTTTACTCGCCATTGGGGCCCTGCCTCTTGCGGACGCTCCGATCGTACCTACTTTAACACCAACGGCGATGTCGAAGCCCGCTCCATCGCCGGAACGACCACGGGATGACAGGGCTGCGCCGGATGTACGCGCGCTCCGTTGTTCGTGGTCGTTGGCTTCGGTCGGCTCCCCACACATTGCTCTGGCTTTTATCAGGATTTCTGGCTCGCGGCCGGTTCGGTCCTGCGTCCGCTGACGATGCCCGTCATCTTGGCATTGGCGGCGGCCGCGGATATATGCTGGCGCCATGAATGAAGCCATCAGACCGGAGCCGGTCGAGCCATCAATCGGTATGCCGCGCCAGCTTTCGGTCGTCGTGCCCACCTTCAACGAGCGCGACAACGTGGTTGCGTTGTATCGGAAGCTGACCGCTGCGCTGAAGGGAATCGCGTGGGAGGTCATCTATGTCGATGACAATTCTCCCGACGGAACGTCGGACGTGGTGCGCGAACTGGCCGCGGTCGATCCCCGTGTTCGCTGCATCAGGCGCGTCGGCCGCCGCGGACTGTCCGGCGCATGCATCGAGGGCATTCTGGCGTCGAGCGCGCCGTGCGCCGCGGTGATGGATGCCGACCTTCAGCACGATGAAACCCGGCTGCCGGCCATGCTCGCGCTGCTGGAAAGCAATGCCGCTGATCTGGTCGTCGGCAGCCGCTACATCGAGGGCGGCAGCGCCGACAGCTTCGACAAGCAGCGCGCGAGCTTCAGCATGCTGGCAACCTCGGTCGCGAGGAAGCTGCTGCGCATCGAGATCGCCGACCCCATGAGCGGCTTTTTCATGATTCGCCGCGACCGCTTCGAACGGCTCGCGCCTGAGCTTTCGACCCAGGGTTTCAAGATCCTGCTCGACGTGATCGCGACGGCGCGCGGCGCATTGCGAGTCACCGAAGTTCCCTACACCTTCGGCTCGCGGCTGCACGGCGAGAGCAAGCTGGATTCGATGGTCGCGCTGGACTTTCTCGGTCTTGTGCTGGCGAAGCTGACGCATGATGCGGTGTCGTTGCGGTTCCTGCTGTTCGCGCTGGTGGGATCGGTCGGCGTCGTCGTGCATTTCGCCGGCCTGTTTGTCGCGCACGAAGTGCTGGCATGGCCATTTCCGCACTCGCAGGCGTTCGGCGCGATCCTAGCGATGACGAGCAATTTCCTGCTCAACAACCTCCTGACCTATCGCGACCAGCGCCTGAAAGGCTTGGGGATTCTTCGCGGCCTCCTGATTTTCTATCTGGTGTGCAGCGTCGGCCTGCTCGCCAATGTCGGCGTCGCGTTCTCGGTCTACAATCAGGAGCCGATCTGGTGGCTGGCGGGCGCGGCCGGCGCGCTGATGGGCGTGGTCTGGAATTACGCGGTATCCAGCCTGTTCGTGTGGCGCAGGCGATAGCGCGGCGATGTGCCTGACCGATACGTGGTCTGTCCGCGCCGTCGTTCTTACGGTCCTCGCGCTGGTGGCGTTGCGGCTGGTCTGCGCGTCCTTCACTCCGCTGACCTTCGACGAAGCTTACTACTGGACATGGTCGAAACATCTGGCTGGCGGCTATTACGATCATCCGCCGCTGGTGGCGGTGGTGATCCGCCTCGGCACCATGATCGCGGGCGATACCGAACTCGGCGTGCGGCTGGTGTCGATCCTGCTGGCGCTGCCGATGACCTTCGCTGTCTACCGCGCCACCGTGCTGTTGGTGGATAGCGCGCGCGCGGCGGCGACGGCAGCCGTTCTTCTCAACGTCATGCTGATGGTCGCGGCCGGCACCGTGATCGTGACGCCGGATGCGCCGCTGATGGTGGCATCGAGTTTCGTGCTGCTGTGTCTCGCCGAACTGCTGGTGGGCGGGCGCGGCGTCTGGTGGCTCGCTGTGGGCGTAGCCGTCGGTGCGGCGCTGCTGTCGAAATATACCGCGCTGTTTTTTGGCCCGGTGATCCTGATCTGGCTGGTGGCGGTGCCGGAGCTGCGGCGCTGGCTGCGGACGCCGTGGCCTTATCTTGGCGGGCTGGTCGCGCTGGCGATCTTCGCGCCGGTCCTCATCTGGAATGCCGAACATCATTGGGTGTCGTTCGCCAAGCAGTTCGGCCGCGCGCGCGTCGATCAGTTCACGCTTCGCTATATCGTCGAGCTGATCCCGGCCCAGATCGCCTTCGCGACGCCGCCGGTGTTCGCGCTCGCCGCGATGGGGCTGTTTGCATTGTCGAAGCGTGGCGAGGGCACGCGCGCCGCGCGGGTGCTGATCAATGCGACGGTGTGGACGCTGACGATCTATTTCGTCTGGCATTCGCTGCACGCTCGCGTCGAGGCCAACTGGTTTGGGTCGATCTATCCGGCGCTCGCGATCGCTGCGGCGGTTGCTTCCGACGTCACGCGCTGGCAGCCGCGCGGCCGGAAATTCGCCGATGCTTGCCGCCGCTGGGCGCTGCCGGTAGGCGTCGGCATGTTCGTGGCGCTGGTGGTGCAGGTGAACACCGGAATCCTTTCAGGCTATCGGCGCGATGCCTCGGTGCGCAGCGTCGGAGTCGGCGTGCGCGATCTTGCCGCCGGGATTGAAGCGTTGCGCGTGAAAAGCGGCGCGCGCTGCGTGCTCGCTCAAGGATATGGCGTGACGAGCTGGCTCCGGTTCTATCTGCCGAAGGACACTTGCGTGGCGCAGCACTTCGAGCGCATTCGCTGGATCAACGCGCCGCCTCCGGACATGGATCAACTCACCGGCAGGCTGCTTTTCGTCGACGACGGGTCGGATAACTGGCCGCCTGTCGCGCAGTCTTTCAATCATGTCGAGAAGATCGCAATGCTCGAACGCAAGCGCGGTCCGCTGACGATCGAGACCTTCGCTATCAACGTGGTGGCGGAGCCTTCGGGCGACGTGCTCGCGCCGCTACCGGCGGAGTTGAGATAGCGCAAGTATTTCGAACATACGGAACGCACTGTCCCTCCGGACTTGCAGGACGATCAAAAAAGTTCTACCTATAGGTAGAAACTATTGGAAGGAGGAGTTCTGTGTCGAAATACGATCGTCTTGGCGACTTTCTGAGAAGCCAGAACCACGAGCGCGTACCGATGTCGTTTGCGGAGGTCGAGCGGATCACACAAACTAAATTACCCGCGTCGGCTCACAAACACCGACCGTGGTGGAGCAATAACCCGACCAACAGTGTACTGACGCGGGTTTGGCTTGAGGCTGGTTTCGAGAGCGAGCAGGTCGACATGGCAGGGCAGAAGCTTGTTTTCCGTCGCAAGGGGGAAGGTGACGGGCGATCATCCGGGCAACCGCAGCCTTCCGCTTCAGCACCTCTGCACCCGATACATCCGGCCTACGGTGCGATGAAGGGTATGGTGCGGATCATGCCGGGTACGGATATTGCGACACCCGCCGATCCCGAGTGGAGCAAGTCTACAGATGGTCGCCGCTGATGCGGCCTCTCTTGTGGGACACGTGCGCCGCAATCTGGATTTCCGATCAGGCGGAGCTGGCGCGAGCAGCCCTGGACTTGCTTGCTTCCGCTCACCGCGAGGGCGCGCCGTCCTACATCTCACCGATCACGGCATGGGAGGTCGGGTTGCTGGCGGCGCGGGGCCGGGTGCAGTTGCAGATCGCGCCGGAGCGATGGTTCGCGAAGTTGCTCGACATTCCCGGCGTTAAACTCGCGCCGATGCCGCCGGAACTTCTGATTGCGTCGTCATTCCTGCCGGGAACGCCGCCACGTGATCCCGCCGATCGTATCGTGGCCGCCACCGCACGCGACCTCGGAGCAACGCTCATCACGCGCGATCGGGTTCTGCTCGCTTATGGCAAGCAAGGGCACGTAAGCGTGGTGGAGTGTTGAGAGGACCGTGACCGTCTTTGAGCGTATTCGAACAACTGACGAAGCATAAACGAAAGGCCCGGCTTACGCCGGGCCTTTCTCATCGGTATTCAGCTTGGAAGGCTGATGGACTTTGGAAATCCATGCCGCCACATAAAGCCGGGCTTGCCCGGCTTTATGTATTTATAGTTCAGGGGCGGCGGTTTCTGACGCTATGCGTCAGAAATCCATGCCGCCCATGCCGCCGCCGCCCGGCATCGCCGGGGCAGGGCTGTTCTTCTTCGGCAGTTCGGCGACCATCGCTTCGGTGGTGATCAGAAGCGAGGCGACGGATGCGGCGTTCTGGATCGCGGTGCGCACGACCTTGGTCGGGTCGATGATGCCCTTGGAGATCAGGTTGCCGTATTCGCCGGTCTGCGAGTCGAAGCCGTGCGAATACTGCTCCTTCTCGAGGATCTTGCCGACGATGACGCTGCCGTCCTCGCCCGCGTTGATCGCGATCTGGCGGGCCGGCGCGGACAGCGCCTTGCGCACGATCTCGACGCCGGTCTTCTGGTCGTCGTTCTGGGTCTTGATGCGCTTGAGCTGCTCGGAGGCACGGAGCAGGGCGACGCCGCCGCCCGGCACGATGCCTTCCTCGACAGCCGCGCGGGTCGCATGCATCGCGTCGTCCACGCGATCCTTGCGCTCCTTCACCTCGACCTCGGTCGCGCCGCCGACGCGGATCACCGCGACGCCGCCCGCGAGCTTGGCCAGACGCTCCTGAAGCTTCTCGCGGTCGTAGTCCGAGGTGGTCTCCTCGATCTGCGCCTTGATCTGCGCCACGCGCGCCTCGATGTCGGCTTTCTTGCCGGAGCCGTTGACGATCGTGGTGTTTTCCTTGTCGATCATCACCTTCTTGGCGCGGCCGAGCATCTGCAGCGTGACGTTCTCGAGCTTGATGCCGAGGTCTTCGCTGATCGCCTGACCGCCGGTCAGGATGGCGATATCCTGCAGCATGGCCTTGCGGCGATCGCCGAAGCCCGGCGCCTTGACGGCCGCGACCTTGAGGCCGCCGCGCAGGCGGTTGACCACCAGCGTCGCCAGCGCCTCGCCCTCGACGTCTTCCGCGACGATCACAAGCGGCTTGCCGGTCTGCACCACGGCTTCGAGCAGCGGCAGCAGCTCGTTCAGCGAGGAGAGCTTCTTCTCGTTGATCAGGATGTAGGCGTCGTCCATCTCAACGCGCATCTTCTCGGCGTTGGTGACGAAGTAGGGGGAGATATAGCCGCGGTCGAACTGCATGCCCTCGACCACATCGAGTTCGGTTTCGAGCGACTTGGCTTCCTCGACCGTGATGACGCCCTCGTTGCCGACCTTCTTCATGGCGTCGGCGAGGAACTTGCCGATTTCGGAATCACCGTTGGCCGAGATGGTGCCGACCTGGGCGATTTCCTCGTTCGAGGTGACCTTCTTGGAGTTTCTCACGAGGTCGGCGACAACGGCCTCGACGGCCAGATCAATGCCGCGCTTCAGGTCCATCGGATTCATGCCGGCGGCGACCGACTTGGCGCCTTCCTTCACGATCGCCTGGGCCAGAACCGTCGCGGTGGTGGTGCCGTCGCCGGCCGCGTCGGCTGACTTGGAGGCGACTTCGCGCACCATCTGCGCGCCCATGTTCTCGAACTTGTCGTCAAGCTCGATTTCCTTGGCGACGGTGACGCCGTCCTTGGTGATGCGGGGCGCGCCGAACGACTTTTCCAGCACGACGTTGCGGCCCTTCGGACCCAGCGTCACCTTCACGGCGTTGGCGAGGATGTCCACGCCGCGCAGCATCTTGTCGCGAGCGTCGACGCCGAATTTGACATCTTTGGCTGACATGTTGAGTTGTTCCTTTGAATGATCGTGCAGGGAATGGCGCTCAGGCGGCCTTCTTCTTGGCGGGCGCGACGTCGGTGAGGACGCCCATGATGTCGGATTCCTTCATGATCAGGAGATCCTGGCCCTCGATCTTGACTTCGGTGCCGGACCACTTGCCGAACAACACGCGGTCGCCGACCTTGAGGTCGATCGGGATCAGCTTGCCGGCCTCGTCGCGGCCGCCGGGGCCGACGGCGACAACCTCGCCCTGCGATGGCTTTTCCTTGGCCGTGTCGGGAATGATGATGCCGCCTGCGGTCTTCTCTTCTGCGTCGATGCGCTTGACCACGACGCGGTCGTGAAGCGGACGGAATTTCATGCAGTCCTCCTAAGACATTGAAAATCTGTGATGTTTATGAATTCTGGCAGTCAATACCGGCGAGTGCCAGCATGACCGGACAGGACATAAGGGACGTTCAGGGCGCGGACAAGGGTGAAAGGCGGATTTTTTAAGCAATCCAGGGTGGAGACTGCCAACGTGGTTCACCGATCCTCGCCAGAGTACAGCCTATTGTTAGCAGGCGCGGTAAGTCGCTGCCAGAGCTAAGTTAATCAAACATACTATTTGTTTTCAGGCTTGTGATCGGGGCGGCGCGCCGTCACATTTTAAGGATGATCCGTCGAAGAATGGCGGCCGCCTGACAACGGTTCCGAAGCGGGTCTGGAGGCATTGGAGCGATCGGGGAAGTCGGCCCGTCACTTCGCCGATGGCGCAGCCTCCATTCAAGGAGGTTTGGACATGGTTTCGAAGGATGATGTGCGGCCTGGCGGCGTGACCGACGACTTTCGCAAGCAGGTGCTCGGCTATGGTCTGACGACCGCGGAAATCCTGTACCGCCGGCCCGATCGGCAATGGCTGTTGCAGAGCTACGTCTGGCAGAATTACGACATGTTTCCGAAGTTTCCGGCGCTGTGCGATTTTCTCGCCTTCTGGGAAAAGCAGCTCGACGGACCGCTGGTTTCAGTGACGGTGGCGCATTCGAGGCTGATCAAGCCTGCTGAATTGCGCGCGGTGGACGGCGTGTTTCGTCTGCATTGAGGGGAGCCTCACGATGGAACGCCGCCGGCCGTTGCCGTTTCGCCGTGGGAGGCGCGCGTCTTGACGCTGGCGCGGCTGCGCGTCATGTGATGATCGCGAAGGCGCGCATCCGCGTCAGGATCGTTTCCTTCTGATGGGGCGCGTTGCGTCCCGGCGCCCGATCGCGCCTGAAATTTCCGGTCTTCCGGCGTGCGCCCGGCACATGACGCGCCACGCCCGCCATGAAGCGGCAGGTCCGTGGCGAGGGGCAAGAGCCTGCTGACGGCGAGGAGAGGTGATGGGTGATATTGTCACCGCGGGCGTTCTGGTGATCGGAGATGAAATCCTGTCCGGCAGGACGAAGGACAAGAACATCGGATTCATCGCGGAATACCTGACGAATATCGGAATCGATCTCAAGGAGGTGCGCATCGTCGCCGACGACGAGGCCGATATCGTCGCGGCGGTGAACGCGCTTCGCGCGCGTTACACCTACGTCTTCACGACCGGAGGGATCGGCCCGACACATGACGACATCACCGCCGACAGCGTCGCGAAAGCCCTGGATGTCAGCATCGATTATCATCCCGAGGTGGTGGCGCGTTTCAAGGAGCGCTACCAGAAGCCCGGCGAGTTGAATGAGGCGCGGTTGCGGATGGCGCGCATTCCCCAGGGGGCCGAACCGATTCAAAGCGCAACCATTCTGGCGCCCGGTTTCCGGATCGGCAATGTCATCGTCATGGCGGGCGTGCCTTCGATCATGCAGGCGATGATGGATATCGTCGCGCCGACGCTGCGGGTCGGCGATCGGATGCTGTCGGAATCGGTGCGCGGCAATTGCCGTGAAGGTGACATCGGCACGCCGCTGCGCGAGATCGCCAACGCGCATCCGGACACCGCCATCGGCAGTTATCCGTTTCTCGACGAGAACGGAACGCCGAACACGAGCATCGTGGTGCGATCCCGCGATCAGGCCAGCCTGACAACGGCAATGGACGCCGTGAAGGCGATGCTGGCGACTCTCAAGCTGCCCCAGTAACGATCACTCGTTGTTCTGGTTGGCGTGCTTGCGCTCAAGTCCAGGGACATGCTTCGCTCGACAAGCGCTATCAAGAAAACAATCCTGACGGAAATCACCAAGTGACCGCTCACAAAACACCCGACAAGGCTTTTCCGGTGTCCTGGGACCAGTTTCATCGCGACTGCCGCGCCTTGAGCTGGCGGTTGAACGAGACCGGTCCCTTCCATGCGGTGGTCGCGATCACCCGCGGCGGTCTCGTTCCCGCCGCGATCGTGGCGCGCGAACTCGGTGTCCGCGTGATCGATACGGTGTGTATCGCAAGCTACGATCACCTCCACAAAAGCGAATTGAAGGTGCTGAAAGGCATCTCCGATATGACAGTGAAGCTCGGCGGCGGCTCAGGCAAGAATCTTCTGGTCGTCGACGATCTTGTCGACACCGGCGCCACCGCGCGCGTGGTGCGCGGCATGATTCCGGATGCGCATTTCGCGACCGTCTACGCCAAGCCGCTCGGCAAGCCGCTGGTCGATACGTTCATCACCGAGGTTTCGCAGGATACCTGGATCTATTTTCCGTGGGATCTCGATCTTGCCTTCGCTCCGCCATTGCGCGACGGCGCGGCGTAGAAAATTTCCGCCGTTCCTGCCTGCAACAGGAAAAGAAAACGCGCGTCCTGTTTTCAAAACCGGGTCATGCGTCACGCTGTGATCCGCCGCGCGCGCATTGCGGGCGCGGCGTGATGCGACATACGCGTGATGCGACACAAAAGTGCGACGGATCCTTCCTATGGTCGACATCGTGACATCGAATCCTGAGCGTCACACCCGCCTTGTGTCAAGGTTGACAAGCCATGGGTCGCCGGGCCAAGCCGATCGGAAGAATTAAAGGAAACATCCCATGATCGAATTCTTCTTCGATTGCGCCAGTCCCTGGACCTATCTCGCCTTCCACAACATCCAGCCGCTGGCGAAAGAATTCGGTGAGCAGATTTCCTGGCGGCCGGTTCTGGTCGGCGGGATTTTCAATGCCGTCAATCCGGGCGTTTCCGCCGCGCGGGAAAATCCGGTGGCGGCGAAGGTCAACTACACGAAGAAGGATCTCGCGGATTGGGCACGACTGGCGGGGCTCACGATCAGGATGCCGCCGACCGTGTTTCCGGTGAACAGCGTCAAGGCCATGCGTGGCTGTCTATGGCTCGGCAATGACGCGATGGTGCCGTTCGCGAGGGCGGTGTTCGAAGCCTATTGGCGCGATGACAAGGACATCTCGCGGGAGCCGGTGCTGGCCGAGATCTGCAAATCGCTCGACATCGACCCTGAGAAGCTTTTGAACGGTATCGGGGATGAGGGCATCAAGAACGAACTCAAGGCCAATACCGACGAGGCGATCGCGCGCGGCGCGTTCGGATCGCCGACGATCTTCCTGAACAAGACCGACATGTACTTCGGCAACGACCGTCTGCCGCTGCTCCGCGAGGCGCTGCAACGAAAGAAGGCTGCGTAATGCGCGCGGCGCTTGTTATTCTTCCGCTTTCTTTGAAGCGAGATAGGAGCGGGCGCGCGTCACAAGTCGAATCTGCTCGGAGTTGTTAATTCGCATCGCCGCGACCAGTTCGACCACCTTCTCCGCCTCTTTCAATCTGGTTTCGGCGGCGATACGACGCCTGCCTTCGTTGCCGAGTTGCTCGCCGATGGATCGGTGGGATTGATCCAATGCATCCCATTCCGCCTTGGCGTTGCTTATCGCCTGAGCCTGGGATTCGATGAGGTCGGCGGCTTCCGCGCAAGCCTTCGCGGCATCCTTCACGACGACGCCGTGCCAAAGCTCGGTGAGGTTGCTCTGATAGCCGTCCCTGAGCATCTCGGCGTCTTGCCGCAACCGCTCCACCAGGTTCGTCACGTCGTCGGTTGAGGTCATGGGTGCATCTCCTGCATCGTTTCATTGCCGAGTGCACGCATTTGCAGAACGCGCGGGTCGTTTGCAATACCGCCATTGCATTTCCTCTCTAAGTGTCTGAAAAGAAAAGCGCGCGGGCATGGCGGAATCGGTAGACGAAGGGACTTGGAATCACCGCCCCCATGGCGAAACTGGTAGACGCAACAGACTTAAAATCTGTAGTCCCGTCAGGGACGTACCCGTTCGACTCGGGTTGGGGGCACCATTTGTGAACCGGCGCCGGCCCGCTCCGCCCGCAGGCGCGCCGGTGATAGCGAAAATCTGGAGACAGGATCAGGTGACCGATTATCGAGTCTACATCCTTAACGACAAAGGCCACATCCAGAGCGACACGCTCATCGTGTGCGATGACGACGCCCAGGCCATCGAAGCCGCGAAGAGATTGGTTGGCGTCCGTCATGTGGAAATGTGGGACGGGGAGCGTCTGGTCGGACGCTTCAAGACGACGCCTGACGGCTAGAGTCTGTTTCAACTGCGTTGAATCAGACTCGTCGCTTATTTTTTGTCAGAGCATGATCTTACCCGAAAACCGGTTTCCACTTTTCGGGATCATGCTCTAGTCGGCGGCCCTGATTCAGCCCGCGCCATTTATCGGGATAAGTTCGCATGACCCAGCATCAGCGCAATATCGTCACGCCGATCGATCCGGTGAAGCTGGATCGTCTGGCGGAAGTCGCGGTCAGGGTCGGCCTGCAACTTGCGCCGGGACAGGACCTTCTGATCACCGCGCCCGCGGTGGCGTTGCCGCTGGTCCGGCGGATCGCCGAACATGCCTACAAGGCGGGGGCGGGGCTGGTGACGCCGTTTTTCTCCGATGAAGACATCACGTTGTCGCGCTTCAGGTTCGGGACGGACGAGAGTTTCGATCGCGCCGCCGGATGGCTCTATGAGGGCATGGCGAAGGCGTTCGCCGCCAACACCGCGCGGCTCGCCATCGTCGGCGACAATCCGATGCTGCTGTCGGGCGAGGACGCGGCGAAAGTTGCCCGCGCCAACAAGGCGAACTCCATGGCCTACCAGCCGGCGCTTGAGAAGATCGTCGGCTTCGACGTCAACTGGAATATCGTCGCTTATCCGGGCGCGGCGTGGGCCAGCCTGATGTTTCCCGACGACAGCGCGGACGGCGCGGTGGCCAAGCTGGCGGACGCGATTTTTTCCGCCTCGCGCGTCGACGACGATGATCCGGTCGCGAACTGGACCGCGCACAATGCGGCGCTGCGCCAGTGGACCGACTGGCTCAACGGCCAGCGCTTCCATGCCTTGCATTACGCCGGCCCCGGCACCGACCTCACGGTCGGCCTGGCCGACGGTCATGAATGGGTGGGCGGCGCGTCCATGGCCAGGAATGGCATCATCTGCAATCCGAACATCCCGACCGAGGAGGTGTTCACGACGCCTCATGCCTTGCGGGTCGAAGGGCATGTCCGAAGCACCAAGCCGCTGTCGTATCAGGGCACGCTGATCGACGGCATCGCGGTGCGCTTCGAGCAGGGGCGGATCGTCGAGGCTCAGGCGTCGCGCGGCGCCGACGTGCTCAACAAGGTGCTGGATACGGACGAGGGTGCGCGGCGGCTCGGAGAGGTGGCGCTGGTGCCGCATTCCTCGCCGATTTCGAAGAGCGGGCTGTTGTTCTACAACACGCTGTTCGACGAAAACGCGGCGAGCCACATCGCGCTCGGTCAGTGCTATTCGAAGTGCTTCGTCGGCGGCGAGAAGCTGTCGCCGGAGCAGATCGCAGCGCAGGGCGGCAACAAGAGCTTCATTCATATCGACTGGATGATCGGGTCAGGCGAGACCGATATCGACGGCATACGCGGCGACGGCAGTCGTGTTCCCGTTTTCCGTAAGGGCGAGTGGGCGCAAGCCGCTCGCGCCTGATCGCCCGATCGGCCTCAATGCGGTCACGAGCCGGTGCTTTTTCGCAGTTTGCCGGGCGTATGGCCCGGCTTCGTCAATGGGGACCCATGCGGCACCGGACCGTGAATGACTTTCGTCTGCGGCTGCCCGTGTTCATTGCTTTGCTGATCATCGGCGGCGGTCTCGGCGGTTGCGCCAATCTCGGCGACGGGGCCGTCTCGGGCGCGTTCGTCGATCCCGCAGCGTATGATCTCTATGATTGCCCGCAGCTCGATGCGCAACGCAAATATCTGGCGACACGTACGGCGGAGTTGCAGGGGCTGATCGAAAAGGCTCATACCGGCGTCGCGGGGACCGCTGTCGCCGAGCTGGCGTATCGCAACGACTACATTACCACGCGCGCGTCGGCCAAACTTGCCGATGAGACGTGGCGGAAAAACAAGTGTGACCAGGCTTCGGCGGCGCAGGAGACGCCCGCAGGCGACCCCCGCAGGTGAAGCCTGCGTTGCACCGGGGCGCTCCGACAGCGCCGTTTATCGAGTTTGAGTCCGCCCGGTTCAGGGCCGCCAACTGTAGATCCAGTCCTGACGCGCCAGCATACGCCGTGGGCCCATCGCTCTGATCGCGAAGTCGCGCGCCGAGGCGGCGATGCCCCCGAGATGGTAGATACGTCCGTTCAGTTGCGCGGTTTCCTGCACCCGCGCGACGCGCGCGCGCCGCAGCCCGGCATAACGCGCCAGCGCGGACGCGGCGCTTTCGGCGTCTCCGTTCGCGGCTTCGCCGAGGCACCGCGCCAGAATCGCGGCATCCTCGATCGCCATGCCCGCACCCTGCGCGGCGAAGGGCAGCATCGCATGGGCGGCATCGCCGAGCAGAGTCGTGTTGTCGCGGTGCCACGCGGCCATCGGCGGAATCGTGAACAGCGCCCATTTGTGCCAGTGGCCGACCGCGTCGATCATCAGGCGCGCGGACTCGGGCCAGCTCGCTTGCGCGAACGCGCGTTGGATCTCCGCGGCATCTGCCGACGCGTTCCAGCCGGGCTCAGTCCAGCCGCCGGTAACGACGGCGACCAGGTTGATTCGGTGCCCTCCCGACATCGGATAGGTCACGAGATGAGCGCCCGGACCCATCCAGAGCTGTATGCGCGGCCCGGTCATGTCACGCGGGAGCCGTGCGGCCTCGACGGTCCCGCGCCAGGCGATCAGGCCGGAAAACAGCGCCGCTGCATTCGGAAAAAGCCGCCTGCGCAAGGTGGACCACACGCCGTCGGCGCCGATCAGCGCCCATGCGGTATCCCGTGAACCTGTCGTGCCGCCGCATACCCCGGCGTTCGCGCCGGTGGCGTACGCGGCCGCGTCTTCGACGTTGGCGCCGAGACGCAGTTCGATGCCGGGATGATCGCGGACCTGCTCCAGCAGCGCCGCCTGCAGATCGGCGCGATGCATCACCCAGTACGGCGCACCGGCGCGCGAGGCGGCGGCCTCGCCGAGCGGGAGGCGGCAGATCTCGCCGCCGCGCCTTGCGCTCATGATGCTGACGGCTTCCGGAACCAGCGCGCGGGCGGACAGCCGCTCGTGCAGGCCGAGTTCGATCAGGATACGCGTTGCATTTGGCGAAAGCTGCAGTCCCGCGCCGGCCTCTTCGAGGCGTTCGGCCGTTTCGATGATGAGGACGCGAAACCCTCTCGCCGCCAGCGCCAGCGCTGCCGTCAAGCCTCCGATTCCGGCGCCGGCGATGACGACTGTGCGTGACGTGCGCACAGGGTGGATCAGGCGGCCTTGTCCCTCACCACGCATTCGGGAGGACGGGCCTGTCCGGGACCGAGGTCGGCCGCGAAACGATACAGCGTCGAACAATAGGGGCAGATGATTTCGCCGTCGTCGCCGAGATCAAGAAAGACGTGCGGATGATCGAAGGGTGGATTGGCTCCGACGCACATGAATTCCCGCGAGCCGATTTCAATGACGGCGACGCCGGAATCGTTATGGAAGTGGGGAACGACGTGATCGGACATGCTTTCAACCTCAGGTCGTCGCGAGACATCGATACACCGATAACGACGACATCGCGCGGGCACCATACTTGCCGGCGCTTCGAATTCCTAGCGCGTAATCCGCAAAAGTGGATACCGGTTCTGCGATCAGAATATGCGCAAGTTCTTGATCGGGAGCATTTTTCTTCGCGCGAACCGGATACTACCTATCCGGAAGTGCTTGATAACAATCCTGCTTTCTGACTGCATCTGAAGCAAGGCTCTAGATTGTTGTTTTTACAGGCTCTTCTCGCGATCCCGCTTCTCGCCACGGGTCACTCGCGAGGACATGCTTCGCTCAAAAACGCCATCACTCGCTGGAACCCGATCTGGAAATTTGCCGGTTCGTTAGAGTCTGGTTCAACTGCGTTGAATCCGATTCAACCGCGTTGAATCAGACTCGTCGTTTATCTTTTTGTTCGAGCATGATCTTTTCCGAAAACCGATTTCCACTTTTCGGGATCATGCTCCAGCCATGCAAACTAGACACAATGCTTTCGTTTGAGGGAGCCCCTTTTTTGGCCGGACAAGCTGTGCTTGAAAAACGGCGTACCACCCTGGGCGTGCAACGAAGGGCTCGCCGCGATCGGGATTTTCAATGAGAGAGCGGCGAATTGGCAGCGCGATGACGGTGGCGGCAATCTGCGCGGCGGCGTTCGCCGTGCTGTTGCCACGCGCCACGGATGCCGGCGCCGTTCTGGTGGCCCAGGATGACCCCGTGCGGCTCGCTCTTCAGCTCGAATCCGTGCTTCGAAACGATCCTGCGCTGATCGGGCGCAACATCGAGGCGGCGCTGGCGGCGCAAGATCCGGATCTTGCCCATAGCTTCGTCGATCTTGCGAAGGCCAGGGGAATATCGATCCCCGGCGATTTAACTCAGCGCGTCACCGAGGCCGCTGAAGAAGAGAATTCCACCAAAGCCGTTGCAAGGCGATTCTTCTCCGGGCTGGTCACGGGTAATGCCGTCGATGGAGCCAGTCTTTCGGGCACGCTCGCCGGTGATCTTTGCGTATTCGGTGATGTCCGGGACATCGTGCGAGAGGGAAGCCATCTGGCGAAGGGCGAGGATACCGACCGGCTGTTGCTGGGGCTTGCTGTCGCAGGCGTCGCCGTGACCGGCGCAACCTTCGTGACCGTTGGCGGCGCTGCGCCGGCCCGGGTCGGGCTTACCCTGGTCAAGGATGCCCGCAAGGCCGGGCGGCTGGGCGAGGGCCTGAGCCGGTGGGCAGGTCGTTCGGCGCGCGAGATGGTCGACATGCGGCAACTGCAAAAGGCCCTCGCGGCGGGGTCGCTGGCGCAGCCGCGTCAGACGGCGGTCGCCATCAAGGCCGCGGTTCGCGCCGAGAAGGCTGGCGGACTGGTGCGCCTCGCCAAGGATGTCGGCCGCATCAGCGAGAAGACAGGGACGCGCGGTGCGCTCGACATCCTGCGGATCGCTCAGGGGCCGAAGGACGTGGCGCGCGCCGCCCGCCTTGCGAAAGCCACAGGCGGGCAGACCCGCGCGATCATCAAGATCCTGGGACGGGGGGCGCTGCTGCTCACCGCCGGTGCGTTCAATCTCACGATGTGGGTGTTCAGCGCCGCGCTGGCGCTGTTCGGTTTCCTGTCATCGATCAAGGCCGCGACCGAACGCATGACGCGCTCATCGCTGCAACGTTCAAGGGCCAGGCGTCTGCGGCGACTTTCCGCAGTGTCGTCGCCGGCGTAATCGTCTTACCGATCGCTGCTGGCCATCCCGTCTCCACCCCCCATCACGGAAGCGCTGATGCCGAGCTTTCATCACGGCGAAGTTGAGATCTCCTACCTCGACGAGGGCGAGGGCGATCCCGTCGTTCTCGTGCATGGCTTTGCGTCGAGCAAGAATGTGAACTGGGTGTATCCGACCTGGGTGTCGGAGTTGCGCAAGAGCGGCTTCCGAGTCATCGCTCTCGACAATCGCGGCCATGGCGATTCCACCAAGCTCTACGATCCCGAAGATTATCACATCGGCACGATGGCGAGCGACGTCACGGCGCTGATGGATCATCTCGGTGTCGCGCGCGCCGATATCATGGGGTATTCGCTCGGCGCCAGGATGACGGGAATCCTGGCACATACAAGGCCCGAGCGGGTACGCTCTGGAATCTTCGGCGGGCTTGGCGTCGGCCTGATCGAGGGCGGCGGTCCCGGTGAAAGCGTGGCGAGGGCGCTGGAGGCAGCCTCGCTCGACGACGTTACCGATCCCTTCGGCCGCACTTTCCGCGCGTTCGCCGATCAGACCCGTTCAGACCGTCGCGCGCTGGCGGCCTGCCTGCGCGGATCACGGCGGCTGATGACGGAAGCGGAAGCCGCGAGCATCAGCGTGCCGACGCTGATCGCGGTCGGCAGCAAGGACGAAATCGCAGGCTCTGCGCAGGCGTTGGCGAAGATCATCCCCGGCGCGCAAGTGCTGGATATTCCAAACCGCGACCACATGCGGGCGGTGGGCGACAAGGTCTATAAGGATGGCGTGCTGAAGTTTTTGTCACGCCGGCCGTAAGGCGGACCATGGCGGCCGGCGAGAAATCGCGCCGCCGCGATCAGCACGACGAAGGTCGCAACCCACACCATGCGCGCGCCGTAGCGGTCGTGGGGGCCTGATAAGACGCCGCAGATGAAGGCATTGCCGAGCAGCGCGACGGTAACCGTGGCGGCTAGAAGATCGACGTCGTCAAGCCGCCGGCGCCACAGCGCGGCGAGGGCGATTGCGGCCAGCAACAGCATCGAGGCGAGCGCGACGGGGACGTGGACCCAGTTGATAGCCGTGAATTTCATGTTCCAGTGCTGTTGCCGCGCGTCGCGCATGACCTTCACTTGTTCCGGCAGATAGCGCTCGATGATGCCGTAGGTGTGCGGTATCCATCCGGTATTGCCTTCGCCGGTGTCGACGCTCACCAGTTGCTCTGCCGTTGCTTCGACCGCGGCTTCAGCCTGCCAGAGCGGGTAGGCCACCAGCGCGTGCGTGGCGATGAACTCCATCTCCCCGTTCAGACCCTCGAAGCGGCCGAGCTTATCGAATATGCTGTCATTACCCCAAAGGAAGTCATCCGCCGTTGCCGGCAGTTGATCGCGATAGGGGCACAGCTTCAGCTTGATCTTGTCGCAGTGGTCGTTGAGATAGCGCGCCACGATGCCGTCCTGCATCATGCGCCCGAACGATACGGCCGCGCCGCCAGGCGTCCAGGTAAGCTGACCCGTCAACGCGAAGTTGGCGGCCAGCAGCATGGCCGCGCCGGTCACGATCGTCAGGGAACCCTGAACGAGGCCGCCGATCTGAAGCCTGGGGCCGAGCAACGGCTTGACAATCCATCCCGCGCAGCACAGGCCCAACAGAACGCCGAATGTCGCCGTGTGGCTTGCCGCCGCGAAGGCCGTAAACAGAAACAGCGAGATCTTCTCGGCGATCGAGAGCTTGCCGTTATGGACAACGAGGATATAGAGCGCGAGCACCGCCAGCCCCGCGAAAATGTCGGTCAGCAGCATGCTCGCGAGCCAGGGTAGCGCTGTGGCCGTGATCAGGATCAGGGCGATCGTGAGGAGCCGCAATGGCTGCGCCATGTTGAGCACGCGCAGGGTCAAATGCAGGATCCACAGCGTCAGCAGCGCCTGGCATGCCAGGTTGATCCAGAAGTAGGAGCCCTGGCCCAGATGAAGGTAGATGCCGTAGGCGTTCGAGCGGCTGATCTCGAGATGGCTCTCGTACCATCGCGCCAGATAGCCGCCGGTATCATGTTGAAGCAGCGGATAGCCGTTCCAGATCGCGGGGGCGAGCAGAAGAACGGGAATGATGGCAGCCGCGATCCAGGCCCAAGGTGCTTCCATGGAGCGCCTGTATAGGACTCGGGTGGAAATGGATTTTCCTCCGGTTGCGCGGCGCGCCGTTACGCCTATTGAGTGTCCGGCGTAAATGCATAATTTGCTTGAGGTAGTCGATCCGCTGGGGAGACCCCTCAAGGGTTCGGATCCTTAAGCAGGCTGAATGAATATTCGCTGAACGGCAAGGACAACGACCTCGCGCCATGTTAAACTGCGAGGCAGAATTCAAGGTTTCGAGACGACCATGGCGATCCAGCACGTCAATCCGCAGAACCCCAAATTCGCTGCGCTCGATCCCATATGGGATCGCGTCCGCAGCGAGGCCGAAGACATCGTTCGCCGCGAGCCTGAGCTGGCGTCCTTCATCTTTTCGGCCGTTCTTCATCATGATCGGCTCGAGGCTGCCGTGGTGCATCGTGTCGCGGAGCGGCTCGACCATTCGGCCCTGTCAGGCGACCTGATCCGCCAGACCTTCGACGAGGCGCTTCGCGACGATCCCGACATCGGCAACGCGTTTCGCGCCGATCTGGTGGCGGTGTATGACCGGGACCCCGCAACGTCGCGGTTCATCGATCCGCTGCTCTATTTCAAGGGTTTCCAGGCGATCCAGACCCACCGTCTTGCGTACTGGCTCTATCAGAAAGGCCGCAAGGATTTCGCCTATTACCTGCAAAGCCGCTCCTCGTCGGTATTTCAGGTGGATATCAATCCGGCAGCCAGGATCGGCCGCGGCATTTTTCTCGATCATGCCACCGGGTTCGTTGTTGGCGAAACCGCCGTTATTGAAGATGACGTGTCGATCCTGCATGGCGTGACGCTCGGCGGCACCGGCAAGGAGAACGAGGACCGCCATCCGAAGATCCGTCACGGCGTCATGATCGGCGCGGGCGCGAAAATCCTGGGCAATATCGAGGTCGGACATTGCGCGCGCATCGCGGCCGGATCAGTCGTCGTGAAACCGGTGCCGCACAATGTCACCGTCGCTGGCGTTCCAGCCAGGACGATCGGTCCGGCCGGCTGCTCGGAGCCCTCGCGCACCATGAATCAGATGCTGAACGCGACACTCGAAACATAAGCCTGCCAGGTTCTCCAGAGCATGATCCCGACCCGAAGGGCCGCGCCAGCGCAAAGTGGTGTCCGCTTTTCGGAATCATGCTCTATAGCGTTTTCGAGCGAAGCATGTCCTCGGGCTTGACCCGAGGATGGAATCCGGTTCGCGTGAAGAAAACGCGTCAAAACATAAGATTGAGTTCTTCACCGCTTCCATGAAGCGGTGAAGAACTTTAGAAGCCCCTGCGAACCCTCAACATCTGGAGATTGCCGTGAACGTTCAGGAAGTCAGGAAACTCGACGCCTACCTCAAGCGCGTGTTCGGCAACGCCAAGATTCGTGTGGTGCCACGTCCGAAGAAGGACGACTCGGCCGAGGTCTATATCGGCGAGGAGTTCATTGGCGTGCTGTTCGTCGATGATGAGGACGACGACCGCTCGTTTCAGTTTCAGATGGCCATTCTCGAGGAGGATCTGGCCGACGTCGGTTGAACCCGGAGAGCTTGACGGGCGATGGATGCCGGTTCGCGTGAACACAACGCGCCAACTAAAAACCGGGGGCTTTGCTTCTGGGCCTCGCGGGAGCGCGGCTCCGGAGTCTGTTCCAACTGCGTTAAATCAGACTTGTCGCTTATCTTTTTGTTTGAGCATGATCTTTTCCGAAAACCGGTTTCCACTTTGCGCTGGCGCGGCCCTTCGGGTCGGGATCATGCTCTAGTTCTGCACCGGGCGCACTTGTTGCGCGAGCCGCTCCATCGCTCCGGCAACGTCGCGCCACTTGGTCAGCCATTGCCTCGGAAAACGGAACGTCAGGTCGGCACCGCCGATTCGGCGTTCACTCAGGCACATGCCCGGCGTCATGGCCTCGCGCGTGCATCGCGCCGCCAGCGCTGGCGTCTGCGCGATGAACAGGTCCTCTCCCGCATAGGGCGTTCCGTCACGGAATGCGTGCATCGATAATCCGTCCTCGGACTGCGTGCGAGCCGTATCAAGGTAACGAGGGTAGATTGTCCGCACGAGGGCGTCCGGCGCCAGAGAATCGTGATGGGCGGCGATCGACAGGAAGATGCGGTCTAACGCCTGCGGTTCATCTTCGGCGCTTTCGGCGGTGACACGCCTTGGCGCGTCCGGGGTGGCCAGCGAGGGATAGAGGAAACTCAGATCGATGCGCTCCTGCGGTCCCGAATGCCTCTGAACTTTTACGCGGAAGGCGCGCTCCGGCACGTTGAACACGGTTTGGCCGATGCTGACCGGCAACCGCTTGTTGTCGCCAGATGCTTTGGGAGTCCAGGTTGGCCACAACAGATAGACGACTGCGGTGATCGAAGGCATCGCGATCACGGCGGCTGCGAGAAGGGGGATCAGGTGACTGGCGCGCGGTTTATGTGATCCGCGCGACCGACGCGGAGCGGACAGCAGCAAGGCCATGGGACGGACATTTCCGAGAGGACGAATCAGCCCGCGACTATGCCACGCAATATGAAGTTTTCATGCCGAAGGCATTTGCAGTCGCCGTGCAACTGTCGCGTTAACCTTTTCTTAAGGATAAGGTGGCGGGGCAGTCGGCATTTTGCGAATGAGGGGACGTCGTCGTCGTGAACGGATGTCCCTTTGATGTCGCCGGATGCGTTGAGTTCCTTCTTCTCCCTGTGCATCGGATTCGCCATCGCGGGGGCGCTTGCGAGCGGTTACCAGGCGTTCGTCAAACGGCCGGCCGGATTCGGATTGCTGCAGCAGGGGGTCGTCGCCCGGGCATTTGCCGCGGTGCCGTTCCTGGTCTTCGCGGCGCCTTTCATCATCATGCGCAACACACTTCGCGGACGACGCATCGAGCGCCGCCGTTTTGAATTCGTCATGATGGCGACGGTGATCGCCGGGTTCTGGAGCCTGATGTCCGGCACCTGCGTGGTGATGACGCTGCAGGCGGTCGGGTTGCTCGCCTGAGCGGCGCCGTGGCATTGTTTTCGTTGGTGGCGTGGATTGACATTCGTCAGCCGGCTCGCAGCGAGCGCGGGAAACGAATGGCGAATCCCAAACCTCCACTAGCAGGAGGCCGTCATGGCGATTTACGAACTCGATGGACAGGGACCGGACCTGCCTGAAAGCGGGCGCTATTTCATCGCCGAAACTTCCGCTGTGATCGGCAGGGTCCGTCTGCGCGAGAATGCGAGCGTGTGGTTTGGTGCGGTGCTGCGCGGGGATCATGAGTGGATCGAGGTTGGAGCGGGTTCCAACATTCAGGACGGCTGCACCTGTCACACTGACGAAGGGTTTCCGCTGACCATCGGCAGCGGCTGCACCATTGGCCATAACGTTATCCTGCATGGCTGCACCATCGAAGATGGTGCGCTGATCGGCATGGGTTCGATCGTGATGAACGGTGCGCGGGTTGGTCGTGGTTGTATCGTCGGCGCCGGCGCGCTCATCACCGAAGGCAAGCAGTTCCCGGAATATTCCCTCATTGTCGGTGCGCCCGCGCGCGCGATCCGCACGCTTGAGCCTTCCGAGATCGAGATGATGGGAAGCGGCGCGAAGTCCTACGCCGCGAACGGCCTGCGTTTCCAGAAGGGCCTGAAGCGAATTGGCTGATCCCGGCGGAGACTCAACGCTGGCGGTCGCAAAAAGCCGTGGTCGTCGCGTATCTCTTGGGTTAGAGGTGGGACTGTTAACAGGTTGGAGAACGTAGCGATGCGGGTGCTTCGATATGCGGGCGTTTTGACGTTTGTTCTCGCGGTTGCGTCCGGCAGCGTTATTCTGATCGAGGCCTCAGCTACGGCGGCGGCCCAAACCGCGGAGAAAACCATGACGACAGCATCGGGTTTGCAGATTACGGACACAAAGGTCGGGGAGGGTCCGTTGCCCCAGCCTGGCCAGATCTGCGTCATGCATTACACCGGCTGGCTCTACGAGAACGGCCAGAAGGGCAAGAAATTCGACAGTTCGGTGGATCGTAACGAACCCTTCGAGTTCCCGATCGGCAAGCGTCGCGTGATCGCGGGTTGGGATGAAGGCGTCGCGACCATGAAGGTCGGCGGCAAGCGTACGCTGATCATTCCGCCGGAACTCGGTTACGGTGCGCGCGGCGCAGGCGGCGTCATTCCGCCCAATGCAACGCTGATCTTTGACGTCGAGTTGCTTGGCCTGAAGGGTTGAGCTGGTGACGACCACCGCTTCACGCGGTGGCGCACTGATCGGCTCCAAAGCTGGACAGGAGCGGGATAGGAAAGAGTGTGGTGCGGTTTTCCGTCCGCATCCCGCTTCTGATTGAATCAGAAGCGAAGCTCTGGTTTTGATGCGTTTGCTTCACGCGAACCGGATTCCATCCTCGGGTCAAACCCGAGGACATGCTTCGCTCGAAAACACCATCATTCTCGTCAGCTTTCCAAAAAGGGGTGCGGCCAGCCTCTTGGGGGAAGGCTGGCCGCGCGCGAGCCGGTCTGGGGACGGGGAGGGGTATGACCGGGTCGCGGGTCTCGTTATTTGTTGTCTATCGAGAACTGGCCGTCGCGACCGCCGGATGGTTGTCATCCAGTGCGACCCAGATATCGGGGTCGCTTTGCGACTGCCTTTTCATGAAGCGATAGCCGGTCTTGGTCCAGGCCAGGACATTCTCATTCTGGTTGTCGAGAATGAACTCGCCCTTGTCGGTCTTTACGGTCAGGACGGCATGGCCATCGCCCTGCTTGTCGCGAACGACCGTGACCAGCAACGCTTCGCGCGGCCACCCGGCGTCGATCAGCATCTTGCGCTTCAAAAGGACGTAATCCTCGCAATCTCCATGGCCGTCGGTGGGAAGCGACCACTTTTCGACGACGCCCCAATGATCCTTATCCGTCATCGGCTTGACGGTTTTGTTGACCCAGCGGTTGACTTTCAGGAGATCCCGCCAGGCATCCTCGGTTAAGACGATGTCGCGCGGCTGTGTTGCGCCACGGTGGCACTCCTTCGGAGCGTCGTTGCAGAACTCAACCCAACCGATCGGAGCCCGTGTGGATTCGCCGAGATTTGCATAGAGCTTTTCTGCTTCCGCGGCGCCCGCCGATGTTGCTATTCCCCACAGGACGGCGCCTACGACCGCCAGTCCCACTCCCTGTCCCCTGTTGAGCATTGTGGCCCCCGTTTCTTGTTGGGACCACATTTCGCACAAAGAATTTGCGCCGGCGCTAAGTACTCGAAGTGTATTCGACGCAAATACAAGTCAAATTCGCAGCTAATTTGAATCAATACTTTAATCGAAATTGATTCAAATTTTAGCGATCGTCCTTGCTTCGGACTTTAGGCGTTAGCGATTGAATCCCGATGGAATCGGGGTTTTCCGGTCGAAACACGCCTGCCGTTAACCTTGGGGATCGCGGGTTTCTGCCGCGGCGGAAGCGGACGGCGGCGATCGGGGGAGTGATTTTTCGAGAACGGCCGTTTACCGGGCGGTGACGCTATCTACGAGAGCGTCTAAATGGGGTCATGAATGAACGCAGGCGAGAAGCCTCTTCCCGCAGGACCTTGAGAGCATCAGTAATTCCACTGGAGCTGGAATCTCAGGACATCAGCCTTGAACCGGTCATAGGGAGCGTTCGCCAGATCGGTGCGATTCATCCGGTGATAAACCGCTGTAAGCTCGATCTCTTTCGTGACCTGCCATTCCACGCCGAATTCCCAGTCATTGACGTAGTTTCTCGGGGCGTTGCGCTCGAATTTCTGGCCGCCCTCGAAGTGCTGCCATTTAACGAAGGGGAATAGCATTCCCCATTGTCCCGCGTTAAGCCGGTAGTTTGCGAGAACATAACCGCCGCTCAGCGACGATTCGGTGAGCATTGTCTGAGGTGGACCCGCTTGGTGAGACAGTTTGGCGGCCTGGCTAAGGTGGATCGGGTTCGTTTCTACGCCGCCAATTGCTCCGTCATTTCCGCCATAGCATGGACTTCGTCGGGCGTCCTGCCGGCGAAGGTCGAGTGCGGGCGTCGCCGGTTGTAATAGTCTATCCAGGAGCCGATGCCGCAGCGGGCTTGGCTTCCCGTTTCGAATGTGCTGAGGAAGACGCACTCATATTTGAGGCTGCGCCACAGTCGTTCGATGAAGACGTTGTCCATCCAGCGGCCGCGCCCGTCCATGGAGATGCGGATGCCGGCATCCTTCAGCGTCGTCGTGAAGGCGAAGCTAGTGAACTGCGAGCCTTGGTCGGTGTTGAAGATGTCGGGCCTGCCATGGCAGGCGATCGCCTCTTCGAGAGCGGCAACACAGAAGTCGGCATCCATCGTGTTCGACAACCGCCAGGCCAGGACCTTGCGGCTGAACCAGTCCATGATGGCCACGAGGTAAAGGAAGCCGCGCCGCATCGGGATATAGGTCACATCGGCACACCAAACGTGATCCGGCCGCTCGATCGCCAGGTGCCGCAGCAGGTAGGGATAGATGCGATGCTGCGGATGCGGCTCGCTGGTTCTCGGCGCCTGGTAGATCGGCGACAGACCGATCTTGCGCATCAGCCGCCGGACCCGCTTGCGACCCACGCACCAGCCCTGACGCCGCAGATGCCGGGCCATCTGCCGGGAGCCATACCAGGGCGTCTCCATGAAGGCCTCGTCGATGGTGCGCATCAGTTCGAGGTTCTCGGGCGTCTCGCCGGCGGGCTGTCGGTAGAACGACGCCCGCGAGATCGAGACCAGTTCGCACTGGCGGCGGATCGAGAGCCGGTTGTGATCGGGGTCAATCATCATTCTCCTCCGATCCAGGCTCAGCGATCGAAGGCCTTGGCCAAAAAATCCCGCTCAACGACAAGCTGGCCAATCTTGGCGTGCAGCTTGGTCACCTCGGCTTCCCGGCCGACCTGCGCATCAGCAGCCTTGTCGTCGAACGTCTTGGCCAGGTTCTCGATGGCCTGCCGTTTCCACTGCGTAATCTGGTTCGGATGAAGCTGGTGCTTTGTCGCCAGTTCCGAAATCGTCCGCTCGCCACGGATCGCCTCAAGCGCAACCTTGGCCTTGAACTCAGCCGTAAATCGTCTGCGTGTCTTCATACCGGATCGTCCTTTTCATCGGGCGATCCACCTTATGCCCCTGTCTCAGAAACCGGCACCACCTCAGTCTGCGTGTCGTTCAACTGAGGTCCCCGTCCCCAGTTCCATTCCGCCTGAAACCCGAAAGGTTGCGGATAAAGCACGGCATGCACCCCGACGCGCTGGTCCTTGAATCCTTTCGCGGGGGCATCCATGATCGGAGTAATTCCCCTTATGGGGCCGGTCGATGTAACGAAGCGGCCATGGACAGCCTGCACGCCTGCTTCAAAGACCTGTCCGTTGCTGAACATATACGGATAGGTGAAGCGGGCGACCATATGCATATCATTATTCTGTTCGACACGGTTGGCGCCCTGGCCATTGTAGACGCCGAAGGCGAATACGCCGTAATCGCCGGATCCCTTCAGGTTGTTCGACACAAGATCCTTGAACCGCTCGCGTATATGAGCCGGGGCCCAGTAGAAGAATGCGCCGATGTCGCGCTCATCCCGGCAGCAGCTGTTCAGTCCGTCATTACGGTCGAGTGCAAGGCGATTTTGGCTGGATTGCAGGTTTTCAAAGCTGAAGGGGATTTTTGATTGTCCGACCCTGACGCGGAATTCCTTCTTCTGATCGAAGGCGATGTCGGCGTAGGCATCCCTTAGCTGGCCGAAATTGCCTGTACTGGAGCCGGACGGCGTGCTGGCGAAATCGGGCTGCAGATACACATAGAGATTATCGCTGACGTCCCCGTACAGGATCAGACGCGCTCGCCTGATCAGAAAGGAGCTGTTCTCGCCGACCGATTTATCCGGCCAGTACGAGACTGCATCCCTGTCTCCACCTACGGTGTTGGCGGAGCGGAGTTGCGTGTAGCCACGAATTTTGAGTTTCTCGTACCACTCTTTTTTCTCCCTGGTTTTTACAACCGGGAGATCATTATCCTGTGCGACGGCTTGTCCTGTATTTTTCTGTGCCTGCTGGCTTGAACCCCTCTGCGCCCGCTGGCCTGAACCCTTCTTCACCTGCTGAAAAGTCCCCATCATCACCCTGTTCTTACCGGGCTCCGTGTAAACCTGCTTGGTAACTGTATCGACATACAGTTCCATTTCCTGGGCGCCGGCCGGGGTGAGCTGGGATGTAGCTAAAACTAATCCAAAGCCGCATACTGCCGCGTTGAATTTCTTCTTATTCATTATTGCTTCGCCTCTTTTCAGAGATCCGTCACTGGAACCCATTGAAACCGGAGGCGTTATTTCAGGTGCTTATGACACGCTTATTACACCGCGGAGGCTGAGGCCATTTACCTGGCGGTAACGTCGTCTTCAAGCGTGTCGGCATGTTGCTCGTGGATGAATTCGAGCGCGAAACCCTCTTCCAGACTGCGAACCACGCGGGCCAGCACCTTGCCGAGTGCGACCCTGGACTGCAGCGGCGGGGTCTTTTCAGCTGAGACGGCAGCCCCTGACATCGAGAGGTCGAGGATACGGCACGTTATCCTTGTACCATCCTCGAGAGCGAGAATCGCGATCGGGTTGCGGGGCACGATGCGGTCGTGGCGGCGGTCTTCCGGAAGATTGAGAATATCGCGATTGGCGAGCCAGGTGAGTTGCGAAGCCAGCTTGTCGCGCTTGCGCGGGGTCGCGCTGATGTTCATGGCGAACCCGCTGTCGATAATCCGGGTGATCCTGCCTTCGACCCGGCCGATGTGGTCGAGATAGACAATAACCCGGTCGCCGACCCGGCCGATACCAGGCGCCAGCATGGCCAGCCCGCCAGGGGACATGTTGATAACCTGGCAGGGGAACTCGCGCCGATCCGGCAGCATGTAGCGGCCCAGCAGGTGCACCCTGACCCGTTGGAAGCGCCGGCGCTCAACCGGCAGGTTCGAGATTTGCTGCGCCAACGCCATAAATCGGCCCGCCGGTCGACCGGTGATCGGTATCAATAAACCCTACGAGTGTCAGGGTTAACGCGGAGTTAGCCTGTAGCGTTTTCGAGCAAAGCATGTCCCCGGCCTGACCCGGGCGGCTTGCGTGCTCAAGCGCTTCCGAACACCCGCTTGAAGATCGTATCGACGTGCTTGAAGTGGTAATTGAGGTCGAACTGCTCGGCGATCTCGGCGTCGGTGAGATATTTCGTCACCTCGGCATCGTTCTTCAGAAGCGTCTCGAAGTCGCCTTCGCCGCGCCACACCGGCATGGCGTTCCGCTGAACCAGCTTGTAGGCATCCTCGCGGCTCGCGCCTTTCTGCGTGAGCGCGATCAGCACGCGCTGCGAATGCACGAGTCCGCCGAGACGGTCGAGGTTCTTTTGCATGGTGGCGGGATAGACCAGAAGCTTGTCGATGACGCCCGCGAGGCGGTTGAGCGCGAAGTCGAGCGTCACCGTCGCGTCCGGGCCGATCATGCGTTCGACCGAGGAGTGCGAGATATCACGTTCATGCCAGAGCGCGACATTCTCCAGAGCGGGTGTCACACAGGCGCGCACCATGCGCGCCAGCCCCGTGATGTTCTCGGTCAGAACCGGGTTGCGCTTGTGCGGCATCGCCGAGGAGCCTTTCTGGCCTTCGGAGAAGAACTCCTCGGCTTCCAGCACCTCGGTGCGTTGCAGATGACGGATTTCGATGGCGAGCCGCTCCATCGACGACGCGATGACGCCGAGCGTCGCGAAAAACATCGCATGCCGGTCACGCGGTATCACCTGGGTTGAAACCGGCTCGGGGATCAGTCCCATCGCGCCCGCGACATGCTCTTCCACGCGCGGATCGATCTGGGCGAAGGTGCCGACCGCGCCCGAGATCGCGCAGGTCGCGACCTCCCGGCGGGCCGCTGTCAGGCGCTCCCTGGCGCGTGTGAACTCCGCATAGGCGTAAGCGAGCTTGAGGCCGAAGGTCACGGGTTCGGCGTGAATGCCGTGCGAGCGGCCGATGGTCGGCGTCATCTTGTGTTCGAATGCGCGGGTCTTCAGCGCTCCGAGCAGCTTGTCGATATCGGCGATCAGGATGTCGGCGGCGCGGGTGAGTTGCACGTTGAGGCAGGTGTCGAGCACGTCCGATGACGTCATGCCCTGATGCACGAAGCGCGCCTCGGGGCCGACGATTTCGGCGAGGTGAGTGAGGAAGGCGATGACATCGTGCCTGGTTTCGCGCTCGATCTCATCGATTCGCTGAATATCGAACGTGGCGTCTTTCGCCTTGGCCCAGATAATCTCGGCCGCTTCCTTCGGAATCACGCCGAGTTCGGCCTGGGCATCCGCGGCATGAGCCTCGATCTCGAACCAGATCTTGAAGCGGGTCTGCGGCTCCCAGATCGAAGCCATTTCCGGGCGGGCGTAACGGGGGATCATGAACGGTCCTTGAACTTCTCGGAAAAGATCATGCTCAAACAGAAAACAAGCGACGAGACGGATTCAACGCGGTTGAATCGGATTCAACGCTGTTGAAACAGTCTCTAGCAGAGCCGCCGGAAGCAGACAAACGACGGAAGGTTGCCGAGCGGACATATGACCGCTCGACCTCGCCGCATCAATGTGCAGGCTGCACTGGTCTCGCTGTCACGAAGCGCGTATCTTCATGTCCATGAGGTTGAAGTCGAGCATTTGGGTTGCCGCTTATCTGCGCCGTTGCCAGTGCGAGGGCGTTTTCGGGGCGGTGCGCCGCCGTGGAGCGGACGAGGCAGGCGCCGTTTTCGTCAAGCTGGCGTTGCTCGACGGCAATGCGATGCTTTACGCCCCCGCGCCGCAGGCCGTGTACGACGACAGCCGGCCCGTTGAACGTGTGTTTGCGCCTTCGTCGGCCGAGCCTGTTGCCGAGCAGGCGGTCGAACAGCGCCTTGCGAGAGAAGTTCGATTCGATCCGGATGCCTGGATCGTTGAAATCGAAGACAAGGCAGGGCGGCATTTTCTCGACCTGGCACGAGGATGAGGGAATACAGCCGAAGTTTCCCGCGACGGTGAGCCGCAGTTTTATGCCTCGATAAGACTTTTCTTTTGATCCGAGCTAACCATTTTAGGGGCACGGATCCTGCCAGGAAAAGAGAGAAAAGGAACAACTTATGAATTTGGCTAAGCGGGCGTCCGGCTTGATGAAGGCTTTCGCCGTCGTCCTGTCGTTGGCGCTTCCCTTGATGTTCGCTGTCTCGGCAGCGGACGCCCGCATCGGTGGAGGCAAGAGCATGGGGTCGCGCGGCTCGCACACCTTCTCCGCGCCGCCCGCGACCAGCACCGCGCCGAACGCGGCGCGTCCGTTCGATCGCACCATGGGTCAACCCGGCCGTCCGGCCGCCGGCGCCGCGGCCGCTGGACGCTCAGCCCGGCCGGGCATGGGCATGCTCGGCGGTCTCGCCGCCGGTTTCCTCGGCGCGGGATTGTTGGGAATGCTGTTCGGCGGCGGCCTGTTCGGAGGTCTTGAGGGTCTGTCATCCATCATCGGCCTCGTGCTTCAGGTCGGCCTGATCTATCTCCTCGTGCGTTTTGCGATGTCGTGGTGGCAGCGGCGTAACGCGCCTGCCTACGCCGGACCGACGCCGGGACCCGCTGCTCAAACCAATGCCCGCAGCGGTCTCGGTTTTGGTTCGATGTCAAACGCCGCTCCGCTGGAAATCACGCCATCCGACTATGAGACCTTTGAGCGCCTGCTCGGAGAGATCCAGGCCGCGTGGTCGAAAGAAGACGTCAAGACCTTGCACACGCTGGCGACGCCGGAAATGGTGTCCTACTTCACCGAAGATCTCCGGGCCAACGACGCTCGCGGCGTGGTCAACACGGTGTCCGACGTCAAGCTTCTGCAGGGCGATCTCGCGGAAGCCTGGCGCGAAGGCGTGACCGATTATGCCACGGTGGCCTTGCGCTACTCGCTGATCGACAAGACCACCGAGCGCGCCAGCGGGCGCGTCGTGGATGGCGGCGACCAGCCGCAGGAAGCGGCCGAGATCTGGACCTTCGCGCGTCGGGATGGAGGGAAGTGGGAGTTGTCGGCCATCCAGCAGACCTGACCGGTCCGCATGATCATTCAAAAGGCGCCGCGATAGCCTCGTGGCGCCTTTTTTGTTTTGCGCTGAACGAAGAGCGAAAAATATTCTGGATCGTTTTCAAGCGAAGCGGACAACCGGTTCGCGTGAAAAAAACGCGTCCACTCAAAATTATGGAGCCCGCTTCTGATTCTATCAGAAGCGGAGAGGCTCGGGCCGGAAAGCGTTATCGCAAAAGCGCAGGGTTTCAGAGGCTGCGCCCGTCGACCGGCGTGAATGTCAGACGGGACAACTCGATGCCGTCGATGCAACTCACATTGAGGGCGACCACCTCCGTGCCATCCGGTTTCTTGCCGCGCGCGAATACCTCGACACCGCAGTCGATGCAAAGCTGATGCCGGATCATTTGCTTGTTGAACAGGTATTCCTTCAGATTATCCTCGCCCGCCCGGAGCTGAAAACTATGCGGCGCGAGAAACGTGACGTGCAATCCCTTCTTGGTGCAGATCGAGCAGTTGCACGCGGTGACCATGGCAAGATCCGTCGTGCACTCGAAGCGCACCTGACCGCAATGGCAGCCGCCCGTGTATGTTTTTTCATCCTGCATTTTTGACCCTCCCGCGCAAAGCCGGGAGAGAATACCAGATCGCTGCAACGACTGGCAGGCAATCCGGGCGGGGGCAGTTCGGATCGTTCGAGGTGTTTACTCGTCGATGCCGCGGGACACCGCGATGGCGGAACTGGTCTTGGTGCGGGTGCAATGCATGTTTAGCCGCCGGAAGCGCGTCTGCACGTCGTCGCCGCGTAACAGGCCCATGCGCTTCATGCAGCGCGTCGCGCCTCTCAACGTGTCGGCGATCGGGATCGTGAAGATGATGGCGGAGGCTCGCGCCACCAGATCGTAAAACTCGGGATTTGGTTTACGGGTGTCCGTGCCCGCGATCAGTTCATTGGTGACCTTGCGGTTGGAGCAACCGAGGATCAACTGCGTGGCCGCGGGATGCGACAGGTAAATCACATTGGCTGCGGTCTTGCCGATACGCAGGCCGTCGATCTGGCTTTTGAGTTGTGCGGCCAGGTCGTCGCAGCGGTCGGCAAAGGCTGGTGGAGCGGCAAGCATCGTCGCCGCGGCAACACAAAGGCTGGCGGTGAGGCAGCGGCGCGGGCTTGTCATTCAACGATCTCCCGAGAAAAACAATCAAGCTGGTCGGCGATGGATACGTTCGTATTCGAGCCCGCCAAACCGCGTCTCAGGGCCTGATGGCGTACTCCGGACAGTCATGAAATTGCGGGGCGCACGAGGCACGGATCACGGCTCCAGGGTCACCTGCAGGCCGTCGTCGCTCTCGACGTGCACATAACGCGGCGCGATCGGACGGCCCCGTCCGCTGGCCACGGTGACGATGTCTTCGAGCGAGGCGATACGCGCATCCGCTTCCGGCCGGGAAAGGATCAAATCGGCGTGGAACAATCCTTCGGACTCGAGTCCTGTTGAATCGATCTGGGCGGCCGCAAGCGTTGCAAGGCTGTTCTCGAATTCTTCGGCATCGCGAAAACGGCGCTGGATGAAGGTTACGCCGCCCAGCTTTTCCGTGACCAGGCCGCGCTCAGCGAAGGTCTTTTCAAGCGCGTCATAAGGAAACATCCGCAGCACGAAGGAAATGATCCATGGCTTCCTCTCGGTTGCGTCGAGCAGCTTGCCGAATGTCTTTTCGGTGACATAGCCGATGCACCCCGTGGACAGAATGACGTCAACGGGCTTGATGATGCGCGCGTCCTCCGCCGAAAGCGGCTGGCTTTCGAGGTCGGCGACGATGCCCTGTTCGAGAAGCCCGACGCGCGTCGCATAGCGAACGGCCGGCGCCGATACGTCGAGGCCGAGAAACCGAGCGAGGCCGTGATCGGGCCAGCTCGCATAGAAATTGCGGTCGAGCTGCATCAGCTCTTCGGAAGACACTGCCTTGATCTCGCGCCGGGCGTAGCGATGGCGCAGGCCGCCGAAGGTCAGGGGGAAGCGATGCACGGCGGCGTTGATGCCGTATGAGCAGCCGACATCGAGCACGACCGGTTTGGATTCGGTGACGGAAGCCTTGGCGGATAGTATCTGGCGGATGACCGGCTCGGCGACATCGGTGATCATGTAGTCGAGGTCGCCCAGGGTCGAGAAATACGACCTCGGATCGTCCTGGATGTAGATATCATCGAAGACCGCCTTGGCCTGATTGATCCGGGAGAAATCCACCTTTAACAATGCTTCGTCCTTTTTCGAGAGTCCCATTATCGCTTACGCTTCCAGCGCACGAGTTGCTTATTGCAGAAACCAGGGCGAAGATAAACCCATATGCCGTGATGGACGGTCAACACCTACGGATGGAGGCACCTGACAATTGCCGTGGAATCATGCAAAACAGCGCATTCACGAAGCTCGTCATCATCAGTGAGCATTTCAGTTTAGCCGATCATGCCTGTCATCTCTCCGAATAAGCCTTACCGCATTGGCCGCTCCCGCACCGGGCTCGGCCTCTTCGCCACCAAGCCAATCAAGAAGGGCACGAAGATTATCCGATACGTCGGACGCCTGCTCGATTGCACCAAGGAGAAGGACGACGCGGTCGAGAACAAGTATCTGTTCCAGGTCACCAGCCGCTGGACCATCGACGGTTCCATGCGCTCGAACATCGCGCGCTATATCAACCACTCCTGCAAACCGAATGCGGAGTCGGACGTCCGCAAGATCAAGCGCCGCGTCGATATTCGCGCCATCAAGGACATCGCGCCTGGCGAGGAGATCAACTACGACTACGGCACCGAATATTTCAAGGAGTACCTGAAGCCGATCGGCTGCAAATGTGACTCCTGCGAAAAGAAACGAAAGAAGCTGCGGGCGGCGGCGCGCGGGGAAAAGAAGCGCTCTCGGGCGAGCTCTGAAAAGAGCGCCGGCGCCGGGCCCGGTCGCAGAAAGCTGAACGGGCACAAGGCGCACTCCGCCGCTCCAAAGAAGTCGAAGGCGCTGTCGACAGCCAGGGGGGGGCGATCAAAGAAGCCTTCCTGAAACGGCGTTGATCTGCCGTTGCCGCTTTCATGCGGACGCTCTGATCTCGCGTTGGCCAGCGGCGGGTTGGGCGGTTCTGCGACGAGATCGCGTAAACGTCCTGAGCCCTGCGTTTCCGGCAGAATACAGAATAATACAGCAGAGAGCCTTTCTGCTTTTGATGGAATCAGAAGCGGGGCTCTCGATTTCGATTTGGCGCGTTTTATTAACGCAGACCGGTACTCCCTTCGCCGGGAAAGGCTATATATCCTGACATGAGACCGGGGCGGGAAGGGGAGCGTGACGGCTATCCGCTCGCGTCCCGCTCGAAAACAGATGCCGATCACGTTGATGGTTCTGGAATCCATCCGATCCGGAATCACCGTGGTCCGGTCCAGGATATGGAGCAGGATCATGAGCGCCAGCATCGTGGGATGGGCGCATACGCCGTTCGGGAAACTCGACACCGAGACCGTTGAAAGCCTTGTGGTAAAGGCCGCAACCGGCGCGCTGGCCGACGCCGAGATTTCCGCCGGCGATGTCGATGAGATCGTGCTCGGGCATTTCAATGCGGGCTTCTCACCGCAGGATTTTACCGCGGCTCTCGTCTTGCAGGCCGATCCGGAACTCCGTTTCAAGCCGGCGACGCGGGTGGAGAACGCCTGCGCCACCGGATCGGCGGCAGTGCATCAGGGCGTCCGCGCGATCGCGTCCGGGGCGGCGAGGATCGTGCTTGTGGTTGGCGTCGAGCAGATGACGCGGACGCCAGGGCCGGAGATCGGCCGCAATCTGCTGCGCGCTTCCTATCTGCCCGAAGATGGCGATACCGTCGGCGGTTTTGCCGGGATTTTTGGCAAGATCGCGCAAGCTTACTTCCAAAAATACGGCGACGCCTCGGACGCGCTGGCGATGATCGCAGCGAAGAATCACAGGAATGGCGTCGCCAACCCTTACGCGCAGATGCGCAAGGATTTCGGCTACGACTTCTGCCGCTCCGAGAGCGAGAAGAACCCGTTCGTGGCCGGGCCGCTGAAGCGCACGGACTGTTCGCTGGTGTCTGATGGCGCGGCCGCGCTGGTGCTGACGGACGCCGACACGGCGAGGTCAGCGCGCAAGGCGGTCAGCATTCGCGGGACCGGCCACGCGCAGGACTTCCTGCCGATGTCGAGGCGCGACATTTTGGAGTTCGAGGGTTGCACGGTTGCCTGGCAGCGGGCGCTGGCGAAGGCCGGCGTCGCGCTGGCCGATCTCTCATTCGTCGAGACACACGATTGCTTCACCATCGCCGAGTTGATCGAGTACGAGGCCATGGGTCTGACGCCGAAAGGGCAAGGGGTGCGCGCCATCAAGGAAGGCTGGACGCAGAAAGACGGCAGGTTGCCGGTCAATCCGTCCGGTGGCCTGAAGGCCAAGGGCCATCCGATCGGCGCCACCGGCGTTTCCATGCATGTGATGAGTGCGATGCAACTCGCGGGCGAGGCGCCCGAGGGCATGCGGATCAGGGATGCCAGGCTCGCCGGCATCTTCAACATGGGTGGCACGGCGGTCGCGAACTATGTTTCGATTCTTGAGCCGTTTCGATAGCCTCTAACAACGCGCATCGCTCAGGACGCGAGGCAAGGGGTATACGGATCAGGATGTCCCGACGGGACTTTTGCGGGCGGGCCGGAAGAAAACATGCGAACCATCGGGCACTTCATCGGCGGCAGGAATGTCGAGGGCGCATCGGGACGTTTTTCCGACGTGTATCAGCCGATGACGGGCGAGGTGCAGGCCAGGGTCGCACTGGCGTCGAAAGCCGAACTGCGCGAGGCCGTGGAGAATGCCAGGGCAGCGCAGCCAACCTGGGCGGCGACCAACCCGCAACGCCGCGTCCGCGTGCTGATGAAGTTTCTCGAACTGGTGGCGCGCGACAATGATGCGATCGCCGAACTGCTCGCCCGCGAACATGGCAAGACCATTCCCGACGCCAATGGCGACATCTTCCGCGGCGTGGAGGTGGTCGAATACGCCATCGGCATTCCCGAACTGATGAAAGGCAGCTTCACCGAGAACGCCGGTCCCGGCATCGACAGCTATTCGATGCGTCAGCCGCTCGGCGTCGTCGCCGGAATCACGCCGTTCAATTTTCCGGCGATGATCCCGATGTGGAAGTTCGCGCCGGCCATCGCCTGCGGCAACGCTTTCATCCTGAAGCCGTCCGAGCGCGATCCGGGCGTGCCGATGCGGCTGGCCGAATTGATGCGCGAGGCGGGATTGCCGCCCGGCATTCTCAATGTCGTCAACGGCGACAAGGAGGCGGTCGACGCCATTCTTGACGATCCCGACATCGCGGCGGTCGGTTTTGTCGGCTCATCTTCGGTCGCGCATTACGTTTATTCCCGCGCTGCCGCGACGGGTAAACGGTGCCAGTGCTTCGGCGGCGCCAAGAATCACATGATCATCATGCCCGACGCTGATATGGATCAGTCGGTGGAGGCGCTGGTGGGCGCGGGTTACGGCGCGGCCGGTGAGCGCTGCATGGCGGTGTCGGTCGCGGTTCCCGTGGGCGAAGCCACGGCCGACCGGCTGATGGAGAAGCTGATTCCGCGCGTGGAGAACCTGAAGATCGGGCCGTCCACCGATGCGTCCGCCGATTTCGGTCCGCTCGTCAGCCGGGCGGCGCTGGAGCGTGTCAGGGACTATGTCGAGATCGGCGTAAGGGAAGGCGCCACGCTGGCGGTCGATGGCCGCCGCTTCAGAATGCAGGGCTATGAGAACGGATTCTACATGGGGGCCTGTCTGTTCGACAACGTCACCAGCGAGATGCGGATCTACAAGGAGGAAATCTTTGGTCCGGTGCTCTCTGTGGTGCGCGCGAAGGATTTCGACGAAGCGGTGGCGTTGCCGTCCGAGCACGACTACGGCAACGGCGTCGCGATCTTCACGCGCGACGGTGACGCCGCGCGGGAATTCGTCTCGCGCGTCCGGGTGGGCATGGTCGGCGTTAATGTGCCGATCCCGGTGCCGGTCGCCTACTACACCTTCGGCGGCTGGAAGCGCTCGGCCTTCGGCGATCTCAATCAATACGGTCCGGATTCGGTTCGATTCTACACGAGAACCAAGACCGTCACCTCGCGCTGGCCCTCCGGCGTCAAGGAAGGGGCGCAGTTCGCGTTCCACAGCAAGTGACCGGCAGGGATCACGCATGCAGTTCGCGCTGACTGAAGAGCAGATCGCCGTCCGCGATATGGCGCGGGACTTCGCGGCCGCGAGGATCGCGCCGTTCGCGCTTCAATGGGACGAAGAGAAGCACTTTCCGGTCGAGATGATGCGGGAGGCGGCGGCGCTTGGCATCGGCGGCATCTGCGTTCGCGATGATGTCGGCGGTTCGGCCTTGAGCCGGCTTGACGGGACGCTGATCTTCGAGGCGCTGGCGCATGGTTGCCCCACCGTATCGTCGTTCATATCGATCCATAACATGGCGTCGTGGATGATCGATGCCTATGGTTCGGACGAGCAGCGGCGAAGATGGCTGCCGAAACTCTGCACCATGGAACTGCTGGCCAGCTATTGCCTGACCGAGCCCGGCGCGGGATCGGATGCGGCTGCCTTGCGAACTCGCGCGAGGCGCGACGGCGATCACTACGTTGTCGACGGACAGAAGCAGTTCATCTCGGGCGCGGGTGCGAGCGACATCTATGTGGTGATGGTGCGCTCGGGAGACGATGGGCCGGGCGGCATCTCGACGCTCGTGGTCGAACGCGACACGCCGGGCCTCTCATTTGGCGCCAACGAGCGCAAGATGGGATGGAATGCGCAGCCCACGCGCGCCGTGATCTTCGAGAGCGCGCGGGTGCCGATCGCCAATCGTCTTGGCGGCGAGGGCGCCGGCTTCAGGATCGCGATGGCCGGACTGGACGGCGGACGGCTGAACATCGCCGCGTGTTCGCTCGGCGGCGCGCAATCGGCGCTCGACAAGGCGCTCGCTTACATGAAGGAGCGCAAGGCGTTCGGCAAGCGGCTCGACGAATTCCAGGCCCTGCAATTCAAGGTCGCCGACATGGCGACCGGACTGGAAGCGGCGCGAACTTTTCTGTGGCGCGCGGCTGCCGCGCTGGACCGGGAGGAGGGGGACGCCACAATGCTATGTGCGATGGCGAAACGGCTGACCACGGATGTCGGCTTCGAGGTCGCCAATCAGGCGCTGCAACTGCACGGCGGCTACGGCTATCTCAGCGCGTACGGCATCGAGAAGATCGTGCGCGATCTGCGCGTGCATCAGATTCTTGAGGGGACCAACGAGATCATGCGCCTGATCGTGTCGCGCAAGCTGATCGAGGGGGCGCGATGACGATCGCAACAGGCAATGAACCGGATCTGATCGCACGGCGCGAGGGAAGCGCGGGAATCGTTCGCCTCAACCGTCCGAGGGCCATCAATGCCGTCACCCTGGACATGTTCCGCGGGATCCACAAGGCGCTGGACGAGTTCGAGCGGGACCCCGCGGTCGGTCTGATCCTGCTCGAAGGCGCCGGCGAGCGCGGTCTGTGCGCGGGCGGCGACATCCGCTCGCTCTGGGAAAGCGCGAATGCCGGCGGTGATCTCGGCAGGGTGATGTGGCGCGAGGAATATCTGCTCAACGCGCGGATCGCGAAATTTCCAAAACCCTATGTCGCCTTCATGGACGGCATCGTCATGGGCGGCGGCGTCGGATTGTCGGCGCACGGCGCACACCGAATCGTCACCGAAAGAACCAGACTCTCGATGCCGGAGGTCGGTCTCGGCTTCTTCCCGGATGTCGGAGGAACATGGCTGTTGTCGCGCGCGCCCGGCGAGATCGGAACCTACTTCGGGCTGACCGGCCAGAACATGAACGGAGCGGATGCGATCTACGCCGGTCTTGCCGATGTGAGCGTACCGTCGCGAAAACTAGCCGCGTTGTGCGAGACGCTGGTTGGTCTTGGCGACCGCGCGGATTCAGCCCGCGTGAGAGCCGCGATCGCGGGATTTGCGACCGGTGAGTCCGCAAGTTCAGTCGCGGCGATCCGGCCCCGGATCGATGCGTGGTTCGCGCATGGCCGAATGGACGATATCCTGACGATCCTGCAGCGTGACGGGTCCGAACTCGCGCGTTCAATCCTCAAGACACTGAACGAGAAGTCGCCACGCGGCCTTGTCGTGACGTTGAAGCTGCTGCGGCTTGCGCGCGCCTCGGCCACGCTGGAGGAATGTCTGGCGCGGGAATATCGCGCCGCGCTTGCGGTCTTTGCGAGCGATGATTTTCGTGAAGGCGTCCGCGCCGCGATCATCGACAAGGATCGCAATCCAAAATGGTCGCCGGCCGCGATCCACGATGTTACGCCGGAGATGATTGCACCGTATTTTGCGAATGCCGGTGCGGACGAACTCGTGTTCAATTAGAGCGTTTTCAAGCGAAGTGGACACCGGTTCGCGTGAAGAAAACGCGTCAAATCAAAATCATAGAGCCCGCTTCTGATTCCATCAGAAGCGAAAGGGCTCTAGATCAAAAGAACAAGTCACCTCGACTGGAGGTCAGCATGGCGGCCATTGCGTTCATCGGTCTCGGCAACATGGGTGGACCCATGGCGGCCAATCTCGTCAAGGCCGGCCACAGGGTGGCCGGCTTCGATCTCGTTCCGGCCTTGTGCGATGCGGCCAGAACGAACGGCGTGACGATCGCGGGCAGCGCCAGGGCAGCGGTGACCAATGCGGACGTCATCATCACCATGCTGCCGGCGGGCCGGCACGTGGTGTCGGTCTGGACCGAGGTCATGCCCGCGGCCACCAGGGGCGCGTTGATGATCGACTGTTCGACCATCGATGTCGAAAGCGCCCGACGGGCCCATATGCTGGCGGCGAGGGCTTCCCTGCATTCGGTCGATGCGCCGGTTTCGGGAGGCGTCGCGGGCGCGCGAGACGCGACGCTGACGTTCATGGTGGGGGGAGAAGTTGAATCCTTTGAAGATGCAAAACCTTTCCTGGAAGCAATGGGCAAAAAGATCGTTCATTGCGGCCGCGACGGGACGGGGCAGGCAGCCAAGATCTGCAACAACATGATCCTGGGCGTTTCGATGATCGCTGTCGCCGAGGCTTTCGTGCTGGCGGAAAAGCTTGGGCTGTCGCATCAGGCGCTGTTCGATGCCGCGTCAAACGCCTCAAGCCAGTGCTGGTCGCTCACCAGCTACTGTCCGGTGCCGGGACCGGTTCCGGCCTCGCCCGCCAATAACGACTACAAGCCGGGTTTCGCCTCGGCGCTGATGCTCAAGGATTTGACGCTCGCGCGGACGGCGGCGGATTCCACCGGCGCGGTGACGCCGCTCGGACAGCACGCGCAGGATATCTACAAGGCGTTCGACGCGGCCGGAAACGGCGGCGTCGATTTTTCCGGAATCATCAAACATATCCGCTCTCTCGCGGAAGACAGGGGCGGCCGATGACGGCGTTTGCGAAGGGCGCGAATTTCCGTTGTGGCGTCGCGCGGATGATGCGCCACGGGGCGTCACTTTTCGTAAAGGTGACCTTCCTGAAATTCCAGCGTCCAGGTCAGGAACCGCGGAGGCGCTGGTCGTGAACGAGGTGTGGAAGCAGCCATCGATCACGCTCGAAGCCTACAGGCAGATGATTGGTCAGGAGATCGGCGTTTCCTCGTGGCACCTGATCGATCAGAAGCGGATCGACCTCTATGCCGACGTGATCGACGACCATCAGTTCATCCACGTTGACCCGGAGCGAGCCCGGACAACAGCTTTCGGCACGACGGTCGCGCATGGATTCCTGACCATGTCGCTGCTCAGCGTCATGTCGCATGATGTGATTCCGCCGGTCACTGGCGTCACCATGCGGGTGAATTACGGCTTCGACCGCCTCCGTTTCATATCGCCGGTCAAATCCGGATCGCGCGTCAGGGGCCGCTTCACGCTCACCGAGGCGACGCTTCGCAAGCCCGGCGAACTGCTGTCGCGCACCGCCGTCAGCGTCGAGATCGAGGGCGAGACCCGGCCGGCGCTCGCCGCCGACTGGCTTGCCCTTTTGTACTTTTCCTGACGAACGCTCTTGATCCTGCGTCGCTTGCATGCGTGACGTCCTCCACATCCAGGCCGCGGTTCTCGGCGCTGGTCCTGCCGGCCTGATGGCCGCGGAAGTTCTCGCGCGCGGGGGCGTGCGCGTGATCGTGTTCGACGCCATGCCGTCGGCGGGCCGCAAGCTTCTGATGGCGGGACGCGGCGGTCTCAATCTGACGCACAGCGAGCCGCTGCCGCGGTTTCTCGCGCGCTATGGCGCGGCCGCGACGTATTTGCAGCCGGCGATCGACAGCTTCACGCCAGCGGCCCTGAGAGAGTGGGCCGGTGATCTCGATCAGCCGACTTTCGTGGGGTCGAGCGGCCGCGTGTTTCCGAAAGCGTTCAAGGCGTCTCCGCTGCTCCGTGCGTGGCTGAGGCGGCTTGATACGCTTGGCGTGACGCTAGCGCTGCGGCATCGCTGGATTGGCTGGGATCATGAGGGTCGTCTTAAGTTTCAAACGCCTGACGGCGAGCGCATGGTGGCGGCGGATACGACGGTCATGGCGCTCGGCGGCGCGAGCTGGCCGCGGCTTGGCTCCGACGGCGCATGGGTCGAGCAGCTCGCGTCCAGAGGGATCGTTGTTTCGCCGCTGCGACCAGCGAATTGCGGGTTTAACGTAGCGTGGAGCGTCGTCTTCCGTGATCGCTTCGAAGGTCAGCCGCTGAAGAACGTCGCGCTGTCGTTCGGTTCGCACACCGCGCGCGGCGAGGCTCTCGTCACTCATGGCGGCATCGAGGGTGGAGGAATCTATGCCCTCTCGGCGGTATTGCGCCAGCGCATCGACGTTGCCGGGAACGCCGTTCTGCGCATCAATCTTCGGCCTGATGCCGCGACGGATCAACTCGCCGCGCGCTTGAGCGCGCCGCGCGGAAAACAGTCCATGTCCAACTGGCTGCGCAAAGCCGCGGGCCTTTCACCGGTCGCGATCGGGCTATTGCGGGAAGCGGCGACAGCTTCCGGACAGCAGCCTGGAACGATGCCGCCGCCAGCACTAGCGGCGTTTATAAAGTCGGTGCCGCTCACGCTGACGGGCATCGCGCCGATCGCGCGCGCGATTTCATCCGCCGGAGGCATCGCGTTCAGCGAGCTTGATGAGAACTACATGATCCGGTGTTTGCCGGGCGTCTTCGTGGCCGGCGAAATGCTGGACTGGGAAGCGCCGACCGGCGGCTATCTGTTGCAGGCGTCGTTTGCGACCGGCGTTGCGGCGGGACGAGGCGCGCTGAAATGGTTGCGGCGTTAAGCTCTCAGGCTTGCTCGATCTCTTCGCGAAGCATTTCCAGCTCCAGCCAGCGATCCTCGGCCTGTTGCAGCTCCGCCTGCGCGTTGGTCAGCGCGGTGGAAGTCTTCTCGAAGGCTGTGCGGTCCCTCGCATAGAGATCGGGATCGTCAAGGCGACGCTGTTGCTTCGCGATCTCGGCCTGAAGCTTTTCGATCGATTTCGGGAGCGTCTCCAGCGCGTGTTTTTCGTTGAAGCTGAGCCGCCGCTTGCCGGGGATCGGTGCGGGCTTCGCGGAATGTCCCGCTTCGGGCACGGGCGCGGATTTCGCCGCTTCGCGTTTGAGGTCGGCGCCGCGCTGCGCCAGCATGTCGGTGTAGCCGCCGGCGTATTCGATCCAGCGGCCATTCCCCTCCGGAACGATCACCGAGGTCACGACGCGATCCAGGAAATCACGATCGTGGCTGATCAGGATCACGGTGCCCTCGTAGTCTCCGAGCATGTCTTCCAATACGTCGAGCGTTTCGAGATCGAGATCGTTGGTCGGCTCGTCCAGCACCAGCAGGTTGGATGGCTTGGCCAGCGCGCGCGCCAGCATCAAGCGCCCGCGTTCGCCGCCGGACAACACCTCGAGCGGCGTGCGCATCTGCTCCTGCGCGAACAGAAAATCCTTCATGTAGCTGACGACGTGCTTTGGCTTGCCGCCGACCATGACGTGATCGCCGCGTCCTCCGGTCAACGCCTCCGTCAGCGTCGATTTCGGATCGAGGCTTTCGCGGTGCTGGTCGAGCGTCGCCATTTCGAGATTGGCGCCGAGCCGGATCGTGCCGTTGTCGGGTGGCTCGGCTGCGGTCAGCATGTTGATCAGCGTGGTCTTGCCCGCGCCGTTGGGACCGACGATGCCGATGCGGTCGCCGCGCTGGATGCGAATTGAGAAGTTGTCGACGATTACCCGCTCGCCGAACCGCTTGCTGATTCCCTTCGCCTCGATGACGAGCTTGCCGGATTTGTCGGCCTCGGCGGCGGCGAGGGTCGCGCTGCCCGCGGTGCCGCGATAGTCGCGCCGCTGCTGGCGCAGTTCGTGAAGGCCGGCGAGCCGCTTGACGTTGCGTTTGCGGCGGCCCGAGACGCCGTAACGCAGCCAGTGTTCCTCGGCGACGATCTTGCGGTCGAGCTTGTGCTGGTCGCGTTCCTCTTCCGCCAGCACCTCGTCGCGCCATTCCTCGAATTTCGCAAAGCCCCGGTCGATCTGCCGGATCCGGCCGCGATCGAGCCATGCGGTGCCGCGTGAAAGATTGGTCAGGAAGCGCCGGTCATGGCTGATAAGCACCAGCGCGCCGCGCCGCGCGCCGAGTTCACCTTCCAGCCATTCGATGGTGGTGAGATCGAGATGGTTGGTCGGTTCATCGAGCAGCAGGATGTCGGGCGAGGGGGCCAGCACCCGCGCCAGCGCCGCACGCCGGCTCTCGCCGCCGGAAAGGTGCGCGGGATCTTCCTCGCCGGTCAGGCCGAGCCGTTCGACCAGATAGCGGGCCTGATAGGGATCGTCGCCGGGGCCCAGCCCCGCCTCGACATAGGCCAGCGTGGTTTCGAAGCCGGCGAAGTCCGGCTCCTGCGGCAGATAGCGCACGGTGGCGCCGGGCTGCACGAAGCGGCTGCCGCTGTCGGGCGCCACGAGGCCGGCCGCGATCTTCAGGAGCGTGGACTTGCCGGAGCCGTTGCGGCCGATCAGGCAGAGCCGCTCGGATTCTGATACGGTAAGTTCGACCCCTGACAAAAGCGGCATGCCGCCGAACGTCAGCGCGATATCCTTCAACTGGATGAGCGGCGGCGCCATCGTCGTCAGCCCCGCTGTGCCGCGCAGGCGCGCTGGATGCGGCGAATGGCCTGGTCCAGCGCCGACAGGAAGGCCGAGCGGTCGCGCGGCTGGAACGAGCGCGGGCCGCCCGTCACTTCGCCGCTCGCGCGCAGGTCGGTCATCAGGTTGCGGACGGCCAGCGTCATTCCGATCGACTGCTCCGTGAACGGCTTTCCGTTCGGCGCGATCACGCTGGCGCCCGCTTTGACGCATCGGCTCGCCAGCGGAATATCCGCGGTAATGACGATATCGGTCTTGCCGGCGCGTTCGGCGATCCAGTCGTCGGCCGCATCCATGCCGGGCCCGGCCGCGATATGCTCGATCAGGGGATGGTCGGGGACGCGGATATATCCCCCCGCCACCACGCTGACGGACACGCCGTGACGCTCCGCGACGCGATAGATTTCGTCCTTCACCGGGCAGGCATCGGCGTCAACGTAGAGGCGAATGGCGGTCAATGGCGGATCGTCGGCTGCGCGAACATCATGGCAGCGCGTGTTACTCCATGTGAGGGCGGATTGCGAGCATGGAGCGGAAATCTCAGATCCACAGCAGAGGTGCATGCAGCCGTCGGACGTATATCTGTGGTTGCATGAACTGGATTCATTCCAGATTCGCGGACGGCTTGCGAGAACCGACTTTACGGCGCAGTAGAGCGTGAAGTTATGGAATTGCTAGGGGTTTTTGATCTTTTCTCAGCTTGCTGATGGTCCAGACGGCCGGGGCGATCCGAAAGACGATGACCTCTGGAGCCATGGGCGGTTGCGCTGACGGTCTGCGCTGCTAAACTTCCGGGAAAAACATTGTCGCGTAGGCTGCCGAGCGGCTGCGGAAAGACTGATCCATGGATGATGATATCCAGCGTTGCGCTGATGCCGGGGCCGGTTCGCGCGACAGCTTTCGGGGGGTGGAGGCCGCGATGACCGCGGCGAGCGCTATACGTCCTTCGCCAAGCGGCGATGCCAGCGTTTATGCCGCGCTCGATCTCGGCACCAACAACTGCAGGTTGCTGATCGCCTCGCCGGCAAGCGACAGCTTTCGTGTGATCGATTCGTTTTCGCGAATTGTCCGGCTGGGCGAGGGCATCTCATCGACAGGGCGTATCAGCGAGGCGGCGATCGACCGGACCATCGCGGCGCTTGCGATATGCCGTGACAAGATCCGCGTCAGGAAAGCGGGCCGCCTGCGGCTGATCGCGACCGAGGCGTGCAGGGCGGCGTCGAACGCCGAGAGTTTTCGCAGCCGTGTCGCCGCCGCCACGGGCATCCAGCTTGAGGTGGTGGATCGGGAAACGGAAGCCGCACTCGCGGTGGTCGGTTGCTCCTCGCTGGTTCATCCCAAGGCGAGCGGTGCGATCCTGTTCGATATCGGCGGTGGTTCGACAGAACTTGTTCGGATAGAACGCCGTCGCGAAGGCGACCTGCGCACCATCGCATGGGTCTCGATTCCGGTCGGTGTCGTCACGCTGGCCGAATGTTTTGGCGGACACGACATCACGCCGCAATCTTACGCGTCCATGGTGAAAGAGGTTGCCGGGCATATCGCGACGTTCGCGGACGCCTATGGCCGCGACCTTTACGGAATGCACCTTCTTGGGACCTCGGGCACGGTGACGACGCTTGGCGGCCTCCATCTTGGCCTTGCGCGCTACGATCGCCGCAAGGTTGACGGCATCTGGATGAACGACATCGAGGTGACCCAGGCCATCGCGCGACTCTGCGGCATGGACTATCAGAAACGGGTCGCCAACGGCTGTATCGGGATTGAACGTGCCGATCTGGTTCTGGCGGGCTGCGCCATCCTGGATGCCATTCGGCGGGCCTTTCCCTTGCCTCGTCTGCGGGTCGCGGATCGCGGTCTGCGCGAGGGCATGCTGGTTGAAATGATGCGCGAGGATGGCGCATTCAACTGAGTTGATGCACAAGAATGATCTTTCGCCATTGCCGGGCAAAAGCGCGAAGCGCGTCTTCGCGCAGGCGGTCCGGCAATCCATCCGCGCGAACGAGACCATGATGTCCGCAGCGCGGCTTGTTTTCTGATGGATGCCCGGATCAGGTCCGGGCACGATGGTTCGATATGGCGAAAGATACCACCGGCCGGCTGCATGTGACCGTCAAAACCGGCGGCAAGCGAAAGCTGTCGTCCAAGCTCTGGCTGGAGCGGCAGCTCAACGATCCCTACGTGGCGCAGGCGAAACGCGAAGGCTGGCGCTCCCGCGCGTCCTTCAAGCTGATTGAAATGGACGACAAGCATCGCTTCCTGAAGCCCGGCATGACGGTCGTCGATCTCGGCGCGGCGCCGGGCGGCTGGAGTCAGGTTGCCGCGAAACGCGTAGGGGCCACTGAGGGCAAGGGCAGGGTGATTGCCATCGATCTCCTGGAGATGCCGGAGATCGTCGGCGTAACCTTTGCCCGGCTCGATTTTCTCGACGACAGCGCTCCCGACAAGCTGCTCGCGATGATGGAGGGGGCCGCGGATGTCGTGCTTTCCGATATGGCGGCCAACACGACCGGCCATCGCAAGACGGACCAGCTTCGGATCATAGGTCTGGTCGAAAACGCGGCGGCTTTCGCGGCCGACGTGCTGCGGCCCGGCGGAACGTTTATCGCAAAAGTCTTCCAGAGCGGGGCGGACGCCAGCCTGCTTGTGCAGCTCAAGCGCGACTTCCAGACGGTCCGGCATGTGAAGCCCGCCGCGAGCCGGCAGGACTCCTCAGAACGCTATGTCATGGCGACCGGCTTTCGCGGCGGTACGAGGGATAAGTCTTGATCGGTTCAGCCCGCGTAAGATAACCAGCCCTTGAAGCTGAGACCGGCATAGAACAAGCTGACGTCGGAGAAACCGGCTTCCTGCAGCATCGTCTCCTCTTCCTCCGGCGCGAGTATTGATAACCTGTCGGCTATGGCCTGTCGGGACTTTTCCATCTGATCGGGGCTTGTGTCAGGTCGCGCACCGAATGCGACGTGACGGGCGATCCAGACGGACCGCTCGGGTTCTGTCTGCGGGAAGCTGATATGGGCGACCACAAACGGCGCGCCCGGTTTGAGACGACGGCGGATCTGCTCCAACGTTCCCAGCCGCTTTTCACGAGGAATGAAGTGAAAGGTCAGCAACGATGTGGCGGCATCGAAAGGTCCTTGCGGCGCGTCGTCGATATAGCCTTCGTAAAAACGTACGCGCTTTGCATGTCGTCCGACCGTCCGCTCGGCGAGCTTCAGCATGGGAGCGGACGGGTCCACCGCGTCGAATGACCAGCAGGGGTGCGATTCCGCGAAAGTCTTGAGCTCCAGTCCTCCGCCCGCGCCCAGGACCAGCACGCGAGCGTTTTCGGGGACCCGTTCCGCGAGCAGCATCGTCGTCATCCGATGCAGATCGGTGAATCCCGGCACCTGACGAGGTGGACCTTCAGCGTAGGTATTCACCGCCGCTCCCGAGAATGGCTCCATATCAAACTCCTGTGGTCCTGGCAGCGGCGCAAGCAGCGATCGGCAAACGCCAGCAACGCATAGGATCCGTACTTGAACTCCATCATGCGCGATAGGTCCGCATCTATCCGACGAGGTCCGGAGACGGGGGCATCAACGTGCGGCGAGTCTAGCTTATCCGTTGGTCGCGAGCGGTGACGGTCTCCCGGGAGGCTTCTTCCTCGGCCTCCGATTCCCGGGTGGGATCGGAAATCACCACCGTGCGCCGGCCGGAAACCTGATGACCGGCATCGGCCGGCAGTCGCATGAAGTAAAAGGTGGACATCGCCGACAGTACGGACACGACGAGAAATCCGGGGCCGAAATCACCGGCTGTCAATTCCGTGTCGTGGCGGAACAGCATCGTTGTCTCCACCGAAAAGGCGCCGAGCGCGACCCCTGCTGAAATCGCCAGTTGCTGGTTGACGCTGGCGAGCGTGGTCGCACGGCTCATCCGTTCGGGCTCGACATCGGCATAGGTCAGGGCGTTGATCGCGGTGAACTGCAGCGAGCGAAAAAAACCTCCGACGACAAGAATGATCATGATCAGCAGCAGCGGCGTCGTGACCGTGAACAGCGCGCAGGCCGCGAGGAAGACCGAACTCACCACCGCGTTGACGGTCATGATGTTGCGGAAACCGAAGGCGCGGATGATGCGGGCGGCCAGCGTCTTCATGCCGATGGCGCCGACGGCCGACGAGAACGTCACGAGCCCGGAGCCGAACGGCGACAGGCCGAAGCCAACCTGCATCAGAAGCGGCAGCAGGAACGGCATTGCGCCGACGCCGACGCGAAACAGAAATCCGCCATAGATGCTGGCCCGGAACGTCGGTAGGCGCAACAGCGTGAAATCCAGCGCCGGCTGGTCGGTGCGGCGGGCGTGCATCACATAAAGCGCCATCGAAACCGACCCGGTCCCGATCAGCGCGGTCACCACCGTCCACGGCAACAGGTTGAGACCGGCGACCGAGAGGCCGAAGGCGATGCCGCCCACCCCGAGGCCGGCCAGCATCATGCCGTAAAGGTCGAAGCGTTCGGGATTGTCGCTGCGGATCGGGTCGATGTAGCGCTGCGCCATGAAGATTCCGATCAGGCCGACCGGAATGTTGATCAGGAAAATCCAGTGCCATGAGAAATAGGTGGTGATGAAGCCGCCGAGCGGCGGGCCGACCACAGGCCCGATCAAGGCGGGTATCGTCACCCACGCCATGGCGCTGACCAGCGCGCTCTTGTCGATTGAACGCAGCAGGACCAGCCGGCCCACCGGAGTCATCATCGCGCCGCCCAGCCCTTGCAGGGTTCGGGCGATCACGAAATCCGTCACCGATGATGACAGCGCGCAGCCGATCGAGCCGATCATGAACACCACGATGGCCGCGCTGAAGACGGAGCGCGCCCCGAACCGGTCCGCGGTCCAGCCGCTTGCCGGTATGAATACCGCCAGCGACAAGAGGTAGGACGTGATCGCGAGCTTCAGCGTCAGCGGGCTGGCGCCGATGTCGGCGGCGATCGCCGGCAGCGATGTCGCGATCACCGTGGAGTCCATGTTCTCCATGAACAGGGCGGCGGCGACGATCAGCGGGACCAGGCGTTCCTTGTTCATGCGGGCTCGCGGGGCAAGCGGACAGCGGAGCGGGGCTGTAGCACCAATTTGGGCCGGTGCGCTATTGCGCGGCGCGTGAGCCTTCCTAAATCCTTGGTGAACTCTGGGAGATCCCGCGATGATCTACGTGCTCGCCGCCCTGCTGCCGCCGCTCGGATTGCTGTTCAACGGCCAGCCGTTCTCGGCCATCCTGAACGTGGTCGTGATCGTGGTTTGCGTGATTTTCGGGCTGATCTTCCCGATCCTGTTCCTGGTGCCGTCAGCGCATGCGGTGATCGCCGTCTACATGAAGCGGGAGGATCGCCGGCATCGGGAGGTGGTCGATGCGATCCGGGAGCACGGACCGCCGCCGAACTATCCCCGCTGAACGGGCTGGAAAAGCTCCCGCACGGCAGCCAAATGCTTTGATTCCCGTGGCCGCCGTGCTATCGACCACCGCCAATCCCTTCGATGGAACCTCATTCGACGGCGACGCCAGGGGTGTCGCTGGCCGGCCATTCCATCCCGATGGGTTTCGCGGCGGCCGCGCCGCCCAATGGAGTTGGCGATGGCGCTTGAAAACGGATTTCGGGATATCAAAGAAGCCTTCACGTTCGACGACGTCCTGCTGAAGCCCGGTGCGTCCGACATCCTGCCCTCCGAGGCCGATGTCAGTTCCCGCGTGACGCGGGCCATACCGCTCAACATCCCGATCATGGCCTCCGCCATGGATACCGTCACCGAGGCGCGCATGGCGATCGCGATGGCGCAGGCCGGCGGCCTTGGCGTCATCCATCGCAATTTCGATGCGGAGGGGCAGGCCGCGCAGGTGCGGCAGGTGAAGAAGTTCGAGTCCGGCATGGTGGTCAATCCGCTGACCATCGGCCCTGACGCGATGCTGTCCGACGCGATGGCCCTGATGAGCGATCACGGATTCTCCGGCATTCCGGTGGTGAACGGCGGCAGCGGCGCTTCTCCGGGCAGGCTCGTCGGCATTCTCACCAACCGCGACGTCCGCTTCGCCACGGATCCGCGGCAGAAAGTTTCCGAGCTGATGACGCACGAGAACCTGGTGACGGTGCGTGAGGGCGTCAGCCAGGAAGAAGCCAAGAGGATGCTGCACAAGCATCGCATCGAGAAACTGCTGGTCGTCGATGATCAGTATCGCTGCGTCGGACTCATCACCGTCAAGGACATGGAAAAGGCGGTGGCGCATCCGCTGGCCAGCAAGGACTCGCAGGGGCGGCTGCGTGTCGCCGCGGCGACCACGGTGGGTGAAGGCGGCTTTGAGCGCACCGAGCGGCTGATCGACGCCGGCGTCGATCTGATCGTCGTGGACACCGCGCACGGCCACTCCAGCCGCGTGCTGGAAGCGGTTACCCGCATCAAGCGGCTGTCGAACGCCGTGCAGGTCATCGCGGGCAACATCGCCACGGCGGAGGGCGCGCAGGCGCTGATCGACGCGGGGGCCGACGCCATCAAGGTCGGCATCGGTCCGGGTTCGATCTGCACCACCCGCATCGTCGCCGGCGTCGGCGTGCCGCAGTTGACCGCCATCATGGATGCGGCCGAGGCGGCGAAAAAGGCCGACGTGCCCGTGATCGCCGATGGGGGCGTGAAGTATTCCGGCGATCTCGCCAAGGCGCTCGCCGCGGGCGCGGACATCGTCATGGTCGGCTCGCTGCTGGCCGGCACCGACGAAACGCCCGGCGAGGTGTATCTGTGGCAGGGGCGGTCCTACAAGGCCTATCGCGGCATGGGTTCGGTCGGAGCGATGTCGCGGGGCTCGGCCGACCGCTATTTCCAGCAGGATATCAAGGATACGCTCAAGCTCGTCCCGGAAGGAATCGAGGGACAGGTGCCCTATAAGGGGCCGGTCGGCAACGTCATGCATCAGCTCGCTGGCGGCCTGCGCGCGGCTATGGGATATGTCGGCGCGCGCAACCTCGCCGAATTTCATGACAAGGCGCGTTTCGTCCGCATCACCGGCGCGGGCTTGCGCGAAAGCCACGTCCACGATGTCACGATCACGCGCGAAAGCCCGAACTATCCCGGCGGCGCCTGACCACGGTTGTCTCAATTGCACCGCACGGCGGCGCGAGAATGAGGTCGGGTCAAGCTGCTGCCGCCGTTGTATGGCCGGGCAGCGTATGGCCGGGCAGCGCCTTCATTGCTCCGTTCGCCCGAAATGGCATCGCGGACGATCGCCATAGCGTTTTTGAGAGTGGATTCCTCGTCGCTCGGTAACGCTAGAGCATTTTCCGGCGAAGTGGATACCGGTTCGCCGCAAGAAAATGCGACCAGAGAATAACTTTCAGAGCATGGTCCGATTCAACTTGATCGGATCATGCTCTAAGTTCTGAGCGATTAACATTGCCTCCAATCGAAAGCTTGTCATGACACCCGCCGCGCGGCTCTCCGCCGCTATCGAAGTGATCAAGGCCATCGACAACCAGCGGATACCGGCGGCGAAGGCCCTGAAGGAGTGGGGCACGGCGCATCGTTTCGCCGGCTCCGGCGACCGCGCCGCGATCTCCGGACTGGTCTACGACGTCCTGCGCCGTCAGGCGTCCAGCGCCTGGATCATGGACGACGATACCGCGCGCGCGCGCCTGTTCGGTATGCTGAAACTGGAGCGCGGCATGAATGCCGACGCGATCGCGTCACTGTGCGACGGCGGCCGTTTCGCGCCCGAACCGCTGACCGACGGGGAACAGCAGGCCTTGGCCTCGCGCTCGTTGCAGGACGCGCCCGCTCATGTCGCGGGCGATTATCCGGAATGGCTTGACGTGTATCTGGCGGAGGCGTTCGGCGAGGATCGCGCAGCCGAGGCGGCAGCGATGGCGAGCCGCGCGCCGCTGGATCTGCGGGTCAACACGCTGAAAGCGAAACGCGACAAGGTTCTGGGATCGCTGCAACATCTCGGCGTGACGGCGACGCCGTGGTCGCCGCTCGGCTTGAGGATCATGCTGGGCGCGGACGCGCGTAATCCCGGCATCCAGGCCGAGGAGGAGTTCATCAAGGGCGCCGTCGAGGTGCAGGACGAGGGCTCGCAAGTCGCGGCGCTGCTGTCCGGAGCCAGACCGGGCGAGCAGGTGATCGATCTTTGCGCTGGCGCTGGCGGCAAGACGCTGGCGCTGGCCGCCATGATGCAGGGCAGGGGCCGCCTCATCGCGACCGATCGCGACAAGCGGCAGCTTGCGCCGATTCACGAACGGCTGTCCCGCGCGGGCGTGCATAACGCGGAGATCCGGAGCCCGAAGGGGGAGGCCGAACCGTTGTCCGATATCCGGGCGTCGGCCGATCTCGTGCTGATCGACGCGCCCTGCACCGGAACCGGCACCTGGCGGCGCAATCCCGACGCGAAATGGCGGATGCGGCCCGGCGCGCTCGATATCCGTTTGAAGGATCAGGCCGAAGTGCTTGATCGCGCGTCCGCTCTTGTGAAACCGGGTGGGCGCGTCGTTTACGTCACCTGCTCGGTATTGCCGCAGGAGAACGGCGAGCAAATCCGCAAGTTTATCGGCCGACATCCAGATTTTACGGTAACGCCGCCCGCGCGGACCGCTTCCGTGCTGTGGGACAGGGCGGACGACGACTTCCTCGCGGCGGTTTATACCTCGAATGAGGGGGTGCTGATGACCCCGCGCCGGACCGGAACGGATGGGTTTTTCGTCTCGATTCTGGTAAAGCGCTGACTGAGAGCTTTCGTCATGCCGGGACAAGCCCGGCCATGACGCGTTTTGGCGGTTGCGACCCTGTGGCCGGTCGCGTATCTGCTGGCCATGACAGCCTCCAGCAAAACCTCCGCGTCAGCGCCTGATCCTTCTGCCGACGTAACCTCCGCGCACGACAAGATTCTGATCGTCGATTTCGGCTCCCAGGTCACGCAACTGATCGCGCGGCGCGTGCGGGAGCAGGGCGTTTATTCCGAAATCGTGCCCTTCCAGAAGGCGGAAGCCGCCTTTCTTGCGATGAAGCCGAAGGCGGTGATCCTGTCCGGCGGGCCGGCCTCCGTGCTCGACAAGGATGCGCCCGCGGCGCCGATGTCGATCCTCCGGGCTGGTGTACCCGTGCTCGGCATCTGTTACGGCGAGCAGACCATGGCGCAGCAGCTCGGCGGCACTGTCGAAGCCGGGCATCATCGCGAGTTCGGCCGCGCCGCCATCGAGGTCATCGACGCCTGTGCGTTGTTCGATGGTGTCTGGGAGAAGGGCGGCACCTATGATGTCTGGATGAGCCACGGCGACAGGGTGACCAAGCTGCCCGATGGCTTTCGCGCCGTGGCGAAAGCGCCGGGGTCGCCGATCGCGGTCATCGCCGACGATGCGCGCGGGTTCTACGCGATGCAGTTTCATCCCGAGGTGGTGCATACGCCCGATGGCGCAAAGCTGATCCGCAATTTCGTCCGCAAGGTCGCGGGGCTAAAGGGCGACTGGACCATGCGCGCGTTTCGCGAGGAGGCGGTCGAGAAGATCAGGGCGCAGGTCGGTCAGGGCCGGGTGATCTGCGGCCTGTCCGGCGGCGTTGATTCATCGGTGGCGGCGATCCTGATCCACGAGGCGATCGGCGACCAGCTCACTTGCGTGTTCGTCGACCATGGAATGCTGCGCAAGGATGAAGGAAAGACGGTGGTGGATCTGTTTCGCCATCACTACAATATCCCGCTGGTCCACGTTGATGCGTCGAAGCAGTTCCTCAGCGAGCTTGACGGAGTCACGGATCCGGAAGCGAAGCGCAAGACCATCGGCCGTCTCTTTATCGACGTGTTCGAGGCGGAGGCGAAAAAGATCGCAGCCTTGGGAAAAGGATCGGCTGACTTCCTGGCCCAGGGCACGCTCTATCCAGATGTAATCGAAAGTGTTTCGTTCACCGGCGGACCGTCGGTGACGATCAAGTCGCACCACAATGTCGGCGGTCTGCCTGATCGCATGAACATGAAGCTGGTCGAACCCTTGCGCGAACTTTTCAAGGACGAGGTGCGATTGCTGGGGCGGGAGCTCGGCCTGCCGGAGATTTTCGTCGGCCGCCATCCGTTCCCGGGGCCCGGGCTCGCGATCCGTTGCCCCGGCGAGATCACCAATGAAAAGCTGGATATCCTGCGCGAAGCTGATGCCATCTATATAGACCAGATCCGCAAGGCCGGGCTCTACGATGACATCTGGCAGGCGTTTGCGGTGTTGCTGCCGGTGAAGACGGTCGGGGTGATGGGCGACAGCCGCACCTACGACTATGTCGTCGGCCTGCGCGCGGTAACATCGACCGACGGCATGACCGCGGACTTCTATCCGTTCGACGCGCAATTCCTCGGTGCGACCGCGACACGGATCATCAATGAGGTCAAGGGCGTGAACCGGGTGGTGTATGACGTGACATCAAAACCGCCCGGCACAATCGAGTGGGAATGATTCAGACCCTTCCGGCCGTATCCGCCGATACGCCAGAGCACGACCTAACACTCTGAAATGACAAATAAATCTGTCAATATCTATCGGCAGATATCGGCGCGCATAAAATGCGGCCGACGTACTGACTGACGGACATTCAGTGTGTTGCTCTGCGCTCTTTTACGAAGTACCGTCACGAGAAATGCGGCTCGTGACGGTACTTTTTCCTCCGTAAGCATCGGAAATTGAAAGATATTCCGAAGACGCGAGCCCTCAAAAGTCGATGACGGTACTTTTTGGAGGTGGCAGCAACATGCTGACGGACGCAGCACTCAAGGCACTGAAGCCAAGGGAGAAAATGTACAAGGTGACGGATCGTGACGGCATGTACGTTCGCGTCATGCCGAGCGGAGCGATCTCGTTTCGGCTCGACTACAGGCTGAACGGCCGGCGCGAGACCGTCTATCTCGGTAAGTACGGCCGAGACGGCATCTCACTCGCACGCGCGCGCGAAAAGTGCCTGGATGCGCGCCGTGCGGTTAGCGAGGGACGTTCCCCGGCCATTGAAAAGCAACGCGACAAACGCCGATTGAAGGAGGCGAAGAGCTTCGGCGAATTTGGTGAAAAGTGGCTGACCTCGGCGCCGATGGCTGACAGCACGCGGGCGATGCGTCGCTCGATTTTCGAGCGCGAGCTGCTTCCCGTTTGGAGGAAGCGTCTGCTGACTGAAATCACGCCCGACGATCTGAGGGCGCATTGCGCAAAGATCGTTGAGCGAGGGGCGCCGGCGACGGCGATCCATGTTCGTGACATCCTGAAGCAGATTTACGGCTTTGCGATTCTGCACGGAGAGAAGGTCGCGAATCCTGCGGACGAGGTTGGTCCGTCGTCCATCGCGACGTTCACGCCAAAGGATCGATCGCTTTCGCCATCCGAGATCAGGGTGACGCTCAAGCAGCTCGAGCACGTGGCGACGCTCCCCACGATCCGCTTGGGCCTACGCCTGTATTTGCTCACGATGGTTCGCAAGAGCGAATTGCAGGATGCGGTATGGGATGAAGTTGACTTCGAGAACGCCGTTTGGACGATCCCGAAAGAGCGAATGAAGCGTTCAAAGGCGCACAACGTCTATCTCTCGCGCCAGGTGCTTGACATCATGATCGCGTTGAAGACATGCGCGGGGAACTCGAAGTACCTTCTACCTTCTCGGTACGATACCCATGCTCCGATGTCGCGAGCTACGTTCAATCGCGTGACCTATGCAGTTGTTGAACGGGCGCAAGCTGAAGGCCTTCCATTGGAGTCATTTACGGTCCACGACCTGCGTCGCACTGGCTCCACCTTGCTGAACGAACTTGGCTTCAACAGCGATTGGATCGAGAAGTGCCTCGCGCATGAGGATGGCCGCTCATCGCGGGGCGTTTACAACAAGGCTGAGTATGAGGTTCAGCGTCGCCACATGATGCAGGAATGGTCGGACATCGTGGATGCATGGGTTGAGGGTCGGAAATATGTGCCTGTGCTTATCCCGCCTTCGATGCCGCTTCTTCAACCCGATCCCGCCCTTTGACCGGTCGGGCCCGGCGTTGTTTCACATCGGGCCCACGAGCGCGAAGAATTGGCTTTGACCTGCGGGCCGCGAGCCATGCCTGGACCTCGTCCAGGTCCCAAACGATGCATCTTGGGGTTAAGGCGAAGCGTCGGGGAAATTCGCCCCGCTGCTCCATTTCATAGATCGTGCTATCTGCCAACGGGACCATCTCACGCAATTGGTGCCGTCTGATAGTCTTCCGAACTACTGAATTGTCAGTGTGGCCCATGCTCAATCTCCGTCATAGCTGCTGGGGCGATTGAGAACGATAGGTACGGATATCGGAAGCCCCTTCGGAAAATCGTGCGGCAATATCGTATTGTAGCGGGCACATCGGCGGGTTTTCACGTCGGCGCAGCTTGAAAGCTAGATCGACGCCATCGGTGGCGATCCCGCTAGGCTAATGGCCACCGCCTTTCGGCCTGAGGGGCCTCTATAAATGACTGAACACCAGCCATTTTGACTGACCGATGGTCAGTGGTTTATGCAAATGAATATGAGTAGCAAACTCAGGATTTGGGTTGTCGCTCCCTTCCTGCGCAGCGCTCCGTCAATCGCGGAGCCTGTCAGCGCCTATGGACGCGTGCGGCCGGAGGGAGGGGTGTGCAGGCGGAAGGCGAGTAGGGAATGGGGTCTGTTCAGATTGAGGAAAGCTCGGTTTCGGCGGATCCTCAAGCGTCGGGGAAGCAGCGGCTTCCAGGATTGGCGCCGCTTGCGCGGCTGTTGAGGCCGGTTCGCTTCCACCTCGCCATCTGCGCGACATTGTCGGCGATTGCGGCCGGTGCCGGGCTCGTGCCGTACATCGCTGTGGCCGAATTGGCTCGTGCCGTTCTTCCGCCAAACAACTCAGCGTCGGTGGCAGGCGTCGCTTGGGTATGGGTCGGGATCGGTGCCGCCGGTGCAGCAACCCGCTTGGTGCTTGTCTTTCTGTCCTCCCGTATCGGGCACTATGCCGACGCGGAAGTGCTGCATCACATCCGCAGCAGGCTCATCCGACATCTCGGTCAACTACCCCTTGGTTGGTTTCGCGCTCGAGGATCGGGCGCCGTCAAAAAGGCGATGACCGATGATCTCGAAGAGATGCATCAGCTTATCGCCCATGCGCTCGGAGAAATGATCGGCGCCTCGATCGCGATCGTCGCAGGTCTTGTGTACCTCGCCTCGGTTGACTGGCGAATGACGATTGTAACGGCCGCGGTGCTGGCCTCGATGGTCATCTTTTACCGCATCGCGATGCGGTCGATGACCCACCACATACTCCGTCTGATTGCTGCCGAAGAGAAAATCAGCGCAGCCAGCGTTGAATATGCCGATGGGATCAGCGTCGTGAAGGCGTTCGGCACCAGCGGCAAAGTGCTCGATCGGTTTGCCGACGCGGTCCTCGAATACAAGCTCGCGATGCGCGATTGGGTCTTGGAGACGCGGCTTAGCTCGGCTGCTTCACGACTTCTCGCATCGGAAATGACGGTTCTCGGCGCGGTGATGATCGTGGGCCTTCCGCTGATTGCCGCCGGTCAATTGGATGCAAGCTCGCTTCTTCCATTCCTGATCGTCGGGATTGGCCTGCCGACGTCAATCACGCCCGCGATTCAAGGATCGCAAGGGCTGCGCAAGGGCCGTGTCTCCGCTGCTCACATCGAAAGCCTGCTGGCGCGCGAGCCATTGCCCGAAGCTGTCGAACCACTTCGGCCGGATGGCTACGGCATCGAGTTTGATGATGTTCGCTTCTCTTATGACGGGAAGACCGACGCCATCGCTGGATTTTCAGCCGTCTGCGAGCCCGGGACGGTCACGGCGATTGTCGGTCCTTCCGGTGCGGGCAAGACGACGATCGCGAGCCTGCTTCCCCGCTTCTACGATGTAACGGGTGGAGCAATCCGGATCGGCGGCGTCGACCTGCGCTCGATGGATTCTGCGACATTGCTGTCTTCGATGTCGCTCGTGTTCTAGGACGTTGTGCTGCTGCGCGACACCGTAACGGAAAACATCCGGATCGGCCGCCCGAACGCCAGTGACGAGGAAGTCCGAACCGCCGCGCGGTCGGCTCGGATCGAAGACGTCATCGAGCGATTGCCGCATGGCTTTGACACGCCGCTGGGGGCGGAAGGCACAGGCTTTTCCGGAGGTGAGCGGCAGCGCCTGACCATTGCACGCGCCATTTTGTCCCGCGCTCCGATCGTGGTGCTGGACGAGGCTACGGCTTCCTTGGATCCGGACAGCGAGGTCGCGGTTCAGGAAGCGCTGGCCGAGCTGACGCGCGGAAAGACTCTGATCGTTATCGCGCATCGGCTTCACACGATCGTGGGTGCCGACCAGATCCTGGTCCTCGATCAGGGGCGTGTCATCGAGCGGGGCACGCATGAAGCGCTCCTCGACGAGGGCGGGCTCTACGCGCGCCTGTGGGCCGCCCAGCACATGGGAGCGCAGCAATGATCGGCAATCTCTACAGGCTTTGGCCGCATCCGAGGCTGTTGTGTCAATCGGCCCTTTAATTGCGGGTTGTTGTCAACTCTCTTTTTGAAGCCATTCGGCAAAGTGGTAACGCTCGGCCCGACGGAGCAGGTCCGGGTTGCGCAGACGGGGCGAGCGCGGCTGGTGGATCGATAGCCAACTCGTATAGTGGGCCGATTAGCTGTCACCTGGCTTCAATGCGATCAGTTGCCCGTCGCTGGGGTCATGGTCCTTTCCGAGGTCGCAAGCGCCTCATGATGATGTCCGGATCGGGCGCCTCATCGTTTGCAACGGGGTGCGGACGAGCCGCCACCAGCCGATTGACCGAGGTCACCACGACCACCGTCCCAGCGGGACATCGCCAGCCCGGCGGACCGGGCCAGGAACTTGCAAAATAAGGTCAGGCCGGCGCGTTGCCCCAGTCGAATGATGTGCCGTCGACCCAGATGCAGTGGAGGATGACAGCGATCTTGCGGGCGATAGCAACCTTTGCCTTTTTCATGCCGATCCGCTTCGCAAGTTTCATACCCCAGGCTTTGAGGGAGGACCATTTCTTTGTTCGATAAAGCAGAACGGTCGCCGCCTCGTAAAGGTACGTTCGGAGGAGCCTGTCGCCCCATCGGGATATCTTGCCACTAGTGTCAGTCTCACCAGATTGGTTGCGCCGAGGTGTGAGGCCGAGATAGGCGCCGACTGTCGAGGCCGATCGGAAGCGAGACGGGTCATCGATCGTATGGCGGAACGTCAAGGCGGTGACCACGCCGACACCAGGAACTGTCATCAGGCGACGCGTCGTCTCGTCCGACTTCGCCAATCGGCGGACCTCGTCGTCAAATTTGCTTTGCTGCTGGCAGATGAGTTCATGAATCGACAAGAGCGGCGCGATCACGCTGAGGAGTTGATGATCTTCGCCCAATAGCTCGCCAACCTGGTTACGGAACTGTTGGCCAATGGCGCGAGGGAATAGCAACCCACACTCCTTGATCAGACTGCGGACCTGGTTCTCGATATCCCGGCGTATGGACACAAGGCGGAATCGCGCCACGAGGATAGCTCGAACCTTCTGGCTCTTCTCACTCTTGATTTTGACTTCTCGAAACCAACCAACCCGCACCAGTTCGGCAAGGCCCCGAGCATCGTTCTGATCGCTTTTGTTCATGCGGACCGATAGTGCTGCGTGTGCATGCCTTGCATCGATGCAAACGACGGGGAGTTCGACCCTACGAAGCTCATGCCAAAGCCAGCTCGCCATTGCGCCCGTCTCAAAGCCGATACGCTCCGCCAGTGGCGCATGTTTACGAAGTAACTTTGACAGATCTCCAGGATGAGACTTGGCCTTTCCTTCAAAAATTGCTTCACCCGTCTCATTGACTACGCAAACCGCAGTCTCTCTCTGCGAGACATCTAGCCCGACGTATTGCCGCATGACAGCTCCTCCGAATCGTTTGATTGCGAGAGGTAGACGATAACGGAGCTCTCGTGCCCGAGCGCTGACCGCAATTACGCCATCGTTCGCAAATTTGACCCCGTATCGGCGTTCAATTTTGACGCCTTTGCGCGGCGTGGTTTGATAGCGCTCGACTCGTCGGAGCTGGCCGGGATTGCGGAGACGAGGCGAGCGCGGGTGGCGTGATCGTCGTCGCGGCTTTTGAATCGCCAGCTGTCGTTGCCGGTCTCGACAATGTCGCAGTGGTGGGTGAGCCGGTCGAGCAGCGCGGTTGTCATCTTGGCGTCGCCGAACACGCTTGGCCATTCGCCAAAGGCGAGATTGGTTGTGACGACGATGGACGTGCGCTCGTAGAGCCTGCTGACGAGATGGAACAGGAGCTGGCCGCCGGATTGAGCGAACGGCAGGTAGCCGAGTTCGTCGAGGACGATGAAGTCCATCCTGGTCAGATGCTCGGCGATACGACCTTGTCGTCCGTTGCGGGTCTCGATCTCGAGGCGGTTGACGAGGTCGACCACGTTGTAGAAGCGACCGCGGGCGCTGGAGCGGATGCAGCTTCTGGCGATTGCGATGGCCAGATGGGTCTTGCCGGTGCCGGTACCGCCGACGAGCACGGCGTTGCGTTGCTGGGCGATGAAGCCGCCGCCGGCGAGGTCGTTGACGAGCGTCTGGTTGATCGGCGTGCCGTCGAACTGGAAGTCGGCGAGATCCTTGGCCAGCGGCAGCTTGGCGATGGTGAGCTGGTACTTGATTGAGCGGGCCTGCTTCTCATTGATCTCGGCGTTGAGCAGGTCGCCGACAATGCGCTGGGGTTCATGCTGGCGCTTGATGGCGGTCGCCATGATCTCGTCGAAGGCAGCTTTCATGCCATAGAGCTTCAACTCACCCATGAGTGTCAATCGGCGTTGGAACGGGACCCTCCATCGGCGTCCAAAAGGGCCCCCTTTGATCGGCGAGCTTTGCTGGTAGCGCTCGCAGCGTCGGAGCTGGCCGGGATTGCGGAGACGGTGCGAGCGCGGGTTGTTTGATCGTCGTCGCGGCTTTTGAATCTCCAGCTGTCGTTACCGGTCTCTACGATGTCACAGTGATGGGTCAGCCGGTCGAGCAGCGCAGTGGTCATCTTGGCATCGCCGAACACGCTGGGCCACTCTCCGAAGGAGAGGTTGGTGGTGACGATGACGGATGTGCGCTCGTAAAGCCGGCTGATGAGGTGGAACAGAAGCTGGCCGCCGGATTGAGCGAACGGTAGGTAACCCAGTTCGTCGAGAACGATGAAGTCCATCCGGGTCAGATGTTCGGCGAGCCGGCCCTGACGTCCGTTGCGGGTCTCGCTTTCGAGACGGTTGACGAGGTCGACGACGTTGTAAAAGCGCCCGCGGGCACCGGAGCGGATGCAGCTCCTGGCGATGGCGATGGCCAGATGGGTCTTGCCGGTGCCGGTACCGCCGACCAGCACGACGTTGCGTTGCTGGGCGATGAAGCCGCCGCCGGCGAGATCATTGACAAGTGTCTGGTTGATCGGCGTGCCGTCGAACTGGAAGTCAGCGATGTCCTTGGCGAGAGGAAGCTTGGCGATGGTGAGCTGGTACTTGATCGATCTCGCCTGCTTTTCGCTGATCTCGGCCGTGAGCAAGTCGCCGACGATGCGCTGAGGTTCATGCTGGCGCTTGATGGCGGTCACCATGATCTCGTCGAAGGCGGCCTTCATTCCGTAGAGCTTGAGCTCACCCATGAGATCGAAGATTTGGGCTCGTTCCATCAGTTGGTCCTCCGGAGGTTGTCGTAGCGGGCACAATCAGCGATCGGCGCATGGCGAAGCGTCAGTGCGGCCGGCGTCATGATGTTGGCTGGTGGCGCCGGCTCACGTTGCCGAGCTAGGATGTTGAGCACGACATCAGCGGAATGAACGCCGTGAGCGACCGCTTCGGCGCAGGCGGCCTCAACTGCTGGCAGACCGTCGGTCAGCGCCGCGTTGAGGATGTCGACCATCTGCCGATTGCCGTCATCGGCGCCGGCAAGCTTTCGCCGCACACGCTCGATCGCAGCCGGCAGCACCCAGTCCTTAAAGGGCGCCCCGTTGCGCAAGGCGCCGGGCTTGCGCATCAGGACAGGCACATAGTGCCAGGGATCGTAGACCGTCTCGCCGCGGCCAAATGATCGTTGATGCTCGGCAACGATCCGGCCGTCTTGGCGGATTACGATGCGGTCCGCATAGGCCTGGACTTCAACAGGCCGCCCAACGGCGCTCGCCGCCACCGAGTATTTGTTGTTGTCGAAGCGCACCAGGCAGGTCTTGGAGATCGAGGCGGGCACGGCATGGAAGCCGTCGAAGCGACCGGCATAGGGGACGAGCCTTGGTCGCTCAGCTTCGAAGACTTCCCAGATGGTTCGGTCCGCGAACTCCGGATGTCGGTGCGCTTTGGCGTAAGCAATGCATTTATCGAGCAGCCAGGCGTTCAGCTCATCCAGCGTCTTGAAGCGCAGCCGCGGGGTGAAGAACCGTTCGCGGACCAGCCCGACCTGGTTCTCAACCTGGCCCTTCTCCCAGCCCGACGCTGGCGTGCAGGCGACCGGGTCCACCAGATAGTGGCTGCACATCTGCAGGAAGCGGCGATTGTAAAGGCGTCCCTTGCCGACGAAGATCGTCTCGACCGCCGTCTTCATATTGTCGTAGATGCCGCGCCTGCAGGCTCCCTTGAACAGTGCGAACGCCCGGTCATGGGCGTCGAACACCATCTCCTGCGTCTCGCGCGGATAGGCCCGCACGAACAGCATCCGACTGTGGCAGAGCCGGACGTGAGCCGCCTTCACGATCACCGTGACCCCGCTCAGCAGGACCACTTCGTGGCTCCAGTCAAACTGGTAGGCTTCCCCGGGTGCAAAGCTCAGTGGCACATAGGCCGAGGTGGTCGAGGCGCCACGCTCTTGGCTCCAGCGCCGCGCATATCGACGAACCGCATCGTAGCCCCCGACATAGCCCAGACCGCGAAGCTCTTCGAACAACCGGATCAGCGTCAGCCGTTCTCGCGCCGCCTTGCTCTCGTTTGCCACCAGCAACCGGTCAAGCTCGGCACTCCAAGGGCCCATCTTCGGCTGAGGCTGTGTCTCTCGCTCGTACCGAAACTCCGTCGATTGAGAACGGATGACCTTGCGAACCACCTTCCGCGACACGCCGAGTTCTCGGCAAATCGCCTTGATCGGACGACCATCAACAAAATAGGCGCGACGGATCTTGGCAATCGTCTCCACCACCAGCATTCCAACCTCGGCTTCCATGACTCGATGGAAGCCACTGTGGACCCTTGCCCCGGGGTCCCGATTGGATGCCGATTACCCCGAAAACAGGGTCCTTATTCCACGCCGAAACACACCCATGAGGTCGAACAGTTGAGTACGTTCCATCAGATGGTTCTCCTAAGGCTGTCATAACGGGCACAGTCGGCGATCGGCGCATGGCGCAGGATCAGCGCCGCGGGAGTGAGGATGTTGGCTGGTGGAGCGGGTTCGCGTTGACGGGCCAGGATGTTGAGCACGACGTCAGCGGAATGAACGCCATGAGCGATCGCCTCGGCGCAGGCTGCTTCAACGGCCGGCAGACCATCGGTCAGCACCGCATTGAGGATGTCGACCATCTGCCGGTTGCCATCGTCGGTGCTGGCGAGCCTGCGCCGGATCCGTTCGATCGCGGCCGGCAGCACCCAGTCCTTGAAGGGAGCGCCGTTACGCAAGGCGCCGGGCTTGCGCGCGAGCACCGGCACATAGTGCCAGGGATCGTAGGTCGTCTCGCCGCGTGCGAAGGATCGCGGATGCTCCGCCACGATCCGTCCATCCTGACGGATTACGATGCGGTCGGCCTAGGCCTGAACCTCGACCGGGCGTCCGACGGCGCTGGCCGCGACCGAGTATTTGTTATTGTCGAAGCGTACCAAACAGGTCTTGGAGACAGACGCCGGCACCGCGTGGAAGCCGTCGAACCGGCCGGCATAGGGAACGAGCTTGGGGCGCTCGGCTTCGAACACGTCCCAGATCGTCTGATCGGCCAGTTCCGGATGGCGATGCGCCTTGGCGTAAGTGATGCATTTGTCGAGCAGCCAGACGTTTAGAGTCCCCTTTCTGGGATCCGCAAACCCCTCGCCTTTAGGCGACGGGATGCATTAGCATCCGGCGATGCAAACGGCGAAGTCTGGCAGTCATACGGTGTGGGACTGCAAATACCACATTGTGTGGGTGACGAAGTATCGGTTCGCAGTTTTGGGCGGGGATGTCGGCTTTCGCGCCCGGGCGTTGTTGCGGGAAATTGCCTTGAGCCATGAGATGGTTATTCATGCCGGGGCGATAAACCGGGATCACGTCCATCTGTTGTTGTCGATCCCACCGCATCTATCGGTCTCTCGTGCGGTGCAATATCTCAAAGGCAAGAGTTCTCACAAGCTTCTGACGGAGTATCAATCGCTCAGGAAGCGATACTGGGGGCAGCATCTATGGGGCAGGGGATACTGGGTTGCTTCGAGCGGAAACGTCACCGATGAAGTGTGGAAGAAATACATAGAAGACCAAAAGCCGCCTGAGCCAGATGACAACTTCAAGGTCGTCTGACAATCGACCCGAAGGGTCGATCAAATCCGGCTTCCAGCCGTAATCCGAAGCCACCGGCTTTAGCCGGTGGAGCGTTCACCTCGTCGAGGGTTTTGAATCGCAGCCGTGGCGTGAAGAAGCGTTCCCGGACCAGCCCGACCTGGTTCTCGACCTGGCCCTTCTCCCAGCCCGACGCCGGCGTGCAGGCGACCGGGTCAACCAGATAGTGGCTGCACATCTGCAGGAAGCGGCGATTGTAGCGGCGATCCTTGCCGACAAAGATCGTCTCCACCGCCGTCTTCATGTTGTCGTAGATGCCGCGGCTGCAGGTCCCTTTGAACAGCGCGAACGCCCGGTCATGGGCGTCGAACACCATCTCCTGCGTCTCGCGCGGATAGGCTCGCACGAACAGCATGCGGCTGTGGCACAGCCGGACATGAGCGACCTTCACGATCGCCGTCACGCCGTTGAGGAGAACGATCTCATGGCTCCAGTCGAACTGGTAGGCTTCGCCCGCCGCAAAGCTCAACGGAACATAGGCCGCCGCGGTCGATTGCCCGCGCTCCTTGTTCCACCGCTTGGCGTAACGCCGCACGGCATCGTAACCACCGTCATAGCCGCGGCCGCGAAGCTCTTCGAAAATCCGGATCAAGGTCAGTTGTTCGCGCGCGGATTTGGTCGCGTTCGCCGCCAGCAACACATCGAGCTCAGATGCCCAGTGTCCAAGCTTGGGCCACGGCTGAACCTGCCGCTCGTACTCGAACGAGGTCTCTCCCGACCTCAGCACCTTCCGGACCGTGTTCCGGGACACCTTAAGGTCGCGGGCGATCGCCCTGATCGTCTTGCCCTTGATGAAGTGTTCGCGCCGTATCCGCGCAATCGTCTCCACGACCAGCATCTCCCACCACCTGCTTCGTTACAAAGCAGGCAGCGCAACAGACCAACCTTCAGGGGGTCAATTTTGGACGCCGAGCCCCCGGCTTAGAGGGTCAATATTGCAGGCCGAATGACACCCTATGAGGAGTTGCCTGCGATCGTGTACTGGCTGATGGGCAGTCTCGGCGGGGTAGATATGACGCAGATCCGCTGGGCTATGATTCCGATCGTCGGAGGTCTTGTGGCGCTCTCGCTATTCGGTCGTGCGCTCGATGCGCTGTCGATGGGCGACGATGAGGCCCGCGCGCTTGGCGTTCCGGCGCAGCCGGTGCGTTACGGCGTCATCGGTACGGCGACACTGGTCTCCGCGCTCTCGGTGTCGCTCGCCGGCATGATCGGATGGGTCGGACTGGTGGTTCCGCATGTGGTGCGGCTCGCGCTTGGGCCGGGAAATGCCCGTCTGCTGCCGACCAGCGCATTCTGTGGAGCGATTTTCCTGATCGGCGCCGATTGCCTGTCGCGCAGCATCATGCGCTCGGAAATTCCGATCGGGATTCTCACCGAACTGCTTGGCATTCCTGCCTTCATCATCGTGCTGCATCGGGCTCGGTCGGGATGGACATGATGACATCCGCGCTATCTGTCGAATGCCTGGAGGCGCTTGCCGTGCATTTCCGGCGTGGGGCGCGCGTCATCCTTGACGACATTACGATCAGTCTCAAGTCGGGCGAGATCGTCGCGTTGCTTGGAGCCAACGGCGCCGGCAAAAGCACGCTGTTTCGGATCCTGCTGGGCTTCCTGAAACCCGAACGGGGCGAGGTCCGGCTGGGCGGCGAACCGTTGGCCGACTTTTCGCGCCGCGCCCTGGCGCAGCGTATCGCGTATGTGCCGCAGGCGCATGTCGCGCCGTTTCCCTATAAAGTGCATGACGTGGTGCTGCTCGGCCGTCTTGCCGAGACGGGTATCTTTCGCGCGCCGCAGGCGGCTGATCATCGGGCCGTGGATGAAGTCCTGGAGCGGCTCGCGATCACGCATCTTGCCACGCGCCCTTATACAGAGATTTCAGGCGGCGAACGGCAATTGACCCTGATCGCACGCGCGCTGGCGCAAGGCGCCGGCATCCTGATCCTGGACGAGCCGATGACGGGTCTTGATTATGGCTATCAGGTCCGGCTGCTGCATCATCTGGTTGATCTGGCAGGCAGCGGTCATTCCATTTTGTTCAGCACGCATAATCCTGAACATGCGGTGCGGGTGGCGACCCGCATTGTCGTGCTGCGCGATGGCGCGATCATGGCGGATGGCCCGCCTGCGCAGATCATCACGCCATCGCTCATTCGCGCACTCTACGGCGTTGCGGTCTCGACCCTGCTGAACGTTGAGGGTCAGATGGTGATTGTGCCGTCCATGGAGCGCGCGTTGGATACACGCCTTCAGTCAACTCGCGCGTAAACATAATCACGGGTGGCCAGTTAGTATTTTCTCAACTTCCGGATTCGTCAGCGGCTTCTTGAAGAAGTTCGCATAGAACGTGGCGACCTCGTCCCGGATATCCCAGTCCCTGAACAGATCAGGGTGGATGAGTTGCGCTGCCCACAGCACGGTCAGGGATTCTTCGACGGTGCGGTTGCCCCACAGGTGCACGCCCGTCGGAATGGCGGCGACGCGGCGATTACGCATAGCCGAGACCGTGCTGAGGCGCGGATCAGCATAGGATTCTGCAAGCCTGAACGTGGCGACAGACGGGAGGATTGGCTCTTTCCACATCAATAGCGATGGAAAATTTCAAGATTGTGCCTGGTCGAAAACTCGTCAAGGCGCTGACCTTGGGTAGGGAACTGCCGCTCATCCCAGTCGATCCGCCACTCGAGATGCTTTTCATCAAAGTACGCTTCGGGAAATGCTTGCTGGATAAGATCGGCCATCTCTCCGTCTCGCGGCACAGCAAACGCATGACTTGGCGGCTTTGCGAACTTGTGCGCCTCCTTAGCGTGATGCATTCGAGCCTCCCAACTCTGTGAATTCCGAAATCACTTCTGCAGCCAAGCCCGCGCTGACGCCACTGTTGCCTGTTATGAGTGCGGCGGCAGCCGCGGTGAAACATCAGCACTTGTTCACATGAGAGAAGGCTAAGCCTCTCTCCGAGAAAAAAGCTTCCAGTCGCGCGTTGGATTCCGCGTAGGTTCCCTTTTTCCAAACCATGCGCCATTCACCGGCTTCCTCGTCATAGCTCGCCGATGGAAACGCCAGTTGGAAATGCTCCGCCAATTCTCCGCTGCGCGGTATGTCAATGGCGTGAAGTTCGCACATCTTCGTAAGCGTAACATGAAGCACTGAATCGTTCATTTTCACATCTCAGGACATTCGAGTGACGATGCTATCAAGACCAGCACCGGATTCTGGCCGACAAGCAGGAGCAATCATGGTTAAACCCGTAGCGTTGGCCTGTTTTCCGCCAGACGCTTCTGCATGGCACGCGGTATAGCGTCGTGGATATATCGTATTGCTGTCAAGCAAATCGATGTTGCCATTATGTGGTTGGCGAATGGATCTCTGTGGCGGCACGGCCGGTATGATCGGGCGCGGCGACGTGCAGGCTGAATGACAGCATGAAACCTGCGCCGGTAGAGCAGGGGAGATGGTGCCTTCGCGCGCGCGACCTTCACTCAGCCGCGGGAGCGAGTGTAGTTGGACGATCGGCGGGAGCGATCAGCGGGGGACGCTCCTCCCACTGGCCGTTGTTGAAGATAAAAGGCTTATAGCCCTGGGTGGGGTCGATGACGATGGCGCGTATCCAGCCGCCGAGCACCAGGCTCTTGACCTTGACCACGCGCTGCAGCACGCCGCCGGCGAAGTCCAGCGGCGCCTCGATCAGCGCGATCAGGCGCATCGGCTCGTGGTAGGGGCGTCCCTCGCGCATTACCGTCTGCATCGGCAGGCCGGTCCGCAGATCGCTCAGGCTGCCGGTCATCACCCCGAAACGGCCGGACACGTTGTGGTAGACCTTGCTGCCGCTGCCCAGACGGGAGTTGTTCACGGTGGAGAAGAAGTATTCGAGATTGATCCACTGGCCGACCACCACTGGTCCCGTCAGCAGGTTCTCCAGCAGGCGGCCCTTGGGGTCGCAGCGCCAGTCGTAGGACAGCAGGAAGGCGGCGCCCTGCAGATCCGAGTTCTCGGTGAGCGCGCGGCGGCCGACGATGCCGTACACGTTCCCCGACAGTCCCCATTCGGGGCGCACCTGCGCCCAGTCCACCGCCAGGCGGTTCGCCAGGCGCAAGGCTTCCGCCGGTTCGAGTGACTTGGCCTCCGGCAACAGCTTCGGCATGCGCTCGGCCGCCGTCAGGCGCGAGGCCGCTCGCAGGCTGTTGCGCAGGCGTTCCAGATACACCAGGTGGCGCGGCGGCAGCAGGTCGAGGTCGGACAGCTCGATGGCGTCGGTGGTGGTGACATGCAGCGCGGGCATGAACCAGGTGTCTTCCGGGATGGTGATGCCCATGGCCGCCAGCCGCTCGCGCACCGCGGGCTTGTTGGCCATCTGCGCGAACACCCGGGCGTTCACGATGCCGCTGGCGCCGCCGCAGGCGCCGCAGTCCAGCGTCGCCTCGTAAGGATTGTTCTCGGTCTTGCCGCCGTGGCCGACAACCAGCACGAAGCGCGAGAAGGTATGGGTCAGCCCGATCATGGTCAGGGCCGTGTGCACGTAGTTGACCTGCTCGTCGAGCGAGTAGCCGATGCGTCCCAGCCGCTCGAGCTGATGATTGGCGTAGTCGGCATCGACGCCGTAGACTTGGCGCAGCTTGTCGATGAACCCGGCCTCCTGCGTCTGCGGCACGCCGAACTCCGTGCGCAGCCGCGTCGGCCCATCGCGGCGGCGCAGCGCGATCTCGCGCAGCTCGCGGATCATGCCGGAATCCACCCGCTCGCGCTCGATCTTCAGTTCGTCATGCAGCGCCTTGACGATCATCGCCCGCTGCAGGGTGCGGATGATGGAGTCGGCCTGCTCGCGGCTGAGCTTGTCCACCAGTAGGCGGGTCACCGGCTTTTCGGTATCCATGCGGCTGCGCCAGCGGCTGTAGCCCAGGGGCGCCAGGGTTTTGCCGAACAGGTCCAGCCCGAACAGCATGCCCACCGCCTCCACCGTGACGTAGGGCGAGAGCACCGACTTCTTGAGATCGTGCAGCGCATGGCCGAGCGTGCTGACGAAATCCTCGTTGTGGGGGTCCAGCGCGGCGGGCAGCTCCAGCACCAGGTTTTTGGGCGTAATCACCGCCGGGCAGTAATGGCTTTCGCTGCCCTTGCCGTAGCCGAGGAAACCCACCGGCACGCCGAAGAAGCCGGCGATGCCGAAGGTCTGGTAATCGCCCACGCGCTCCAGGTGGCGGCGGATGGGTTCGGATCGCACGTCGATGCAGAACCAGGCCTGCGCGAACGGCCGCTTGTCGGGCGGCGGATCCTGCGGCGCCTGCACCTGGGTGAGCAGCTTGTCGATGGCCTGCCCCTCCATCGCCAGGGTCCACACCATGCCTTCCTGCGGCGCGAAGTCCCGCAGGCCCTGCAACAGATTCCCGACGTCTTCCGGCGCCAGCGCATCGAGCGCGGCGGCGGCGTTCGCGGCGGTGGCCAGCTCGCGCAGCGCGGCGGCCTGTTGCTGCCCGAGCCGGGCCTGCCACAACGGCCAGTAGCGTTGCAGGAGATCATGGCAGCGGGCGCCGTTGCCGCGCGCCAGCGTGTCGTCGATGCGCTGCGCCCAGTCGGGCAGCACCTCGCCGCTGTGCAGCGCGTGGCGCAGCACGCATTCCGCGCCGCGTTCGCGCACCACGGCGCTGAGCTCGTCACGCCGCATCGGCGTGCCGCGATGGCGCGCGCTTTCCTGCAGCAGCGCCAGCCCCATGATCAGCCGGATCGCCAGCAGGTCGACGATATCGGCCGGGTACTGCTGCGCCCAATAATAGTGCTTGGCCGAGGCGCGCCAGCGCACGAAGCCGGTCCAGCCGTGCAGCCGGGTGAGCACGCGGGTGAAGTAGGTCGGCCAGGCGTCGGCGCTGATGCCCATCTCCTCCATGACGTAGACCACCGCGCTCTCGGCGTCCTGCACGCGGTCGAGAATACGCGGCATGTGCAGACCGCGCAGGAACATGCGCGCGTTGCGCCGCGTCAGCTCGCTCCAGGCGGAGAACAGGCCGCGCTCGCGACCGGGCATCCGCCAGGCGGACTGGTCTTCGTCGAAGAAATCAAGGTAGCTTTTGATCACCAGATCGTCGAGCTCCTCGGCGAGCTCGGTGCCCCACAGGGCATCGACCGCCTCGGGCAGGGTGAGCGCGTGCAGGCGCTGTTCAAGCCCCGGCAGCAGCGCGGCAACGTCCACGGACTGCGCGGAAGGCGGATGGCCGTGCAGCGCGGCGTGGACATCCTTCGCCCGCGCGTCCCGCACCACCGCATCGCGGTCGTGCGGCGTCTGCATCTGCGCATGCAGCCAGCGCGGCCAGTCGACGCCCGGAACCGGAGGCAGATCCTGCGAGCGCCGCCCCAGCTCCTCGTCGAGGGTCTCCCGCCGCACCTTGCCTTCGCGCTGCCAGCGCTGGTAGTCGCTGCGCGGCAGGAACATGCGCGCGTGAAACAGCTCCGCGCCGCGACGCACCGCCTGCTCGAACGGCATGCTCTCAAGTCTGCGCAGCGGATTGCGGCTGATGAAGTTACGCATCGGCCAGAAGAACGGCACCAGCTCACTGGCCACATAGGCGGTCGAGCGCACCCGCAGACGCCGGCCGAGGTTCAATGCATCCACCATGACCATCCTCCGATCGAAGCCGGTATTGCAGCAGCGGCGCTAACGCCGGTGATCACCACGCAAAGAAACCAGATGAACGACATGCGCACGCCGCCGGTGATCGGTACGACGCAGAAGCGGCCAAGAGGTTGGTGGTTTTCAGGTTGAAGCGACCAGCCGTCACGTCCACATCTTAGGTGACGTGCTGACAAACAGAAATTCGATCTGTTTATTCCATGCCTAAGGCAAGCTGATGAAACATCATCGACCGTCGAAGCAATCGCGATGACGACGTATCGTATGCGAGCGGATGATGTGAAGCCAGGTGCGTCCGGCAATGTACGGCTGTTGACATAGCAATTCGGTCATCATGCACCGAACGGCTGTCGTGCTTTAAGCTACGGAATTCATAAAACCAGCGAAAATTAAGGAGATTTGGCATTTTCTATTCTGCAATCCTGCATTGCGGATTTGCCGATGGCGCTTGCTTGCGTTCAGAAAGAACGATGAGCGATTACGAAGACGACGGAATATTTCTACTGATGCAATCGGCATCGACATCATTAGTCGCGCTTATTCAACGTTGCGTCGTTCGTCGACCATCGCGATTACAACAGAGGAGATCGTCGCATCGCGCATGGATTGCATTATTGCAAAAACGAAAAGCTCAAGCCTATGTTGGAACGTCATCTAGGATTGAGTCCTCCAAGCTGCCGTAAGGCAAATGACTCTCGCTGCGGCATCGCTCGCGGTGGGAGCACGCACCCCGAACCAATCAGGTTGGCGGATTTCTGTTTGCCTGCAAATCAGCGGGCGGACTTTCGACGCGATTAATCCTGCGCACAACAAACGACGGAAGGAACAGCACCTTCCGGCGAAGGGCAGCTCTTTGGAAAAGGAAAGGCGCGATGAGCGGTATCGATATGGCGGCTACACGAAGACCTGCGATCGAATTCATTGACCGAACCGGCGGCTGACTCCGCAGAGCGGTTTGAAGAAGCAGATTGAAGAATGTGATGTGAATGACGACAGGCCTCGCGGCCGGTCGAAGGCACTGAGGAGACGCTGATGAGCTGGATACTTGACCTCGTTAATCCCCGGGAGCGCAAGTGGGAAGAGTTCTACCGCAATCGCTGGTCCCACGATAACGTCTTCCGCAGCACGCACGGCGTGAACTGCACCGGCGGTTGCTCCTGGGCGATCTACGTCAAGGACGGCATCATCACCTGGGAGATGCAGCAGACGGACTATCCGCTGCTTGAGCGCAGCCTTCCGCCCTATGAGCCGCGTGGCTGTCAGCGCGGCATCTCCGCTTCGTGGTACGTCTACAGCCCGATCCGGGTGAAGTATCCGTACATTCGCGGACCTCTCGCCGACCTTTGGCATGAAGCCAAGGCATCTCACCCTGATCCGGTGCAGGCCTGGGCGTCGCTGGTCGAGGATGAGGAGAAACGGAATCGCATCCAGAAGGCGCGTGGCAAGGGTGGCTTCCGCCGCGCCAAGTGGGAAGAGCTGATCGAATTGATCGCGGCGTCCTGTTTGTATACCGCGCGCAAGCACGGGCCGGACCGGGTGATGGGCTTCTCTCCCATTCCGGCGATGTCGATGCTGTCATTCGCGGCTGGTACACGCTTTCTGTCGCTGTTCGGCGGCGGCTTGATGAGCTTCTACGACTGGTACGCCGACCTGCCGACGTCGTTCCCGGAAATTTGGGGCGACCAGACCGACGTGTGCGAAAGCGCCGACTGGTACAATTCGAAGTTCATCGTCTCGATGGCGGCGAACATGAACATGACGCGGACCCCCGACGTGCACTTCATCTCGGAAGCGCGCACCGAGGGCACCAAGTTCGTGGTTCTCTCGCCGGACTTCAGCCAGATCGCGAAGTACTGCGACGAGTGGATTCCGATCCAGGCGGGTCAGGACACGGCGCTGTGGATGGCGGCCAACCACGTCATTCTCAAGGAGTACTACATCGATCGTCAGGTGCCGTACTTCATCGACTATGTGAAGCGCTATACCGACCTTCCGTTCCTTGTCGAGCTGGAGCCCAACGGCAACACCTACAAGACGGGCCGGCTGCTGCGATCCAATCGCGTCGCACGTTACAAGGACGTCGAGAACGGCGAGTGGAAGATGCTGGTGCTCGACACTGCCACCGGCGAGCCGCGCGCGTTCAAGGGCCAGGTCGGCGACCGCTGGGGCTCCACGCACGGCAAGTGGAATCTGTCGGCGGAAGACACGCTCGACAACAGCCCGATCGATCCGGTGCTGAGCTTCATCGATCAGTCCGACGGCGTGGTGCAGGTCGGGTTCGACGACTTCGTGAACGGCAGCGTCGTTTCGCGCGGCGTTCCGGTCAAGCGCATCGCGACCGACAAGGGCGAGGTGCTTGTTGCGACCGGCTTCGACATCATGATGTCGCAGTTCGGTCACAGCCGCGGCCTGGAAGGCTCGTTCGCGACCAGCTATGACGATGAGGACGCGCCCTACACGCCGGCATGGCAGGAGCGTCACACCGGCATCGGCCGCGAGACCGCGATCAGGTTCGCGCGTGAGTTCGCGACCAACGCGGAGCTCACCAACGGCAAGTCGATGGTGATCGTGGGCGCCAGCGCCAACCACTGGTACTACAACAACCTGTGCTACCGGTCGGCGACGGTCGCCTTGATCCTGTGCGGCTGCTGCGGCGTCAACGGCGGCGGCATCAACCACTACGTCGGCCAGGAAAAGCTGGCGCCCGTTGCGCCGTGGTCCACGGTTGCGATGGCGCTGGACTGGAACAAGCCGCCGCGCGTCGTGCAGTCGTCGACGTGGCACTATGCCCATAGCTGTCAGTGGCGCTACGAGCAGGAGTTCACCGAGTATGGCCTGACGGCTCCGAACCCGCGATGGGCCAAGGGTCACGCGATCGACCTCGAAGCGAAGTCGGTCCGTTGCGGCTGGATGCCGTTTACGCCGAACTTCCATCGTAACCCGATTGACGTGGTGGCTGACGCCGAACGCGCCGGTGCGAAGACGCCCGCGGATATTGAGACGTACGTCGCGGATCAGGTCGCAAGCAAAAAACTGGATCTGGCGATCAATGATCCCGACGCCAAGGAGAACTGGCCGCGCGTGTGGTTCATCTGGCGCGCGAACGCGATTCAGTCCAGCGCCAAGGGTCACGAGTTCTTCCTGCGTCATTACCTCGGCGCGCATGACAATGTCATCGCCGAGGAGCGCGCCAAGGGCAAAACGACGACGGTCAAGTATCGTGACACCGCGCCGCAGGGGAAATACGACCTCGTTGTCGACATCAACTTCCGCATGAACACGACGGGGCTGTACTCCGACATCATCCTGCCGACGGCGTTCTGGTACGAGAAGAACGATCTCAACACGACGGACCTGCACTCGTTCCTGCACGTGCTGGGGCAGGCGGTTCCGCCGGTGTGGGAGTCCAAGACGGACTGGGAGATCTTCAAGCTGATTGCGAAGAAGGTGAGCGAGCTGTCTCCGCTTGCGTTCTCCAAGCCGGTGCGCGACGTGGTGCTTCAGCCGCTGATGCACGACACTCCGGACGAGCTGGCTCAGCCCGAGATTCTCGACTGGGCCGAGGGCGAGTGCAAACTGGTGCCGGGCAAGTCCTTCCCGCATGTGCGGGTGGTCGAACGCGATTACGCGAACCTGTATAACAAGTTCATCTCGTTCGGACCGAAGGCACGCGAAGACGGCATCTCAGCGGTCGGGGTGAACATTCCGATCAAGAAGCAGTACGACCATATGCTGGAAAATCCCATCATGCCGATGCCGGATGCGAGGCATATGCGGTGTGTGGAGTGGGGCGGCAAGCGCTACCCGAGCCTCGAGGATGTTCTCGACGCGTGCAACGTTGTTTTGATGTGCGCGCCGGTTGCGAATGGCGAGGTTAGTTACCAGGGCTTCGTCAACGAGGAACATCACGTTGGTCTGCCGCTTGCCGATATTGCCGAACCCACGCGAGGCGTGTCGTCGACGTTCTACGATCTGACGCGTCAACCGCGGCGGATCCTGACGAGCCCGTGCTGGACGGGTCTGGTCAACGATGGTCGCGCATATTCCGCCTGGTGCATGAACGTCGAACGTCTGGTGCCATGGCGTACGCTGACCGGCCGGCAGTCGCTGTATCTCGATCACCAGTGGTATCTGGACTTCGGCGAGCACATCCCGACCTACAAGCCGCGGCTCAACCCGCGCAAGACCGGCGACATTGTGAAGAGCCGGGTGGATGACCGCTCGCTGGTGCTGAACTACATCACGCCGCACGGCAAGTGGAACATTCACTCCACCTATAAAGACAACCATCGGCTGCTGATGCTGTCTCGCGGCATGGATCCGGTGTGGATCAATGACCGGGATGCGGAAAAGGTCGGTATCGAGGATAATGATTGGGTCGAGGTCTACAACGACAACGGCGTGGTCGTGACGAGAGCCAACGTCAGCCGTCGAATCCAGCCGGGCACCTGCATGTATTACCACGCGGTCGAGCGCACGGTGTACATTCCGAAGTCCCAGGAGCGGAAGTGGCGCGGCGGAGGACACAACAGCCTGACGCGTATTCGCATCAACCCGCTGTTTCTCGCTGGCGGCTATGCCCAGTTCACCTATGGATGGAATTACTGGGGGCCGACCGGCATCTTCACGCGCGACACCCATGTCGTCGTGCGCAAGATGGAGAAGGTCGAATGGTAGGCGATGTTACGACCTCCTGATTGACCGCACGGCTTGAAGTGCCGTCACATGGGGTTGGGTAACGCCCACATTGACTCAGCGGAGTTATCTGCTGCCGGCCTCATCCGTCGGAGTTGATATGGCTGTAGAGCATTTTCCGGCTAAGTGGAATCCGGTTAGCCGCAAGAAAATGCTCTCAAGCAAAAACTTGCGCGTATTCTGATCGCAAAACCGGTATCCACTTTTGCGGAATACGCGCTAGTCGAGGCGCTCGTTGCCAACGTAGAGCTATACTCCCGCGGTCAGGAGATCGTTGAGCAAGTGAGATGTGCTTGCTCCTGTCATGCGTCAGCTTTCAGGGTTGGATAAGATAAGCGCCCGTCCGCAAGGACGGGCGCTGCAATCTCTTCGTGAGTTGACGCGTGACCGGGCTCGCAGCAGCTATTGCGCGACGCGATCACTATGGTTCCGACCCAGCGTTTCCGGTGTTTGTCTGGCCGGATTGGCTCGGTGTCACCCGCCAGATCCTGTTGCCGACATCGTCCGCCACCAGCAGCGCCCCGTCGCGGGCGACAGCAACGCCTACCGGGCGTCCTGCCGCGCTCTCATCAGGACGCAGGAATCCGGTCAGGATATCCCGCGGAGGTCCGGCCGGCCTGCCGTTGCTGAACGGCACGAAGATCACCTTGTAACCGCTGCGCGGCACACGGTTCCATGATCCATGCTGTCCGATGAACGCGCCGTTCTTCATGTCAGGCCCGAACAGGCTCCCGCTATTGAAAATAAGACCGAGCGAGGCCGTATGAGAGCCGAGTGCATAGTCCGGCTTGATGGCCTTTGCGACGAGGTCAGGTCGCGGCGGATCTATGCGATTGTCGAGGTTCTGTCCGAAATAGCTGTATGGCCAGCCATAGAATGCACCGTCCTTCACGGAGGTCATGTAGTCCGGCACGAGATCGCTGCCGATCTCGTCGCGTTCGTTGACCGCGACCCACAGTTCGCCCGTGTCGGGTTGCCAGGAGAGGCCGTTGGGATTGCGCAGTCCCGTGGCAAACAGGCGCTTCTGCTTTGTGGTCAGGTCGATTTCATAGACGGCCGCGCGGCCTTCCTCGGCCTCCATGCCGTTCTCGCCGACATTGCTGTTGGAGCCGACGGTGGCGTAGAGCTTCGTGCCGTCGCGGGATGCGATGACATCCTTCGTCCAATGGTGGTTCAGGCCAGCGGGCAGATCGGTAACTGTTTCCGGATTTGCGATGATTTCCGTTGCGCCCTCCTGATAGGGAAAAGCAACGATGCCGTTGGCGTTGGCGACATAAAGCCTGCCATCGAGCAGCGCCATGCCGAAAGGTGAGAACAGTCCGGTGATGAAGGGCTGCCTTAACTCCGCTACTCCGTCGCCGTCCGCGTCGCGCAGGATGGAGATGCGATTCGCGCTCGGCGTGCTGGCGCCCGCGCTGTTCATGACGATCTTCGCCACCCAGCGGCGGACGCCCATGCTGCTTTCATCCTGGGGCGGCTTGTTGCTTTCCGCGACAAGCACGTCACCGTTCGGCAGCACATGCAGCCAGCGCGGATGATCAAGTCCGTCGGCGAACAGGGACACGGCATAGCCGTGAGCGGCGGTCGGCATTTCGCCTTGCTTCCACGGCTCGGCCCTGGCCTGATTCACGGTCGGCAGAATGCGCGGGTTCGGCGGAGGAAGCTTCGGATCAGAACCATATTGGTCTTCGAGCGCAACGGTTGCCTTTTCCTTTGACAACAGGATCACGCCCGCTCCCCCAATGACGGCAGCGAAAACGATGGCGAGCAAAGCGATAAGCAGTTTCTTCACGCCGGGGTTCCTCTTTCGAGGTTCAACGCCCGCCATCGCCCGGCGTTCCGTTGCCGCCCTGTCGTCGGAATGCGTCGGCACAGGCCGTTGAAAGCGGCTTCGTGGTTTCTGGCGCGCTCCGCTGGACATAGCGGAGTTACGTTGATATCAACTATATTACCGGGCCGGTTATGGTGGACGGGGAGGCGATGGCGATTGAGGGACGGCTGGCGCTGTTCCGGAAGAACGCCGCGAAAACGATGAACCAACCCGCCGTTCCGGGCGTTCCTTGCGCGACAGCTCTCCAGGAGATTCTCCATGGCCTTCATTGAAGGATTTGTGACCGCGATCCCCACCGCCAATCGCGAAAGCTTTCTCGACCATGCGAGACAGGCGGTGCGTATCTTCCAGAGATTCGGCGCCAGCCGGATCGTGGACGCCTGGGGGGACGATGTGCCGAAAGGCGTGACAACCGACTTCTACCGCGCCGTTGAAGCGAGGGACGACGAGACGATAGGCTTCGGCTGGATCGAATATGCCGACCGGGCGACGCGCGACGCCGCTTCGGAAAAGATGATGAACGACCCGAGCATGGCCGAGATCGGCGAGATGCCCTTTGATGGCAAGCGAATGATCTTCGGTGGCTTCGAGCCGGTCGTTGACCAGGGTGACGGCGGCAAGGCCGGATATGTGGAGGGTTTCGTCGGGGCTGTGCCAACCGCCAACAAGGAAAAATTCATAGGCCATGCTGCGGAAACTGCTCCGCTCTTCCTGCGCGAGGGCGCGTTGCGTGTGGTGGAAGGCTGGGCCGTGGACGTGCCGAAAGGCAAGGTCACCGACTTTTATCGTGCCGTGAAGGCGACGGAAGGCGAGACGGTCTTCTTCTCCTGGATCGAATGGCCCGACCGGGCGACCCGCGACGCCGGCCAGGAGAAAATCTTCGCCGAGATGCAGACCCATATGAAGGACAACCCGATGCCTTTTGACGGCAAGCGGATGATCTTCGGCGGCTTCAAGGTTATCAACGAGGCGGATGCCTGAGACGATCGCTAGCGGACAGGGCATTTCGATCCGGCACGTTCATCACCTTTCACCGCGCGCTTCTCGGTCTGAGCGGGGAGGGCGGAATGCATTTGGCCGGGGAACACCGGGGCACGCGCTTCGGTCTTGTCGGGCCATGAGCCCGGTAACGTCGACGCCATGACGACCACCCATTCGTGCCGGCCGGCGGCTTCGTGGCGATGGCGCGATCCATTATTTTCCTTCGGATTTTCAGGAGGAAGACCCGGTGGCAAACGCCGCCGTTGGTGTGCGCGGAAAAGGGGCCGGCGAGGGAGGCCGACCCTTCGCCGGTAAGCTGCGATTATTTGCCCTACTTGATATCACGAATGTAAAGTAGGATACATTAGGAGACGGCGAGCCTTGATCACCTCCGCGCAAATGCGTGCTGTACGCGCCTTGTTCGGCATCGACCAGAAGCAATTGGCCGAGGATGTCCGGGGTTTCGCAGCGCGACGGCGACCTAACCGGCCCCGGCCGATGATCCCGCCGTTCAACGGCATAAGAAGGGATACGTATGGCTCCGGTTGAACCGACCTTTGTTGAACAATTCACCCCAAAACTCATTACAGTGCTTCGAGAAGGTTATGGGTTCAAGAATTTCCGCGCCGACGTTCTCGCCGGGCTGACCGTCGCCATCGTGGCGGTGCCGCTCTCCATGGCTATCGCCATTGCTTCCGGAGTGAGCCCGGACCGCGGCCTGTACACCGCGGTCGTCGGCGGGTTCGTCGTCTCGCTTCTTAGCGGCAGCCGGTACCAAATCGGCGGACCCGCGGGCGCATTTATCGTCCTTGTGTCCGTGACCGTCGCGCTTCACGGGGTGGAAGGGCTGATCCTTGCCACCCTTCTTTCGGGCCTCATCCAACTCACGATTGGACTGCTCAGGTTCGGGACCTTCATCAAGTATATTCCGTTTCCGGTGACGATCGGATTCACGGCGGGCATCTCCGTGATCATCTTTGCCAGCCAGCTCACCGAATTGCTGGGTCTCACCCTTGCGCAAAAAGAGCCAGGGGAATTGATTCCCAAGCTGATGGCCATTGGTGAGGCGCTGCCGACCATCAGCACGACGGCGGTGGGGGTCTCCCTGCTGTCGATCGCGGTGATCGTCGCGATACGCCGCTTCCGTCCCTACTGGCCCGCGATGCTGATTGCGGTTGGTATTGCCTCGGTTGTGGTCTGGGCGCTCGGTCTGCCGGTCGAGACGATCGGCACTCGTTTCGGTGGTATTCCCCAGACGTTGCCGACACCCGCGCTCCCCGCAATCTCGCTGGAAAAGATCACGGAGGTGCTGCCCGCGGCTCTGTCCTTCGCGCTGCTGGGGTCGATCGAGAGCCTGTTATCGGCGGTGGTCGCCGACTCCATGAGCGGGCACAGACACCGTTCCAACTGCGAGCTCATGGCGCAGGGTTTCGCCAATATCGCCGCGCCGCTCTTTGGCGGCTTCTGTGTAACCGGCACCATCGCCCGCACAGCGACGAACGTGCGTTCCGGCGCACACGGCCCGATCTCGGGCATGCTGCATGCGGTGTTTTTGCTGCTGTTCATGCTCATCGCCGCACCACTGGCCGCGTTCATCCCGCTGGCCGCGCTCGGAGCGGTGCTGGCCGTGGTGGCGTGGAACATGGCGGAAAGGCACGCATTCGCGATGCTTATGCGCGCTTCGCGCAGCGACGCGGTGATATTGATGACGACGTTCCTGCTGGTGATCTTCCGCGACCTCATCGAGGGCATTCTTGTCGGCTTCGGGATCGGCGCGCTCCTGTTCCTGCATCGCATGGCGCAGTCGGTGAAAGTCGAGAATGCGCGTTCGCTGGTCGATGAGAACAAGCTGGACAGCGTCAATGGTAGCGGCCGTAATCCGTATGATGCCGATCTCGACGCTGATCCCGCCGTGGCCGTCCACCGGATTTCCGGGGCGTTCTTTTTCGGGGCCGCCGCCAATGTCGGCGAGGAACTCGACCGTCTCGACAAGCATGCGAGGGCGTATGTCATCGATTTCTCGGAAGTGTCGATGATCGACTCTTCCGGAGCCGCGACAATTGAGGGTTTCATGCACAAGGCCCATGGCCGGAAAGCGCCCGTCTACATTGTCGGGGCACGTCCCGCGATCCGACGTACGTTGCTGGTTCATGGCATAAAGCCGCCTCACGTGAGATTCCGCAACGATCTGACCGAAGCCGTCGGGGCTGCGCATAGCAGGACGTCGCATGGCAGACGTCGCGGCGCGGATGAAGAGGAGGAGGTGGCGGCGGCGTGAGCCGCCTCCGGCCACAGCCACGGCGCACTGTTCGCGCATGAGTAAAGGGCAGGATGGAGTTGCGCTGCCCCGGCTGCGGGGAAGGCAGGCGGTTTCCGGTTTTGGAGCATGATCCCGGCCCGAAGGGCCGCGCCCGCGCAAAGTGGAAACCGGTTTTCGGATAAGATCATGCTCAAACAGAAAGACAAGCGACGAGTCTGATTCAACGCGGTTGAATCGGATTCGACGCAGTTGAAACAGACTCCAACCCCATGCGTCGTCATTATCCTTCTCGCAGGAAGGCGCTGCATCCAGTTGCTGGTGGGGCGTTACATCCAGCGGGACGACCGCTCAGCGGGACGACCGTTGTGAGATTCGCTTCCGGACGAGAGTCGATCTCAATAAGTAAATCCGCGGCACGACATTCGCCGTTTCGGTCGAGGCCGCCATCTATGTGCGGCGTTGGCGAGCCTACATATCGGCGACGGCAACAACCTGGCGCGTCGCTCACGCCATCATCCACCATCTTGGCCGGGTGCATCGGGAAGGAAGCTCTGGATTCACGACCCGTGTGCCGGAGGTGATGTCCCTCTGATCGCACGCATGCAAACGTCGCGAGACTGGGAAATGGTGCCGGCGGAGAGGATCGAACTCCCGACCTTCGGTTTACAAAACCCGTCCTCGTGCTTTATTGATGGTTGAGTTTGTCCCTGTCCCATAGCGCTTTCTTTCATTTTGAACGGTTCACAACCGAAGGTCTAGTTCCTGATTTTGGTCCTTCCGTGCTCCCGCCAAGCATCGCGATTTGCTTTTCCTCCGGCGTCAAATAGGCGAGGTACATCTCGGTTGTTTTGATGCTCGTGTGGCCGAGACGCTGCTGTAAAACATAGATAGATCGGCCACTTTTGAGCCAATTAACGGCATGGACGTGCCGTAGGTGGTGGAAGGTAAACGGCCTAAAATCCTGTTCCTGTTTTTGGGCCTGCTTGGCGACGGCATCGACGACCCTCCCGAAATTGGATGACGCCTGCCGATACGGCTTTGCCGGCCGCTGCCCTAGCTTGGCACGGCGTCCCGGAATCGGGCGGTGCCAGAACAGGGCCTTAGTCTCAAGACTGACCGGCAATCTCGAAAAAACGTCGAGACCGAAGTCTTCTCCATTGTCGACCAAATCGATCACCCGCAGTTTATTCCGCTTTCCAATGACAGTGAGTTGCTTCCGGTCGGGATTAAAATGCCCCCGGACACCCTTCGCCAGCTCGTCTAGCCTAGCTCCTGTCTTTAGCGCCGCCTCGATCATGCTGGCGAATAGCCCCGGCGCGCGATCGATCACCATTTGAATATGAGCCGGTTCAGGAAGGATGATAGGATCGCGGCGCTCTTGGAGGCGAGACTTTCTCCTGCCGCCCGGCTTTAACCATGCGGTTACAGGGTTGATTTCAAGCCAACCTTCGTCAACGCAATAGCCCAGCACACTCGAAAGCGCTGTCAGGTCGCGCTTGATGGTTGCGACGGATGCGGTAACGGCCCGCTTTCGCCCTTTCGGCACCGCCGGCACGTCCCGGCGGCTGGCCACGATTGCGCCGATCATAGCCTTGTCGATTTCGTCGATGTACAGCCCATCCAAGTGAGGCTGCAGAACGCCAAGAGATGTCAGGTAGCGGTCGAGGGCCCTTACGCTGATCTGATCCACCATGAACCTGCCCCACGCGTCCATGGCTTCGGCGAACGTGCGGCGTTGGTCACCATAACGCTGGGCAGCTACCGCGCGGGCTCGCTCCGCCTTGCGGCGGCTTCGCGCAATCGCTGGATCGTCTGTTCGTAGCGACCACTTGACGTCGACGCCGCCGGTTTGAACACGCCCATAGAGGGTGCCGTTCCGCCAGAAACAGCCCTTCGGAGCCTTGCGCTTTGGCATGCCTGCCTCTCACGTTCCAGAACAAAGGCCCGAAGGCTATCAAGATTGAATGTCCATGTCCCACGCGGTTTGGCGGCTCCGGGCAACTGGCCACGAGCGGCCATGTCCCGCACCGTTCTCGGCTCAAGTCCCAAGATCGCAACGGCGTCGTTGACGTTGCCGCGCTCACGAACTTTGCTGGCAGGGGTACGGCTCATTCCACCTCCGCATCAACGCATATTTTGATGGTCATGTGCTCGCCCTTGGCAGCGCGCTCCATGATGTCGGAGTTTTCGTCAGCCCACATACGGCCAACTTCCATCATGAGGGAAAGGCGTCGGCGCAACCCGACTGACTGCATTCGCCATCCAGCGGCGAACATCTTGGCACCAATCCACCGCCAAAGCCTGATCATCCCCCTCGTCATGGCGTCTCCTGAGAAGCAGAAGCGAGAACAACGACGTTGGGCCCGAGCATTTCCGAACCGACTTTTCTAGCGGCTTCGACACATTCATTGCAGATGTGGACATCTGGTCCGGCTACGAGATAAAGGACCTCGCCCCGCTCTTTCCCGCAAAAAGAGCAATAGGCCGCGCGACTTGTTTTTACAGACCGAAGGCTCATTTCCCCTCCGTCTTGCGCGGGGAATCCCCGTCAGATGCGGCGGCGAGCATTTTCCGATAGTCCTTGCACATCGATGCGGCCTCGATAACAGCAGGGCCGGTTATTGAGCCGCAGTCCCGTCCGCCCTCTAAGATCAGAATGGCTTCCGCGCCGATCTTCATATCGTCTGGCGGCGGGCGCTCTCCCTCTGTCGGGAATGCCGCTGCAATCATCTTCGCTGTCGGCTCCTTCGGCACCAAGCACAGCCCATCCACGGCGAGCGCGGATTCAATAGCTGCTCGCATTGCATCTTCAGAGCAGCATGACCCGCCACCCCGGTATTCTTCTATCGCAGCCTCGATGGCTCTCGGGGAGAGTGTCATAAGATCGGATCCTATCAAAGCGAAGGAAGTCTGTCCGGCTTTGGCGGCGGCTTTTGTTTCAGCGCGGCCTTCTTCTCGATCCATTCACGACGCTGCCTGTTTTCTTGAATAGTCGCGTCGAATTCTTCTCGGTGCGCCTCTATCAGAGCTTCTATTGCCAACAACTCCTCCTTGAGGAGCGTCCCCCGGTCGCTGCGGCCTCGCCCCCAATATTCGCCGCGCTCCCACGTCACTTCGCGGCCGATTGCTGCGCGCGGGTCATCCTCCCACGTTCCATATCGCTTCGTCGTATCCGAGCACGTCATGCACGTCAGCATGGCGCATCGCTGCTTACCAAGGCTCCGTTCTCTCTCAAAGAACGACTGTCGCGTGATCGCCTTAACCTTCGTGGCATCGTAGCCGCACTCGGTAATCCCGATGTCGCGACGCCAGGGGAGCGATGGACGAATGATGTGGTCAACAGGCTCTTTCATTTCCCCTCCTTCTCAGGCCCGGCGAGACGGCGGATGGCGGCCGCCAGCTCATACGCCTCGTCGCGCTCTTGCTGGAGGCGGGTGGTTTGCCGTTGCAGCGCGTCGATTGCGGTGGCGTAATGCGCATGGATTGCATCTAGAACGCGGTCGCAGGCGTCAATCGCTCCTTGCTTCCACGTACCGCTGTCGTCCAGCATGTCGTCTTCAATACCGGGCTCGAAATAGGATGCCAGCAAGATCGCGAGATTATCACCGCCGGTTTCCTCTTGCGCGATGCCCGGAAGCGTTCTTCGCAGCCTCTCACTTAGCCCAGCAATGTCATCGCGCGGGGTGGTCATGGGGAATAGTCTCCTATCTTGTTTTTCAACTCGCGCAGAGCAGCGTTTGCGGCGTCTAGGTCATCGGGCAAGTCAACCCATGACCATGCGACGCAAACGCGGCTTACAGGAGTTGGTATCGAAAACAGCTTGTCTCGCCACAGCCAAAGGAATACGCGAGTGGAGTGCAATGGCTTAAATCTTTTACCTGCAATGATGCGCTCTTCGCCCGCATTCGGGTGTGTCCATTGGATGCTTTGCAACTGAGCCCCGAACCCCCCGACCCACGTGTAAAGCCTCCCGCTCAACCAATAGAAGCGGTTATCGAAATGAGGCGACCTGAGGCCGAAGCCGTTACCGAAAATCTTGTGGTCGAACCAAAACATCACTCGCCCCTCCCTCTGCTGGCGTCCTCGGATTCCAAACGTGCGTCTAGGTGCAGGCTTTGACCGCAAAAGCATCGATACAAAAACTCGTCACCCACAAGCCATCCGAGCGGGTTTTGGAAGTTGAGCGCCGCGTGAATGCAAATCTTTCGCAATGACCACTTACGCATCACTTTTTCTCCACGGATTGGGCGAGTGCGGCGCGGCCAGATTCCGTCAGGAACGCGGTTGAAGTCTCGAAAATGTCGTTGTGCGTCACTCGGATGTATCCGAGCCGGGATGCTTCGTTGAATGTGTCGGTCGGCTCGTAGTCACCGCAAAAATAATTCAACAGACTATGCTTTTCATCCGACGCATCGATCTCGCCATGAGCGGCGTCGATCATCCTCAATAATAGGAGAATTTTCGAGCGATGAGGTTTTTGCCTATGGTGGGTGCGCGCAGATCGCTTTGCCGCTTTCTCGCTGCCACAAAGACCGGCTATATCGTTCTCCGTCAGCCTCATGACTCACCCCCGTTGCGGGCGGAGCGGATGGCGGCGGCGATCTCATTAGCGCATTTCGGGAACCCTGGGCTTTCCCCACACACATCGCAGCAATCACACTCCACCAACTTTGCACATCGCTCCCGCTCGTCGGCACGGATCGCCGCCTCGTCCTGCACAAGGCCGGATGCGAGGATGGCGGCGTCTGCCGTCTCATATGCCAGCGCGTTGGGTTCGCGCTCGCATTCGTCATCACCCTGCATGTAGTCGCCGGGCCATTTCTCAGCGAGAGCCTGCGCAATCGCTCCCCGCCTGTCGCCGGAGGGCTGCAAGGTGGCGCGAGTGTTCCATGCTGCAACAGCCTTGGACTTATCGTCGTCAAACCTTGACGACACACCACACGATTTGCACGTTACCGCGAAATCGTCGTCCCCTTGATCGCAGCAGACAACATCGCTACCGCCACAGAAAGGACAGGGCTTAAGCTCCAACGCCTCTTTGATGCTCGGTGCTGTCATGGGCGTGGCTCCTCAACAATCGCGACGATCTTCTTTATTGCCTTTTCGATGCTGTCTTCTTGGTGACCGCCTGAAAATTGGCAGAAGCGAAGTCCGTAAATCCCATTGATGGCCGAACGCACCTTTACCGTCACATCAGCGGTGCGGTCTGAGGGGCTTTCCTTGCATCTATTGCCGAGACCGGTAGCAATATTCTTCCCGCAAGCAGAGCAGCTTGATCGCGGATACGACTTGCCCTCATCCTGTAATCGAAACCGGCAATTGGCGGGTCTCGTCTCCCCCTGCTTATCGCAATCGCTGGCGTGGGGGTGTGCGGAGAGTAGTGTGCGTAGATACTCGCGTCGGTATCCAAGCGCGTCCGAACACTCGTCGATGACCATCAACCGCGCCTCTGCGCTGGCGTTGGTCTCTGCCGCAGCGGGTTGACGGGAGAGGGCTGCGACAATCTTTGTCCAGGTCGGCTGATAGCCGCGGACTAAAGCTGCGACCGCCTCGCCGGTCTGCATTTCAGGCCCGTCGCAATTCTCCATGATACAGGCCAGTTCTGGCGTGATCTGATCCGGGATGTCCCAACCCGCAGCCGGTGGCGGCTTCTGATCCTGCGATGCAACACGACGGAGGGCGGCTAACTGCCGATCAATCTCCTTGATCCGTTCGGATCGCGCGCCAGCTGCCGCCCCCCACGAAGTCGCGGCCTCGTTCTTCGCTATCAGTTCGGAGCGCTCTGCAAGCAACTCCGCGCGCTCTGTTGTGTCGGTCATGCTTCACCTGTGGCGCGGCTTTTCTTGACGATCTTAGTGATCGGGTATTTAAGACGTGACGCACTCACCTGATCCTTGGTGATGAGCGGTTGCCGCCCCTTCTTCACAGAGTCCTTGGCGACAAAGTAATCCTTCCAGAACCACGCTTGGAATGGTCCGCAATCAACGACGCGATATGAGTAGTCGTCATCATTGTCTTCCAAATCCCACCAAAGAAAATCTTGCCCTTGGTCTTGAAGGTGTATGCGGACGCGCCCTACCGTGTGCTCTGCTCGATCATCCATGACGCTTCTCCCCTTCAATCCGCTTCAACTTCGCCACCTGCACCCGTTGCAGCCGCTTAAGCCGCGCGCTCAGCTTCAACATCGCGTGTCGGCAACGTGCCGCAGCTTTCGTCCCTTCTTCCGTGCTCTCGTCGAACACGTCCGGGTTTAGCGCCGTCAAAAGCGCCTCGATCTCTCCGGCGCTGAGTTGGACGCGGACGCTCATTGGCTATCACCTTCAAACTGTGCAGGCTGAGGACCGGATTGCTGGTTTTGATATTTTCCGGAGTACGGCTTTTCGGCGGGCTCATCTAAGCGATGGAACAGGATTTGCGCGATCGGATCGCCGCTTTCGATGCGGAAGCCCTGATTGCCTTGGTTCTTCAACTCCAAGGTCAGATACCCGCACCATCCCGGCTCTATCACCGTATTGAACACCGACAACCCCAGACGCGCCCATGAACTTTTGTCCTTCACGAGAGCTAGAATGTTGTCCGGCATCGTGAACCGCTCGACGCTCGATACCAGCGAGAATTGCCCCGGCATGAGTGTGATGGTTTCAGTAACGCGAATGTCATAGCCGGACACCGACAGGCCGTAGCTTCTGCCACGGATCACTCCGCGCTCACAGAAAGGCTCGACAGGCCGCAACGCGCGAATAGATTGTGCGGAAAGGATCATCGCCTTACCTCCCGCCATTGCGGATCGGAATCCTTCAACGCCCGAAGTTCTTCGATGGCGCTACCAAACTCGGCGTCATCCATCTGCGGCACGTCACATAGCCGGAGCGCGGGAGCCAAGTGGCGGCGACGGTCCCAGGTTTCGAAAAGGTCGTTTGCGTGGTCTTGAAAGTTCATGCCGGCACCTGATGGTCTGCGTCGGTCGCAGTTTTTTTGTGTCGGGTATCAAGCGCGGCCTTGCAGATTTTCTGCGCGTCTTTCGGCACGGAGGACCACACCGCCTGCAATGCGGCCATGCCCTTCTTGGCCGCCTCGCCGAGCTCCATGTCCCACTCGGCTGCTGACTTCTCATCCGGTTCGTCGGCCGCGTCAGACGGTGCGGCATCCGACGCGGCCGACGTCGCCGACGCTTGATTGCCCGGCGAAACTGGATTGCCGCCTCTCGCCCAATCAGCCAATGCCTTGCCGGCATCCTCTCCGATCGGCACCCGGTCCGAGAACATGGCGCGGTGCTGAGACTGTAGCTTGTGCGGCAGGTTGAAATTCGGAATGCCGGGGCGGTCCGGCGTCAGCGTGAAGCTGGCCGTCATTTCGAAAATGAATCTCTTCTCGCAAATCGGCATCCAGCCGAGCGGCTCGACGACGGTCCTGCCTCGCTCGTCCTTGCCGATCCGGATTTTCTCATCGGCGCGCAGGCAAAAGATGATAGACGCCCGGCATTGCAGCAACGCATTCATCAGCTTCTTGTGAGCGCCCTTCGGCACCTTCCAGTTGCCGGGAGACTTCGTGCCGCCGCGCTCAAGCTCGTCGGCCCAATCCATGATGCCGCCTTCGCCATCGTATTCCATCGAAAAGCTGTCGATGACGACGACATCAGCGCCTGCGGCCTCGGCTGCTCGAATCCCCTCGACGAAACGCTCCGGCCGGAACGGAGGCCGCATGTCAGCGTGGATAAACTGAAACTGGTCAGCGTAGTGCAAGCCTCGACGCGCCTCCGTGTCGATGAACGCGATCTTGCCGTTGGGGGCCATGCCATTTGCGAGCCTAAGCGCGCTATATGTCTTGCCGCTGCCAGATGCGCCCGCGAGCGCAATGAGCAGAGATACATGTTCTCGTTTTGCTGGTGCGAATGTGAAGCTCATGATTACCCCGCCATAATCAGTTTCGGGTCGAAATCTTTCCGCGCGGGGATCTTCAACCGCACATCTTCCTCGGCCACTTCTCTGCTGAGCCAAGATGTTTCGTGCCACGCCGGCAACTCGGGCCGGATGATGCGGAGCGGATAGGCGGGCCAGTATCCGGTTTCGAGACACCGGCGCCAGACATTGACCGCGTAGTCGATCTGCTTGCGGCCGATGGTGAGCGCAGCCTCGCCTATCTCGTTGACGGTCAGAGCGTAGGGGGCTTCGTTCTCCTGGCACACATACAGGAAGCGACGGCGGCCGGCGTTCTGCGGATCGATCGCATCGAGAATCCGTTCGTGCATCGCAGCCTGGACATGCCAACCTGCCGACGCCATGAGCTTGCCGGTGTTGTACGGCGAGGCCGACATCCCGCTGGTTTTCAGGTCCCACACTTCGCGCAAATCCGGCGTAATCCAGTCGATCATGCTGCGGAGCCACAAGCCGTCCTCGCAGGCAGCAACTACGACCTCGGCGTCACCCTCGCGGAAAGCCCGCTCGCATCCCTCGATCTGTGATAGTTGCCCGCGCGCTGCGAGCACCATGCGCTCGGCGGCCTCATAGTGCTTGGCGAGGATCGGCTCGCGGCAATGCAGGATCGCGTCCTCGCGGAATTCCTTAGCCTCTTTCTTTCGCCAGCTATCGAAGTCGGCGACGGCCATCTGCTTCCCGCGCCCGAGCATCAGCTTGTGCGCCGCGTTGCCGATCGCCAATGCCTTGACGTATTTCTCCGGCTCGTCTTCGTCATCCTCGACGGGCGGGGCGAGTTTCGGGTGAGCCATCTTGGCGTGAAGCGGTGATTGCTCTATCAGAATTTTCGCGACGGATTGCGACAACGACGCGGATGGCGTCGGATCGGCAAAATAGTCATCCGTCGAGAAGTCGCGGAAAATTCCTGGTTTGTCGATCTTCATAACGGCCCCCCGACCTGATTTTCAGTGTCGTCGTAAAAATGCTCGCGGTCGTGCTCGATCGCGACACAAAGCAGCGTCCCGGCGATCGACGCGATGATGGCGAGCAGGACAACGATTGAGAGGTCCATCAGGAAGCCCTCGCTGTGACGCATCCGTAGAATTTGGTGTTGCGCTCGTTGATGAGCCGGAGCGCGCCTTGCTTGAGCAGCGAGGAAACAGTGCGCTTATCGTGGAATGGCCCTGTTTTGCTGCGGGCGAATCCGCGACGGTATGGCCGCAGCGGGTCAATCGTCGCATCAATGATGCAGCGACGCTGAGGTGCTGATAATTCACCCCTCATATTGCGTTGCTCCCGATGCCGGCCCACAGCGCGGCGGCCATGATGAACAGGATGACGGCCACGGCCTCGGCCAGCACGGGCACAGTCACGGCGACGATCTCGGTCTCTCGCTCTTTCATGAGAGCACCCGGCCGCATCGCTCAGCATCGACAGACGCTTTCGCTATTAGGTCGGCTGCCAGACGGTGCTGGTCCGAAAGGAATTTGAGAAACTCGGGGCGGGAGTGCTCGGGGATATCCTCGCTGGCGCTGATCGCGCTCCGCAGGAGGTAGTCGGAAACATTCATTGGGGCGCTCCGATCTCAGCGGCGACCGCAGCAACAGCGCGATCGACATCATCAAGGCTGGTGTTCTCGTTGGCGGCGTTGATCGCGGCGGCATAGGCGGATGCTCGTTCGCGCGCACCGGGGCCGTCGAACCAGACGTGGATCGTCTTTTCCGCGTCGTCATCGTCGATGCCGCTGAACATCAGCGACAGTCGGCAACCGACCGTGTTGGAAGGCTCGACCGCCGCCCGCATGCCGCCGACGCGATGGATGGAAGTGGAAAGGCAGGTGATGAACATCACATTCTCCCCGGGTTGGTCTGGCGCGCGGCCATCCGCTTGAGGAATTTGCCGGCGACCGGCCCGACGATGAAGGACACCGCTGTCCACCCGCACAGGAATTGTAGCAAGGTCATGCCGCCACCCGATGCTGTTCGAGGGACCTGCGCCGACCGGCGATCATGCCGAGCACGATCACGAAATCGGCGGCGCCCATCGGGCCGTAGTGCGGGTGAGGGCGACCGAACGGCTGCCGGCCGCGGCGCACGTAGGCGTCGTATCGCTGGGTCCAGACATTGCCCTGCAGGATCAGGTGACGATACCGCGCCTGATCGGTCGGCAGGCTGGCGAGCTTCTTGTCCAGCTCAGCAGCCATCCAGTCAGTGAAAGTCGGGGGAAGCATCTGCGCTCCATCGGCTCGTTGATGGAGAAAGTATGAAAAACTCATAGAAACAAGTCAACAGCAAATATGAGAAAGTCATAATAAATCTTGTTGTGCGGCGCGGGAGGGGGTAGCTTCGTCCTGTCGCCCCAGCCTAAGCAGGCCATTGACTCGCCCGGGGCTCGTGGCCTGAAGTCGCCTATGTCGCGGAGGTGGTGGCGGCATTCGTCGCTCTCTGGGCGATTCTTGATTATGTCATTGAGCCGGCCAAAAAGGCCGAAAAGCACTGCGAATTGGGCGAGAAGTTCACGGACCTGGCAATCGCCATCGCAAGGTCTGAACGTTCGGTAGAAGCTCTCGGCGACCTAAAGGCTCGCAGGCTTGGGATTGAGAAGCTTGAGCCTCCCTGCAAGAGGCTAGTCGATCTTCAAGCGAGGAACGATGAGTGCCGCGCGCGAGGCTTCCCGCCTGAGGATTTGGTGCCGCTTTCATGGGCGCAACGCTACTTCGGCTACATTGTCACCTTTGGCCTCCGGCGGTTGGAGGATTGGAAGTCGGATCGCCAGCGGGAAGCAGGTGCGGCCAGTTCGCGCGCATGACCGCCGCGGATCACCCGCCGCTGCAACTGCGGCGCGCGTGGCCTGGGTCCATCTCCAATCAGCAAAAAGGCCCGCCTATGAAGGCGGGCCAAGTCATCAGTGGGAAGGAAGCGGGACCCACAAGGGGGACTTGGGGCTCATCCCGGTTCCGGACCGTCAATTCATGCAATTGGCGGTTGTTCCTAAAAGGAAGGCCCGCCAGGGAAGAACAGAAGGCCCGCCGGATGGAGTCACAGCGGGCCTTGGAACGGGGCGACAGGTGGACGGAGGCCATCCCGTACCGCAGGATCAATGCCGAGCGTTGATCTGGGTTCCTAAAGGGACGGCCGCGGCAGCCGCAGTTTCAGACAGCGAAAGGCCCGCCGGAGTTGGGGGGCTGAGCGGGCCTTCCGACCGACGCCAGGCCCGCTCCGGCGGGGTTTTCCATGAGCAACCCGGCGCTTGCCGTGACGTTATGAAACTGAGGGTAGTGTCTCAGTTTGAAATTTCAGCCGCGCCAATGAAATTTGAGGCGGAACGCCAATGAATGCCCCTTGGCCTTCGACCAAGCGTATCGCTTCACCCAGTACAGCTCATCGCTGATATCTTTTGGCGACAATCCCTGAGATACCAAATGTTTGATCAGCGGCGCCCAATCTGGGTCTTTTGCGAATTCTCGTATTTCGAGTGTTGCTGTTCGGGTAGACTTGTTCTCTTTGGTGATCTTGTTCACCTGTCGAGTTGAACGGTCGGCCCTAACGCCGCCAAGTCCCGCCGCGCGGGCTTGGCCATATCCAAATCCCATTCTCAGGCTAGTCGGCTTGTCGTTAGCCACAAAAGGCCTCCTTGCACAGCTTGCCGCTAAGCATCAGCGCGCCACTCATCAAATCCCCCTGTGCCGTGGCCCGCTCACCTCGGCTTCATCCCGACGACCTTCGCGGCCCATTCGATGTCGGCGTCAGCGGGCCCGGGGAGGGCGGAGCTAACCCGCATCGCCAGAGATTTCTCGGAAAATGATAAGTGGTGTCATTCCGTAAGTGCTTGGCGGCCGGCCCAACATCAAGCGTGTCATAAGAGCCAACTGGTTCATTTGGCTCATGATGCCGCCGAGGGACGCGGCCGCGAGAGTTTGTTCGATCGCGTGGACCTCTACCGAGAAGGCGTCCCCTTCGGGCATCGCATCAAGTATCCCGATCGCGCTCCAGTCTCCAGCAACCCCGATCCCGTGCTTCAGAAGCAGTTCGGGAGAGCTGATAACCATACTCTCTTCCCTGAGATTGAACCAGATTGAATCATTGGCGCTGCGGATCGTCCCCTGAACGGAGTGGGGTAGCAGCGGGATGAGTTCCAGCGCCGCCTGCGCGTCCGATGTCTCTTTGGGATGTTGGCTGTTGTTCTTTCGCCGTTCGTGGCGGTTCGTTGAGGCCTCCGGCTTGGTGGCGGCGTCGAGGATTATCTTTTTGATCGCTGGCTGTTTCCAGGCCTCTCTCAGAATTCCGACGTCGAATGCCGCAAACGATCCCGTTACAAGAACAAATTGTCCAATGCGGGCGTCGCTCAGGTTGCGAATAATCAAGCTGCGTTCAGTTAAATAATCGAGTAGGGCTTTCGCATTGGTCCAAAGGGGATCATAGGTTCGCTCGGCTGCATCCCGCTCGTCATCGCTGATTGTGCCGTCGTAAGAAACAGCGCCCTTCGCCAGCGTCACAACATCCACACCCGCGCTCGCCGTCGAGCGCGATGATGATGATCTCCCGACACTTTCGTGGCTTTTTACGCCCTGCAGGACGCCATAGGTTTCAAACTGCGCCAGGAAAGCAGCAATTCGCCTCGCGTCATGATACAGGAAATCATAGACGGAATTGTTTCGCGGGTCCTCGTGTGGCGTCTCGGAGCCGCTGCCGCCGATCTTCCGCTTCTTGTCGGACGCGGGCAACTTCTCGCTGGGTTCGCTCATACATCTCTGCCAATTCTTTGGGGCCGGCTTTCAGAACGCGCGAAAGGGCAACTTCCCCGTGAGTGGGGGGGACGCCAGCTTTTTTACGTTCACGAAGGGCCATGGTGTTTTCCCAACAGAGACATCTCGGACAATAACGCTGCCGGGTTAAAATTGCGACGGGCGGTCACCAAATTTTGTCACGCCGTCACCAAACCGCAACCATCGCGCTCGATCAATCCACAATCCGACCGCAGCTTTAGGAATCCCACCGCCCCCTCAGTCGGTTAACCATTCCTTAAGAATCGACCAGCGCACCTTGGAATTATTCCAACTTTGCCCCTGTAGTGAACAGACAGAGAACATTGCGGGGCGCGCTGATGGAGGTTGACGATCTGGATGACGAAGTCATTTCCGCTTGGATGTCCGCTGATTCCGAGACCCGGAAGCGGGTTCTGGAGATATTGAAGGCTTCCGCGCGTTCAAAATCAGACGAACAGCAGCCTTTGCCTCCGGTTCAGCCTCGCCCCACCACTGGATAAGATCGGCCAAATCCGGATCATCACCCTTTTTGGTCATGGGGCCGCGCCCAGTGAGCAGCCATTCCAGCGAGACACCAAACTTGCGCGCATAGATCACGGCTGTCTTGTGCCGGAAGCCTGAACTGCCGTTTTCGTGACCCGCATAGGTAGGGTAGGACGCACCGAGAGCGCGGGCGGCGTCGGCCGCCGACTCGTACCCAGCAGCCTGTCGCGCTGCAGCCAGTCGTTCGTGAAGTTCCATATCTGTGAGATTGCCATACTTAGATATGAGAAACTCATTGACGCGGAGCTATGACTTTCTCATACTCGCGGCATGAATAAGCAAATCGACATCAGGGCGCTTCGCGTGTCCCTTGACCTTACTCAAGAAGAGTTGGCCGAGCGCCTCGGCGTCGACCAAAGCACTGTTTCCAATTGGGAGCGTGAAAGCGGGACAAAGCCTCGTGGCCCGGCTCTGAAGCTGCTGCAAAGCCTCGTCGCCGACCCCACCCCGCCCGCGCATGAAGGCGAGGCGGTATGAGGGCGCTCGCTTGAGGGCGGCGGGATGCCGAAAGAGCAGACTTTCGCGCCGGTCTATCAGATAGACGCACGCGGAGCTGACGCGGGGGCCGTGGAGCGGATCAGGGGTGTTCTGGCGCAGCACGCCAAGGCGATCGCCGGGCAGGGCAAGGCGATGCAGAGCGCGCAACGCTTTCAGTCAACCGGAGTTGCGTAGTCGTGGCTGTTCCGGAATTTCCAGCCTCGCTCATGCGGGAGCGGTCGGGGTCGTGGCAGATACTGTCGTCGACGGCTTCTGTCGGTCAATCTGCACAAGGTGCGTTCCCTCGCGTAACGACCAGCGGCGGCGGATTGTGGAAGTGTGAATACGGCTCGATCAATTTACGCACGCCGGATCACGTCCGCGCCTGGCGCGCGCTGGAGGTCCTGTGCGACGGCGGCTCAGCGCCGATCATCGTGCCGATGTGCGACAAGCGCCACTTCCCGGCGCCGATTGTAGATGGGAAGCCTCTCTACGCGATCGGAGCCGTGCCGCACTCCGATGGTGCGCTCTTCGACGACGGGGCGGGATATGCCCAGAACATCGTCGACGCGTCTGTTCTGCTGGACGCGCCGTTGCGGGCCGTCAGCCTCGCACTGTCATTCGCCGCTGGCGGCCCGCTGCGCGGCGGCGAGTTCTTCTCGATCGAGCACCCGACGCAAGGCTGGCATCTGTATGAGGTCGGCACGGTCGATGATCAAGGCGGAGGCAACTCCGTGATCACGTTCCGCCCGCCGCTCCGGGAGGCGGTGACGGCAGGGATGTATCTCGAATTCGACCGCCCGCGCTGCGTCATGATGCTCGCGGACCCGAATGTGATGAAGCTGACATTGTCGATGCGCCGCTTTGCTGACACCGATGTCAGCTTCGTCGAATACTTCTATCCGGTCTGACCTGTCATGAATCTTTCGCAAGATGAACTGGCCGCGCTGGCCAGGAATTCCGCGCGCATCGGCGTGTTTTTCCGCCTGGAAACGGATCCAGTCGTCAGGCTCTGGCTGGGCGTCGGGCCTTTCGAGACGACGCAGCCCGACGTGCTTGACGGTACGGGCGCAAAGTATAACGGCTTTGGCGAGGTCGGCAGCGTCCCCGCCCTCAAGCAGATGGTCAACGGCGCGGCGCAGCGGGTGGAGTTCACCATCAGCGGCGTGACCGGAGACATCCTTCAAATCGCATCTGGCGGCGATGCACAGCAGGTCAAGGGGAAGCGTGTTTCTGTCGGCTTCGCCGTGATGGACGATAACTGGTCGCTGCTGGGCCCGATCAAATGGATTCAGAACTACACCGCCGACTACCTCGCGATTCAACAGGTGGCGCCGACCGAGGTTGGGCAGTTGACCGTCAGGACCGTCACGCTTTCTGCGGGGACACTTATGACCGGTCGCCGGCGGCCGGGGCTGGCCTATTTCACGAACCAAGACCAGCGAGCCAGATATCCGACCGATTATTTCTGCGAGCGCACGCCGCTCTACGCTAACGGGTTCAACAAGACGTGGCCGCGGCTGTCAGCATGACGCTCACGGATTACTTCGCCTCCATTCTTCGCAAGCGCTGGTCACCGGGGACGTGGGATTGCTCGACCTTCATGGCGGATTGGGTTGTCAATGTGTGCGGGCGCGATCCGATCTCCGATGTCAGGGGCACCTATTCTTCGGAGCAGGAGCTTCGGCGCATCGTCGCTCGCGAGGGCGGATTCCTCGAATCCTGTCATTCGCGTCTGACCGCGGTCGGGATGCGGCCGACCGTGGCGCCTATCGCCGGCGATATCGTCGCCGTCGACGCGCCTTACTCGGTAGGCGGCGAGATACGGCGAAGGCCGACCGGTGCGATCTGCGCCGCCCCGCGCTGCCATGCCGTCGTCACGTCGGACATGGGTTTGGTGATGGACAGCGACGACAGGCTCCCGATGCTGCGGGCGTGGACGTTCTGATGGCGGAGACGATCGGGACCATACTGATCGCGAGCGTCGCGCCGGGGGCGATCACGGGGATAGGTTTCGGCTCAGCGATCAGCGGTGCGTCATTTCTCGGCGTGAGCCTTGCGACCGCGGTCGGCACTGCGGCTATCCTCGGCACCTCGATCGGGCTGAACTACGCGCTGCGGCCGGATGTGCCGAAGCCGGAGAACGGGTCTCACCCGCTTAAGCAGGGAATCCCGCCGCGCATCCGGGGCTATGGCCGCAACCGGCTCGCTGGCTACTACATGCTGTTCGAGGAATCGGAGAAGAACTCCTACGATGTCATGGCGGTCCATTCCGGCCGCGTCGCCGCCGTCGTGAACATGTACCTGCACGACGATCTGGTGGTGTTCGACCACGGCGCAACCGACGCGATACGCCCGGCCTTCGCTGATGACGGTCGATACGGCCCGGTCGGCAACGTCAGGGTTCACTTCGGCTACGGCGACGGGTCAACTCAAAGCTTCTTCGGTGTCGGGCCAAGCGGCGGCATATGGGACCCCGCAACGCATTTCGGAATCGGCATCTTCTGGGCATCCCTTTATTGCCAAGGTCAGGAAATCAAGCCGGAAGACTACACCGAGATCTATCCGCGCGGGCTTCCCGCCCTCTCTCTGGTGCTCGACTGCTCGCCGGTATGGGACCCTCGCGACCCGACGCAAAGCCGGCTGGATTCCTCGACGTGGAAGATTTCCTACAACCCGGTCCTGCAACTTCTCGACTATCTCACCCAGGTCGATGGCTGCATGGGGCTGGATTTCGACATCCTGTTTCCGACGCCGGCGCATCTCGCTCTATGGATGCACGAGGCCGATCTTTGCGATGAGCGCGTCGCCACGCCGGGCGACACCGAGCCGCGTTATACGTCGAATGGTTGGTATCAATTCGACAACAAGCCCGAGGATGTCGTCAATTCGATTTTGGCGACCTGCGACGGGTGGCTGGCGGAAGCCGGTGACGGCTCGCTCGCGCTCAAGGTCGGGGTGTATCGCGAGCCGACTGTCACCATAGCAGCCAATCACGTCATCGATTTCAACATCAATTACGGGCAGGCGGACGAGCAGACCGTCAACCAACTCAACATATCCTACACCGATCCGAATTCGGGCTATGTCGAGGTTCAGGCCGAGCCATATCGGGATGAAGAGTCGATATCACTTACCGGTGTGACGCGATCTCAGTCCCTTGACCTGAAATGGACGCAGACCGAGACGCAAGCGCGCCGTCTGGCTGAGCGGGCGATGAAGCGCCTCAATGCGCCGTTGAGCGGGACCATCACAACAAAACTTTACGGCCTTGCCGCGCTCGGCGAGCGATGGGTCAGGGTCCAGTATCCCTACGTTTCCGGGCTTCAGGATTCGGTCATCGAAATTCAGGACGCCGACATCGATCTGATGGCCGGCCGGATCACGTTCACGTTCATCCTCGTATTCCCTGAGATTCTTGCACCCTACGACCCGGATGCCGGTGGCGAAACGCCCGTCATCCCGCCGAGCATCAAACGCGAAGACGGATCGAGCGTGTTCCGCGAGGATGGATCGCTTTACATAAGAGAAGACGCATGACCGGGAAGATATCGGAAGACCCTGATAGAGTCGTCAACGGAACCGAGAAGTTCGCCGCTGCCGTGGGCGGCAGCAACTTCGGCATTCTGGCATCGTCGATTGCGACGTATCTCGCATCGCTCGCGCAGACGCTCACCAACAAGACCATCAACGCCGCCAACAACACGATCAGCGGTCTGACGACGGCGATGTTCGCGGCGAATGTTGTCGACGCTGACAGCACTTTCGCTGCGAATAGCGACACACGCATTCCGACGCAGAAGGCGGTCAAGGCGGCGACTGACGCGCTATCCGGCAGCCTATCAGGCAAGGCGGATACGTCGGCTCTCGCGGCCGTCGCCACGTCCGGAAATTACGGCGACCTGAGCGGCACACCGACGCTCGGCGCGATGGCAGCGAAGGATGATGTCGGGATCGCCGACATCGATGCAACCGGAACACCTTCGTCATCCACCTATCTCCGTGGCGACGGGTCGTGGCAGACGCCGGCCGGTGGGGGTGGCGGCATCGAAGGACCTGTATCGTCGACAGATAGCGGCTTCGCGCGATGGGACGGGACAGACGGCGGATCCCTGAAGGACGGCGCCGCAACGGTTGACCTTACATCGGAGGTCTCAGGGACGTTGCCGGTTGCTAATGGTGGGACTGGCGTCGTCGCCATCCCTGCATTCGCCGTTAGATGTAGCGCAGATCAAAATATCGACACCGCAGTCCTAACTAAAGTTGCGTGGGATACCGAGATCGCTGACAGCAACTCGAATTTCGATAGCAGCACGAACTACCGTTTCCAGCCAACCGTAGCCGGAACGTACTACGTTCACGCGAGACTCGTTTATGGCACGGGCGGCAGTCCGATGACATCTGGCAACAATATTCAAGTGTTTATCTACCGCAATGGTGGTGCGGTGTATGGCAACAGCACTTTTGCGGGCGGGGCAAGCGATGTCGTCGACATAAGCCAAATGATCGCCATGAACGGCAGCACCGACTACCTCGAAATCTACGCTTACCATGAAAATGGTTCAACGCGCCCGCTTCGCGGGTCTGGCTATTCATCCTTCATGGGTTTCCGGGTCGGCGCGTAGCGCGGCTCCGTATTCAATTCCTCTCACAATCAAGGCCCCAACTCATGACTCTGACGGCTGACGAAGTTTATCGCGATTATGCAACGAACGGAGTGCCATCGAGCGGCGCGCACAAACCGAACAAGCGTGAGATTCGCAAGCTTTTGACCGGCTACGAGTCCGTCATAGATGCGGTCTTTGCAACGGGTGGAAAGGTCTATTCGACATGGGACGAGTTGAGGGTTGATCTGACTCCCGATGCGAACACGATGGCATGGGTCATCCGTGACACAGATGTCTACGACAATGGCATCTATCGGAAGGTCGGAGGTTCAGGGTCTGGGTCGTGGACCCGTCTGGCCGATTTGCCAATGCCACTCATCACGGCAACCGACACTGGCGATGGCTCTGCTGATGCGATCGTCGCGACAAGCTCTTTGCCGGTTACGACTTCGAGCATCGTGCGCTTGAGTATCGCATCAACAAATACAGGTTCGCCTGTGACGGTCGCATTTAACGGAAATAGTCCGGTCCCCATAAAAACGATTTCGGGTGGCGACGTGCCCCCTAGTGGCTTGGTCGGAGGTTCAACCATCCTCGGGTTCCTGTCAGGCGACGGCACGTTTCGCCTGCTCTCGGATTTGGCAAGCGCTTCGATCATTTCGGAGGCAGAAAGCCTCTTGGATGACACGGAAACCGCGCGTGATGCGACATTCGACGCTCGGGATATAGCCATTGCTGCGGCTGATCAGGCTGCAGTCGAAGGCGCCGGAGATGTGCCGACCTCTGCAACGCGTGCGCTTGCACAGGTCGCGACGATTCCTTCCGCTCGATCCTATCTGATCGTTTCGGGCTTTGCTGCCATCGGCGATGGCGGGCAGGCGCTTTATAAGAAGGCTGTGAGCGAGCCTGGTCATGCGGGAAAGTTTCAGTCGGGGGATGGCGCGTGGTGGGAGATCGCGGAGACGAGGGTCGCGCCGCAGATGTTGGGCTACACGACCGGAGACGTGGCGGCTTATGTCGGTGATGCGCTTGATGTTGCCGACTATATATTCTTCCCGGAGAAATCAGACGGTTATGATTTCGAGACCGATGTCACCAAGACTTTGACGAGCGACAAAGTTATCGATTTCAACGGTCAACTCGTGCGCTTTGACGATGCAACGCTATGGCTGAAAGGCGAGACCGTTGCGACCGGGCTACTGCCTCAAACCTTCCACCTTCGCTACAGCACGGATTGGATTATCTCCGATAGCGCCGGTATCGCACCCGGAGACCTGCTTTACGTCAACACCACGGTCGCGCCTTCGACAGATTGGTCTGACACCAAGAAGGACGTTGTCCGCATAGCTGGCGTGGATGCAGGCACTGATACTCTAACGTTGGACCAGGGGATCAACTTCCGTTATGACACAAGCGACGCGGGAATCACCTGCGACATCTACCGGCCGCATAAAGTCACACTATTGCGCCCGAACCTAGAAATGATGTCTGATGCGACGCCGCAGATCATGATCCATCTTGAGGCGCTGCACGACGTTGAGATTGTTAGTCCCACGATCAAAGGCCAAATGCCTTTCGACCGTGCCAGCAATATCTACCGTGTGGGTATCCAGCTTTGGAAGTGCTGGCAGTGGACAGTGACCAATGCCTATTACAAGGCGATGAGCTACCCGATTGGTGTCTACGGAGGCACCCGCCTCGGGGCGGAAACCAACACCCGAGCGCGCTATTGTCATCATAGCCACGCCGATCTTGGCGATTGGGCGTCGGACTATCGCCTGATCGGTCTTGACGACAGCGATAGTTTTCAAGCCCTCAACCGGCACCCGTCGTTTCGCTGCTTCGCGGAAAATTTCAACGTCAGAAAGAATACCGGCCTTAGCAACTGGCGCGGGTTCGGTGGCGGCTGGTCCAACGGCTATATTCAGTCGGCGGCAACCGACGCTGATGAGCTTGCGCAGTTCCAGAGCGATGCCGTAGCTGCTGGCTACGAGTACATGTACGAGGATGCCGACGCCTACTTTGATAACGTCGTGTTTGACATCCCCGGCAGAGTTGTGAAGCCCGCGCTTGAGGTTAGGAAGGGCCGCAACGTGACTTTCTCACGGCTGACGATCCCAAGCATCGGCGCGTCGGCTTCTCCGGCCAACATGATTGAAAATCTGATCTTTGGCCCTGGTAACAGAATCGGTGATTTGAAAGCACCGGCCGGAATCAACGCAGGTAATTACGTGCGTAACCAGGTGCGGGTTCACGTTCCGCCGTTGCTGGCGGCGAATAAAGTGTCATCCGTCTATCACATCGACCCACACGCCTACATTGTCGATCAAAGCGGAGGATTTCTAAAGTGCTACGGGCCGATCGAGAGTGGCCTCCCCGGAGATTCTGGGGCAACTGTGAGAATTCACCTAAACGCCTTCGCTGGGACAGATCAGGCGACGGTTATCGTCGGCGTGGTTAAACTTTTCGCCACCCTGATCCACCAAAACTCCGGATTTTTCTCAACGATCGAAAAGCACTACAATTTCGCTTTTGAGAATGGCGGCACTGGTGTCGTCATGCCAACTACGCCAGTTTACACCAGCGGTTTGTCCGGCCAAGCAAACGAGAGCGTCACTCTTAGCTTAAGCTCGATAACCGGCGCGCACGGCGCAGATGCGTATATCCAGTTCGCCGCGACCATAGGTGCCGGCGGTCGTGATAGCCCGATTGTGAGTCTCGATTACGAGTTGACGTTGAGGCTGTGCCAATGACGCCTATGTCGTCAACGTGACCGCACCAGCCCCGCCCGCGCCGATGACGGAGCCGACGATCAAAAATATCGTCTCTGTCTCGGATACGTAGGAGCCAAGGCTATCGTCATCGCGGGATGTTCGAAGAATCATCGAGCGAGATTCGATGTAAGGACGCGACACGAGAAGTCCCGTCCATGCGCCGATTAGCGTGCAAGCAATGATTGCCAGGATAGCCATATCACCCCCCATGAAAAGTAATTCGCGCGAAGTGCAGTCTTCAATGACTGCGGTTAGGGATTCCTACCTCCGCAACCTCTCCGAGTAAACCCAAAGGACCCACCAATGCCCAACCTCGATTCCGGGGGCGCTGGCGTGCGGCTGACTTCAGAAAAAAAGCCCGACCAAAAGGCCGGGCTCCACTGGTTACCACCAATAAACCGGGCGACGCCATGGACGCCAATAAGGTCGTGGCGGCCCATAGAAGCGAGGCGGGCCCCAATAGCGATACGGTCGATAGAAGCGCCGGTTCGGCACGCAATTTCCCCATGGGTTGAGATGCCATCCCGGGCCACAAGCCCAGCCGATCTGGGTGATGGCGCCGGGAACGCTCGGCGCTGGGGGAATTGGCAGCGCCTGTGCCGCAGATGTCATTGCGACGGTACCCGCGGCAAGAAGGATTGATGCAAGCAGCTTCATGTTTTCCTCCTTTCCATTTCGGTAGGAGATCGTTTTAGCCGCGCCCGCGCTGAACGCAAGATGACGAAATGCGCCATGTTTTTGGCACACTTTTGACGAGCGCCGCGTAAGCGCGCCCGCAATCCACTCAAACCTGAGCCCAACCAACCTCTTTTCCGAGGACGAGAACCTATGACCAAATGGCCGAAGGACAATCAAGCTGCGCGGAACGCGTTCTATGGCGATCCGGGCAGGGGGCAGATTGGTCCGCAGATGGTGCCCGTCGTGCCGCCGTTTGCGATGTATTACGAGGGCAAGCGGGTCAAGGCGATCCAGTTTCACCGCAAGGCAGCTCCCGCTCTGCTCGCGGCGCTGAACGAAATCTGGGACTACTGCCAGCACGATCAGGCCAGGATCGACGCGGCCGGCGTGTCCCGCTACGCCGGTGCCTACAATCACCGCAAGGTGCGCGGTTCAAAGACGAAGTGGTCGAACCATGCCTATGCTGCCGCGATCGACCTGAACGCCGGCGAGAATGCGCTCGGTGTGAAGAAGGGCACCATGCCGCAGTTCGTGGTCGATGCCTTCTGCCGGCAAGGGGCGATGTGGGGCGGCTGGTACCGAGGTCGCCCGGACTGGATGCATTTCGAGTTCGTCGACAACGGCGGCCGCCAGCCACAGTCGCCGCCTCCGCCAGCCTGGCGTGAGCCGGTGAAGTTTTTTGACGAGACCGAGCCGGATGCGCCGGCCGACGAGCTCGAGGACAGCCCGCTCAGGCCCGTGCCGGCAGCGGCGTCGATCAACATCGAGACGGTGCAGCGCAAGCTGGACAGGCTCGGCTATCACGAGGTGGGCGGCATCGACGGTATCTGGGGCAGCAAGACGGCCGCCGCCATCGCCGCCTATAAGAACGACAAGGTGCTGCCCGGTGCGCCTGTCATTGATGCGGCTTTGATTGCGTCGATCGACCAGAGCATCGCCGATGGATGGTATCGGCCGGTCGACGTCGACCGTATCAAAATTACCGCGAACGACATCGCGCCCGCGGTGCCAGCCGTCAAGCAGACGCTGTGGCAACGGTTCTGGGCGAAGGTCGTCGGCTTCGGAGCCATGATCGCAGCGCTCTTTCAAGGGCTGGCCGAGCAATTTCACGCCGCCCGCGAATACGTGCAGCCGTTCACGACCTGGTTTCGTGACGTGCCCGGCTGGCTCTGGTTCGTCGGCATCGCTGGCGTCGCGCTGCTGATCTATCTCAGCGCCAACAAGGCGACCGAAAGCATCGTCGACGCCAAGCGAACGGGGAGGCTGAACTGATGGCAGCCATCCTTGCATTCTTTGCGTCGACCATGGGCCGATACCTGATCATCGGCGGCCTGGTGCTGGCCGCTGTCGTCGGTATCAGGCAGTCCGGCGTCAATTCCGAGCGCCGCAGGTGCGAGGCGGCCGCCCATCAACGTGCCGTCGAAATCATGCAGCGCGACATCGCGATCGGCCAGCTTCAGCAGAAGCTCGACGATACCATTTCAGCAGAACAGTCCGAACAGGAAAGGGTAGACCGTGAAGTTCAAGAAAAACTCGAAGCCGAACTCGCGAGGCGTCCTGTTGCTGATCAGTGCCTTCTCAGCGAGCCTGATGCTCGGCGGCTGCGCTAGTCGTGGCATCGAGCCGCTGGCGCGCAATCTCCCTGCGATGCCTGCTTTTGCAAAGACGGCCAGCGTCCCTGATCCGAAGGCGGGCGAGAGCGCCATCGCCGTCGCTGCTCGAGAACGCGCCGGCCGAAAGCGCGCCAACACCACGATCCTGAATTTCAGGAAGTGGTACGGCGGGGTGCGCGAAGCCTACGGGAAACAGCGATGACCTGCTCCCTCCGCGGCATCTTGCTGCACTTTAACAACCGCATTTCCGAGGTCGCGGCGGCGTGCGTCATGCTCGGCATCGGCGTGCAGATCATCGCCGCGCCGGTCCCGACCGATTATCATGCGTTGGACCTGCTGCTGGTCTACGTCTCCGGCGACATGGTTGCGGCCGGTTTCATTCTGGGTGGCGCCATCCGGATGGCCGCGTTGATCGCAAACGGGCACTGGCCGAAATATGGGCCATGGATCCGGTCAATCGGTGCTCTCGCCGGGGCGCTTCTGTGGTCGCAGATGTTCCTGAGCCTGATCGTTCTTCCTGCCGAAAAGCTCACGTCGCTCAACGCGCCGTTCTGCCTGGTCTTCACCTGCGTTGAATTGTTGTCGGTCTACCGGGCCTTGGCGATGAGGGACCATTATGGAAGGGGCGTCTGAAAAGGCGTTCGGAGCGCTCGGGCAATTCCCGATCATCCAGGCCGCCGTCGCAATCCTGATCCTGCTCGGCGGCGTCTACATGATCTTTAAGGCGTCGAAGGACAAAGGCCGGGCTCCTGATCCGATCCCGCAATGGCTGATGATGGGGCCGCTCCACGACATGATGGAGGCGGTGCACGACATCGCTGAAGAAAGCCGCCGCGCCAACGATCTACTCAAGGAGTGCCGGGACGCGCTGCTGGCGTGCAAATCCGCGCTCGAGCTGATCCGGAATGAATCGCGGCTGCGGTGAGCGGGGCTGCCGATCCGAACGTTTGGGGCGAACGGACCAGCAGTCCCGCGCCGGTCAGCGGAACCTACCGGCGCTTCGATCATACCCGAAAATCTCAACCGGAGACACCATGCGACAAACCGTCATTCTGGCGGCGTTCTGCGCTGTCCTGCTTGCGTCGAGCGCCGATGCGAGACCGAGGGATCGTCACCGGCACCATATTGATATATCTCAACAATCCCGCTTATTACGGGAAAATCCCGTAATTAAACCGATCCCTCTCGGCCGGCGGCGCCGAAACATGGAGAAAAGCGAAGTCGGAATTCCGACTTCGCAACAAAATCAGCGGTTTAGAGGTCCGGGCCGGTGGCGCCGAGTAAGCCCCGGCCTTCACCGCGTCATGGCGACCGGCGCTGTTCGCATTGTCGGCGGTCGCCCGGCTGGCTGCCCGCGCCGGTACTGCGGCTGCGGGGCCTCGCTTCACATCTTCGGCCGGATCATCCCGCGATTGAACCTCGCGGCGAACTGGCTGCGCTTCCCAAGAGCCGCTCCAGCACCCGGCATGGTCGCAGCGCGCCGTCACCATGTGTTCGTGCTCAAGCGGCACCTGCACGGCAGGGTCTGGCTGGTTTGGGATGCGAATTCGGGGCGGGGCAAGACCCGCATCCATCCGCGCTCGATCGCGGGGTTCACGATCGTTGATCCGAGGGGGTGAGGGCGCTTGCTGTCCGGATTGTGACGTTGCCCGTGGACCGCTCAGTGACGGGGTCGTACCAGACGGTGCTGACATCACCGCATAGCGCAAGCGGATAAAAGCGCCGCAGCAAGCCAAGTCACACTACCACGCCGCGCGCAGGAATGGAATCCCTGATGCAATCTATCCTCGCTCCCATCGGCTCTCTGCTGTTCAGCTTCGGGTTCGTTCTGATCCTCATCGCTGGCTGGATGCGCCTCTGCGACAGCGGGAGCGATCTGGCGGGCAGGGTGCTTGGGGCAGGCGTCACGCTGATGCTGCTCGGGTGGGTGGTGATGTGCGGGGCAGATTCATCCTAGTCCGAACCGGAGGCGGTGTCAGGCTGACCCCTTTGGGTGCTGCGTTGCGACTCTCGGGTGATCTAACCATTTCTTGCGAGCAACCATCAGCTCTGCCGAAAACCGTTTCGCTGACTTGCTGGGGACGTGCGCTAGAAGTTCCGACATCACATTCCCCATCGCGGTAATAGCTTCCCCTACATCGACATCGAATGGCTGCTCTGGCTTTCCTTGGCCAGAGAGCGCGGCGCGCAAGCGGCATTCTAAGCAATTACACGCCATCCTCACCGCCCTCCTTCACGGGGAGGGGAGGGGCGGCTCATAGCCTTCGCCGTCACAATCATCTTGGCGAGAGGGGCGCGTTCGGAGGCCACTTCGTAGACATATGAGGTCATGCCTTCGAGAAGGTGTGCGACCTTGCCAGGATCGCCAGCGGCGGCAAGCGCGGCGGAAAATCCGAGCGCCGACGCCAGAGATTCTAGGACGCTCGACATGGCGTCCGGGTCGTGAATGGTGCCGCGCGACATCTCAAGCGAGATCAGAGCGTTCAGCTTGTCGGCAAAGGTCTGATCGCTCATGCCGCCTCTCCCTGCGAGGGGTGAACGGGGCGGGAACAGATGATCCTGTTTTTGAGGCTGGCAAAACCGCATTTGTTCGCCGTTCCGGCCGGGCTTGCCGTGCGGTTAAAGCGAGAAAAGTCCAATATTAAAGCGGGTTTCTTGGTGCCGGCGGAGAGGATCGAACTCCCGACCTTCGGTTTACAAAACCGCTGCACTACCGCTGTGCTACGCCGGCCTGAATCACGATGGTTCTGGATCGAATCGATTCAGAATCATGAACGTGATCGACTTCAGTATTCTCTAGAAGCGGGGTGCGGGCAGAGGACCGCGCCACACTTTGCCTCGTCTCGCTCTTGAACATGATCCGATCAAGTTGAATCGAACCATGCTCCCGAAATTGTTGTCGGGTCGCGTTTTCTTGCGGCGAACCGGTCATCAACTTCGCCGGGAAAGCGTTGAATCCGATTCAAAAGCGTTGAATCAGACTCGTCGCTTGTCTTTCTGTTTGAGCATGATCTTTTCCGAAACCGGTTTCCAGTTTGCGCTGGCGCGGCCCTTCCGGTCGGGATCATGCTCCACGACAAGATGATAAACCAAAACACGGGTGGACAACAGCGGCGTAAGCTCCCGCACGCCTCTGCGTACCTGAAGCCTGCTTATGGCGGCATGTGGGTATCGTCAATGCTTGGGGTCCGTCAATATCGCTGGATCCCGCGTTAACGATTCGACAGCAGGATCGTTCGCATTTGAACCCCCGAGCATCCCGGCACGTTAGGCTTACCGGAAGTTTCGGTGGCAGCCTTAACTCTTGCCGGCATCGGTTCGATTAGGATTTGCCCTAAACCGGGAATCCAGTGATGCGTATCGGACTAGTGCTGGCTGTTCTGATCGGGACCTCGTTGACGGCTCTGGCCGGCAGCGGTCCGGAGATTGTGATTCCCGGACGTCCAGGTATTCCCATCATCATCAACGGTGTCGATGCATCCTATGCCGTCGTCGAAGGCGACTGGGGGCTTGGCAGGAGGATGCAACCGCGGCCCACGGTGTATGGCGGACGCTACGTCGATTACGAGCCGTATGTCGGTCACTACTATCCGAGTCTTGGCCGCACCCCCGGTTACGGCCGCCTCGAAATAGAGCCGCCGCCCAATCGCAGGCTGCCGCGGCACGCGGAAAGCTTTCATCAGTCGTGGTCGGCCCGTTCCGCTCCGACGCCCGCGCAATCCGACATCCCGCAGATGCCGCCTCCGGTGATCCTCGCGCCCCGGATCGGGCCATCGGGTTCGCCGCCAGGCTTTCGTTGAGATCCAAGGCCGAAATCGAACAAAAAACAGCAGGAGAGAGTGATGCGTCAGATGGTTTCCGGAATGGTCGCGGTCGCGGCCATGGTCGCCGCAAGCGTTATGCCCGCGATGGCTTGCGGAGGGTGGTACACGGGCGGATGCGCTTCATGCCTCTCGTATGGCTCCTGCGCATGGGGTTATGGTCCCGGCTACGGATTCGCAGGCTATGAGCACCTGCCGTCTCCGACGCAATACTTTTATGTCAATCAGGGGCCGGCCTTTAGTGGTCCAGGCAACTTCGCGCCGGTGCCGACCTATCAGGAAAGCGCCGTCGCCGGATGGAACGCCTACAGCCGTCCCTACTATTATCCCTACGACGGCGGCCGTTACGCCCACGCCATGCACCACTACTATGATGGCGCGCCGGCGGCCGGACCGGTCGTATACAGCTATCGCTGGAATCGGAACCGGCATGACGGCCACCCGCATGGTCGCCGTCATCTGCGTTACGGCCATGCTTCACCGGATGGCCATCGCGCCGCTCTTCCACGGGTGATCTACGGATCGGGTCATCATCATGTCGACCGTCATGCTGTGCAGTATCGTTACGACTGACCCGGCGCGCCTGATGGATCAAACGCCTGCCCGCAATGTCCGATGCGGTCGGGCGTCGCTCCGTCAGTGCATGAGGCCGAGACGGCTGGCGCCGATATAAAGCGCCAGCACCGCGGCATTCGAGACGTTCAGGCTCTTGATGTCGCCGGGCATGTCGAGGCGCGCGACCGCGCTGCATGTGTCGCGCGTCAATTGCCGCAGACCTTTTCCTTCGGCGCCCAGCACCAAAGCCAATGGCTGCCGCAACTGGATGGCGGCGAGATTTTCGCTGCCGGCGCTGTCGAGGCCGACGGTCATGAAGCCGCGATCGTTCAGCCCGGCCAGCGCGCGCGCCAGATTCTGCACCAGCACCAGCGGCACGATCTCCAGCGCGCCGGAGGCGGACTTCGCCAGAACGCCGGTAGCCTCTGGACTGTGGCGCGCCGTGGTGACGATTGCCTTCACCGCAAAAGCCGCGGCCGATCGCATGATCGCGCCGACATTGTGCGGATCCGTGATCTGGTCGAGCACCAGCACGATGCCCTCCTGCGTTAATGTCTCGATATCAGGCGAGGGCAGGGGGTCGGCTTCGGCGAGCAGTCCCTGATGAACCGCGTCAGGGCCCAGTCGCTGGTCGATCGCGCTCGGGCGGACGATCTCAGGCGGGATCGGGGTGGTGATATTTTCATGCGTAAGCCGTCGCGCGGCGTTTTCCGTGACGAGCAGCTTTCGGATGCGGCGCCGAGGATTGGCCAGCGCGGCAGTCACCGTATGCCAGCCATAAAGCACCGCCGGACCATCGGCGCCGGTCTCGCGGCTCTTTCGCGCCGAACCATGCTTTGGCGGACGGTTCCGGCCTTTGGTATTCTTGGTGTCGCTCCGCGGGGGTGAGCCCCGCCGGAATCGCGGCTCTCGATCACGATCGCTCATGTAGGCGTGTCTCGGACGGTGCGGAATCTATCGAGAATCGTAAACCTGGAGATCTGGAATAGCGGGGAGGCAGGGAAACCAGCCAAGCTATGAGGCGTCTGATCTCCAGACGGCTATCATAACCGGATATGCGTCGCCATCCGTCACTCGCCTGTTTGAGATCTATTTTCGCTTAGCCGGCGCATTGGCGGAGCGCTTCGAGCTTCAGAACATCGATGTGACGGTGCGAGGAAATCTGAATCACTCCGGTTCGCCGTAACCGCGTGAGCTCGCGCGAAACGGTTCCAATCGTCAGGCCAAGAAAGTCGCCGATTTCCGTGCGCGTAAGCGGAAGATCGAAAGCCGTAGTGGCGTTGTCTCCTGAAAGCGGATCGATCTGCCGAACCATCATCATGAGAAAGCTGGCCACCTTTTCGCGCGCCGTCTTTCGTCCCAGCGCCAGCATCCACTCGCGACCCTGATCGACCTCACGCAGGGCCTGGTGAAGCAGTTTCGTTTCGAGAGCCGGATTTTTTTCGAGCATCTTTCGCAGCGCGGCCCTGGTTATGCTGCAGACCTCCACACCTGAACAGGCTTCGACGCGGACAGGGCTCTCTTCTTGATGAAGACGTCCGACGAAATCGGGCGCGAACTGAAGTCCGACGATTTGCTGGCGACCATCGGCCATTGTCTTGGTCAGCTTCAGCACGCCGCGCATGACATTCGCATAGGAACTGATCGATCCCTGCTCCTGCAGGAGAACGTCTCCGGCGGATACCTTCACGACACGCGTATGCCTGGCGAAATCCACTAGCTCATTGGCGTTGAGCGCCCCGCACATGCCCTTGTGCCGCACCTCACAGCTCTCACAGAGCTTCGGCACATTGGAGTTATGGATGTCCTTCCGGGGCGTGTTCATATCGCTCCAGCTTGAAGTTAACCGTATGTCGGGAAACCGCTTTTTCGACGGACCGGCGGTTCCCTCGCGCGGAGCCTGCATCCCGCAAGCCGTCCTGTCTTTGTGATCGCGCAAAGTCGGCCGGAATTGTTGCGCGCCGCAATCTCCGGCGTCAGTCGGGTCGCCGCCACAATATGAACACGATTGCTGACGCTGCAGCGTTATGCCGCAGTCGTATCGCAGGTATGCCGATTTCGCACTGCACCGGAGATCGAAGCCCTGTTATGTGTTTGTCAACTTTCATAGTGGAGCGACTGCGAAACCTTCCGGCTCTCCCTGATGGCTATGACGCACCGGTGTTCGGCCACCTTCGGATCCCTAACAGAGGTTTCTCACCGCTAACAATGGCCGGAGGGCCCATGCTAGTCCTGAATGACAACCTGTTCCAGAACGACAATTTTGTCCCGCACGACAACAGTCTTCCCAAGGCGCGGAATAACAATCCGGCCGGCTGGGCTATCGCGTGCTCGGTCATCATGCTGATGGCCAGCCTCGTATATGTCACGAACGGGCGCGGCCCCCATGACATGCCTCACGAACAGCAGGCAGCGGTTCACGCTCAGCTTCATAGATGAGTTTGAGTTCAAGCCGCGAAAGCTGCGATGCCTTTTCGAATCAGAGACTGTCCAGCCTGGTTTGAGCTTCCGGCAGGAAGAGACAGACGAAGGTTTGCCTGAACGTTTATTGAGTTTCGGCGGCCGTATCATTGCCGGGATTTTCGGCGCACCAGTTACGCCGCGAGCGAACAGACTCCGCCGCGCGGAGTAACGTCTATGGATTCACCAAAGCGCGCTCTTTATAGCCGACGCAAACTGCTGCAAGGGCTGGAGTCTGTTTCAACTGCGTTGAATCAAACTCGTCGCTTGTCTTTTGCTTGAGCATGATCTTTTGCGGAGACCGGGCGCGGCCCTTCGGGTCGGGATCATGCTCTAGAAGCTGGCTGCCGCCATTATAAGCCCGGACCCTACGAGAGACGCCACAAGTCCAAAGCTGCCCGCGAAAAGGAACAGCCTGCTGGTCGGATCCTGAGGCATTCGGGCATCACTGTCTTCATCCATGTCGACCTCCTTATTTTCCAGGTTCACACGGACCGACGTGGAGATCGGTCCGTTTGAGGCCAATGTCCGGGGGCGGGGCGCGTTCCTGAATGACGGATCACGGATGTGTGGCTGAGCCGCATGTTCCCTGCAGGGTCGCGGCAACGCCGTATCATTGGTTTCAGTGTATTGGCGGGATGTGTCCGCTCGGCTTCGGTAGCGCGTGATCCACGATAACGACGGTGTGACTGCCATATTGCGCTGGATCAAATAGTGCGTCCGCAAGTTATGTTTGAATGAGGCTGACCTCACGGGGTCATCACGGGATTCGCCGGCGGGAAAACCCGGCGATACAATCCAGCGATACTTGGGCCCGCCCTTGGGCCATGTTTTTCTCCTCTGGACTGGCCCGGCCGCCATAAGTTCGTGGCCGGGCCTTTTTAGGCACGCCGTTGCGAGCGTAGATTGCTCTCTCCATCGCAGGTCACGCTCTGGCGTGGGCCTTCAATCGGATATTGGAGGAACGCCATCATTTGTCCGGCGGCGTAGGCTCTTCCGGTTTTTCTCCTAGGAGCCTGGCGATCTCGGTGATGCTTTCGGCGGCGTTGTCGTCCTTACCGAGGAGGCCGATCAGTCTCTTGTCGCGCTCCTCATCCAGGATCGCATTCGTCGCCATGACAGCTTCTATGTCGCTGGCGAGCTTGCGGTAGGTCGCTGCGAGCATCTCGAATACTTCACGCTTTTTATCGTTGAGCGTGCTCTTGCTGATCGTGATGCAATGTTCGGAGTCGGCGAGAAGCTTATCCAGGTACAGCTTCAAGTCTTTCATGTGCTTCGCTTCGGTCCTTGTTAAAGGGGGCGTGAAACCTAACCCGCTTCATGATGACGCGGAAGTATCTCGTCTGTCGCTGCCCGCCGCGGGCGAACCTATTCACCGGCGCGGCGTTCTGCACAGATGCATAAATCGTCGCGAAGATGGGCGCCTACCGAGGATGAGCGGTTGATCGCGCTGAGAGAGCAGGGCTTGGGCATGGCGGCGATCGCCAAGAAACTCGGCCGGACCGAAAGCTCTGTCAGCAGCCGGCTGACGGTCCTGAGACGACGCGCGGAATCTTCTAGAGCGTTTTCGAGCGAAGTGGACACCGGTTCCCGTGAAGAAAACGCGCCAAAACAAAATCATAGAGCCCGCTTCTGATTCTACCAGAAGCGGAAAGGCTCTAAGAGGAGTCGGAATCCGTCGGCGGCATCAGACTGCTATTGATCCATCTCATGGTTCTTGCGTCAACCAAGGAGTCGCATTCGATGCACCGCGGGATTCGCGGCCCGGCACCGTTTGACGGCAAGGCCATGGCCAGCAGTTTCTTGCAGACAGGACAGTTCTTCCGTTGGATGGGCTGGCCCATGCCGCGATCCTTCCATTTGAGGAGGTTGGAGCGCAACTCGCGTTCTCATCGTCGATAGAAAGCCATTTGCCGCGTAATGCCGACGCAGTAACGCACATTCAAATTCCTGATGTCTGTCCAAAAGTGCACAGAGCGCATGGGTTCGCGCATCTGTGATGTTTTCGCGGAATATCTGTTATGTGAGGGCCGGATCGAGCCCTGACCATGTCATGCAATGCGCGCCGGCTCGAACCATCTGATGCTCCTCAAGCGCTATTTCGAAGAGGCTGAGCACCGATTCGGATTCGCCGAATTCACTCCACGGATGAACCCGGACGATAGCGGATGAATGCTCTTGCTCCGGCCCATGGCCCATACCCCAAAATGGCCCATACCCCAAAAGTGCAACGAACGCTCACTTCGATGGCGGGCTGGATCTTACCGTAAGTTATTGAAATACTTGGTGGGGGAGGCAGGACTCGAACCTGCGAAGCCATGAGGCGGCTGATTTACAGTCAGCTCCCTTTGCCACTCGGGACACTCCCCCGCAACGCCTTCGGGTGTCAGATGCTGAAAGCGGCCGGATCGGCCATGCATGGATGACATTAAAGGCACTTGCCCGAATGCCGGGCGCGCGGTTGCGCGCGTTTATGAGCGAAGCGCGCCGGCAAAGTCAACCGAGCGCACGCCGGAAGAGTGAACTTCCGTATATCCGATGGTGGAAATGACCACTGTTCAAGTCTCACGGCTTGAGCGCGGCGCCTTTGTTCGCTGTCCGGTCCGCTCGTCACTGCGCATATTCGAAGATCGCGAATATCACGGCCAGCACGACGAACAGGGCCACGCCGACAACCAGACCGATTTTACCTCCTCGGGTGCGGTCATGCACCTTATCCCCGCCGGTGCCCTCGTGGCTGCCCTCGAATTCTCGCGAAGAACTGCGCCATTCCCAAAAATCGTTCATTGTTCGCCTCCGTCGTTTTGATCGCACCGGTTTTCAAGCGCGCTTCTTCCCGAAGCCAACTCTGGATTCCCGGACCGGAAAGCGCGATCACTGAAGCTACCACGAACGACGACGGTGGATGGCTTTATGCACCTCGCTCAGGGTTTGTTATTCCCAATCAGCCCAGGAAGAAGCTCGGGTCGCGTGCATGCTCACCTTACTTAGGCGCGGGGAGGGGAAACCGCTAGCGAAGTTGAAGCGCAAGGGGGGCGTCCTCAACATGATCATTCCACGCCGGCGTGCGCTCCCGCTTTGAAACAGACCGAGCGCGATCCGGCTGGCGGGAGCTTAAGCATCTTGTGAGCCGCATCTCCTTCCCCGGCTCGCGTAAAGCGCCGGGTCGGCGCGTGGCCCCCGGTCAGCACCCTAATTGTTGATTTAGCTGGATTTTTTATCGCGAGACCGGCAGCGGTTATGGTGCCCGATCTAGGTAATCTGAAATTAACCGCCGAACCTAGTTCATTTGCCTGTTCGCGTCTAGCTGGACAGGACATACCCACAGGCCCTAGTTACCGCCATGACCAGCGGTTCCGTGCCGGACATTCCAGAGCAGGGCTTAGTTCCCGCGTTCCCTCACTCCAGCATTCCGGGAGATATGATGATCCGACTGCTTATTGCATCGGCGATGATTTGCATTGTCGCCACGCCGTCGTCGGCCAGATCTTTTTCAAAGAAGTGGCACGTTGCTCAGGGCTGTGATGCCATGCGTCCCTGTTACGGCACCTGGAGCGCGCTGCACGGCTCGGCGCAGCACGCCAATGGGCATTTCCGCCGTTATGCCGTTCGGCACCGGGTCCGCCACTCGCACAAGCGAATTCCCAGCGGTCTTGCGCGAGTCATGGCTGAAGGTGCGGGAAGAGCCGTAGGTGTGGTCCGTTCCACCTCGGGCGCCACGGCGCGTGTCGCCAACCGCGCCACTGGCGCTTTTCAATGTTTGGTTTCGGCTCTTGACAGGCAGGGCTATCCGATCCGTTTCATGGGCGGCTGGCGGGCGCACGGAAGTGTGCATGGCTCGCTGCATCCGGCGGGGCTGGCGCTTGATATCAACCAGTACGGACGTAACGTGACGCGGCCGCGTATGCCACGCAATGAAATCGCGCTGGCGAACTCCTGCGGGTTGATTGCGGGTGCGCAATGGTCGAACGCCGACAGCGGCCATTTCCAACTCGGCGGCTGGAGTGGAAAGGGACGGCATGAGGCACGCCGTCGCTATCACCGCGGTGCGCGCTACGCCAACGCGCGATGGTGATGCCGGTTCACATTGCGCCTCGATGTCTCGCTGGCCCCGGGCGCTTGAGTTTTCGGAAACGGGATCATGGGGACGGACGGCCGCGTACTTGGAGCCTGTCGTTCATTCCGGGATTCTCGTTCCGGCGCGCGGGATGGTTGAGGGGCCCGGCGTGACGTGATAGGTGAACGGTGGTCGCGGGTGTAGCTCAATGGTAGAGCAGCAGCCTTCCAAGCTGAATACGAGGGTTCGATTCCCTTCACCCGCTCCAGAAGGATTTCGATGCAGGAAGACGAGGCCGCCCTTTCCGGCGCCGGGTGATGCTCGTAACAACATCAAGGTGATCGCCGATTGCTCCGTTGACCCACATGGTGAGCCGGAGCAGCCAATCATCGCCTGATCCTCCCGGAACGCGGCATCAGATCAGCCGCTGCGGGATATCCGGCGGGAGAGCATCACAATAGAATCAACGAGCCGCGTCACCTACATAACCCCAAGATGGTGCGGTCTGCTTTTGTATAGCCGCCCCACGTATATCGCCGCCTGCCGGGTCGGGGTCTGGAATCGCTGGCCCATTGACCCGGCCGCTTTTCGCTTCCGAAATCAGAAGCGAAGCTCGAAATTATTGTTCTGACGCGGTTTCTTCACGCGAACCGGTATCCGCTTCGCTCGAAAACGCTATAAGTAAGTGATCGAAGAGGTTCTGAGATGACCAAACAAAGCACCAATCCTTGCGCTCGCCAGATCAGTTTTGCCGGCAAGGTTCGCACCTTCAATCTGAACGATCCCAAGGTGTCCGCCATGATCGCAGGCGGGGCGAAGTTGAAGCAGGTCGCGAGGATGATCACGATTTCCCGCCTCGGCATCGGCAGGGCGCCGTTGGCCGGGCCCTACGGCGACACGGCGGCGGCTTGCCACAAACGCTTTGTCGAAAAGATCTATTCGGCGACCGATGTGGAGAATGTCATCACCCTCGGGCTGATTGGCGGCGGAATGCCCGAAGATGAAGCCTTTGCGCTTGTTGATGAGCACGTCGTCGGTAAGCCGCTCGAGGCCAACGCGTTGATCGCATCGGAAACCATTGCCGCGTTGTTCGCTGGTAAAGAGGATGCGCAGGCATAGCGGAAACGATCAGCTGGAAATCCGGCCCTTGCCGGTCGTGTAGATTTCGGCAGAGCAGGATAAGGCGTCACCTGCGTCCGACCGGCGATCACATCTGTCGATCCCCGCCAGAATGATCGCGCCGGGGATGAGATAAGCTGGCCTATGAAATGGTCTCCGCGCAAGACCTGCGCGCACAGCTGAAGCGGGGATGTCTGCAATAGACGCTCGTCGCGCTGATGATTTCAACCCGACCCGTTTCCGAAAAAGACCCGCTGGATCGCGCCGGTTTTGTCGTTATTGCCGCCCTCTACCCGTAAGCAGACGCCCTTGGCGCGGATACCCTTACTGATTGTAGCGGGTATTGATCGCAGCCTGTAAAGCGGCCCGGCGATTCTGCCGGAGCATTGAACTGAATCGGAGTTGAAGCCCTAGGCTGTTGTTTTAACGTATTCTTTTCCCGCGAGCCGGTATCGGCTTCGCTTGAAAACGTTATAGGCCTGCCAGGCGCCGGCGAAGTACTTCGCATCGTTTCGTCCCGCGTGGGAGACGGACCCCTCATTACTTTCGAAGTATTCAAGTTTTGTGGCTCTCGCAGCGCCTTGAAGGCGGAACCTGCCCGGTCTAGGTAGCTTGCCATGCTCTGCGAGAGGCGCGTGTCTGCGTATGCGTGACATCGCATTATTCGCGGGCCTGAGAGCAAAGAATGAACGCGCCTCATGCGGAACGATGTCCGCGCGGCTGACGGCAGGTTTCTTTGATGCGTCCATCATCATGGTCGTTCCACAAACGTGTTTTGATCATGCTGACCAGCGCCCACGCATATCATCACTGTAGATTTCATGTCGCGGGCGGCGCCTGATGGGAGCCCCCGCCGCGGTCATGCCGGGTAGTTGGATGCTTCGCTTTGTTGCGCGGAGAATCCCGACCTGTATCGCACTCGCCGCGCATACCGCCGTCGTGTTCACGCTGGTTTACGATCCGGCTGTCAAGCTGGTCATTGATGAACAGCCTGGTCCGACCTTTGTCGAGATCGTCACTGTTCCTCCCCATGGCTCGACCGCCGCCAAGCAGGATGAAGCCGCCGAACCGGCATCGACGGCGCCGGCCGAGTTGCCCCTGCCGTCGCTCGCGGAGGAAGCTCCGCCGGAGATTTCCGATCGGGGAGAGGAGGCAGAAAAGCCGGTGACACTGCCGGTGCCGAACCCGAAGCGGGCAGCCGTTCCCAAGAGGAGCTCACCTCGCGTTCGGCTCGCCGCAAGATCCGCGCCGCCTCGTACCAGCGAGCAGCTTACCGACGCGGCCGGCACACCCGACCAGCTGGAGGGTGGAGCGATAGGAACGACCGATCTCAGTCAGGTGCCTGTCGATGTTCTTTCCGCCTGGAAAGCGAGGCTGCTCTCTCACCTGGAGCGCTACAAGCGCTATCCGAGCGCCGCCCGTAAGAAGGGCACTGAAGGGACGGCCTATCTGAGCTTCGGCATGGACAGCGAAGGCCGGGTACTCGGATATCATCTGGCGCGATCTTCAGGTTCTTCCGAACTCGATGAAGAAGTTCTGGCGATGATCGTGCGTGCATCGCCGTTGCCTCCCGCGCCGCCGGAAATGAACGTGCAGGTGAAACTCATTGTTCCCATCCGGTTCAGGATGTGAGTTCGCCTTGGCGATTGCGCGGTCTGGAAGCTTCCGAATTCGTGCTTATGTCCGATCGACACGAGCGGATAAGGTGAATCATGCGCTGGATAATCGTCATCGCTGCGGTTCTCGCGGTCAACGTTCTTTCGCCCGTATCAAGCAACGCCGGAGTGAACGTGCGTTTCGTCGGCCAGGGTCGCTATACGGACGCTGACTCATTCAATACCTCGCGTGCGTCGGTCGAAGCGGCCCTGCGTTCTCATCTGGATCGTCTCGGCAAGCGATATCTCGCGCCGGGACAAACCCTCAATATCGACATCGTCGACGTGGATCTTGCCGGCTATCTCCAGCCATGGCGTTATGGCGCCAGCAATTTGCGTGTCGTCACCGGCGCCACGCCGCCGAGAATAGAGCTGCGTTATGTCTTGACGGAGAGAGGCCGGCGGACGCGGCGGGGCGAAGAAAGGCTCACCGACATCAACTTCGAGATGAATCCGTCGGCGCGCCTTTCGAGTGACCGGTTCGTCTACGAAAAGGCGCTGCTGGACGACTGGTTCCGGCGTACGTTCTCCAGGGATCGCCAGGATTTTTGAGGCGCCATGCGTCGCCGGTTCGACAGGTCCGGCCTACGGGGCTTTTACGACCATGGCGGCCGGCGGCGGACGCGGGGCCATGACAAAAGGCAAGCTATCCATCAGTGTCCGCCGAAGTCTCGTCCGATCGTATTAGACGCTATCTAAACTGTCGGGCGTTGCGGCTGTTTTGCGGTTCTTCTATCAGGGCTTGGACGACCGCTTCTTTCGCGAGACCTGAGGGTCGTCAGCACGTCCGGAATCACGCATCGAAGCATGGACACAGCGGCCACAACCCAGAGCGATGACGACCTGATGTCGGCGTACCTCCGGCACTGGAAGGCTCTTTGCGCGCATTTGAGAAAACGCACCGGCTCGCAGGAACTGGCCGAGGATGCGCTTCAGGAAACGTGGCTGCGGCTGGCGGGGATGAAGGGTGACGCCGCCGCGATCCAGGATCATCACGCCTTTATTCTACGGGTTGCCGGCAACATCGCGATCGATCTCGTCCGCAGGGAGCGGCGTCATACGGCTCATTGCGTCAGCGACGAGGTGCTGCTCGCGGCGGTGGCCGACAACATGCCGTCTCCGGAGGTCTGCGTCATCGACCGTGACCAGCTTCGCCTTCTGGCTCTGGCGCTCGCCCGATTGCCGGCGAAGCCGCGGGCGGCGCTGCTGCTCAGCCGCTGCGACGGCCTGTCCCATCGGGAGATCGGCGTCCGGCTGAAGGTCTCCGAGAGCATGGTCGCGAAATATCTCGGGCAGGCGCTGCGCCATTGCCGCGATCATTACCGTCATCAGGACTGAAATTTGCGCTGAACGGTCTATGATCGGCCCGCTCGTTTCGTCATAGAGAGAGGGGCCGGCGCGTTGATGCGGCCTGCGGTGGAGTGGCTGGTTTCGATGACGCCGAAAGACAGGCAGCGGCATGAATCCGACATCGCGCTGAGCGACGCGGCGATCGACTGGCTCGTCCGGCTCAAATCCGGGCAGGCGACGAGCGACGATCATGCCGCCTTCGCGGCATGGCGCGGGCAGAGTACGGAGCATGAACTGGCCGCGCGCGAGGCCGAGGCTGTCTGGCATGGGGTCGGCGTCGCGGGCGACCGCGCAAGGACCCTGGAGCGAAAGGAACGCCGCGCCAGGGTGACGCGACGGGCGGTGCTGGGCGGGGGAACGCTGGCGGTAGCCGGCTTCGTCGTAGCCGGATCCGGCCTCATCGGGCCGCGGCTGTTTGCGGAGCACGTCACCGGGGTCGGAGAACAGCGCACCGTTGGCCTCGCGGACGGCTCGTCCGTATTCCTGAACGCCAGTTCGGCGTTTTCCGTCAAGTTCAGCGCCCGCGAGCGCCGGCTGTCGCTGCTCGAAGGCCAGGCCACCTTCACGGTCGCGCATGATACGGCGCGGCCCTTCATCGTCGAGGCGGGAGACGGGCAGACCCGTGCTGTCGGGACGGTTTTTGATATCGATATCCGCGACGGCGCGGTGGTCGTGACGGTGGTGGAGGGCGTGGTCGCGATCACGACCGATCAGGCGTCCGATCCGGTCGTCGCGCGGGTGGACCAGCGCGTCCGCTATCTTCCGCGCGGCAGGCCATCGGCGCCAGAATCCGCCGATGCCTATATTGAAACGGCGTGGCGCCGCGGCAAGCTGATCTTCAATCGCCGGCCGCTGGCCGATGTGGTGGCTGACATCGAGCGCTACCGCCGCGGACGGATCGTCCTGATGGGAGACGGGCTGCGCTCGCTGGAAGTGACCGGCGTGTTCGATCTCAACGATCCGGAGGCGATCCTGCACACGATCGAGGATACCTTGCCGGTGCAGATGACGCGGCTGCCGTTCGTCACGATCGTTCGGTAGTCCGATCTGATAGATTGTCCGCGCTCCACTCTCTCCGCCGTCATGCCCGTGCTTGTCACGGGTATCCACGTCTTAAGGGCGGTTCAACGAGACAAAGACGTGGATGGCCGGGATAAACCCGGCCATGATGGATCGTCGGAATGTTTCCGTCCAAATCTCCCGTCCGGTTTTTTTGATCGAATCCGCTGCAAGGTTTCGTCGGCCGTTTCGTCCTTGTTTCCGAGGGACGGCGCAGACGCGGTATTGCCCGAGACCCTCACGTCAGGATTGGGGCAGGTGGGCATTACGTTATGAGTCGGACAGAACAAGGCGGGCGTGGCACAGGTACGGTATCGGCACTCAGGAACATTCTGTTGGGATCGGCGGCGGTCCTGACGCTCCTGACCAGCGCAGCGTTCCTCGAATCCGCGAACGCGCAGGCGATTCCGTCGCAGCAGGGCGCGCCGCAGGCGATCGCCTTTAATATCCCGGCGCAGGATCTCGGCGGGGCGCTCAACGCATTCGCCGACCGGGCGGGATTGCGATTGCTGTTTCCGTCCAATCTCGTTGCCGGAAGGCGCAGCGCCGGTCTGACAGGGACGCTGACGCGCAATCAGGCGCTCAGCCGCCTGCTGGCTGGATCGGGCCTGACCTTCCGCTTCACCAGCGCCAACACCGTGACCATCGCCGATCCCGCTCCCGTCTCTGCCGGAGCCGCGCCGGCCGGCGCGATCGCGCTCGATACGATCGATGTGGACGGGGTGCCGTCGAGCGATCCCGGCCGAACTGAAGGCACCGGAGCCTATACGCCGAGCGTGACCGCGACCGCGACGCGGTTTCAACTCACTCCGCGCGAAACGCCGCAGTCGATCAGCGTCATCACGCAGCAGCAGATGAATGACTTCAGCTTGAGGTCGATCAATGATGTGGTCAATCAAACGCCCGGCCTCAGCGTCCAGAATGCCGGGGCCGGGATAACCAATTACTATGCCCGCGGCTTCACCATTCAAAGCATGCAGTATGACGGGATGCAGACCTATCTCAACGGTGCTTACCCAGGTACTGACACGTCCAGGGACATGGCGATGTACGATCGGGTCGAAGTTCTCAAGGGCACGTCAGGCCTTACGACCGGCGCCGGTAATCCCGGCGCCACCATCAACCTCATCCGCAAGAAACCGACCCGCGCGTTTCAGGGCTACACCACGCTGCGCGCCGGCTCATGGGACGATTACCGCGGAGAACTCGATCTCAGCGGTGCGCTGAACGAGAGCGGGACGGTGCGCGGACGCTTCGTGACCGCCCATCAGGACGCCCGATCCTACCTCTCTCATAGAGAGCAGAAGAGTTCGCTGTTTTATGGGATCGTCGAGGCTGACCTGACGCCGGACACGCTTTTGACCGTCGGCGCGGATTATCAGCGCTTCGTTCCGAGGGGCTATACGGCTGGAATGATTCCGCTGTTCAACAGCCTCGGCGAGTTCAATACGGTGCCGCGTTCATTCAATCCCGGCGCGCGCTGGGGCACCTGGGAACAGAACGCCAGTAACGTCTTCACGATGCTGGAACATCGCTTCGACAATGAATGGCGGATCAAGCTGCATCTCCTTCGCCAGGTCAGCGGTTACGATATGGCTATTGCCTCCGCCTCCGGCGGCAATCCGAATCCGCTGGACGGCAGCGGGGTCAGTCTCTGGCGATACAATTACACCGGCAAAACCCGGACTGATACCGCGGAGCTTTTTGCTTCGGGACCGCTCTGGCTGTTCGACCGCAAGCACGAACTCATTGTCGGCGGCCGCATTTCGAGGCGGGACTGGAGAAACAATGGCTTCGGTGTGGACCCGACGGGACCGGGAACCAGCAACATCGTTTCTGATTTTTACAACTGGACCGGGAATATCCCGCAGCCGAGATTGTTGCCGGTCCCGACCAATTCCAACAGAGAGGTTCACGACGAAAACGGAGTCTACGTAGCCACGCGGCTCAACGTGCATGACAGGCTGAAGGTGCTGCTGGGCGCGCGCGTCGCCGATTATGAAGCGAACCGCTTAAACTGGGGGGTCAGCAGTCGCCTCAAGAAGTCGGGTCAGGTGATCCCGTATTACGGCGCGGTTTTCGACCTCACCGATGCTCTGTCCGCCTATGCCAGCTATACCGGCATTTTCATGCCCCAAACGGCGCAGAACGAACAGGGCGCCACGCTCCCGCCGCTTGAAGGCATCAACACGGAATACGGTCTCAAGGCTGCCTTCTTCGATGGTCGCCTCAACGCCAGCGCCGCTTATTTCCAGCTCAAGCAGGACAATTACGCTGTCCCGAGCGGCGGCCTGACGCCGATCGGCACGCCGGCTTATCTTATCGTCCGGCGGACGGCGTCATGACCGAAGGGTTCGAGCTGGAAATCTCGGGCCAGCTCTCGCCGCAGTGGCAGATCCAGACCGGGTTTACCCACAACGTCTCGCAGCTCGACAATGTGAGGGTCGTGACGGTCATTCCGGCGAACCAGTTTACGTTCTACAGCACCTACAAGCTCGACGGCGCGCTCGACGGCCTGACGTTGGGCGGCGGCGCGCGCTGGATGGACCAGACCTGGGCCAACCTCAACAACCCGGCCTACGGCAGGGTGCTGTTCACCGCGCCGAGCTACTGGGTGGTGGATGCGATGGCGAGCTACAAGTTCAACGACAATCTGTTGGCCACGCTCAACATCAGGAACCTGCTCGATAACAAGTATTATACCTTCTACGACTGGTACAATGGCTACGCATGGGGCGCGCCGCGCAGCGTGCTTCTCACCATGACCTACAAGTTCTGAAGGCGCTCGACCTCAAATCCACTTAGAAGCTCTCCAATCTATTGGGTTTGCGGATGAAGTGACGGCGCGATAGACAACCTGTGCGCCAGCCCGGTGTGCGTGGACTGATACCGGGCGTTGGCGTCAGCGCCCGGTATCACCGTCTATGACCAGAAAACCCTCACTTTCGCGATTGCTGAACGTCCTGATGACGGATCGCGCGCGCGTCGAGGGTGCGGTTCGCGGCCGGACCAGAGAGGTTGCCTCAGCCGATATCGTGCAGGAGACCTGGCTGAAGCTGGCCAATCATCAACCGGACAGCGCTATCGAAAATCCCTCCGCTTTCGTCCGTCGCGTGGCCAGGAACACGGCGACCGACTATCTGCGGAAGGAACGGCGGCGCAGCGCGCTCAATACCGAGGTCCACGATCTTCTGTACGATACCGAGGACGAGCTTTCGCCCGAACGGATCGTCATTGGCCGCCAGGCGGCGGCCATCGTGCGCGAAGCGATCAATTCACTTCCGCCGCAGACCAGACGCGTTCTGCTGATGTCCCGTTTCGAGGGAATGACGCACCGCGACATCGCGTTGGAACTCGGCATTTCCGAAGCGGCGGTCTATTATCATATCCGGCGCGCTTTCGAGCATCTGGCGGCTGTCCGTTCCCATCTTCCGGACTGATACAAAAAATATTCCAGACGTGTTTGGGTCTATCGGCATCTCGCGCGTCTTTAGGATAGAAGCGCTTCCAGAGCTGTCTTCGCCGATAAACCGATTCGCGAGACCATGGACGAAAGCGGAAATCCCGACGTTATCAGCGAGAGGGCGGCCAGTGACGCGCGCGACTGGGTGGTGCGCCTGTCGTCGGGGCGAATGACCGAAGCGGAACTGGCGCGCTTCAAGGCGTGGCGCGCGGCTTCGGAAGAAAACGCACGGGCATTCATCCGCGAGCGGGCGTTCTGGCGACAGCTTGGCGCGCTCGACCTTCAGGCCGGGCAGGAGCGCGCGCCGCGCCAGCCGGCCAGCCTTTCGCGGCGCGCGCTGGTCTTTGGCGGCAGCGCCGCTATCGCTGCGTCGGTCGCCGTCGTTGCCGTGCCGAGAGTCAGGCTGCTCTGGCAGGCTGACTACCGCACCGCCGCGGGCGAACAGAGAGACGTTGTGCTCGCGGATGGGACACGGGTGACGCTGAACACCGATTCCGCGCTCGCTGTCCGGTATCGCCAGGATCTTCGTTTTGTCGAGCTCCTGCAGGGCGAGGCGATGTTCGACATCGGAACCGACGCCGATGCGCCGTTTCGGGTGTCCACTTTCGGAGGAAACACCGATGCGGTGTCAGGCAGCCTCAGCGTGCGGGCGCTGGACGAGGAGGCGACCGTCACCGTCATGTCCGGAGAGGCGCGCGTGGCGGCTCCGGCATTGGAAGACGCGACGGCAATGCCGGTCATGGCCGCGATCACCATCAAGCCTGACCAGCAGACACGATACAGCAGAGGAGGATCGCCCTCACCGGCGACGGAGATCGATCCGGAGCAGGTCTTGGCCTGGCGGACGGGCCGGGTGATCTTTGAAGGCAGGCCATTCGCGGAAGCCGTCGCGGAGCTGGGGCGTTATGTGCCCGAGCCGATCGTGCTCGTTGATCGCAGCCGCAGCCATGATCCGGTCAGCGCGGTTTTCTCGATCCGTCAGGCGCAGGCCGCGGTCGCGGCTCTTGCGGAAACTCAGGGTCTCACAGCGCGGCGGATTCCCGGCGTGATGATCGTCATCAGTTAGAACGTTTTCAATCAAAGAGAATATTTTCAGAAAGTCGTTTAGGTGAAACGGCTGCTCACGCGTCTCTTGGGTGAAGGGGAAAGTCCGAACGACATCGATAGCCCTTCCTGGCGTTTCTCCGGAACGCCTGCTGCGCATGACGAGAGACGTGGGGCTTTTTATGTCTGCAAGGGGAGAGCGGTGCCATTGTGAGCGTTGCAAGGTGCGTGCGGGATTTACGAGAGTGCTGTTGCTGACGACGGCGTTGAGCACGGCGTCGATTGTTGTTTTTTCTTTGGCTGAGCCTGCGGCGGCGCAAGCCAATGCGCGCAGCTTCAACATCGCGCCTCAACCGCTTGCATCCGCGCTGCGGGAGTTCGCAAATCAATCCGGCATGCAGCTGGCTTACCGGACCACCGAGCTGAGCGGAATGAACTCGCCCGGCTTTCATGGCTCCGCGTCGAATACACAGGCGCTCGCCCGCCTTCTCGCCGGCACCGGCGTCTCCTACAATGTGAGCGGCGCGAACACCGTCACCATTCAGCGCGCGGCCGCGCCGGTCGGCGGTGCGGCGCCAGCCGGAGCGATCTCGCTTGACACGATCGACGTGCAGGGCGAGACCGCGTGGGGTCCGGTGAACAGATTTGTCGCGAGCCGCAGCGCCACCGCCACCAAGACCGACACGCCGATCATCGAGGTGCCGCAGTCGATCTCGGTCGTGACGCGCGACCAGATCGAGACCCGGAGAAACCAGACCCTGAACGAGACGCTGCAGTATACGCCGGGTGTTCTGGCTGAGCGTACCGGCCAGCAGCAATTCGCACCCAGGTTCCAGGTGCGAGGCTTCAGTGCCGATGGATTTAACGGGGCGATCTATCTGAACGGGCTACGTAGCGCCACGAACTGGTCCGATATCGAGCCTTACGGGCTGGAGCGTATCGAGGTGATGCGCGGGCCTGCATCGGTCCTTTACGGTCAGGGTGTGTTTCGGCGTGGAATAAGGACCCTGTTTTCGGGGTAATCGGCATCCAATCGGGACCCCGGGGCAAGGGTCCACAGTGGCTTCCATCGAGTCATGGAAGCCGAGGTTGGAATGCTGGTGGTGGAGACGATTGCCAAGATCCGTCGCGCCTATTTTGTTGATGGTCGTCCGATCAAGGCGATTTGCCGAGAACTCGGCGTGTCGCGGAAGGTGGTTCGCAAGGTCATCCGTTCTCAATCGACGGAGTTTCGGTACGAGCGAGAGACACAGCCTCAGCCGAAGATGGGCCCTTGGAGTGCCGAGCTTGACCGGTTGCTGGTGGCAAACGAGAGCAAGGCGGCGCGAGAACGGCTGACGCTGATCCGGTTGTTCGAAGAGCTTCGCGGTCTGGGCTATGTCGGGGGCTACGATGCGGTTCGTCGATATGCGCGGCGCTGGAGCCAAGAGCGTGGCGCCTCGACCACCTCGGCCTATGTGCCACTGAGCTTTGCACCCGGGGAAGCCTACCAGTTTGACTGGAGCCACGAAGTGGTCCTGCTGAGCGGGGTCACGGTGATCGTGAAGGCGGCTCACGTCCGGCTCTGCCACAGTCGGATGCTGTTCGTGCGGGCCTATCCGCGCGAGACGCAGGAGATGGTGTTCGACGCCCATGACCGGGCGTTCGCACTGTTCAAGGGAGCCTGCAGGCGCGGCATCTACGACAATATGAAGACGGCGGTCGAGACGATCTTCGTCGGCAAGGGACGCCTTTACAATCGCCGCTTCCTGCAGATGTGCAGCCACTATCTGGTGGACCCGGTCGCCTGCACGCCAGCGTCGGGCTGGGAGAAGGGCCAGGTTGAGAACCAGGTCGGGCTGGTCCGCGAACGGTTCTTCACCCCGCGGCTGCGCTTCAAGACGCTGGATGAGCTGAACGCCTGGCTGCTCGATAAATGCATTGCTTACGCCAAAGCGCACCGACATCCGGAGTTCGCGGACCGAACCATCTGGGAAGTCTTCGAAGCTGAGCGACCAAGGCTCGTCCCCTATGCCGGTCGCTTCGACGGCTTCCATGCCGTGCCCGCCTCGATCTCCAAGACCTGCCTGGTGCGCTTCGACAACAACAAATACTCGGTGGCGGCGAGCGCCGTTGGGCGGCCTGTTGAAGTCCAGGCCTATGCGGACCGCATCGTAATCCGCCAAGACGGCCGGATCGTTGCCGAGCATCAACGATCATTTGGCCGCGGCGAGACGGTCTACGATCCCTGGCACTATGTGCCTGTCCTGATGCGCAAGCCCGGCGCCTTGCGCAACGGGGCGCCCTTTAAGGACTGGGTGCTGCCGGCTGCGATCGAGCGTGTGCGGCGAAAGCTTGCCGGCGCCGATGACGGCAATCGGCAGATGGTCGACATCCTCAACGCGGCGCTGACCGACGGTCTGCCAGCAGTTGAGGCCGCCTGCGCCGAAGCGGTCGCTCACGGCGTTCATTCCGCTGATGTCGTGCTCAACATCCTAGCTCGGCAACGTGAGCCGGCGCCACCAGCCAACATCATGACGCCGGCCGCACTGACGCTTCGCCATGCGCCGATCGCTGATTGTGCCCGCTACGACAACCTCCGGAGGACCAACTGATGGAACGAGCCCAAATCTTCGATCTCATGGGTGAGCTCAAGCTCTACGGAATGAAGGCCGCCTTCGACGAGATCATGGTGACCGCCATCAAGCGCCAGCATGAACCTCAGCGCATCGTCGGCGACTTGCTCACGGCCGAGATCAGCGAAAAGCAGGCGAGATCGATCAAGTACCAGCTCACCATCGCCAAGCTTCCTCTCGCCAAGGACATCGCTGACTTCCAGTTCGACGGCACGCCGATCAACCAGACACTTGTCAATGATCTCGCCGGCGGCGGCTTCATCGCCCAGCAACGCAACGTCGTGCTGGTCGGCGGTACCGGCACCGGCAAGACCCATCTGGCCATCGCCATCGCCAGGAGCTGCATCCGCTCCGGTGCCCGCGGGCGCTTTTACAACGTCGTCGACCTCGTCAACCGTCTCGAAAGCGAGACCCGCAACGGACGTCAGGGCCGGCTCGCCGAACATCTGACCCGGATGGACTTCATCGTTCTCGACGAACTGGGTTACCTACCGTTCGCTCAATCCGGCGGCCAGCTTCTGTTCCACCTCATCAGCCGGCTTTACGAGCGCACATCCGTCATCGTCACCACCAACCTCTCCTTCGGAGAGTGGCCCAGCGTGTTCGGCGATGCCAAGATGACCACTGCGCTGCTCGACCGGCTGACCCATCACTGTGACATCGTAGAGACCGGTAACGACAGCTGGAGATTCAAAAGCCGCGACGACGATCAAACAACCCGCGCTCGCACCGTCTCCGCAATCCCGGCCAGCTCCGACGCTGCGAGCGCTACCAGCAAAGCTCGCCGATCAAAGGGGGCCCTTTTGGACGCCGATGGAGGGTCCCGTTCCAACGCCGATTGACAGTCAGGGTCAGCCCAGCGGCGTGATTGCTCTCGTCACCAAGCGCCCCTCCGAGAAACCCATTCATGAATTTCAGCTTCAGGGCGGCAGCTTCGAACAGAGGAGTGGCGCTTTTGACTTTGGCGGGCCGGTAACGGAGGACGGGAAGCTGCTCTATCGCTTCACCGGCCTGCTGCGCGAGGGCGGCAACGGCATCGATTTCTCGAACGACAAGCGCGCGTTTCTCTCCGGCGCGTTGACCTGGCGTCCGACCGCCGAGACGGAAATCACGGCGTACAGCCTGCATCAGAGAAACCAGGGCAGATGGAACTTCGGCCTTCCCGCGCGGGGGACGGTGCTGCCGAATCCGAATGGGCGGATCCCGGTTACGCGCTTCATCGGTGAGCCTGACACTTATAACAGAACGGAGATGACTGTCGCGGGATACAATCTGCAACACCACGTCACCGAGAGCCTGACCTTCAGGCAGAACGTTCAATACTCACGAGAGAGTTGGGAGCGTCGTGACGTCAATCCGACGTCTGTAGGCGCAGATCTGCGCACGGTGAATCGCCGGGCGGAAAGCCGACATGTTACGAGGGATACGTTTGCGATCGACAATCATGCCGAGTTGAAAGCAATGACCGGCCCCCTGCAACATACCGTGCTGTTCGGCGTGGACCATCGGCGGGGTAAAACCGCTGTCCTAGGTAATTATGGGACCGTCGGTCCGATCGATGTTTTCGCGCCGGTTTATGGTTCGCCTGTTGTTTGGTCGACTACTGATCAATATGCAGAGAGGCAACCCGAAAACTTCATCGGCGTCTATGTTCAGGATCAGATCAAGCTCGACCAATGGATTTTGACTCTCGGCGGACGCCACGACTGGGCGGACACCAGCATAGTGGATATCATTGGCGGCTCGGTCACCAATCAGAACAATCGGGCTTTCACCAAGCGGGCCGGGCTGGGCTACGAGTTCGACAGCGGCGTCGTTCCCTATGTCAGCTACGCCGAATCCTTTACGCCCCTTTCCGGCAGGACATTCGACGGGTCGCCGCTCCGGCCGGAGACCGGCGTGCAGTATGAGGCGGGCATCAAGTACCAGCCCAGGGACATGAACTTGCGGATCACCGCCGCAGTTTACGACCTGCAGCGCCAGAATGTCACGACGGCGGATTTGGCAAATCCGGGGTTCTCAATCCAGATCGGCGAGGTCACATCTCGCGGCTTCGAGTTCGAGGCGGTCGCCAGCCTGACCAGCAATCTCAACCTGACCGCCGCCTATGCCTACAACGATGCGCGGGTGACCCAGAGCAACGACGCCAACCTTGGCAAGCGGCCGGTGACGACGCCACCGCATCTTGCATCGCTCTGGGCCGACTACACCATCCGCGAGGGCGCACTGAACGGGCTCGGATTCGGCGGCGGCATACGCTATGTCTCGGCCAGCGCGGGAGACTTTTTGAACACGTTTGAGGCGCCCGCCTATACGGTGGTGGACGCGATGGCCCGCTACGACATCGACAACTGGCGTTTCTCCGTCAATGTCACCAACCTGTTCGACAATCAGTATGTCGTGGGGTGCTTCAGCCTTGTTCAATGCAACGTCGGGCGCGTGCGCACCGTGCTCGGCAGGGTGAGCTATCGCTGGTAGCTCGTTTGCTGACGAAATGAATTCTGGTTGAATCGTGATAGCCGGGCATAGCCGTTCGAAGAACGGTGTCGCTTCCGCTCGCCTATGTCCCGGCCATCCACGTCTTGCTTTGCTGAGCGGCCGTTAAGACGTGGATGCCCGCGACATCTGCGCGAAGACGCGCTTCGCGCTTTAGCGCGGGCATGACGGAGAGCGGCGGACCGACACATCCGGCAACGGCGGTAAGGGTAACATGGAACTCGTCAAAAAATTTTGCAACTAGGGGTTCAAAAAACGGCTGCTCGATCGTCTTACACATAGAGGGTCACAATGCTTTCGACCCGTGGCGGAAACAACCGGCGCCTGGGGGACATCAAGAGTGGACGGAACCGTATCGCGTAAAACCTCGGGAGCCCGGCTGTGGTTTGTTTTTCACGGCTGGCTGGCGTTGCCGATCTGGGCGTTTTTGTTCTTTGTTTGTCTGACGGGATCGATCGCGACGGTCAGTCACGAAATCGTGTGGCTGGCGAATCCGGAGGTGCGGGCCAATGCGCCGTCGGCGGATGCGCGGCTGCTCAGCTACGACGAGATCATGGCGGCGGTCGAGCGCGAGGAACCCGGCGCGCGGGTGCGGTTCATCTCGCGGCCGGTGAAGTCGATCTTCGCCCTGACCGTCGCGGTGACGCGTCCCAACGGCAGTTCCAGCAGGCTATACGTCAACCCCTATACCGGCGCTGTCCAGGGCGAGCAGGGCGCGTTCGATTTCCGGCGCTTCGTGCGCGCGTTGCACGCCTGGCTCTTGATGCCGTTCGATGGCGGCTTCCCGATCGGCTGGTACGCGGTGTCGGCGCTTTCGATCCCGCTGCTGGGGTCGCTGATCACCGGCATCGTCGTCTACAAGCGGTTCTGGCGGGTCTACCTGCGGCCGCGCCTGCGTGTGAGCAAGGGCAGGCGCATCTTCTGGGGCGACCTGCACCGGCTGGCCGGCGCGTGGTCGATTCCGTTCATCGCCATCATGGCGGTGACGGGCGGCTGGTTCCTGATCCAGGCGATTCTCGGCGACAACCACATCTCCATCTCGACGGCTGGCGTGCCGCCGGTGGTGTCGCGTAGCGGTGTTCCCGTCGTGGCCAAGGGCGCGGCGGCGCCTCGGATCACGCTGGAGCAGGCGGCCGAGGCGGTGCGGCATCAACTGCCCGATCTCGACCCGAGTTTCGTCCAGTTCCCGAGCAGCGCCTATGACCACATCAGCGTCGGCGGGCGCGGCAATTATCCGCTGATATTCGAGTCGGTCGACGTCAACCCCTATAACGGCAAGGTCGAACGGACTCGGCGCGTCTCCGACCGCTCCGCGCTCGAACTCGTCACCGGCTCGATGCGGCCCTTGCACACCGGCGATTTCGCCGGAATCTGGCTCAAGCTGGTCTATCTGCTGTTCGGCCTGGCGCTCACCACGCTGGTGTTCTCGGGCATGATGGTGTGGACCAAGCGCACCGCGATCGAGACGGTGAAGATCGTGCGCGAGCGCCGGCAGGCGCGGCTTGGACTGGAGGCCGCGGAATGACGGTGCTTGCATCCCCCTCGCGCGGCGCGTCGCTGTGGCAGCGCTGGCGCTTTCACCTCAGCGCACTGGTGCTGATCCTGCCGATCGTCTTCGGGCCGGCATGGTTTCACGAGAATGCGTTTTTCGACGGCAAGAAAGGTCTCGGCCAGCGCGAGATCGGTGAGATCGCGGTCGGGCCGTGGAGCGTGCGGCTGGCGGAGTTCAAGCTGGTTGCGCCGGATGCGGAAGGCCGCGCCGGCCATGCCAAGGAGTTCGCGCTGGCGCTGTGCCCGGCCTGCGTCGATCAGGTGAAGGCCGCTTACCTGCGCGTCGGCAAGCCGCGCAACCTCCGCACCGCGGGCGCGCTGTTCTCCGGCACGCCGTACCGGCAGACCGCCGAGATGCGCGTTCCGGAACGAACCACCGCCGATGACGAGTTGTGGCTGACGCTGGAGGGCTGGGACGGAACGCTGCATCAGGCGACGATCCCGATCCGCAAGGCGTCGCCCGTGATGGCGGCCTGGCTCGAGAAGAGGGGGCGGCCATGATGGGGTTTCGGACGGGCGGACTGACCCTCGCCGTCATCGGCGCGGTGTCGCTGTTTATCGGCGCGGCCTGGGCGCATCCGCCGTTCTGCATCTGCAAGATGGCCAATGCGACGACGGTCAGCTGCGAGGGCGGCTTCGCGGACGGCACCGGCGTTCCCGGCGTCAGGCTCGACGTGATCCGCTACGACGAATCCGTCGTGCTTCAGACGAAGTTCGGACCGGATTCGACCGTGAGTTTCAAACGGCCGGACGGCGAGTTCTACATGCTGTTCGACGCCGGGCCCGGACAGTCGTTCGACGTCGATTACAAAGACATCCAGTGAGCGGATGCCGGCCATGAACGCTCCGGTGCCTCCCGACGATGTCGACGGCCTGGCGCTGCCGCCGGCCTGGACCGCGCCGGCGCGGCGCGCGCGCGGCTCCCGGCGGCTTGTCCTGGGGCTGAGCGCCGCGGGACTGGCTGCGCTCGGCACGCTCGCCGTCATGGGGTTTCGCGCGCCGTCGGCGGACAGCCTCTATGAGACCGTCGCGGTCACGCGGCAGGACATCGAGAGCACGGTGGCCGCGACCGGCAAGATCCAGCCCTATGCGAGCGTCGATGTCGGCGCGCAGGTGACCGGCCAGTTGAAGCATCTGCGCGTCGCCGTCGGCGACAAGGTGACCGCGGGACGGGTCGTGGCGGAGATCGACGCCGAAGTGCAGTCGGCGAAAGTCGAGGGAATCGAGGCCGATCTGGCACGGCTGAGGGCCGAACTGGCGGAGCAGGAAGCCGGGCTTGTGTTCGCGGAACGCAATGTCGAGCGGCACCTGACGCTGTCACAGACCAGCGCGGTGTCGAAACTCGCTTTTGAAACGACGACGCGCGACCGCGACATCCTGATCGCGCGCATCGATGCTTCCAAGGCCCGCATCCGCCAGATGCAGGCCGACCTGCGCGCGCAGAAAACGGCGCTGAGGTTCGCCCGCATCACCGCGCCGATGGGAGGCACCGTGGTTTCGGTGGACGCGAAGGAGGGGCAAACCCTCAATGCGAACTACGACACGCCGCTGATCCTGCAGATCGCCGATCTCGACACCATGACGGTATGGACCGATGTGTCCGAGGCCGATGTCGTCAAGCTGCGCGAGGGCATGCCGCTGTGGTTCACGACATTGGGCCGGCCGGATCGCAAGTGGCATGCGACGCTCCGGCAGATCCAGCCGGCGCCCCGGCGTCCCGACAACAAGAAAGCCGAGACCAAGACGACGCCGCAATCGGGCAATGTCGTGCTCTACACGGCGCTGTTCGACGTTCCCAACGCAGATGGCAGCTTGCGGGCGGGGATGACCGCGCAGGTGTTCTTCGTGACCGCCGCGGCGCAGAACGCCCTGGTTGTTCCGGTCGCATCGCTCAATGACAAGGGAGAGGTGCGCGTTCTGCGTGAAGACGGGACCATCGCTGTCCGCAAGGTCGAGATCGGCACCCGCACCCGCTTTCTGGTCGGAATCACGAGCGGGGTGGCGGATGGCGAGCGCGTCATCACCGGCACGAAGGCGGCTGGCCCGGCCGCGAAGCTGAGGGTGGAGTCATGACCGCCTCACGCACGCCGCTCATCGAACTGGAGGGCATCCGCCGCTCCTATCGCAGCGGCGATGTCGTGACGCATGCGCTTCGCGGCGTCGGCCTGTCGATCCACGCCGGCGAATTCGTGGCGATCATCGGCGCCTCCGGCTCCGGCAAGTCGACGCTGATGAACATCATCGGCCTGATGGATCGACCGAGCGACGGCGCGTATCGGTTTGGCGGCCGGGACGTCGCAACATTGAATCGCGAGGAACTCGCCGCATTGCGCCGCGGCTGCTTCGGATTCATCTTCCAGAACTATCACCTGATTCCGACGGTGAGCGCGCTCGGCAACGTCGAGATGCCGGCGATCCATGCCGGCGCGCCGCGCGCTTACCGCCAGCGCCGCGCGACCGCGCTTCTGACGCGCCTTGGCCTGGCCAACCGCATCACCAACCGTCCCTCACAATTGTCGGGCGGCCAGCAGCAGCGTGTCTCCATCGCGCGCGCGCTGATGAACGGCGGCGCCGTCATCCTCGCCGATGAGCCGACCGGCGCGCTGGACAGCAAAAGCGGCACGGAGGTTCTGGGAATCCTGAAGAAGCTGGCCGGCGACGGGCACACGGTCATCCTCATTACGCACGACTCCAAAGTAGCCGCCGCGGCCGAGCGCATCATCCGGATCGAGGATGGTCTGATCGTCTCCGACAGCGGCCCGGACCCCGAGAAGGTTTCGTCGTCGATGGCCGTTGCCCCATGGCAGGCGAGCGACAGCTCGCCTCCGCTCTGGACCTGGCTGGAGGAAGCCGCGCGCTCGGCCCTCGTGGCGCTCGCGATCAATCCCGTCCGCACCGCGCTCACCCTGAGCGGCATCGTCATCGGCGTCGCCTCCGTCGTCGCCATGATGGCGATCGGGCGCGGCGCGCAGGCGTCGTACATCGAGCGGGCTTCGGCGATCGGCACCAACTGGATCGTGGTCGACCGCGCCGGCGAATCGACGGGAAACAGCCTGCCGCTCACTCCCGCCGACGCCCAGGCGATCAAGGATATGGACAACGTGTCGGGGTCGATGCCCGCAATGTGGGACATGGCCTCGATGCGTCGCGGCAATATCGACCTGAATACCGACGTGGTCGCCACCACATCCGAGTTCCGGACGGTTCACAAGTGGGACATGGCGAAGGGCGCATTCTTCACGAAGCAGGATGAGATCAGCGGCAGCCCCGTGGTGCTGCTCGGTTCGACCCTCGCGTCCAAATTTTTCCCTGATGTCGCCGATCCTTCCGGCAGCCACATCCTCGTCAACAACCTTCCTTTTCTCGTCACCGGGGTTCTGGAAAGCAAGGGCCTGTCCGAGAGGGGGACGGATCGGGACAAGCGCGCGGTGATGCCGCTGCGCACTGCGACGATGCGGCTGTTCGGCAAGGATGATCTGTCGGAGATCGTCGTTTCCATCGCCGACATGTCGCGTCTGCATGAGACCAAGGAGGCCATCAAGGCGCTGCTGATCCGGCGCCATGGCCGCGAAGACTTCTACATCTACGATTCAGCATCGGCGTTCCAGAAGGCCGAGGACGAGCGCCGCTCCAGCAATCTGCTGCTCAGCGCCATCGCCGCGATCTCGATGCTGGTCGGCGGCATCGGCATCATGAACATCATGCTCATCACCGTCTCCGAGCGCACGCGGGAGATCGGGGTCCGGACCGCGATCGGGGCCAGGACCGCCGACATCCTGGGTCAGTTCCTGACCGAGGCAGTCGTATTGGCGGCCATCGGCGGCGTGGTCGGGTTGCTGCTCGGCGCGTTGATCGGTGTGGGCGCGGCGCTCCTGTTCGGCATGACGGTGATCTTCTCCGTCACCATGGCTCTGGGCGCGCTGCTGGGAGCGGTGGTCATGGGCACGCTGTTCGGCTTCATGCCGGCGTATCGCGCGGCCCGGCTGAAGCCTGTCGAGGCTCTCGCGAGGGGATAGCCATGGTCGGGGGAGCCATCAACGTCGGACAAATAATCAACAGAGCGTCCCGTCCGGGAAGCGGACCGCGCGTCGGCCGGTTCCGGACCTCCACAGCACGCCAGCCGGTGGCGACGCTCGCAACGAAAGATCAAGCCCATGATGCGTAACATCCGGACAATCGTGGCGGGCGAACTTCCCGCAAGGATCGCCCGCGGCCTGCTTGCCGCCGCGTTCATGCTCGCCATCCTGCCTGGTGACGCCGACGCACGGGACCGGCGACCGCACCCGCAGCCTGACGCTATGGCGTCACAGCCGGCCGCCACGCCGCCGGCGTCCGCTGCGGACGCCGCACCATCGTCGTCTTCTGGGGCGGGTTCCGCTCCGTCTGCCTCTGTTCCGTCTGCCACTGATGGTTCGGCTGGGGCTGCGTCATCGCAGCCGTCCGCCTCGCCTTCTCCCGAAGCGTCTTCCGATGCTGCATCCGGGGAGGGATCGTCCGCGTCGTCACCTTCATCGGATGCGGCCGCGCCTCTGGATCAATCCGCCGCGCCGGATTCCGCCGCGCCATCGCCCGCGCCGGAGAGCTCGTCGTCGTCGCTTCCGCAGGACCTGTCGCCGTGGGGCATGTTCATGCAGGCCGACATCGTCGTGAAGGCGGTGATGATCGGCCTTGCGTTCGCATCATTGGTGACGTGGACGATCTGGCTGGCCAAGGGGATCGAGCTCGCGGCGTCGCGGCGGCGCGCGCAAAGCTGCCTGCGCAAGCTGACGCGGGCCGACAGCCTCGACGGGGCGCGCTCCGAGATCGCCGAGGGCTGGACCTGCGAGGGCACGGTGGCGGATCTGATGGGGGCGGCGGAGCGCGAGCTGCAGCGCTCGGGCGATCTGTCCTCCGAGGGCATCAAGGAGCGGCTGGCGATCGCGCTGTCGCGCATCGAGGCCAAAGCGGGGCGCGACATCGCCCGCGGCACCGGCCTGCTGGCGACCATCGGCGCGACCGCGCCGTTCGTCGGCCTGTTCGGCACGGTGTGGGGCATCATGAACGCCTTCATCGGAATCTCGCAGACCAAGACCACCAACCTCGCGGTGGTGGCGCCGGGCATCGCCGAGGCGCTGCTGGCGACCGCGCTCGGGCTTGTCGCCGCGATCCCGGCGGTGATCATCTACAACGTGTTCGCGCGCGCGCTTTCGAGCTACCGGGCGCTGTTGTCGGACGCTTCCGGCGAGATCGTCCAGCACATCTCGCGCGATCTGGAACGGCAGGAGCGGGGGCTTGGCCCGTCCGTGGTGGCGCTGTCGCGCGGCCGCTCTGCTGCCGAGTGATGCGCCATGGGAGTATCGCTGAAGAACCCGCAGGACGGCGGCATCGACGAGTTGAGCGAGATCAACGTCACGCCGTTCATCGACGTGATGCTGGTGCTCTTGATCATCTTCATGGTGGCGGCGCCGCTGTCGACGGTGGATATCGCGGTGGACCTGCCGGTGTCGAACGCGCAGCCGCAGCCGCGGCCTGACAAGCCGGTGTTCCTGACGGTGAAGCAAGATCTGACGCTGGCGCTCGGCAACGACGAGGTGCCGCGCAATACCTTGCAGGCGACGCTGGACCAGCAGACCAACAATGATCGCGAGCAGCGGGTGTTCCTGCGCGCCGACGGGACGGTAGCCTATACCGAGCTGATGAAGGTGATGAACCTGCTACGCGAGTCCGGTTATCTCAAGATCGCGCTGGTGGGGCTCGAGGATACCGGGCAGGTGGCGGCGGCGAGCGGAGCCGCGCCGGCGGCGGCGCCTGCGCCATGATGAAAATCGACTGGCGCGACCCGGACGGCCGGGCCGGCGATGAGGTGAGCCGGGCGGCGGCGTTGCGCTGGACCGCGGCCGGGCTTGCGGTGGTGGCGCTGCATGCCGGCGGCATCTGGCTGGCGCTGCACTGGCCGGCGGCGGCGGAGGCGCCGGGCGATCCTCCGGCGGCGATCATGATGGAGCTGGCGCCGATGGCTGTCGCGCCCGAGGCGCCGCAGCAGGACGTCGCGCCGGGGCCGGAGATGGTGGAGGCCGAGGAGCAGGTCGATCCTGAGAAGCCGATCGAGGAGAAGCCCGATCCCGAGCCGACGCCTCCGGAGGTGAAGGAGGCGGAGGTCAAGCTGCCGGAAACGCCGAAGGTGGAGAAGGCGGAGGTTGTGCTGCCGTCCAAGGTCGAGCCGCCGAAGCCGAAGCCGAAGAAGAAAAAGCAGAAGAAGGCGCCGCGCACCACCGCGCCGCAGAGTTCGCAGGCGCAGCGCGCCGATCGCGCGGCCGCGCCGGCCGAGGGCATGGCGTCGTCGATGTCGCCGGCGACCTGGCGCGCCGCGCTGATGGCGCATCTCAACCGCCACAAGCGCTTCCCGTCCGGGGCGGGCATGGGCGTGGCCTCGGTCGCGTTCACGATCGACCGCTCGGGCCGGGTGCTGTCGGCGCGGCTGGTGCGCTCGGCCGGCGATTCCGCGCTCGACGCCGAGGCGGTGTCGCTGCCGCGCCGCGCCAGCCCCGTTCCAGCCCCACCCTCCAACGTCGGCGGCGGATCCATCACACTCGCCGTCCCAATCAGGTTCAATAGATAATGTCTGCCTTCACACGAACGACCCCTCAGATAACGAACCCGTCACCTGCAACGTCTCGCTCAACGGCTTCAGTGCCGTAAGTAGCGATAGTCGAAATTGAAAGCCGCTCTGTCCGGCACACTAGGAGATCGCCCATGCTGACGCTGGTCAAGGATGTCGATGTTCCCGTTCAGCCAGCTGCGCCGCCGTCAAAGCCGCGGGCGCGCCAGGCGCCGCGGCAACGCGATTACAACCGCCGCCGCTTCCTCGGCTGGCTGCGCGACGAGGTGGCGGTGCTGCGTTCCGTGGGGCTCGGCGTTCGCGAGATCGCCGTGCGTCTCGATATCGAGGAATATGACGTGCGAGCGTTCTGTCCGAAACCAAAGGAGAGCGCCTTGCGCCGCAGCCTTCCGCGTCGGGCCGTCGAGGCGTTGCTTCATGGCCGCCACGCCTCGCTCGGAGGCCGGACGATCGCCAAGCGCAGCCGGCATCTTGTCGAGATCGCCAGCGCCTATACCTGGGAAGAACTCCTGTCAGAGCCCGGCGTCGGCACCGTAACAGCTTCGGAAATAAGACTCTGGCTCGAGGAGCGGGGAATGACGCTGAAGAAATCGGAAGGTGAATAACTATAGCGTTCTCGAGCGAAGCATGTCCTCGGGCTTGACCCGGAGATGGATACCGGTTCGCGTGAAGAAAGTGCGTTAAATCAAGATCTGAGAGCCTCGCTTCTGATTCCATCAGAAGCGAAAATGCTCCATAGCGTTTTCGAGCGAAGTGGACACCGGTTCGCGTGAAGAAAACGCGTCAGAAAAATAATCTAGAGCCTCGCTTCTGATTCCATCAGAAGCGAAGCTCTAGAATCGCGAAACGATCTCAGACAGCGTCGGGCGAGGCCGGTCCTTGCTGGGCTTGGTTGGCGTTCCGATGTGGATGAAGCCCGCAAATCTTTCGTCCGGCTTTAGACCGAAGCCGTCGAGTATGTCGCGATCGTAGGCGAACCAGCCTGTCAGCCAGTTCGCGCCATAGCCGAGCGCGGTGACCGCCGTGACGATGTTCATGGCGCTTGCGCCAGCCGACAGCACCTGCTCCCACGACGGCACTTTCGGGTGTGGCTTGATGCAACTCACCACGCCGATCACCAGCGGCGCTTCCATGAGTTGGCGTTTTTCGATTTCGATCTCTTCCTGCGGAGCCGATGGATTCTTGCGCGCGTAGACACGGGCGATGACATCGCCGGCGCGGACGCGTCCGTCGCCTTCGAACACGATGAACCGCCACGGTGCGAGCTTGCCGTGATCGGGGACGCGCGAGCCGATGGTGAGAATGGTCTCGATCTCTTCAGGCGAGGGACCTGGCCCGGTCATCTCTCGCGGCTTGACCGATCGGCGTGTACGTAGAAAGTCGATGATCTCGGACATAGCTGCTTTCGTTGAACTTGCTGCCGTCTGCTCGGTTCGTACGAGAGGCGACGCGATTGTAATCGATTGTTTGCGAGCCGCTACTGCGCTGTCCTGCTGCGTTGGATATCCGGCGGGACGGCTTCCGCTACAAGCGCGGCAATGGCCTCGCCGGTTGGCATCACCTTCTGGCCGTCGCTACCCAAACGGCGGATGGATACCGATTGAGTCTCGGCTTCCTTCTTGCCGACAACGAGCAAAGCAGGGATCTTCGACAGCGAGTGCTCTCGCACCTTGTAGTTGATCTTCTCGTTGCGCAGGTCCAGTTCGACGCGAAGCCCCGCGCGCCGCGCGGTGGCCGCGACCACTTTGGCGTATTCATCGCCATCCGATGTAATGGTGGTGACGACCGCCTGCACCGGCGCGAGCCACAGCGGAAAGTGGCCGGCAAAATGCTCGATCAGAATGCCGATGAAGCGCTCGATCGATCCGCAGATCGCGCGATGCACCATCACCGGCGCTTTCTTGCCGCCGTCCGCGTCGATGTAGAACGCGCCGAACCGCTCCGGCAGATTGAAGTCCACCTGTGTCGTGCCGCATTGCCAGTCGCGGCCGATGGCGTCGCGCAACACATATTCGAACTTCGGCCCGTAAAACGCACCCTCGCCGGGATTGGTCTCGGTCTTGATGCGGTTGTTCGACGCGGCGATGCGCTTGAGGACATCCGCCATCACCGCTTCGGCGTGATCCCACGCCGCGTCCGAGCCCACGCGCTTTTCGGGGCGCGTCGAGAGCTTCACCGTCAGCTCACCGTCGAAGCCGAAATCGGCATAGGTCGAAAGGATCAGGTCGTTGATCTTGAGGCACTCGTCGGCGAGCTGCTCCTCGGTGCAGAAAACATGCGCGTCATCCTGGGTGAAGCCGCGCACGCGCATCAGGCCGTGCATTGCGCCTGACGGCTCGTAGCGATGCACGACGCCGAATTCGGCGAGCCGCAGCGGCAGGTCGCGGTAGCTTTTGAGCCCGTGCTTGAAGAGTTGCACGTGGCCGGGACAGTTCATCGGCTTGATCGTGAACCAGCGCTTGTCCTCGGCTTCATCGCCGGCGGACTGCGCCGCGAACATGTTCTCGCGATACCACTCCCAATGTCCCGACGTCTCCCACAGCGACTTGTCGAGCATCTGCGGCGCGTTGACTTCGTCATAATCTTCCGCGAGTCGCCGGCGCATGTAGGCGATCACGGCCTGGAAGATGGTCCAGCCCCTGGCGTGCCAGAACACCACGCCCGGACCTTCCTCCTGGAAGTGGAACAGGTCGAGTTCGCGGCCGAGCTTTCGATGGTCGCGCTTCTCGGCTTCCTCGATCTGCTTGAGGTAAGCGTCGAGAGCCGCCTGGTTCGCGAAGGCGGTGCCGTAGATGCGCGTCAGCATCGGATTGTTGCTGTCGCCGCGCCAGTAAGCGCCGGCCACCTTCATCAGCTTGAACGCGTTGCCGATCTTGCCGGTCGAGGTCATGTGCGGGCCGCGGCAGAGATCGAACCAGTCGCCCTGGTAGTAGATCTTGATCGGCTCGTTGCCGGGAATGGCGTCGACGAGTTCGACCTTGAAGGCCTCGCCCTTGTCGCGAAACACCTGCTTGGTCTTCTCGCGATCCCAGACATCCTTGGTGAAAGGCTGGTCGCGCGCGATGATCTCGCGCATCTTCTTCTCGATCGCGGCGAAATCCTCGACCGAGAACGGCTCGTTGCGGAAGAAGTCGTAATAGAATCCGTTCTCGATCACCGGGCCGATGGTGACCTGCGTGCCCGGCCACAATGTCTGCACGGCTTCCGCCAGCACATGCGCGGCGTCATGACGGATCAGTTCCAGCGCGCGAGGGTCGTCGCGGCTGATGAATTCGATTGAGGCATCCTGTTCGATCGGGTCCGCAAGGTCGCTGACGGTGCCGTCGAGCGCCATCGCCACCGTGCGCTTGGCCAGCGACGGCGAGATATCCCTGGCGATTTCCAGGCCGGTGGTATTTTTCGGAAATTCGCGCGTCGCGCCGTCGGGGAAGGTGAGGACGACGTTGTCGGCGGGCGAAACCGGTTTCAGGTTGGCGAGGCCATACCGGAATCCGGAGGGGTCTTGCTTGTCGGACATTCAGTCTCTCCTGTGGCTCACTCCTGCGAACGAGCGCAGGTAAGCGGGATGCTGCGGTATAGCAGCCGGTTTGCGGCGTGCAACCCGTGAAGGCCCGCGGCGGCCGGATCCCGGAGAGGAAGCAGGCTTCGTTCCTGGTCAGTGCGCCCGATCATGGACGGGGGGGATGGTTGCCCGCTTCGTCCATCCGTACCAGCCCCTCGAACCGCGCGAACATCGCAAGCCGGTCGGCGGGAACCGTTTGCTCGGCTTTCGCCAGCGCCTGAGCGAGCGCGTTTGCGGCGTCGGGAGCTATGCCGGCCTGCCGCAAAGCCTCCGCGTTCCTGATTTCGTCTCCCGCGCAGAGGATGATGGCCCAGCGTCCGTTCCGGTTTCGGAGAAGGGCGCGTCCGCCTGTCTCGCCCTGCGTCCAGCCCGCAATGGCGTAGCCCGCCACGGCGACCACGGGCGCGACCTCCAGCTTTGCCGCCGGCTTGTCGAAGGTCGAATGGAGCAGATCGCGCACGGCGTCCTCATCAGGCCCCGCGGCCGCTGATCCGGCAAGGCTCCAAAGGATGATGAGCGCGGCAAACAGTTTCGTCGGCACTGAAATCTCCTTATACGTTTTATACGTTCGCTTCACGACAGCAATCTCCGGAGAGCCTTGCGTTGACCAACACCATCTACGGAATCAAGAACTGTGATACCATGAAGAAAGCGCGCGCCTGGCTCGACGATCATGGCGTCACCTATGCCTTTCACGACTACAAGACGGCCGGCATCGATGGTGTCCGGCTCAAGGGATGGACCGCGAAGCTCGGCTGGGAAGCATTGCTCAATCGCGCGGGCACAACGTTTCGCAAATTGCCGGAGACCGAGAAGGCGGGACTGACGGAAGCCAGGGCATTGGCGCTGATGATGGACCAGCCCTCGATGATCAAACGGCCGGTGCTTGAGGCTGGCGACAAGCTGGTCGTCGGATTCAAGCCGGAGATCTATGAAGAACAGCTTCGGCCGCCGAAAGCGAGGCGATAGCGCTGCCTCGATTGATTCCGTCGCGTTGTCCGGATATTCAAGCAGTCGTTGTCAATCCCTCATCAGGTGGAGGCCGACAAAACCGGTGGATGATTCCGCCGGTTACGATGCTGATTGCCCACCTTTGCCGGAAATGGTTTATGACATCCTCGTGATCCGGACTGGCGGCCGGTTCTTGTCTGCAAAGTGGATATGGTGATGCTGCTGCGCTTGTTCCGGTTCTTTCTGCCGAAAGAGGAACGCTTCTTTCATCTGTTCTCCCGCCATTCGCAGACAGTCATGCTGGGGGCGGAAGCGCTTCAGGGAATGCTGAAGGGTGGTGAAGAAACACCGGTTTTCTGCCAGCGGGTCAGTCAGCTTGAGAACGATGCGGACGGCATCACGCGCGAGGTGCTGACGGCGGTCCGGCGCACCTTCATCACGCCGTTCGACCGCGTCGACATCAAGAATCTCATCACTTCGATGGATGACGCCATCGACCAGATGCAGCAGACGGCGAAGGCTGTGGTGCTGTTCGAGGTGCGCAGCTTCGAGCCGCCGATGCGCGAGATAGGATCGCTGATCGTTGAATGCGCCAATCTGGTCCATCGCGCGCTGCCGCTGCTGGAGTCGATCAGCAACAATGTCGCCATGCTGATGGCGATCACCGAGGAGCTGGGCAAGCTGGAAGGACGTGTCGATGATCTGCATGATATCGGCCTGAAGGAGCTTTTCCTGAAGCACCGCAACGCCAATGCCATGGACTTCATCGTCGGCGCCGAGATCTATGATCATCTGGAGAAGGTTGCCGATCGCTTCGACGACGTCGCCAACGAGATCAGCAGCATCGTCATCGAGCAGGTATAGGGCAGGATCGCGCCGTGGACGCCATGCTTGCTCTTCCGGTCCTTGTCGGCCTGATCGCCGTCGCGTTGCTGTTTGATTTTCTGAACGGGCTGCACGACGCCGCGAATTCGATCGCGACCATCGTCTCGACCCGCGTGTTGCGACCGCAATACGCGGTGATCTGGGCGGCGTTCTTTAATTTCATCGCGTTCCTGGTATTCGGGCTGCATGTCGCCAATACCATCGGCACCGGGATCATAGATCCGAACATCATCGACGCGCAGGTGATCTTCGCCGCGCTGGTGGGCGCCATCGTGTGGAATCTGGTGACGTGGGGACTGGGGATTCCGTCGAGCAGTTCGCACGCGCTGATCGGCGGTCTGGTCGGCGGCGGCGTCGCCAAGGCGGGCCTTTCGGCGGCGGTCTGGGGTGGTCTGTCGAAGGCGCTGCTGGCGATCGTATTGTCCCCGGTGGTCGGCTTTCTTCTGGCGCTCGTGCTGGTCGCGATCGTCTCATGGCTGTCGGTGCGCTCGACGCCGTTCGCGGTCGATCGCGCGTTCCGGATTTTGCAGTTCTTTTCAGCCTCGCTTTATTCGCTGGGTCATGGCGGCAACGATGCGCAGAAGACCATGGGCATCATCGCCGTGCTGCTGTTCTCGCAAGGTTATCTCGGCAGCGAGTTCAGCGTGCCGTTCTGGGTGGTGCTGTCCTGTCAGGCCGCGATGGCGCTGGGCACGCTGATGGGCGGCTGGCGGATCGTGCGGACAATGGGGCTGCGCATCACCAAGCTGACGCCGATGCAGGGCTTCTGCGCGGAGACCGGCGGCGCGGCGACGCTGTTCATGGCGACGTTTCTCGGCGTTCCGGTATCGACGACCCACACCATCACCGGCTCCATCGTCGGCGTCGGCGCGGCGCGGCGGTTGTCGGCGGTGCGCTGGAACGTTGCGAGCTCCATCGTCTATGCGTGGGTCATCACCATTCCCGCATCGGCGATCGTCGCCGCGCTGGCCTATTGGGCGGTGGCGATCGTCAGGTAACCAGCTTCAGCCCGGCGACGCCGGCGACGATGAGGCCGATGCAGGCCAGCCGCGCCAGCGTCGCCGGGTCGCCGAACAGCATGATGCCGAGGATCGCGGTTCCGACCGCGCCGATGCCGGTCCAGACCGCGTAGGCGGTGCCGATCGGAAGCGTCTTGAGCGCCAGTCCGAGCAAGCCAAGGCTGATCGCCATGGCCGCCAATGTCAGCACGGTCGGCACCAGCCGCGTGAACCCTTCCGTGTATTTGAGGCCGATCGCCCAGCCGATTTCCATCAATCCGGCGGCGAACAACAAGAGCCATGCCATGCGGCCCTCCCAGGTCATGAGGCAGGGCCGTCCCCGCGGGTGATAGTGTGGGATGCGGAAGGTCGTCCTCCCGCGGTTCTGATATGGGGTCGGCGGAGACGTCCGGCAAGCATCCGGCCGCGGTCCGGGCAGGGGACGCAAAGGGGATGCAAATCCCCTTGATCCGGCCGATTTTCCCTGCCACACGCTCGCTGATGCCCGACCTCGCCTTAAAGACCGAATCGACCCCGACCTCGCCGCTGGCGGCGGAAGTCGCGCGCCGGCGCACCTTCGCGATTATCTCGCACCCGGACGCCGGCAAGACAACGTTGACGGAAAAACTGCTGCTGTTCGGCGGCGCCATCAACCTCGCCGGACAGGTCAAGGCGAAGGGGGAGCGCCGCAATACCCGTTCGGACTGGATGAAGATCGAGCGTGACCGCGGCATCTCGGTGGTCACGTCGGTGATGACCTTCGAGTTCGATGGCCGGGTGTTCAATCTGCTGGATACGCCGGGTCACGAGGACTTTTCCGAGGACACTTACCGCACCCTGACCGCGGTGGATTCCGCCGTCATGGTGATTGACGCGGCCAAGGGCATCGAGGCCCGCACCCGGAAGCTGTTCGAGGTCTGCCGCCTGCGCGACATCCCGATCGTCACCTTCATCAACAAGATGGACCGCGAGAGCCGCGATACTTTCGAGTTGCTGGACGAGATCGAAAAAACGCTGGCGCTCGATACCACTCCGATGACCTGGCCGGTCGGGCGCGGCCGCGATTTTCTCGGCACCTACGATATCGCGACCGGCGGCATTCGCCTGCTCGACGGCGGCGGCGCCAAGACCGGCGCGACTGAGCAGATCGACATCGCCGATCTCGCCGCGCGCAACGCCAGTCTGAATCTCGATGAAATCAGGGAGGAACTGGCGCTCGCCACCGAAGCCTGCAAGCCGTTCGAGCTTGAGGCGTTTCGCGAGGGGCATCTGACGCCGGTGTACTTCGGATCGGCTTTGCGCAATTTCGGCGTCGGCGACCTTCTGGAGGGGCTTGGAAAATTCGCGCCTCCGCCGCGCGCGCAGGAGTCGAACCTGCGCAAGGTCGAGGCCGACGAGCCGCGCATGACCGCCTTCGTGTTCAAGATCCAGGCGAACATGGATCCCAACCATCGCGATCGCATCGCTTTCGCGCGCCTGTGCTCCGGCAAGCTGACGCGCGGCATGAAGGCGAAGCTGGTGCGCACCGGAAAGCCGATGCCGCTGTCCTCGCCGCAGTTCTTCTTTGCGCAGGATCGCGCCATCGCGGACGAGGCGTTCGCCGGCGACGTGGTCGGCATTCCCAATCACGGCACCTTGCGGATCGGCGACACCCTGACCGAAGGCGAGGATGTCACTTTCGTCGGAGTGCCCTCGTTCGCGCCGGAAATCGTCCGCCGGGTGCGGCTGACCGATGCGATGAAGGCGAAGAAGCTGAAGGAAGCCTTGCAGCAGATGTCGGAGGAGGGCGTCGTGCAGGTTTTCCGCCCGCGCGATGGAGCGCCTGCGCTGGTTGGCGTCGTCGGGATGTTGCAGCTTGACGTGCTGAAGGCGCGCCTCGATGCCGAATATTCGCTGCCGGTGGATTTCGAGGTCTGCGAGTTTCAGCTCGCGCGCTGGATTTCATCCGACGACCGCAAGAAGCTCGATGCCTTCATCGCCGCCAACGGCTCCGGCGTTGCGGATGATGTCGACGGAGATCCGGTATTCCTGGCCAGGAACGAATTCTATCTTGGCTATACGCGAGAGCGCGCCGAGGGCATCGTTTTTTCCAGCGTCAAGGACGTGAAGAAGACGTCATGATTCCACCCGACGAAAACGGCCGGTGCGGGACCGGCCGTTTCGCGTGGGGAACGCGTCAACTCAAAGATCGAGCCCTGCTTCCGATTTCGTTAGAAGAGGAAGAATGCTAGCGCATCGGGCCGCCGGGGCGAGGGGCGCCGTTGATGCCTGCCGGCGGCGGCGCACCCACCGATCCGGCGGCGCCAGCGTCGACGTTGCCACGCCCTGGAGCCGCGCCGACCGTGCCTTTAGCCGATCCTTTCGGATGAACTTTCTGGGTATGCGCCGATCCGGACGCTCCCGCGCTGCCACGGACGCTGTCGTTCTGCTGCGTCTGGCCGTAAGGCGAGGGCTGCTGAGCCTGGGCTCCCGCAATTCCGAAGGCCGTGACGGCAGCGGCGGCGGCGAGAAGTCTGAGGTTCATTTGCGTATGCTCCATCTGGTTGGTGGAGCGGCGATAACCGCGATCGAACGCCCGCGTTCCCTGTCATTCAAGGTGATTGCGGGGTGTTGTTGCGACAGAAACATGTTTGCCCCCGTTCTTGCGCCGTGTTGCCTGGAACTCACCAAGGGTGTTAATCGGGGGCCAGTGCACACAGGAGGATACGATGGGACTATTGGTGATGATTGCAGGCCTTGTTCTATCCCTCGGCGTGCATCTCGTCGTGACACGGCGCGAGTTTCGCGCACGGCTGATCTCGTCCTATGGCGAAGGGCCGTACAAGATCGGGTTCTCGCTGATATCGGCTGTTGGCGTCGCGCTGACCCTTTGGGGATTTCTGAGTTATCGCGCCACCGGCGTGATCGACGTCTGGTATCCGCCGCGCGTGATGAAGCACATCGCCGAGGCGCTGATCCTGCCATCCATCATTCTTGTGGTCGCGTCCTATATCCGCGGCCGTATCTATGCGAAGCTGAAGCATCCGATGCTGGCGGGGATAAAGCTGTGGGCGACGGCGCACCTGCTCGCCAACGGCGACCTCGGCTCGATCATCCTGTTCGGATCGATCCTGGCGTGGGCGGTTATCGACCGCATCTCGCTTAAGCACCGCTCGGATCCGGGCGGCCTGCCGATTCCGGTTGGCGGGGTTCGCAACGACGTGATCGCGATTGTCGTCGGCGTCGTCGTCTATGTCGCGATCGGCGCTCTTTTCCATCCTTTCGTCCTCGGCGTTCCCGTCTTCGGAGCGTAGCATGTCGGTCCAGTCGGCCATCAGGCGCAGGACGGCACCGGACATTCGCGCTCGCAAGAACGGCGATCCGATCGTGATGCTGACCTCGTATCACGCCCATACCGCGGCGCTGGTCGACCGTTACTGCGACGTCATTCTGGTCGGCGACAGCCTGGGCAACGTGATGCACGGTTTCGAGACCACCGTGCCGGTCACGCTCGACATGATGATCCTGCAAGGCCGCGCGGTGATGCGCGGATCGCAACAGGCGCTGGTCGTGGTGGACATGCCGTTCGGCTCCTACGAGGCCTCGAAGGAGCAGGCGTTTCATTCCGCCGCGCGCCTTCTCAAGGAGACGCTTTGCGGCGCGGTGAAGCTCGAAGGCGGCGTGAAGATGGCGGAGACCATCGCGTTTCTTTCCGCGCGCGGGATTCCTGTGATGGGGCATGTCGGCCTGACGCCGCAATCGATCAACACCCTTGGCTCGTTTCGCGCGCAGGGACGCGAGGAAGGGACATGGCAGCCGATCGAGGATGATGCGCGCGCCGTGGCGGAAGCCGGCGCATTCTCGATGGTGATCGAAGCCGTCGCGGAACCTTTGGCGCGCAGGATCACGGAAACAGTGGCGATCCCGACGATCGGCATCGGAGCCAGTCCCGCCTGCGACGGTCAGGTGCTGGTGCTGGAGGACATGCTCGGTCTGTCGTCGCGAGCGCCGAAATTCGTCCGGCGCTATGGCGAGCTCGGCCCCATGATCGAGGCCGCGATCGAAGGCTATGCGCGCGACGTGCGCAGCCGCGCCTTTCCTGGCCCTGAGCACGTTTATGCGATGAAGCCGAAAAGCTAGAGTCTTCACCGCTTCATGGAAACGGTGAAGACTCCAGCTTTATGTTTTGACGCGTTTTCTTCACGCGAACCGGTATCCACTTCGCTCGAAAACGCTATGGATCGGCAGGGTCCGGCTCGAATTTCCTCTCAACTTTACGATCGCTTGACTAGAATTTTCCTGTTGACGCAACTGTTGCGAGAGCACGTTATCCGTGCAAAGTACGCCTGCCGCCAGCAGGCGGCGCGTTGAACAGCAACACGACAGCCACAAGCGGCTGTACGCTCGGAGCACAGATGCGAACCCTTATTCTGGCCCTCGCCCTTTTGAATTTTCCCCTTGTCACATCGTCCTTTGCCGATGACTCCGGTCCGGTATTCACCGATCAGGGTCCGGCCTGGGATATGTCCAGCCGCGCCGATTTCTACACGCGCGATCAGGGCTCGCGCCTCATTCCGTTGGCGTGGCTGAAGGCGCTCAAACAAGCCGACGGGGCTGCTTTTCTTTCCGGCGGTTTGACGCGGTACGGATACTTGCCGGCTCTCGATGCTTCAGCGGAGCTTCCGGTGGGGTTCTACGCGTCGGGGCCGACCGGCGCGAAGGTCGTCGGGATGACGTGCTCCGCCTGCCACACCCGTCAGATCAAGGTCGCGGACCGGCAGTATCGCATCGATGGAGGACCGGCTCTCGTCGATTTCCAGGCATTTCTGAGCGACCTCGACAAAGCGATGGCGCGGGCTACGTCCGATGATGCCGCATTCAAGGCATTTGCGGCGTCCGTCCTTCAGACGCCCAAGCCCGATAGCGATAAAGTTGCCGCGCTGCGGAGCGACGTGGACGCATGGTACGTTCGCTATCACGCCATTGTGGATCGGTCCCTTCCGAACCCTGGCTGGGGATTGGGACGCCTCGATGCGGTCGGCATGATCTTCAATCGCGTGACGGGGTTGGGCATCGGCCCCGAGCCGACCTTTCTGATCCCGGAGAACATTCACAGGGCCGACGCGCCGGTTCGCTATCCTTTCCTCTGGAACGCGCCCAAACAGGACAAGACGCAGTGGCCGGGCTTCGCTGATAACGGGAGCGATATCCTCGGGCTGGCCCGGAATGTCGGCGAGGTGATGGGCGTGTTCGGCAATTTCCAGCCGACGCGCGACGGCCTGTTCATCGACTTCCTGAACAACAACTCGGTGAATTTCGACGGGCTGCAAAAGCTTGAGGATCTTGCAAAGAAGATCGGGCCGCCGAAATGGCCATGGTCCGTCGATGCGACGCTCGCGGCCAAGGGCAAGACGATCTTTGAACGGCCGGCTGCTGACGGCGGCTGCCAGGAATGCCATGGCCAGAAAGCCGGCACGGAGCGCTTCCCGTTTCAAAAGACCTGGGCAACACCAATTCAGAACGTCGGGACGGACACGCGTGAGTACGATATCCTGGGATGGACGGCTAAATCGGGCGTGCTGAAAGGCGCCTTCATTCCGTTCGCGACCAAGCCTTTGAAGGAAACCGACCTCGCGTTCAACATTCTGTCGACCTCGGTGATCGGCACGATCGGGGAGCATGTCCTGAGCTTTTCGAAAGGCGCCTCTCCACGCGCTCTTGGCGCCTCCGTTCAATCCGAGGCCGCGCCGGGCGCGCCCCAGCCCGTCGACCCCACTCAACTCCCGGCCGTCTTGCAGGACCTGCCGGGTGCATTCAGGTTTCCTGAAGCCGCCGCAACTCCTGAAACCCGTCTTCGACTGGACATGGGCGCTGGAAGCTCGAACACGGATGCGGCAACCCCCGCGCCTCCGAAGGGCGCGTATGAATCGCGGGTTCTCTACGGCATCTGGGCGGCCGCGCCATATCTGCACAATGGTTCGGTTGCGAGTCTTGCCGAACTGCTCAAGCCCGCAAGCCAGCGGCAGCAGCGTTTTGCGATCGGTCCCGACTATGACGTGAACAACATCGGCATTGCGGCCAACCAGACCCAGGCCGGCTACGTTCGCGAAACGACCGGTTGCGACGATCTGAACTCCGGCAACAGCCGTTGCGGACACGAGTTCGGGACGAGTCTGCCGGACACTGACAAGAAAGCGCTTCTCGAATATCTGAAGACGCTTTGAAAGGTTGGCGTGCTTCGCCATTGTAGCGTTTTCGAGCGAAGCATGTCCTCGGGCTTGAGCCCTACGGATGGAATCCGGTTCGCGTGAAGAAAACGCGTCAAAACATAAAGGCAGAGTCTTTCATCGTTTCCATGAAGCGGTGAAGGACTCTACCCAGAGCACGCTCGTAACACCGTTCCGCCTCTCGCGACATCAACGCGTTGTTCATGGATCAGCGTGGATGATGTTGTGGGAGGCGGGACGGTGTTGCTATAGCGTACTCGCACGAATCAAGTCTTCGACCTGGATCCGAGGACGGCATCCCGTTTCGCGTGAACTGACGTGCCAAACAAAAAGCTCGGCCACCGGATTTGATCTTATCAAATTCGGAACGGAGCCGATCAGGTTCGCTTTTTGCCTTGCCGGTGCCATACCGCTACGATAGCGCAGCCGACATGGTGGGGTACGCGCCACGCGGGGCTTGAAGTTTGCGGAATTGGGACGATAATAAGTGACTGAAATATATAGTGAAATTGATGATGAACTCCGTCGCGAGCGACTCCGGAAAATCTGGGGCCGGTATTCGCCGCTCATCGTTGCCGCGATCGTTCTCGTGATCGCCGCTGTCGGCGGCTGGCGTGGATACGAGTATCTCCAGACCCAGAAGGCCGCCGAGGCCAGTTCGGCTTTTGAAGCGGCGGCCGCGCTTGCCGATCAGAACAAGCATGCCGAAGCCGGGGCGGCTTTCGCCAAACTGGCGGAGACCGCGCCTCTCGGATACCGCAATCTGTCGCGGCTTCGCGCCGCCGCGGAAGCCGCCAGGCATGACATCAATGCGGCGGTGAAACTGTATGACGCGATCGCCACCGAGGGCGGGTTCAGCGGCGTCGAGCGCGATTTCGCGCGGGTGCGCGCCGCCGCGTTGCTGGTGGACACCGAGACCTACACCAACATGCTGCAGCGGCTCGAACCGGCGGCTGCGCCCGAGGCGACGTTCCGCCATAGCGCGCGGGAGCTTCTGGCGTTATCCGCCTGGCGCGCCGCCGACGCCACGGCTGCGCGGAAATGGCTTGATATGATCAGCGAGGATAGCCAGACGCCGTCCAGCCTGCGCGCTCGCGCCGAAGCCTTGCAAGCCTTGCTGCCGCCGGTTGCGAAGAGCTGAACAGGCGTGCCGAACTCAAGTTTGAATGAGAAACCGTCGATGCGCCGCTCGGAACGCCTGATGATTTCCGCCGTTCTGATCTCGCTGTGCGGCATGCTGGCCGGTTGCGGTGGTGGTGGTCTGAACAATTGGGATCCGACCGATATGTTCAACTTCCTCGACACGAAGAAGAAGATGCCCGGTAACCGCCAGCCGGTTTTCCCGAATGGTGTTCCGGGTATCGAGCAGGGCGTGCCGAAGGATCTCTACAAGAGTGATGTGGGGCTTCAGCAGGCTCAGGAGCAGGCCGCGGCTGCCGCGTCGCCGTCGCCGTCTGATGAACCAGAGCAGGCGCGACGCCAGGGCGCGGCGGACGGCTCGTCTCGCCGCGCCGGGGCGGCCGATTCCCGTACGGCCGCGGCCCCCCGCAAGCCCAAGCGTCTCGTTCATCGGCGGGCCACGTCGCTGCCGAAGGAAGAGGCTCCCCCAGCGCAGCAGTCCGAGCCGGCGGCGGCCTCGCCATTTCCGGCTCCGCTGCCCAGCGGCAGCTTCTCGCGCTGACAGCGGTATCGGTGCTGCTGAAACACTGGTATTGAGACGCCGCCCTTGAGCATTTTCCGGCTAGAGCGTTTTCGAGCGAAGTGGAATCCGGTTCGCGTGAAGAAAACGCGCCAGAACAACAATCTAGAGCTTCGCTTCTGATTCAATCAGAAGCGATAATGCTCTAGAGCGTTTTCGAGCGAAGTGGAATCCGGTTCGCTCGAAAACGCTACAAGTGGGCGCGGAGCGTCGATGTCCTTCACCATTGCCATCATAGGCCGACCAAACGTCGGCAAATCGACCCTGTTCAACCGTCTGGTCGGACAGAAGCTGGCGCTGGTTGATGACGAGCCGGGCGTGACGCGCGATCGCCGCGAGGGGCAGGCGCGGCTCGGGGATCTCGATTTCACGGTGATCGATACCGCCGGCCTCGACGAGGGGCCGCGCGGCTCCCTGACGGCGCGTATGCAGGAGCAGACCGAGGCCGCGATTGCAGCCGCCGATGCGCTGATGTTCGTGTTCGACGCGCGCGCGGGCCTCACGCCGACGGATCGTTCATTCGCCGATTTCGCGCGCCGCGCCGACAAGCCGGTCGTGCTCGTCGCCAACAAGAGCGAGGGCAGGCACGGCGACGCCGGCGCGCTGGAATCCTATGCGCTGGGGCTCGGCGATCCGGTCGGCGTATCCGCGGAGCACGGCGAGGGCATGGGCGATCTTTATGATGCCTTGCGCGCCGTGATGCCGGAGGTCGCGGCGGAGGCGGATGATGACGATATCGCCGAGTCCGGCGAGGACATTTCGCGGCGGCCGATCCGCGTTGCGATCGTGGGGCGGCCCAATGCGGGCAAATCGACCGTGATCAATTATCTTCTCAGCGAAGAGCGGCTGCTGACGAGTCCGGAAGCCGGCACGACGCGGGACTCGATCGCGGTCGAACTTAACTGGAAGGGCCGCGATTTCCGCATCTTCGACACCGCCGGATTGCGGCGCAGGTCTCGGATCGAGGCAAAGCTCGAAAAGCTGTCGGTGGCGGATACGTTGCGCGCCGTCAGGTTCGCCGAAGTCGTCGTCCTGATGACGGATGCGCAGAACAGGTTCGAGGAGCAGGATCTCCGCATCGCCGATTTGATCGAGCGCGAGGGCCGCGCGCTCGTGATTGCCGTGAATAAATGGGACTTGATGCAGGGCGGGCCGGCGCGGATCGCCTCGCTGCGCAACGATGTCGATCACTGGCTGCCTCAGGTCAGGGGCGCTCCGGTGGTCGCGATTTCCGGTCTGACGGGAGCGGGAATCGATGGGCTGATGACCGCGATCCAGACCGCCTATGCCGTCTGGAATCGCCGTGTCGCAACAGCGTTGCTCAATCGCTGGTTTCAGCAGGCGGTCGCAGCCAGCCCGCCGCCTGCGGTCTCCGGACGGCGGCTTAAACTCAACTACGCAACGCAGACCAAGGCGCGTCCGCCGAGCTTCGTGGTGTTTTGTTCGCGGGCGGATGCCGTTCCGGAATCTTATCTGCGCTATCTGGTCAACAGCTTGCGTGAGACATTTGATCTGGCAGGCACCCCAATCCGGATCACGCTTCGCGAGAAAGCCAATCCGTTCGCGCATAAGCGCAAGCGCAAGTCATAACGCGCGTGCGGAATCGATCAGCGGCCCTGAGGAGGCGGCGTGCGCTGCATGAGCTGGGTTCTGTAGTTCACCAGCAGGTCGGCGGCCAACTCCGCCGGAGTTCGGCGATCACCGCTGACGTTTCTCCTGAATGGCGGTTTCTTGAAAGCAAAAGCGCGGATCACGCGTTCCACAATGGCTTGCATCGTCAACTCCTGAACCGATCAAAACCATCCATCTGCGGAAAAGTTCCCGCGTCACACATCGCGACTCCTGTAATCGTATAATTTTCCCGTCTCGCTCCAGGAGGGCAGGCACATCGGGATGATGAATTCGGCGATCTGTTCAGGCGTATCCAGCGTCATGGGATCCTCGCCCGGAAACACGATGGCGCGCATCCGGGTCCGGACCGGCCCGGGATTGAACAGGTTGACCCGGATTTCGGTCGTCGCGGTCTCGTTCGCCCAGCAACGCACCAGCGTATCCAGAGCGGCCTTCGAGGCCGCATACGGTCCGCGATAGGCATTGGCCTTTCCGGTGGCGCTGGCGGTGACGAACACCGCGCGCCCGGCATCCGATAGCCGCAGCAATGGCTCCATGCAGCGGATCAATTGAAAATTCGCGGTGACGTTGATCGCCATCACGTCCTGCCAGGGCTTCAGTTCGATGTGTCCGAGCGGCGAGGACGGACCGGCGATGCCGGCGTTGCCGACCAGAATATCGAGCTTGCCGTGGCGCTCGTTCAATGCGGCGCCGAGTCGCGCGATCCCGTCGAAGTCGGTGAGATTGAGCGGCACCAGCGTCGCGCTGCCGCCGTCGTTGCGGATGTCGTCGTCAAGCTCTTCGAGTCCGCCCTGCGTGCGGGCCACGGCGATCACATGCGCGCCGGCTTTTGCAAGCGCGCGCGCGGTGGCGTAGCCGATTCCGCGCGAAGCTCCGGTCACGAGCGCGATGCGGGAGGTGAGCGGTTTTGTCATGACAGGGGTGCTTCGTGCTAGGGGTGACGAGAACGGAGGTTTGCGCGTTATGCCTGAATTATCCGCCGAGGCCAAAGCCCAATGGCGGCCGATGTCGCCGGCCGACCTGCCGCAGGTCATGGCGGTCGCGGGTAAAGTTCATCCGGCGTTTCCGGAGGATGCGGAGGTTTTCGCCGAGCGGCTCCGGCTCTACGCGGCCGGCTGTCTCGTCTGCCACGCGGGCAACGATATCGCCGGCTATGTCATCAGCCACCCGTGGCGGGCGCTGGATCCTCCAGCGTTGAATTCCAGGCTCGGTGAGTTGCCTGGCGATCCCGAGACATACTACCTCCATGACCTCGCATTGTTGCCCGAATTGCGTGGCACCGGCGCGGCGTCATTGGCGGTTTCACAGCTTCTCGCGCGCGCCGGCAAGGAAAAGCTCGCGACCGTTTCGCTGGTGGCTGTCAACGGCTCCGAGGGTTTCTGGCGGCGTCACGGCTTCCACGCAATCCCGCTGCTCGATGAAAGCGGTGACATCACATTGACGCGGAAGATGCGCGGTTACGGCGAAGCGGCCGCGTTCATGGTCCGGCGGCTTTGACCGCAGGTCGCCTGTGGCGCGTTTCCGGTCAGCTGGCTTCCGCGAGCAGCGACAACTGATGCGGCTGCGGTTCGACGTCGGTATGATCGGTAAGGCTGGTCGGATAGGCGCCCGTGAAACAATGGTCGGCGTATTTCGGATCCGCCGGATCGCGTCCGGGTTCGCCCATGGCGCGATACATGCCGTCGATGGAGAGGAAGGCCAGCGAATCCGCGCCGATCATCTCACGCATCTCTTCGAGGCTGTGGGTCGCGGCCAACAGTCCGTTCCGGTCGGGCAGGTCGATGCCGTAGTAATCGGGGTGGATGATCGGCGGCGAGGCGAGGCGGAAATGCACCTCCGTAGCCCCGGCGTCGCGCATCATGCGGACGATCTTTCTTGAAGTCGTGCCGCGCACCAGCGAGTCGTCGATCAGGATGATGCGTTTGCCGGCGATCGCGGCGCGGTTGGCGGAATGCTTCATCCGGACGCCGAGTTCGCGAACGCTTTGCGCCGGCTGGATGAATGTGCGGCCGACATAGTGATTTCTGATGATTCCGAGTTCGTAAGGCACCCCGGAGAAACGGCTGTAGCCGAGGGCGGCGGGCACGCCGGAATCGGGCACCGGCACCACGACATCGACATCGACATGACTTTCGCGGGCAAGTTGCGCGCCGAACGCCTTGCGGACTTCATAGACCGAACGGCCCGCGACGATCGAATCCGGCCGTGAGAAATAGATGTATTCGAAGATGCAGGGCCTCGGCGGCATCGGGGGAAAGGGCTTGTGGATCTCGGTTTGGATGACGTCATCCTTGCGGTGAAACACGATGACTTCGCCGGGCTCTATGTCACGTACATACTTGGCGCCGATGATGTCGAGCGCGCAGGTTTCCGAGGCAAGGATCGGGCAACCGTCGAGTTCGCCGAGCACGAGCGGACGGATGCCTCGCGGATCGCGCGCTCCGACCAGCTTCTTGTTGGTCAGCGACACCAGCGCATAGGCGCCCTCGATGGCCCGGAGCGCTTCGATATAGCGCTCGATAAAGCGGCCGCGCCTCGATTGCGCGACCAGATGCAGGATGGCCTCGGTGTCGGAGGTCGATTGCATCAAGGCACCACGGCCTACCAGTTCGCGGCGCAGCGTCAGTCCGTTGGTGAGGTTGCCGTTGTGGGCGACGGCGAAGCCGCCGGCGTGGAGTTCGGCGAACAGCGGCTGCACGTTGCGCAGGATGGTGCCGCCGGTGGTGGAGTAGCGGGTGTGGCCGACAGCGGCGCTGCCCGGAAGACGTTCGATCACCTCGCGGCGGGAGAAGGCATCGCCGACAAGTCCGAGCCGGCGTTCGGAGTGGAAGCGCTGGCCGTCGAAGGTCACGATTCCGGCCGCTTCCTGGCCGCGGTGCTGCAGAGCATGAAGCCCGAGCGCCGTGATTGCCGCGGCTTCCGAATGGCCGAAAATGCCGAACACGCCGCACTCCTCGCGCAGCGTGTCGCCGTCAAGATCGAAATCAGTCTCGGGATCGTCGGGGGAAGCGTCGCTGGAAAGACTATGCTGACAGTCCATTGCGCCTCGCTTTTCGACGGCACCTGAGTAAGTCGTGAACGTCAAGTCAACGCTCCAACTAATGTTCCGCCGGTTTGCCGTCGATCAGCTTTTGCAGGCTGTCCCGGGCAGGTTTGGAATAGCCGTCGGACCCCGGAGATTCGGCAGGTTCCGAATCCGGTTGCTCCGCTTCGGGCTTATTCTTCTTGAGTTTGTTTAAGATGGTGTTCTCTGGATCGTCCGGCAAGAGCGACTGTAGCCAGGTGCCGGTGGAATTGAGCACCGTCAGCGATTTCGCCGCCGTGACCCAGTCCGGCCGCTGCTTGTCCGGAACCAGCCAGGTGAAGAACAGGAAAGCGACGACGACGATGAGCAGTCCCCGCGCGAGCCCGAACAGGAAACCAAGGGTGCGGTCGAGCGCGCCGATCCTCGAATCGAGAACCATGTCCGAAATGCGTGTCGTGAGGATCGAAATGACGATCAGGGTGCCGATGAAAACGCCGCCGATCACGGCCGCCGCCGCGATCGTGTCGTTGTTGAAATAATTCTTCGCGAACGGCAGGAACTTCTGGAAGGAGTAAAGGGTGGCCAGCGCGGCGATGCCCCATGAGGCGATCGACAGGATTTCGCGCATGAAGCCGCGAATCATCGCCAGAAGGCCCGAAATCAGCATCACGCCGAGCAGAACGAGGTCGAGGATTGTTACCGGCATCGGCTGGTCAGGTCCGCTCGTAAACTTCGAAAACCGCGAATCGTCGTTTGATTACCTGCCTGGGCAGGCTAGAGCATTTTTGCTTCTGATTGAATCAGAAGCAAAGCTCTAGATTATTGTTTTAACGCATTTTCTTGCGGCGAACCGGTATCCACTTCGCCGGAAAATGCTCTAGCATGCGGCGCGTCCGGAGGGACGTATTCGCACAACAAGATCATTTAGAGTCTGTTTCAACTGGGTTGAATCAGACTCGTCGCTTATCCTTTGTTTGTTGTTTGAGCATGATCTTTTCCGAAAACCGGTTTCTACTTTTCGGGATCATGCTCAAGCCTTGCGGCTAGCGCGGGATGTATAGCGGCGCTAGGCCGCAACGTCACGCCGCTTTAGCCTCCCTGACGATGGTTTTGGCCGGGTGTGGCATTTTTCTCCGGGTCGGCGCGTTTGCCGGGGCGGACTTGCCCGCGCGCGGCGATATCCGCCACCAGCGTGGTCAATCCGGCGACGGTATCGAGGGAAAGACCGGCATCGCTGCCGATATCTCCGCGCGCCGATTCCGGTAGTACGGCACGTCCGAATCCGAGCTTGGCGGCTTCCTTGAGCCGCGCCGGGGTTTGCGCCACCGGCCTGACCGCGCCGGATAGCGAAATCTCGCCGAAATAGACCGCGTCGGTCGGGAGCTGGGCGTTTGTCAGCGATGACACCAGCGCCGCGGCCGCGGCGAGATCGGCGGCCGGCTCGTTGATCCGCAGCCCGCCGGCCACATTGAAATAAACGTCGTGCCCGGAAAGCTTGACCCCGCAATGCGCTTCGAGAACCGCCAGCACCATGGACAGCCGGCTCGAATCCCAGCCGACGACCGCGCGTCGCGGCGTGCCGAGCGAGGTCGGCGCCACCAGCGCCTGTAATTCCACCAGCACCGGCCGGGTGCCCTCGATGCCCGCGAAGACCGCCGTGCCCGGACTGCCGAGATCGCGCTCCGACAGAAACAGTTCGGACGGATTGGAGACCTCGCGCAGGCCCAGTCCCGTCATCTCGAAGACGCCGATCTCGTCGGTGGGACCGAACCGGTTCTTCACCGCGCGCAGAATACGAAACTGCTGCGAGCCTTCGCCTTCGAACGACAGCACCGCATCGACCATGTGCTCGACCACGCGTGGACCGGCGATCTGGCCGTCCTTGGTGACATGGCCCACCAGGATTAGCGCCGCCCCGGATTTTTTGGCGAAGCGAATCAGCGCCTGCGCCGAGGCGCGCACCTGCGTGACCGTTCCCGGCGCGGATTCCACGGTGTCGGTCCACATGGTCTGGATCGAGTCGATCACCACGAGACGCGGCACCGTGCCTTCGGACAGGGTGGCGACGATATCCTCAACCGAGGTTTCCGCCGCCAGTTGCACCGGCGCGTCGGCAAGCCCGAGGCGTTCGGCGCGCAATCGCACCTGCGCGACCGCTTCCTCGCCCGAGATATAGACCGCGCGATGGCCGGCACGCGCCAAAAGGCTCGTCGCCTGCGTGAGCAGCGTCGATTTGCCGATTCCCGGATCGCCGCCGACCAGAAGGACGGAGCCGCGCACAAAGCCGCCGCCGGTCACGCGATCCAGTTCGCCCATGCCGGAAGACAGGCGCGGCGCATCCTGCGTCTTGCCCGTCAGCGTCTCCAGCGTGAACAGCCGGCCCTTGCGCCTGGAACGGACGCTGACCGGCATCGTCGTCGCGCCGGTGATATCCTCCTCGGCCAGCGTATTCCATTCGCCGCAGCCGTCGCACTTGCCCTGCCAGCGGTTATAGGCCGCGCCGCAGTTCTGGCAGACGAAGGAGAGGGCGGATTTGGCCATTGATCGGCGTCAGGTTCGAGGCTCGGCCGGGCCGCCTTTGTAGATTCGGTGGTAGCGGCCGCCGAGGCTGGTCAGCACCTCGTAACCGATGGTGCCGAAATGGTGAGCGAGTTCGTCCACTGTGATGCCTTCGCCGATCAGCGTCGCCACATGACCGCGCCGTACTCCGGCATGGGGCGGCAGGTCGGTGATGTCGACCGCCAGCAGGTCCATGGAAATCCGGCCTGCCACCGGGCATCGCGTTCCAGCGACAACGACCTCGGCTCCGCGCGTGCCGTCATTGCTGCCGCCGGCGCGGAAATAGCCGTCGGCATATCCCGCCGAGACGACCGCAAGCCGGGTCGGCCGCCGCGCGGTCCATGTCGCGCCGTAGCCGACGCTTTCACCTTTGTCGATCGAGCGGGTCTGCACGATCCGGGCTTTCAGCTCGACCACCGGCTGCATCGGATTGGCGGCTTCCGGCGTGGGGTTGACGCCATAGAGCGCGGCGCCCGGACGCACCAGGTCGAACTGATATCGGGCCCCGAGAAAAACGCCGGACGAATTCGCCAATGAGGCCGGAACCCCGGAAAACTGTCTGGCGATCTCACGAAACGCCGCGACCTGACTGGCATTGAGCGGATGGTGGAGGCTTTCCGCGCAGGCCAGGTGACTCATCACCAGCGTGATCCCGTGATCGCCCGCATTGATCCTTGAAAGGATGCCTTGCGCCTCATCCAGGGTGAGACCCAGGCGATTCATGCCGGTGTCGATGTGAATGGCCGCGCCGCCCGCCCAGCCGGTGCGCCGGCAAAACACGTCCCATTCCGCGAGTTCATTGAGATCGCCGATCACGGGCCGGCAATTGATCGTCGCGAAGGCGTCACCGCAATCCTGAAAGAAGCCGTCCAGCACATAGATGTCGGCGGAGGAAGCGGCGGCGCGAACCACCCGCGCCTCATCGAGCGTGGCCACGAAAAACGTTCTGCATCCGGCGGCGCTCAGCGCGCGCACCACGGGCCGGGCGCCGCAGCCATAGGCGTCGGCCTTGACCACCCCCGCGCATTCGGCCGGCACGGCGGTCTTTTCCAGCTTGCGCCAGTTAGCGACGATGGCGTCGAGATCGACGGTGAGGGTGCCGGTTGCCGACGCTGCCGCGCCGGTATCGGCAGGCATGCCGCTCACTTTAGAATCAGGCATGAGATTCATGCCGCATGCTACGCCCGGCCGCACGGCGGTTCAACCGCGCGAACGGTCTGTCTGGAAGGTCTGTAAGGCTATAGCGTTTTCGAGCGAAGTGGAATCCGGTTCGCGTGAAGAAAACGCGTCAAAGCATAAAGATAGAGTCTTTCACCGTTTCCACGAAACGGTGAAAGACTCTAGATCCGCTCGGGCAGGTGACCGTCATGCGCAAGATCACTGAAGCGCGTGAACTGTCCCTCGAACTGCAATTCGACGGTGCCGGTCGGCCCGTGCCGCTGCTTGCCGATGATGACTTCGGCCTTGCCGTGCACCAGTGACATATCGAGCTGCCATTTCTCGTGCTCGGGAGTACCCGCCCGCGGCTCCTTGTTCTGGAGATAGTATTCCTCGCGGAAGACGAACATCACGACATCGGCGTCCTGTTCGATCGAACCGGATTCGCGAAGGTCTGAAAGTTGCGGACGCTTGTCGTCACGGCTTTCGACCTGACGCGACAGTTGCGACAGCGCGAGGATCGGAACGTTCAGTTCCTTCGCCAGCGCTTTCAGGCTGGTTGTGATCTCGGTGACTTCCTGCACGCGGTTGTCGCTGCGCTTGCCGCTGCCGAGCAGAAGCTGGATGTAGTCGACGATCAGCACGTCGAGCCCCTTCTGGCGCTTCAGGCGTCGGGCGCGCGCCGTCAACTGCGAAATCGACAGGCCGCCGGTCTCGTCGACGAAGAGCGGCAGGTGCTCCAGCTCGATGGTATGGTCGCGGATCTTCTCGAAGTCGCGTTCGGTGATGCCGCCGCGCCGGATATTGCTGGAGGCGATGCTGGTCTGCTCGGCGAGAATACGCGTCGCAAGCTGCTCGGCCGACATTTCGCAGGAGAAGAAGCCCACGATTCCGCCATTGACGGTCTTCATCGTGCCGTCGGGCTGAAGCTCCGCCTGATGTGCCTTGGCAATGTTGTAGGCGATGTTGGTGGCGAGCGCGGTCTTGCCCATGCCCGGCCGTCCCGCCACGATGATCAGATCGGACGGCTGCAACCCTCCCATTCGCGAGTCGAGGTCACGCAGGCCCGTCGCGATGCCGGACAGCTTGCCGTCGCGGCGATAGGCGTTGGCCGCCATGTCGAGCGCGGTCTTCATCGCCTGGGAAAATTTCTGGAAGCCGCCTTCATAGCCGCCGGATTCGGCGAGTTCGTAGAGCCGGCGCTCGGCATCCTCGATCTGCGCCTTCGGCGCGAAATCGACCGGCGCGTCATAGGCGACGTTGACCATGTCCTCGCCGATGTGAATCAGGTCGCGGCGCAGCGCCTGCTCGTAGATGGCGCGTCCGTAGTGCAGGGCGTTGATGATCGTGGTGGCCTCCGCCGCCAGGCGGGCGAGGTACTGGCTTGCGGTCATCCCGCCGATGTCGGTTTCGGCGGGAACGAAAGTCTTGACCGTCACCGGCGTCGCGATCTTGCCGCTGCGGATCAGGCTGCCTGCGGTCTCGAAGAAGGTCCGATGCATCGGATCGAAGAAATGCTTCGGCTCAAGAAAATCGGACACCCGGTAGAATGCGTCGTTGTTGACGAGAATGGCGCCGAGAAGGCCGCGCTCCGCTTCGAGATTATGCGGCGGGGTGCGATAGGCTGGCGTCGTCGCATCAGGCGCAAGCTTCAGGATGTTCGAATCAGCCATGGCTTTCGGATTCTGACCTTATTATTTGCGGGATACGGCCCCGCTATATTTATGGGATACGGGCCCCGCATAAAGCGCCGCTCCGGTGGACGGCGGAAGCAAGGTCATGCCCTTATGCCCGATTCCCACATGACCTCGAATGAAACTCGAGTCGATAGCGCAACGAACTTGACGGCCTGCTGCGCCTTTTCCGCCGACTCATCGTCGAGCCGCGATCCACGAAGCATAAGCTGCTGTTGATCATGCATCATTCGCCCGCGATTTGAAGCCGGGGCCGGTGTTTTTGCTCAAGACCGCGCAGCTTTGCTTCCCCGCGCTGGATGTAGTCGCGCGTTATCGGCACGATGCCTTGCCGTTTCGTGATCAGAATCTGGAAATTCATCAGATTCTGCTTCCGGAACGACATTTCCGAAGCCGCAAGATAAAATTCCCACATCCGCGCGAACCGCTCGTCGTACAGCCGCACCGCTTCCTCGCGTCGCGCCATGAAGCGCTCGCGCCATGCCTTCAGCGTTTCCGCGTAGTGCAGACGCAGGACTTCGATGTCGCAGACCAGCAGTCCGGCGCCCTCGATGGCCGGCAGGACTTCCGACAGCGCGGGGATGTAGCCGCCCGGGAAGATGTACTTCGCGATCCATGGATTGGTGATGCCCGGACCTTCCGAACGGCCGATCGAATGCAGCAGCATGATGCCGTCGGGTTCGAGCAGCCCGGCGCAGCGCTTGAAAAAGGTATCGTAGTGGTCGACGCCGACGTGCTCGAACATTCCGACAGATACGATGCGATCGAACGGTCCGGGAATGTCGCGATAATCCTGGAGCAGAAACTTCGCGGACCGCGTCAGTTTTTTCTCCACCGCGCGGGCGTTGGACACCTGAAACTGTTCGGTTGACAGCGTAATGCCGGTGAGGCTGGCTCCGGTCATTTCCGCAAGATACAGGCCGAGGCCCCCCCAGCCTGAACCGATATCAAGGACGCTGTGGCCGCGTTCCAGCAGAAGCTTGGCGGCGATATGCCGTTTCTTTGCAAGCTGGGCGTCGTCCAGCGTCATGTCGGGGGTTTCAAAATACGCGCAACTGTATTGCTTGTCCGCATCCAGGAACAGCGAATACAGCCTGCCGTCGAGGTCATAATGGCGCGCGACGTTATTTCTCGACCGCCCGCGTGGGTTGAACTGCTGGATGTTGCGGACGAGATAGCGGAGCCACCACTGCAGTTTCCCCCAACTGGGCATGACGTCGGGCTGGTCAAGGATGACCGTCAGGAGATCGGCGATCGATCCCCGTTCGATCAGCAGCGTGCCGTCGGTGTAGGCTTCGCCGAAGGACATTTCAGGATCGAGCAGAAGCTGGCGTGAGACTTCGCTCGTCGTCAGCCGCACGCGAACGGGTTCGCCGGTGCCGTCGCCGCAGGTAAAGGTCAGGCCGCTCGCGGTTACGAATGTGATCGAGCCGCGCCGGACAAACTGGTTCAGAAAAAACCGTAATACACGGTCCATCGAAACCACCATCAACACGAGGACTCGCGTTGGAGCATGATTCCGAAAAGTGGAAACCGGTATTCGGAAAGATCATGCTCAAACAAAAGATAAGCGACGGGTCTGTTTCAACGCTGTTGAATCGGGTTCAACGCAGTTGAGACAGACTCCAGCCGCCGTAACTCCCGTAACTCCGGGAATGGTGTCCAGGTTCCATGAGGATGTAGTGACGCATGGGCCGGTTCACCAGTGCCCGGACCGCCACGCCGATATCCGAAATGAAGATGCGGTATCCTTTGCGTCCATCTCGGCGCTTCCATTCGCGGCGCAATGAGCTAAAACGTGGCCGCTGCGATGGAAGCGCAGTTTCCGCACCCGGAGGATGAGAATGTCGAGCCGAGCGCTCAGCTTAGCGACGGTGATGCTTGTGACCGTCGTTTTCGCGGCAGGTGATGCGGGAGCGAAAAATCTCGACGCGGGAAAATCGGCTGCTCAGATGTTCTCCGGGAACTGCGCGGCCTGTCACAAAGGGGCCAGGGGACTGCTTAGGACGGTGCCGCCTGGATCGCTGCCAGGATTTTTGCGCCAGCATTACACCACCGGTCCCGACATGGCCGGGATGTTGAGCGCTTACTTGATCTCCAACGGCGCGACCGATCAGCGGCGGCGCGCCGAGCCGCCGAAGTCACATCCGGGTGATCCGAGAACCGGACCGAGACAGGTGGAACGGCAAGGCAGGAAACCGCTTCCGCAGGCGGCACAGCCTCCTGAGTCCGCCGCGCAGCAGAACGAGGCTCAGGTCGGCAAGGACCGGCGGACGCCCGCAAACAAGAGAAAGCCCGGCAAGCAGAGCCCGGAAGAGGCGACGAAAGCCGGCGCCGCGGGGCAGGACGCGTCTCCGTCCGATGCTGCTGTGAAGCCCGAGACGGCGAAGACCGAACCGTCCGGCGCGACGCCGCCTAAGGAAAACGAAGCCGTCAGCGAAGAAGCGGCTCAGGGGAAAACTCCCAAGGGAGCGGCTTCAAAGCCGGAGCCCGCCAGGGAAGATAAGGCCGAAGACAAGGCCGCGAAGGACGAAGCGCCAAGAAAAGACTCGGTCAAGGACGAGGCCGGTGGGAAGCAGCCTGCTGCGGAGCAGGCCACGAATCCGCAGGCGGCCGGTTCGGGCGCGCCGAAGCCTGATTCCGTGCCATCCTCTCACAACAAGTCCAGCGCGGGCAAAGACGGAACAGCCGGAAAACCTGACGCTGACAAATCTGAAGCCGGAAAATCCGGTGCGGCGGGAAGCGGCAAGCCCGATGGCACCCCGGCCGACGCCGCGACTTCCGGTGAACCCAAGGCTGTGCCACTGCGTGCCGATCCCGTTCCAGCGGTGACGCCCGCGCCGAAACCTGATCCTGCTCCATCCGGGAATGACAAGGCGGGCGTCGGCGAAGACGGAACAGCCGGCAAACCTGCCGCTGACAAATCTGATGCCGGAAAGTCCAGCGCGGCGGAGAGTGGCAAACCCGACAGCATCCCGTCCGATGCTCCGGCCTCCGGCGATCCGAAAGCCGTGCCGCCGCGCGCCGACCCCGTTCCAGCGGTGACGCCCGCACCAAAGGTAGGCGAAGGCAATGCCTCGCCGTCGGCGGAGCCCGCCGCTTCGTCGTCCGCGCCGCCGCCGGCTCCCGAACGATAGCCTCTTTCAAATTGCTACCGCTTGATCGCTGTAACTTCGGATCGGAGCGGACAGCCTTTCAGATCGCGGTCACATCATTGATACCAGGCCGCCGCCATGGCGTTCCAGCCGTCCGGCCAGTTCCAGTTCAAGCAGCACCGTGCGCGCGACGGCCGGCGGGGCATTCGCCATCCGAATCAGATCGTCGAGTCCGATTGGCGCCGGACCGAGCAAGGCGATGATCCGGGCACGGTCGCCCGCGGCGGGCTCCTCGGTCCAGGGCTCACCGGGCTCCGGTTCTTCGGCGGGCAGATCAACCGGCCGCCTTGTAATCGGCCGGACAGCATTGATGACGTCGGCCGCCTCGGTGATCAGTGTCGCGCCCTGCTTGATGAGATCATTGGTGCCGGCGGCGCGCGGATCGAGCGGTGAGCCCGGCACGGCGAAAACCTCGCGGCCCTGCTCCGCGGCCATGCGGGCGGTGATCAGAGAGCCGGACCGATGCGCTGCCTCGACCACGACAACGCCGATCGCGGCGCCGGAGATCAGGCGGTTGCGCCGCGGAAAATCGCGGGCGCGCGGTACGTGCCCCATCGGCATCTCGGAAATCGCGGCGCCGCCTTCCAATACGGCCGCCAGCAGATCCTCATGCTCTGACGGATAGATGCGGTCGTGGCCGCCGGCAAGCACCGCGACGGTCCCGCGGGCCACGCTTGCACGATGCGCCGCCTGATCGATGCCGCGCGCCAGCCCCGATATGATGACAAAGCCGGCGTCGCCGAGATCATGCGCCAGCGTTTGCGCGAACTTGTGACCGGCGCCGGATGCATTGCGTGAACCGACGATGGCGATCATGGGACGCTCCATGACATCGACGTTACCGCGCACGCCAAGCAGCGGCGGGGCGTCGTCGATCGTTGCAAGGTGCGGGGGGTAACCGGCCTCTCCCGGCGCCAGCAAGCTGACGCCGATCCGCCGCGCGGCCGCCAGTTCGAGCAGCGCCTCGGCTTCCGTACAAAGCCGGCTGGGACGGGATGCGCCGCCACGCCGCGCCAGATCGGGCAGCCGGATAAGTGCCTCGCTGGCGCTGCCGAAATGGTTCACGAGCGAACGAAAGGTCCGCGGCCCGACGTTATCGGACCGGATCAGCCGCAGCCAGTCGATCCGCTGCGTTTCGCTCAGCCGCCTCTCTGGATTTCGGATGTCCACGCCAGCCCCCTGAGCTGGATACCGACGCGGCTTATGCCTTCGCGCCGATCCTGCCTTCGCTCCCGGCAATAAGGCGCCGGATGTTTTCGCGGTGCTTGAACCACAAAAGCACGGTTAGCACTGCAAACAGCAGCGCGAATTGTGGATGCCCGAAACCCCACAAAAGCAATGGCGTGGTGAGGCTGGCGAGCAGCGCCGACAGGGATGAGTAGCGCGTCGTGAAGGCGACGAGCAGCCAGATCGCGCAAAAGGCCAGCGCAGCCGGCCAGAACAGGCCGAGCAGCACGCCGATATAGGTTGCGACTCCTTTGCCGCCGTGAAACTTGAGCCACACCGGAAACAGATGGCCAAGGAATGCCCCAAGCGCCGCAGCCATCGCAGCGCCCGGTCCGGAGAGGAGCAATGCGATCACGACGGCGGCCGTGCCTTTCAGCATATCGCCCAGAAGTGTCGCCGCCGCGAGCCCCCGGCGTCCGGTGCGAAGAACGTTGGTCGCGCCGATATTACCCGAGCCGATCGAGCGCAAATCCTGCGTGCCCGCGATCCGCGTCAGGATCATGCCGAACGGAATGGAGCCGAGCAGGTAGCCGAAGGCGAAAGCAATCAGGCCGTTGGGGAACATCGAAAAGGGCTCCGAGTGTCAAATGCCGTTGATGTAAACCATAGATCGGCATGGTCACGCCACGGCAGATATTCACACCACCGTGAGCACCAACATTCGACTGCTAAGATTTGCGCCCATGACAAACTTTCGAAAATTGCATCCATGACCGCGCCTCCTTCCGACGCATCGGAGGTGAAGGCCATATGGTTTTGTTCCGCAGTGATCGTTGAGCGAATGGAATTTTCCTTCGGTCGAAACCGGTCGCGTCAGGCGTGCTCGAAGACCGTGCGTCCGCCGACGATCGTCCGAACAACCCGGCCCGAGAACCGGGATTCGTCGAATGGCGTATTCTTGCATTGCGATTTGAGATCGGCGGGATCAAGAATCCACGGCACGTCAGGATCGATCACGATCACATCGGCGGGCGCGCCCGGTCGCAGCGATCCGCCCGGCAAACCCAGCAGCTCGGCGGGCCGCGTCGACATGGCCCGGATCAGCGTCTTGAAGTCGAGCTCCGCGTTGTGCACGAGCCGCAGCGCTGCCGTCAGCATGGTCTCCAGCCCGATTGCGCCGGCGGCGGCTTCCGCGAACGGCAGTCGCTTGGTTTCCACGTCCTGCGGGTTATGGTCGGACATCACCACATCGATCAGGCCCGACGCCAGCGCCGCGATCAGCGCGCGGCGGTCGTCCTCGCGGCGTAGCGGCGGCGACAGTTTGAGAAACGTGCGGTACGGCCCGATATCATTTTCATTCAGCGTCAGATGATTGATCGACGCGGATGCGGTGACCGGAAGCCCGGCGTCGCGCGCCCGCATGAGGATGTCGAGCGATTCCGCGCAAGTCAGGGACGCCGCGTGGTAGCGGCCGCCGGTCAGCCCGACGAGCCGCATGTCGCGCTCCAGCATCACCGCTTCCGCGGCCGCCGGAATACCCGTCAATCCGAGACGGGAGGACAGTTCGCCCTCGTTCATGACGCCGTCGCCGACGAGATGAGCATCCTCGGTGTGATGGACGATCAGCGCGTCGAAGTCACGGGCATAGGTGAGGGCGCGGCGCATCACCTGCGCGTTCATCACGCTGCGGGCGCCATCGGTGAACGCGACCGCGCCGGCCTGCTTCAGGAGGCCGATCTCGGTCATCTCCTTGCCGGCAAGGCCCTTGGTCAGCGCCGCCATCGGATGAATGTTGACGATCGCGGTATCCCGCGCGCGGCGCAGCACGAAATCGACGGTTGCGGAGTTGTCGATCACCGGCGAGGTGTCGGGCTGGCAGACAATAGTGGTGATCCCGCCGGCGGCGGCGGCGCGGCTCGCGGATGCGAAGGTTTCGCGATGGCCCGCGCCCGGCTCGCCGACGAAAGCGCGGATGTCGATCAGGCCCGGCGCGACGATCATGCCCGCGCAGTTGACGATGTCCGTGCCTTCGGGCGCGCCCGCCGCGCCGATGCCGCTACGCGCGTCGCGAATAACCCCATCGGTGATGAGCACGTCCCCGGGGCCGTCGAGATCGCGCGCCGGATCGACGATGCGGGCGTTGGCGAGCAGGATGGGGCGGTGACCGCTCAGCATATGCCGCACCTTCGCAAACCTTCCGCCGACATAGGGCGTGAGCGATAATGCCCTCTCCCCTTGCGGGAGAGGGCGGCGGGGCCGTTGAACGGAACGGGAAGGGTGAGGGGGCCATACCCCTCACCCGACGTCACGTGTCGAGATGTGAGAGCAGCCCTCTCCCGCAAGGGGAGAGGGCGCGATAATGTTCGCGGTGCAGATCGGTGGGAAGGGTCGGGTTCATGCATTCGGCAGGTTCCTCGCCAGTGCTTCGAGCACCGCCATCCGCACCGCCACGCCCATTTCCACCTGCTCGCGGATCAGCGACTGCGTGCCGTCCGCGACGATGGAGTCGATCTCGACGCCGCGATTCATCGGTCCCGGATGCATGACCAGCGCGTCGGGTTTGGCGTGTGCGAGCTTTTTCTGATCGAGGCCGAAATAGTGGAAATACTCCGAACTCGACGGCACGAACGAGCCGCTCATCCGTTCGCGCTGCAGCCGGAGCATCATCACGATGTCCGCGCCGTTCAATCCCTCGCGCATGTCGCGGGCGACCTCGACGCCCATGCGCTCGATGCCCGGCGGCAGCAGCGTGGAGGGCGCAACGACGCGGACGCGCGCCCCCATGGCGTTGAGCAGGATGATGTTGGAGCGCGCGACGCGCGAGTGGAGAACGTCGCCGCAGATCGCAACCAGAAGTCCGTCGAGCCGTCCCTTGTTGCGGCGGATGGTCAGGGCGTCCAGTAACGCCTGGGTCGGATGTTCGTGGGAGCCGTCGCCGGCGTTGATGACGGAGCCGTCGACCTTGCGCGCCAGAAGCTCCACCGCGCCGGAGGCTGAATGGCGCATCACCAGGATGTCCGGATGCATGGCGTTGAGCGTCATCGCGGTATCGACCAGCGTTTCGCCCTTGCGGGTCGATAGCGACGACACCGACATATTCATCACGTCGGCGCCGAGCCGCTTGCCGGCGATCTCGAATGATGACTGGGTGCGGGTCGAAGCCTCGAAGAACAGGTTGACCTGGGTGAGACCCCGCAAGGAGGCGCGTTTCTTGTCCACCTGGCGGTTCAGTTCGACATATTCTTCGGAAAGATCGAGAAGGCCGGTAATATCGGCGACGGAAAGGCCCTCGATGCCCAGCAGATGCCGGTGGCCTAGGACAAAGCTCGATTTGGCGGACGATGTCATTAAAGCCAGAGCTATAGGCACACTCGTCCATGGGAGCAAGGCCGAACAGCGCGCAGGCGGGTTTTCCCCCGCCGAAGGGAGATCACGGTAAACGAAGGCCGGATCGCCGGCGTGATCTGGCCGCTGTTCGGGCATAAAGTCACATGGATATCAGCGCCGGCGGAGGCGGTTCATGACGCAGCCCTTCATGACGCACGAGGTCTTCAACCAGTCGCCGCCGTTCGAGGACGTCGATCTGTTCACGCTCGACCGCCCGCTGGCGGAGGCGGTGGCGGCGAACGGCGGCCAGGCGGCGTCGGGCGAACTGTCCGAATTCGGAAAGCACTGGGGTTCGGCGGCGATGGCCGCGCGCGGACGTCTCGCCAACGAAAATCCGCCGAAGCCGCGAATCTTCGATGCGCGCGGCAACAGGCGCGACGAGGTCGAATTTCATCCCTCCTATCATGAACTGATGGCGCACGGCATTCATGCCGGCCTCCACAATTCCACCTGGACAGCCGACGGCAGGCCCGCGGCCGGCGCGGCGGAAGTGGTGCGCGCGGCGAAATTCTACATGGCCGCGCAGGTCGAGACCGGACATCTCTGCCCGATCACCATGACCCGCGCGTCAGTGGCGACGCTCGCGGCGCAGCCCGACCTGCTGGCGGAGACGATGCCGGTGATCGCGACCCGCAGCTACGATCCGTCGTTCGCGCTGTGGCGGACCAAGCGCGGCATGACGCTCGGCATGGGCATGACCGAGAAGCAGGGCGGCACCGACGTGCGCGCCAACCAGACCCGCGCCGTACGTGATGGCGACGCCTATCGTATCACCGGCCACAAATGGTTCATGTCCGCGCCGATGTGCGACGCGTTTCTGGTGCTGGCGCAGGCCGATGGCGGACTGACATGCTTCTTCATGCCGCGCTTCCGTCCGGACGGATCGGTCAACGCGATTCATCTCCAGCGGCTGAAGGACAAGCTCGGCAACCGCTCCAACGCATCGGTCGAGGTGGAATTCGTCGAAGCCTATGCCCGGCGCGTCGGTGACGAAGGCAAGGGCGTCCGCGCCATCCTTCAGATGGTGCAATTGACGCGGCAGGATTGCGCCATCGCCTCGGCCGGCCTGATGCGCTCGGGGCTGGCGCATGCGCTGCATCACGCGCGCCATCGCAGCGTATTTCAGAAGCGTCTGGCCGATCAGCCGTTGATGCAGGCGGTTCTTGCCGATATGGCGTTGCAGGTGGAGGCGTCGGTGGCGCTGGTGATGCGCCTGTGCCGTGCCTTCGATGAAGCGCCGTCCGACCCGAAGGCGGCTGCCTGGATGCGGCTTTTGACGCCCGCCGTGAAATACTGGATCTGCAAGAGCGCGCCGGGCCTTCTTTACGAGGCGATGGAGTGCCTGGGGGGAAACGGTTATGTCGAGGAGGGCATTCTGGCCCGGCACTATCGCGAGGCGCCGGTGAACGCGATCTGGGAAGGCTCCGGGAATGTGATGTGCCTCGACGTGCTGCGGGTGTTGGCCCGCGACGGGGAGGCCGCCGTCGCCGTGCTTGAGGACTTCGCGGCGGACACCAGGGATTTGCCGGGTGCGGCGGAAGCGGTGGCTTTTCTCGCAAGAACGTTCCGTCGGCCTGACGGCGAGCGCGACGCGCGCCAGGCGGTGGAAACGCTGGCGCAACTGGCCGCGGCCGCCGCGCTCAGCCGCACCGCGCCGGATCAGGCGGCGCTGTTTGCGGCGACGCGGCTCGGTCGCCCCCACGGGAGCATGTTCGGAACGGCCGAACTGTCTGTCGCCCAGAGCCGCGATCTGCTTGAGCGGGCGCTGCCGTGAGCGCCGGCTGCGATTCCGACAAGGAATAAGGAATATGGGGCGTCATGGTCGGGCCTCGTCCCGGCCATCCACGTCTTTCTATTGCGAGGCTGCATGATGTGGATACCCGGCACAAGGCTGGCCATGACGAAAGGGAATGTCGATGACTTCCGCTGAAGCGCCCGTGTCTTCTGCTGTGGCGCCGCCGCCGCTGCCTCCGCAGCCGCGTCCCCCGCAAGCCTGGAAATTCATCGGCACCAGCCTGTGGGGGCTCGTGGTGTTCGCCGCGATGTTCGCGGGGCAGCTATCCGTCCTTGCCTATTTCGTGATCACTGATGACGCGCCGTTCAGTTTTGACGAGGTCGCGGAACAGGCTGAAAGCGGCCTGACGGTCGCGCTGTCGGTGGTCACGGGGCTGCCGGCGGTCCTGCTCGCACTGTGGATCGCGGTCCGGCTCTCGGGGGTGCCGTTCGCCGATTATCTCGCGTTGCGCCGGGCTTCCTGGCGTCACCTGCTGCTCGGCATTGCCGCCATGGTCGTGCTCGTCACCGGATGGGAGGGGATATCCAATGCGGTGGGACACGAAAGCTCGCCCGCCTTCATGGTCGATGTGGCAAAGTCGGCCCGCGCCGACGGCGCGCTGTGGCTTCTGGTGATTTCATTCTGCGTCGTGGCGCCGGTCAGCGAGGAACTCCTGGCGCGCGGATTCCTGTATCGCGGCTGGTCGGAATCTTTCCTGCGTCCCATCGGTGCGATCGTGCTGTCATCGCTGGTGTGGACCGCGATGCATCTCCAATATGACTGGTTCTTCTTCGGACAGATCTTCTCGATCGGATTGCTGTTCGGCTATCTCCGGTACCTCAGCGGTTCGATCTGGCCGACCGTGATCCTGCACGGATTCAACAACCTCGCGGCGACGCTGCAAACGTTATGGCTCGCCGGTTCGCCGTGATCATCCGGGCCCGGACGTTCGCCGCTGCGTCGCTAGCCGGTCCAGCGCGCCCTGCAGAATAAAGATCGCGGCGTGTTCATCGATGACTTTGGCGCGCCTTGCGCGACTCATGTCCAGCCCGATCAATTCGCGTTCGACAGCCGCCGTCGACATCCGCTCGTCCCACAGCCCGATGGCGAGATCGGTGAGTTTGGCCAGATTGCGCGCAAAAGCACGGGTCGATTGCGCGCGCGGTCCTTCGCTGCCGTCCATGTTGATCGGCAATCCAAGGATGAAGCCAGCCGCGCGGCGTTCGCCCGCAATGGCGAGAAGCCGTGCGGCATCCGCCGTGAACGTCTTGCGCCGGATGGTTTCGACTCCGGTGGCGAGGCGGCGATCGGGATCGGACACCGCGACGCCGATGGTCTTGGTGCCGAGGTCTAATCCGACGAGCGCTCCGCGCGCGGGCCAATGCGCGGCGGCTTCGACCAACGGGAGGACGGATGCGGGCATGGCTCCCCATATCATGCGCGGGACAGGCCGGGCAAAGGGACGCGGGTCTGCTTGGGCAACCCCTTTCCACTACGAATGGTTGCGGTGCGAAAGCCGGGTCTGCTATAGGAATCTTTCACCGATCAAGGAAACGGTGAAAGATTCAATGTTTTTGTTCTGACGCGTTTTCTTCACGCGAACCGGTATCCACTTCGCTCGAAAACGCTATAACGCCTGTCAGGCGACAATGCCTACGATAGAGCCTGCGGGGGCTTACAATATGTCCGTTGATGCCGCTACCGTCCGCCGCATCGCGCATCTGGCGCGCATAGCGGTCGATGACGCCGAGGTGCCCCATCTGCAGGACGAATTGAATGCGATTCTGGCCTTCGTCGAGCAGTTGCAGGAAGTGAACGTCGAAGGTGTCGAGCCGATGACGTCCGTGACGCCGATGGCGATGAAAATGCGGACCGACGTGGTGAATGACGGCGAGATCGCGGACAGGATCGTCGCCAACGCGCCGGTGACGCATGACCGCTTCTTTCTGGTGCCGAAGGTTGTCGAATAACAGGTTTTGATTTGATGTGTCTGCTCTGCGGCGATGAAAAGGCTTATCGAGCCTATATGGACTACCTCGACGCCATGGAACGTCAGGGCCGAACCGCCGATCCCGACGAGGCGGCGAACGCCGTTCTCGACATGCTCCACGCGGTCGATGCGGCGCCTGCCGATGATCCCCGGAACGACAGGACGCTGTCGCCCTTTTTTTGCAGCGCGGTTGATAGATGACAGACCTGACCTCGCTCACGCTGGCCGAGGCGCGTGACGGTCTCGCGCGTAAATCCTTCACCGCGCTGGAGTTGACCGACGCGCATCTCGCGGCGATGGCGCGGGCGCGTGTGCTGAACGCCTATGTGCTGGAGACGCCGGAGCAGGCGAGGGCGATGGCGCGCCAGGCGGACGAGCGGATCGCCAAAGGCGAGGGCGGCCCGCTCAACGGTCTTCCGCTCGGCGTGAAGGACCTGTTCGCGACGGAAGGCACGCGGACCACGGCGTGTTCGCGCATTCTCGGTGATTTCAAGCCGCCCTATGAGTCCACCGTGACCTCACAGCTCTGGCGCGACGGCGCGGTGATGCTCGGCAAGCTCAACAATGATGAGTTCGCGATGGGATCGTCGAACGAGACCTCCTGCTTCGGGCCGGTGGTCAATCCCTGGCGGCGGCAGGGCTCCGATGTAAAACTGGTGCCCGGCGGTTCATCCGGCGGCTCGGCCTCGGCGGTGGCGGCCGGACTCTGTCTCGGCGCAACCGCGACCGATACCGGCGGCTCGATCCGCCAGCCCGCCGCCTTCACCGGCACGGTCGGCCTCAAGCCTACATACGGACGTTGCTCCCGCTGGGGCACTGTCGCGTTTGCGTCCTCGCTCGATCAGGCCGGGCCGATCGCACGCACGGTGCGCGACGCGGCAATTCTGATGCGCTCGATGGCCGGCCACGATCCGAAGGACACGACGTCGGTCGATCGTGCCGTACCCGACTATGAGGCCGCGGTCGGCAAATCCGTCAAGGGAATGAAGATCGGTCTTCCCAGGGAGTACCGGCTGGACGGGATGCCTGCTGAAATCGAGAGGCTGTGGTCGCAGGGCGCCGATTGGCTGAAAGCGGCGGGCGCCGAACTGGTGGAAGTATCGCTGCCCCACACGAAATACGCGCTGCCTGCTTACTACATCGTCGCGCCGGCTGAGGCGTCGTCCAACCTCGCGCGCTATGATGGCGTCCGTTACGGCGCGCGCGCCGATGGACGCAATATCGTGGAGATGTACGAGAACACCCGGGCGAAAGGCTTTGGCGCGGAAGTCCGCCGCCGTATCATGATCGGAACCTATGTTTTGTCCGCTGGTTATTACGATGCGTATTACCTGCGCGCACAGAAGGTTCGCACCTTGATCAAGAAGGACTTCGAGGATTGCTATGCGGCGGGGGTCGACGCGATCCTCACTCCGGCGACACCGTCCGCCGCCTTCGGCATCGGCGAGAAGACTGATTCCGATCCGATTGAGATGTATCTCAACGACATCTTCACGGTGACGGCGAACATGGCCGGTTTGCCGGGCATTGCCGTGCCCGCGGGCAAGGATGCTCAGGGGCTTCCCCTCGGGCTGCAACTGATCGGCCGTCCGTTCGACGAGGAGGCGGTCATTTCGCTTGGTGAGGTGATCGAGCAGGCTGCCGGACGCTTTACGCCGGAGGTGTGGTGGTGACGCCGGATGATTTCAAAGCCAGCCTGGCGAACGCCGAGCCGCCGCAGGGCGTTTCGGTGCCGCTTGCGGCCTTGTGGTGGGCCGCCAAGGGCGACTGGAACAAGGCGCATGTCATCGTGCAGCCGGTGGTGGGGCCGGAGGCCGCGTGGGTTCACGCCTACCTGCACAGGCTTGATGGCCGCGAGATCGGCAACGCTGCTTACTGGTACCGCCGCGCCGACAAGCCTTTTGGAAAAGGCTCGTCCGAAGACGAGTGGAGCCAGATCGTCGCGGAATTGCTTGGCGGCGGTAACGGCTAGAGCATCGGACCCGAAAGTGGGAACCGGTTTCGGGATAAATCCGATGCTCAATCAATTAACTGGAGCGGCGCCGCTGATTCCATTTGATCGGCCGCCGCTCTAACCGAGTTTGGCGGTGCGGCTGCCCGCCGACTTGGTCGCCGCCCAACATGCTGAGCCGGCGACGGCGTTGACCACGACCATAGATAGGTCGTCGGGATGATTGCCATTCGCCCCGCCACGAACCATAGTCGGCGCGCGATTGGCGGGGCTACTTCACGACCATGCGTTCAGCATTTGCTGTCATCGGACTATGCGCGTTGCTGCTCGGTTGCGCGTCGATCCAGAATGCACCCGTCAACCAGCCGGGCAGCAGCGCCGACCTCGTAGGCCAGCTCCGCGAGAACTTCGAAGAACGGGTCGCCACTGACGACAGTCTGGTGGTGCTGTCGTTTTCAGGCGGCGGCACGCGGGCGGCGGCCTTTTCCTTCGGCGTGCTGGAAGAACTGGCGCGGACGCCGGTGCGCGGCGGTGGCGCATCAATGATCGACCGGATCGATTTCATTTCCGGGGTGTCCGGAGGGTCGGTGACCGCCGCCTATTTCGGGTTGCGCAAACGCGAGGCGCTGGCCGACTTCCGTGAGAAGTTTCTTCTGCGCAATGCCGAGGAGGGACTTCAAACCGACCTCAACCTCGCCACGCTTGGCAGGGCGTTCGCCGGCGGCATCAACGACTCCAGCGGGCTGCCGCGCTGGCTCGACGCCAACCTGTTCCATGGCGCGACCTTCGCCGATCTGCGAAGGACGGTGCGCCCGCGGGTATGGATCAACGCCTCCGACATCTACAATCGCACGCCCTTTGTCTTTGGCGCGACCGCGTTCGGTGCGATGTGCAGCGACCTCGCGTCCTATCCGCTGGCGAACGCGGTGGCGGCGTCGGCGGCGGTGCCTGTCGCGTTCGCGCCGGTGGTGATTCAGACCTTTCCCGGTCGATGCAAGGATCCGCTCCCGGATTGGATCGTGAAGGCGCGGGACAACCGCAATGCGCCGCCGATGCTGAGCGCGTTCGCGAAAGCCATCAGCCGCTATCACGATGGCGAAATTCCCTACATCAAGCTGCTCGACGGCGGTCTCGTTGACAACTACGGCCTGTCCGGTTTCACCATCTCGCTGCTATCGGCGCGCGCGCCCTATGAACCGCTGTCACCCCAGCAGGCCGTCAAAATCCGGCGCGGACTTGTTGTGGTCGTGGACGCCAGGACCGGCCTTTCAGGCAACTGGATCAATACCATTGAAGGTCCCAGCGGCGCTGATCTGGTCAAGGCGGCGGCGGATACCGCGATCGATGCCAGCGTCGGCGCGGGTTTTACGGCCTTCGAGCGCACCATGGGCGACTGGCAGGCGGCGCTGATCCGTTGGCGTTGTGGTCTGTCGGCGGCGGAGCGCGCGCGTTACGGGGCGCGTCCGGGCTGGAACTGTCACGATCTTAAATTTTTTGTCGGCCGGGTCGGCTTCGACCAACTCGATCCCGCGCGCGCCGCTCGCCTTGAGACCGTTCCGACCCGATTCCGCTTGCCTCCGCAGCAGGTGGACGAGGTGATCGCGGCAGGCCGCGACGCATTGCGGGCAAACTCCGCGTTTCGCATGTTTGCCGGACGCATGTAAGCGAGCGTGGACCTCGCACATAAAAGATGGGTTTCCCAATCGTGAGCCCCGGAGTAAAAACCGCGCATGAACGCACCTGTCAAACCGTCCCATCTGATCAAAGGCGCAACCGGCGAGTGGGAGATGGTGATCGGGATCGAAGTCCACGCCCAGGTCACCTCCAACGCGAAGCTGTTTTCGGGCGCCTCGACCGCCTTCGGCGGCGATCCCAACAGCCACGTCTCGCTGGTCGACGCGGCGATGCCGGGAATGCTGCCGGTCATCAATGAGGAGTGCGTTCGCCAGGCGGTGCGGACCGGCCTGGGACTGAACGCCAGGATCAACCTGCGTTCGGTGTTCGACCGCAAGAACTATTTCTATCCCGATCTGCCGCAGGGCTATCAGATCAGCCAATACAAGTCGCCGATCGTCGGCGAGGGTGAGGTCGTGGTCGATCTTGCCGACGGCACAAGCTTCGTGGTCGGGATCGAGCGTCTCCACCTCGAACAGGACGCCGGCAAGTCCCTGCACGATCAGCACGCGGACATGAGCGCGATCGACCTGAACCGCTCCGGCGTGGCGTTGATGGAAATCGTATCCAGGCCCGACATGCGCTCATCCGAACAGGCCAGGGCCTACGTGACCAAACTGCGGACGATCCTGCGCTATCTCGGCACCTGTGACGGCGATATGGAGAAAGGCAACCTCCGGGCCGACGTCAACGTCTCGGTGCGCCAGCCGGGCGAGCCCTTCGGCACGCGCTGCGAGATCAAGAACGTCAATTCCATCCGCTTCATCGGTCAGGCGATCGAATACGAAGCGCGCCGGCAGATCGGCATTCTTGAGGACGGCGGCAGCATCGATCAGGAAACGCGGTTGTTCGATCCCGATAAAGGCGAGACCCGCGCGATGCGCTCCAAGGAGGAAGCGCACGACTACCGCTATTTCCCGGATCCCGACCTGCTGCCGCTGGAGTTTTCGCAATCCTTCGTCGATGCGCTGAAGACCGGCCTGCCGGAGTTGCCGGATCAGAAGAAGCAACGCTTCATCGCGGATCTCGGCCTGACGCCGTATGACGCCACCGTGCTGGTCAGCGAGCATGAGAGCGCCAACTTCTACGAGTCGGTCCTGGCCGGTCTTGCGAACGCGCGACGGGATGGGAAGGTTGCCGCCAACTGGGTGATCAACGAACTGTTCGGGCGGCTCAACAAAGAGGGCGTGAGCATCGAGGCGTCGCCGGTATCGGCGTCCCAGCTCGCGGCGATCATCGACCTGATCGGCGAGGGGACCATCTCCGGCAAGATCGCCAAGGATCTGTTCGAGATCGTCTGGACCGAAGGCGGCGATCCACGGGTGCTGGTCGAGGCTCGCGGGATGAGGCAGGTCACCGACATGGGCGCGATCGAGAAGGTGGTTGACGACATCGTCGCGGCCAACCCGGATAAGGCCGCGCAGGTCCGCGACAAGCCGCAGATGATCGGCTGGTTCGTCGGTCAGGTGATGAAAGCGTCCGGCGGCAAGGTCAATCCGCAAGCGGTGAACGAGCTGCTCAAGACCAGGCTTGGTCTGTAACCTTCGGCCGCCGGTTCAACTCACGCGCGGCTGCATCCCTCGCTTTGACGGCATCGACGCGCCGGCCGCCTCGTTGCCTGGCGAATGGTTTTTGACGCGGATGGTTTTCGACGGACGCTGCACGGGCAGAGGGATAACCATCAAGCTGCTTCATCATTGAATTGCGGTTGCTCAAGCGTACATCGGTCATGCGGATGGCGGCCGGCGGAGTGGGAAAGCTGAATCAGTTTTCGCGAATCAGATTCCACGACTTGCGAAAACATGCGCCGTAGCGGGCGCTGAAGGCGCCTTCCAAAGTTATCGGCGAAAATATTTTCATTGCCAAAAGTCAGGACTCGGAGTCCGCACCTGTATCGATTTTACTGGACGTGCCGGTCGGAGTGATGCGTGCCGCGCATCAGCCGTCAGTTTGCTGAATCAAGAATATCGTTGCAGCGCAGCCATTATTTGAAATCCTGAAAAACTCCTGCCTGAGTTTCCCTCGGCTTGCCCGCATCGTCCATCCACGAGTCCCCGTATAACCTTGGTGCGCGCCACTGTCGGGCCGCTGTGAGATGTCAACACTTCCTTAAGCGGGACACTGTTTTTTTTTTGATGTTGGTGTATTCGAAAGATGTGCATTTCGATTCCCGAATGCATGCAGCGACGAAGCCATCTCACTCTGGAGGGCAACATGGCCAAGAAGGCGAAGAAGGCGAAAGCCAAGGCGAAGACGACGAAGAAGGTGAAGAAGACGAAGAGCGCGGTGAAGAAGACAGCGAAGAAGACCCGCAAGGTCGCCAAGAAGGTCGCCAAGAAGAAGAAGTAAGTTCGCTTGGAATCGCCGGCGGCTTGATGCCGGCGACGTCGTTGGAGCCGAGGCAGTTTGCTTCCAGGCAGATTTCAGTTCGGGCTACGACGACGAGAGAGGGTGTCGGCGAGACATCAGGTCAAACGGTCGGATCGTTGTTTCGGAATTTCTCCTCGACAACCGGTCCGAAGGAAGATCGCGATGAGTCTCGTCGCCGGTCTTCCTCGACGCGGATATCAAGTCCGCGATCACTGGCGGCCCAGGCTGCGGTGAGAGTTGGTCCTGACGTGTTCACCGACGCCCTCGTCCTGCCGCTGGCTCGGCCATCAAGCTTTCTTCGCTTCTGATCAAATCAGAGGCGCGCTGCCGGATTTTGATTTGACGCGTTTTCTTCGCGTGAACCGGTATGCTGACCTCCGGAGTCGAGTCCGGGGACATGCTTCGCGCGAAGACGTTATAGCGCTCGCGTCGCCATTTCCTGTCATTCTGCCAACAGAGCGGCCGCTGGAAGGCTTGCGGATCGTGGTGATGCTTGACGGCATCGTCCCGGCAGCGCCTTCGCGCACGCGCGTCTGGATCCGGGCTTTATAGCGTTTTCGAGCGAAGCGGAATCCGGTTCGCGTGAAGAAAACGCGTCAAAACATAAAGATGGAGTCTTTCACCGTTTCCATGAAGCGGTGGAAGACTCCAGATCGGCGGCCGATCAAATGGAATCAGCGCCGTCGCTCCAGTTAATTGATTGAGCATCGGATTTATCCCGAAACCGGTTCCCACTTTCGGGTCCGATGCTCCAGCGATGGTTAGCGGTCTGCCAAATCTCACGGTAAACCGAATCGTGCGAGACGGCGAAAGCCTTTGTCATATAAGGGTTTTTTGATCCGAAGTGGTCGCTATCCGCCGATGACGTTCACGTTCGATTCATCGCGATACTTAAACTGCTCTTCAAATTTCACCTTCATGATCCGTGTGTCTGGACGGCACGCCGGCGAACGGCGGTTGGATCCAGCGGGGCGCTGACAGGTGGATGGGCCGCACTCGAAGCAGGGCGGCAAAAAAAGGGGAACAGAGGGATGTTTCAGGGGCAGATCGATTTCGAGACGGCGGTGCCGGTAAGCGCTGACGCAATTCAGGATATTCTTTTCGAGCGGGGGCTGTACTGGGCGAGCGGTCGCGCCGGTCTGGTCGATCTGGTGGCCGCGCATAAATGGTTCAACCTTGCCGCCCTCAAGGGGCACGCTGAAGCGGCCGCGATGCGCCGCGAGGTTGCCGCTCTGATGTCCGAGACCGAGATCGTCATGGCGCAACGCGATGCACGGGCCTGGATGACGGTGCACTGACGAGCCGCCTTGACTTGCGGCCGGACTTTGAGCCGGGGATGGATGCCGGTTCGCCTGAGGAAGACGCGTCAAAACATGAAGGTAGAGTCTTTCACCTTTTCCATGAAGCGGTGAGGGACTCTGAGTTCAGTCGGAGGCGGAAAGGCTCTCGTCCTCAGGTTTTTTGCTGATGTGGGATGCGCGGGCGCGGTTGATCTTCCGCCGATTCCACAAAACCGCGCCAATGGTAGCGGAGATCACCAGAAACGGGATCACATATACATAGACGTCCAGAACGCTCATGATGCGTGGCCTTGTAACATATCCAGGAATTTTCGCGCCGTTTGAGTGCGATGGCCTTTCGTTGTCAGACTTTGAACCGGCCTGGCCAGCTTGAGGTGATGCGACGCGTCGTCACACACCGTTATGCGGCGCCCGTCATCCGCAACTCTCCAGCCTGATCGCGCAAAAGCCAGATCCGAACTTGGCGGGTACAGCCGGTTCATCCAAGCTAATCGTTGTCGTCCAGTTCAGCGTTCCAGCCGCGCGCCTTGGCGCGCGCGATGGCCTCGGTATAAACGCGATTGTGGCGCTCGGCCAGTTCCGGCGGCAACGCACTGGGAACGTTACCGTATTGATCCCAAAGGTGGTTCACTTTGCTCATCAGCGCCTGCATCTGCCCGGCGTCCCAGCCCGCGCAATCCTGCGTTTCGGGGATGAGTCCGAAAACGCGCGCATCGAGCACGGTTCGCCCCAGCGCGGTTATCCCGTGTGTGTCTTGATCAAGTCCGACGTATTTAGCCATGGTAGTTCTCTTGCCTGAAAACGATTCAATAAGCGTCAGGGTCAAACTATATTAGCTTACTTTGGGGGTTGAATAAGAAATTCAAATTTCTTCTTATTCGATACTGCCTTATATGATGCCCACGCCAGCCTGCTCCGGCCAGCGGGAGCAGCGCGGGTCCTCTCGACTGCTTCGAATATCTCGACTGCTTCGACATCGCGCCATCCCGACTCAACAAGGAGTGTTGCCGTGGATCAATGGGTCTCTTGGTGTCTGGTGGCATTGCCGGCGCTCCCGGTACTATCGGCGATAGTGGCTCCGCTGGCAGGATCTGGTCAGCAAGCACGGGCGGCGCGCCTCAGCGTGGCGATGACGGCTGTCACATGCGTGGTCTCGGTGGCGTTGCTGGTGGCGGTGCTGCGTGCCCCGCAGGGCGATGTGACGGTGGCGCATCTCGGGCCGGCGGCTTTGTTGCTCGACAATCTCGCGGTGGCGATGGCGGTGCTGGTGTCGGCTATCAGCCTGGTGGTGCATGTGTACTCGGTGCGCTACATGGCCGACGAACCCGGCTATGTGCGGTTTTTCGCCATGCTGGACCTGATGACGGCCGTGATCCTGATGATGGTTATCGCCGGCGATCTGCTTACGCTGCTGGTCGCGTGGTTTCTGGTCGGGGTGCTGTTGTTCTTTCTGCTCGGCTTCGATACCAGCCGCAAGGCCAGCGGCCGCTATGCATTATGGACGTTTCTGACCTATCGAGTGGGCGATTTGCCATTGGTGGGCGCGGCGTTGCTGTTGTGGCATGGCTATGGCACTGCCCAGTTGCCGGAACTGTTCGCGCGGATCGGTGCCGATCCAAACGTGCAGCTAGGTGGAGTGGCGGTGGTTCCGACGGCGGGGATGCTGCTGGCGCTGGCGGCGTTTGCCCGCTCGGCGCAGTTCCTGCTGCATACATGGCTGCCCTATACGATGGACGGTCCAACGCCGGTGTCGGCTCTGATGCATGCGGGCATCGTCAACGCCGGCGGATTTCTGTTCAACCGCTTCGCGCCGGTGTTTGTTCACGCGCCCGACGCGCTGCACCTGGCGTTCATCGTCGGGCTGGTGACGGCGCTGATCGGCTCGGCGCTGATGCTCACGCAGAACGACGTCAAGAAATCGTTGGGCTATTCCACCATGGGGCAGATGGGCTTCATGATCATGGAATGCGGGCTGGGCGCGTTTTCGCTCGCCGTCTATCATCTCATCGCGCATGGACTGTTCAAGGCCACGCTGTTTCTCAATGCGGGCAACGTGATCGGCGACAGCCGCCGCGAAGATGGCGTGCCGCCCGATGATATCTACAGCTTCGTGGTCGAACGCCGTCCCCTGCGCGAAGTCCAGAGAGTGCCATGGCTGTTGGCCGCGCTCGCCACCGTATTGGTGCCGGCGCTGGTGCTGGGTCTGTCACATGGGATGGTGGCGGCGGATTTCTTCCACAAGCAGGGTTCTGTGGTGCTGCTGTTCTTCGGCTGGGTCACCGGCGCGCAATTGTTCTTCTCCATTCATAAGATGCCCAGCGAGAGTCCGCTGCGCACACTGACCATGGTCCTTCTGTCCTTTTTCATCGTGGTGGTCGGCTACACCCTGATCGCTCATACGTTCGAGACCTTCCTCTACCCGGATGCCGAGTTGCGCGACGCCATCTATGCCGCGGCGAGTATCAATGTCCTGGCTTTCGACACTCTCGTGGTGCTCGTCACGGTCGCGCTTGTCGGCTCCTGGCTGGCCACCTTTTATGCCCATTCTCTCGAATTCGAGGGCAAGCCCGGCACGCGGTGGAATGCCATCTACCTCTATCTCTACGCCCTGTTTTCGCGAGAGTTCTACGTGTCTTACATCTACACCCAACTGGCGCGCGGCACGCTGAGCGCGACCAAGCGGGTGAACATCTGGCTGCGTTGGGTCTGACCGCCATGATCGCTTTGCTCCTTGCCTTGATCCTTCTGCCGCTGTTTCCCCTGAGCATGTTGTTCAACGCCGGGCTCCAGGTGCTGCCCGTCTGGCTGCGTGTTCCGGCGCTTGTGGCTTTCCCCACCGCGGGCGCGTGGCTGCTCAACCAGGCGGCCGCACCGCCTGAGCAATTCATCCTTCCGCTGCAACTGCTGGCCGCGTTCACCGCGCTTCTCTACGCCTGGCGGCTGCTTTCAGTGCAGGAGGTGTTCATCTGGGCGCGGCTGCAGGCGACCTCGGCCTGGCCGCTGGTGTGGCTGGCGTGGCTGCATGGCCTGCACGGGAAGACGCTGGTGTTCGTGGCTCTGGCGGTGACAGTTCCCGCCGCGGTGCTGATGGTTCTCGGCTCCAGCCTGAGCCATCGTCTCGGAGGGGCGTATCTCGGGCTGCGTGGGCGGATCGGTCCGGCCTTTCCGCGCCTGACCTGGGCCTTGGTGGTGACCATGCTTGCGGCTCTGGCGGCGCCGCCGTTCCCCGGGTTCTTCGCCATGCTTGCGGTGTTGCAGCAGATTCCCACAGGTCTGGCGGCTGTTGTGCTCGCGGTATGGTTGCTGTGGAGCTGGGCGGCCGCGATCCTGTGGCAGCACGGCCTGTTCGGGAAAGAATGGCCGCGTCCTGCGGGAACAGTCGATCTGTCATACGGCGCTGGCCTGGGGCTGATGCTTGCTGCCGTTGCCGCGGTTCTGGCTTCGATCGGAGGATGGTCATGGTGGATGCATTGAACCTCGGCCGGCGTCTGCGGGTGCGCTCGACCGCCTATGTGGCGGGTGAGCCGGTGCCGTTCTTCTGGCCGATGCGGACCTTCATTCATCACAACCCGCTCTACGGCCTCGAGGACATGCCGTTCGAGCAGGCGGTGCGTCGCGGCGCGGAGCTGTTTCACGCGCGCATGTTCCTGCCGCGCAGCGACTACCAGCGCTGGCAGCGCGAAGGCAAGGTGCGGCGGGAGACCCTCGACGAGGAGCTGGGGCGGCGCTCGCAGGACCTGCCTCCGGTTCCGGGCGTCGACTGGCCGCGCTGGCTGCATGCGCAGATGCAGACGCCGCACGACCGCGATGCGGTGGTGCGGGGCGCGCGGGCGAAGGATGTCCACGCCGCGCTGCACGGCCATCCGCCTTCCGCGCAGTCCGTGGACGTTGCCGCGCTGCTGCCGGGGCTTGAACAGCGCCTGCACGCGCTCACCCTGCCCGAGGCGGTCGATGCCCTGTGGGGCACCGAGCTCGCCGAGGAGCTCGACGAACTCGTCATTAAGAACTGTCTTGATTTCTTCGACGAAGACCAGTCCGCCTGGCGGATGCCCGGTCGCGAGCGCGGCCTGTTCTCCGCCTGGAGCGAGCTGACGCGGCGCAACGCGCGCATGTTCCTGCGCGGTCTGCACATGCCGCGTATTCTCGACCGCGTGCAGGACGCCGAGAGCGCGGTGGTCTACGTCATGGAGGAGATGGGCATCAGCGCCGACGCCTGGCCGACCTACTTCACCCGCGTGCTCACCCGGCTGCACGGCTGGACCGGCTTCGTGCGCTGGCGCGCCTCGGCCAAGCACTATTATTGGGCGCAGCAGTACCCGGCCGATATCGTCGACCTGCTGGCGATCCGGCTGATCATGGGGCTGGCGCTGCTGCAGGAAAGCGCGCGCCATCGCGGCACGCCGATGCGGCGTGACGAGCTCAGCGCCGTGGTGCGCGAACGCGGCGCGGAATGCGTGCTGCGCCACGCGCTGCACAGCGGCGAGGTGCTGCCCGACTGGGCGCAGCGCATCGACGACACGCTGGCGCGCGGCAACGGCGCCCGCTGCCATGATCTCCTGCAACGCTACTGGCCGTTGTGGCAGGCCCGGCTCGGGCAGCAACAGGCCGCCGCGCTGCGCGAGCTGGCCACCGCCGCGAACGCCGCCGCCGCGCTCGATGCGCTGGCGCCGGAAGACGTCGGGAATCTGTTGCAGGGCCTGCGGGACTTCGCGCCGCAGGAAGGCATGGTGTGGACCCTGGCGATGGAGGGGCAGGCCATCGACAAGCTGCTCACCCAGGTGCAGGCGCCGCAGGATCCGCCACCCGACAAGCGGCCGTTCGCGCAGGCCTGGTTCTGCATCGACGTGCGAGCCGAACCCATCCGCCGCCACCTGGAGCGCGTGGGTAATTACCAGACCTTCGGCATCGCCGGCTTCTTCGGCGTGCCGGTGGGTTTCCTCGGCTACGGCAAGGGCAGCGAAAGCCATTACTGCCCGGCGGTGATCACGCCCAAAAACCTGGTGCTGGAGCTGCCCGCCGCGCTGGACCCCCACAACGAGGATTTCGTCAGCACGCTCGGCCATGCGCTGCACGATCTCAAGAAGTCGGTGCTCTCGCCCTACGTCACGGTGGAGGCGGTGGGCATGCTGTTCGGGCTGGACCTGTTCGGCAAAACCCTGGCGCCTTTGGGCTACAGCCGCTGGCGCAGCCGCATGGATACCGAAAAGCCGGTGACCCGTCTGCTGGTGGACAAGCTCAGCCGCGAGCAGGCCGACTCCATCATCCGCACCCTGCAGCGGGCGATGATCGTCAAGGCGCTGCATGACGAACTGAAGATCGAGCGCGAGCGGGTGGATGACGACATGATCCGCGAGCTGCGCGAGATCGCGCTGCGCCGCCGCGACGGACCGACGCGGCTGCGCACGGAGTTCGGCGTGCCGCAGACGCAGGAGGCCGGGTTCATCGACAAGCTGCGCCAAGTCTACGGCGTCGATGCCGACTACGCCAATCATCAGCTCGAGCGGCTGGGACGCATCGGCTACTCGCTCGACGAGCAGGTCAACTACGTGCACACGGCCCTGACCATGATCGGGCTGACCCAGACCTTCTCGCGCTTCGTGCTGGTTGTCGGCCACGGCGGCAAGACCGAGAACAACCCTTACGAGTCGGCGCTGGACTGCGGCGCCTGCGGCGGCGCCAGCGGCATCGTGAACGCCCGGGTGTTCGCGCAGATGGCCAACAAGCCCGCGGTGCGCGAGCGGCTGGCGGCCATGGGCATCACCATCCCGGAAGACACCTGGTTCATGCCCGCGCTGCATGTCACCACCACCGACGCCATCGAACTGTCCGACCTCGACCTGCTGCCGCCGCGCCACCTGGTGTATCTGGAACGCCTGCGCGAGGGCCTGCGAGCGGCCTCGCGCCTGACGGCGGCCGAGCGCATGCCGAAACTGTTGCCGGAGGCGAAGTCACTCGAACCGGCGGAAGCCTTGCGCCTGGCGAACCGCCTGGCGGTGGACTGGGCGCAGGTGCGCCCCGAATGGGGACTGTCGGGGAACGTATACGGCATCGTCGGCCGCCGCGCGCTCACCGAGAACTCCGACCTGCAGGGCACCGCCTTCCTGCTGTCCTACGACTGGCGCTGCGACCCCAAGGGCCGGCTGCTGGAAAACCTGCTGGCAGCCCCGGTGGTGGTGGGCCAGTGGATCAATCTCGAACACTTCTTCTCCACCGTGGACAATGCCCATCTGGGCAGCGGCAGCAAGGTCTACCACAACGTGTCCGGCCGCTTCGGGGTGATGACCGGCAGCCTGAGCGATCTGCGGACCGGCCTGCCGATGCAGACGGTGATGCGCGAGGGACGCCCCTACCACGAGCCGATGCGCCTGATCGCGCTGATCGAGGCGCCGCTGGACTTCGCCGGCGGCGTGCTGCAGCGCGTGGTCAAGGTCAAGAGCCTGGTGCTCGGCGGCTGGATACGCGCCATCGTCATCGACCCCACCCAGGGCTATAAGCCTTTTATCTTCAACAACGGCCAATGGGAGGAGCGTCCCCCGCTGATCGCTCCCGCCGAGAAGGAATACTTCGCATGAACGAGATCAAGCTGCATCCACTGAAGAAGCTGGAAATCATTCTCCAGGGCGAGCACAGGGAATTTGCCACTGATCTGCTCGATCGCGCCGGAGTCAAGGGCTACACCATCATCGGCAATCTGTCCGGGAAGGGCGCCCACGGCATGTACGAAGGGCACTTGATGTTCAATGAAGATGACGTTCTCATCATGATCATCGCCGCCGTGCCGCAAAGCCTGTTCGATCCGCTGCTCGAGGGCTTCCAGCCGTTTTTCGAGGCCCATTCAGGAGTGCTTTTCGTCAGCGACATCCAGGTCGGCCGCCTGGTGAAATTCATGGGGTGAACGGCGTTTGCTGCGGATGTTTGGGCGAGGCCAGCGGCCGCGCCTGCTGAGTGATGAACGCCAGGAAGGACTGCGCCACCGCCGATAGCCGCTTGCCCTTGCGGTGGACGACGAACCATTGCCGCACGATGGGGAAACTTTCCACGTCGAGGGTGACGAGGCGGCGTATCGCCAGTTCCAGTTCCAGGGTGTGCAGCGAGAGGATCCCCAGCCCCAGTCTGGCCTCGACGGCCTGCTTGATGGCCTCGTTGCTGCTCATTTCCATGACCGAGTTGAACTCCACGCCGAGGCGCGAAAAATGCCGTTCCGCGGCATTGCGCGTACCGGAGCCGGGCTCGCGTGTAATGAACGGCTGGCAACCCAATTCCGTCAGCGGGATCTTGCGGCGTCCGGCCAGCTGATGCTCGGGCGAGGCGATGACCATGAGGGGGTTGTCGAGGAACGCGCGCGCGACAAGCTCGCTGTCTTCCGGCGGCTGCCCCATGATGGCCAGATCCTGATTCGCCGCCGAAAGCGTCTCAAGGATATGCGTCTGGTTGGACACCTGCAGGCGCACCTGCACTCTGGCGTGGCAGGCGCAGAAAGCTGCGATGAGCTTGGGCATGAAGTAATTGGCCGTGCTGGCCACGGTGAGGTCGAGTTCTCCGCGATGGACACCGCGGAACTCTTCCATCGCGGACTCGAGGTCGCGCATCTTGGCGCCGATGAGCGTGGTGTGGCGGTGCAACTCGCGGCCCGCGTCGGTCGGCCGGATTTTTTTTCCGACATGGTCGAACAGCGGCACGCCGATCTGTTCTTCCAACTGCCGCATCTGCATCGAGACCGCCGGCTGCGTGAGATGCAGAGCATCGGCCGCGCGCGTGAAGCTCTCCTGTTGCAACACGGCGTCGAAGATCTGGAGCTGTCTGAGAGTGAGATGCATGGCCAATATATAAGTTACTCTAATGTATATGATCAAAAATAACAATTAGTGTTTATGCGGGTCATCTTCTATGTTCAGGGCTCGTGAATCGCGGGGCCGGCTGAATCACAGACCCTGCTGAGACCCACGAACGTCATCCCCGGGCCGGGTGGGGGGATGGCCACCGCACAGCGGTAGGTCCTCGCCCGTCGTTCGCTTACCGCAAAAGCGCGCATGAAGGAGTCCTCGAATATGGCAGTCAAATCGTACCAGGCCGGCGTCACGCAATATCGGCAAAGCTATTGGCAGCCGGATTACGTGCCTCTCGACACCGATATCCTGGCGTGTTTCAAGATCACGCCGCAGCCTGGTGTGGATCGCGAAGAAGCGGCGGCGGCGGTTGCTGCCGAGTCGTCCTGCGGCACCTGGACCACGGTGTGGACCGATCTGCTGACCGACCTCGACTACTACAAGGGTCGCGCGTATCGCCTCGAGGACGTGCCGGGCGACGATACCTGCTATTACGCTTTCATTGCCTACCCCATCGACCTTTTTGAAGAAGGCTCGGTCGTCAACGTGTTCACCTCGCTGGTGGGCAACGTGTTCGGGTTCAAGGCTGTCCGCGCGCTGCGTCTGGAAGATCTTCGCTTCCCCATCGCCTACGTGAAGACCTGCGGCGGTCCTCCGCACGGTATTCAGGTCGAGCGCGACAAGCTCAACAAGTACGGCCGTCCGCTGTTGGGCTGCACCATCAAGCCGAAGCTCGGCCTGTCCGCGAAGAACTACGGCCGCGCCTGTTATGAAGCGCTGCGCGGCGGTCTGGACTTCACCAAGGACGACGAGAACATCAACAGCCAGCCGTTCATGCGCTGGCGCGACCGTTTCGATTTCGTGATGGAAGCGGTCCAGAAGGCGGAACAGGAGACGGGCGAGCGGAAGGGTCACTATCTCAACGTCACCGCGCCGACGCCCGAGGAAATGTACAAGCGCGCCGAGTACGCCAAGGAAATCCGCGCTCCGATCATCATGCACGATTACCTCGCTGGCGGCCTCTGCGCCAACGCCGGTCTGGCGAACTGGTGCCGCAACAACGGAATGCTGCTGCACATCCATCGCGCCATGCATGCGGTGATCGACCGTAACCCGCATCACGGCATCCACTTCCGCGTGCTGACGAAGATTCTGCGTCTGTCGGGCGGCGACCATCTGCATACCGGCACCGTTGTGGGCAAGCTCGAAGGCGACCGTGCGTCCACACTGGGCTGGATCGACCTGCTGCGTGAATCCTTCGTTCCCGAAGATCGCTCGCGCGGCATCTTCTTCGATCAGGACTGGGGCTCGATGCCGGGCGGCTTCGCCGTGGCGTCCGGCGGCATCCACGTCTGGCACATGCCGGCGCTGGTCACGATCTTCGGCGACGATTCGGTGTTGCAGTTCGGTGGCGGCACGCTGGGCCATCCCTGGGGTAACGCCGCAGGCGCGCACGCCAACCGCGTGGCGCTCGAAGCCTGCGTCCAGGCGCGCGGCGAGGGCCGTCATCTGGAGAAGGAAGGCAAGGATATTCTCACCGCCGCCGCCGCTCACTCGCCTGAACTGAAGATCGCCATGGAAACGTGGAAAGAGATCAAGTTCGAGTTCGAAACGATGGACAAGCTCGCCATCGCCAACAAGTAAGCCGGTCGACGGATACGGTGGGCGGCGCGCTCCGTGGGTGCGCCGCCGCGCAGCAAAACCGAAAGGACTAAGTCATGGCCGTTCAAGCCTACCGTTCGCTCAAGAAATACGAGACCTTCTCCTATCTGCCGCAGATGACGCCCGAGCAGGTGCGCCGTCAGATCGCTCACGCTATCGCGCAGGGCTGGAATCCGGCGGTCGAGCACACCGAGAAGGGTACGCCCGCCAAGGCGAGCTACTGGTACATGTGGAAGCTGCCGTTGTTCGGCGAGCAGTCCGTCGACGCCGTGGTGGCCGAGATCGAAGCCTGCCACCGCGAATTCCCGGATCAGATGGTGCGCTTCGTCGCGTACGACAATTACGCTCAGAGTCAGGGCATGGCATTCGTCGTGTACCGCTGATGAGATGAAATGGGTGCTGGAGCCGACTCGATTCGGCGCCCATGACCTGCTCGCGGCGCGGCGCATCGGCGCCGCCCCTTCATCGAGTTCTTTGTGCTGAGGTCCGAATGACAAACGTCGCCCCCGGTCATGCCACTGCAGCTCTATCCGGCCGTGAACTGGCGCTTCAACGCCGGCAGGCCATGGCGCGTCACGGCAAGGCCGGGGCCGTCGTGGCGCAAGCCGACAAGCGCTCCGCGGCCGGCCGGTTGCAGCTCAATGCGGCGCATGTCGCCAGCTCCACCCGTAGCAATGCTCAGGCCGCATCGGCGGCATCTTCTTCCGCTTCGGCTGCGATCATCCAGCCGACGGCGCCGAAGTCCGCGGCAAGGGCTCGCCGGCAGGCGCTGTCCACGGTCGGCAAAGCGGCGTTGAAGAACGCAGGGCAGGGCGTGGCGTCCCGTCCGGCGGCGCATGTGCGTCCGCGGCGTCCGGCTCCCACGGAAGTGCGCAACTCTGATTGCGGCTGCGGTTGTGGCGGGCAATGCAGTTGCGGTGGACAATGTGGTTGCAGCCACGGCGCGCAGCGGAAGGAAGCGGCGCAGATCGAGGCGGTGCGGATCGATGCGCCGGCGGCTGCGCGTCCAGCCGTAAATCCGGTGGAATCGTCCGGTCGCGCGCTCGCGAAAATGCGCCGTGCCGCGCTGAACCAGGACGGCAAGAAGGGTCTCAAGCGCGTCGCCCAGGCGACACGGATCGCTGCCTCGATGCCGGAGCAGGATTGGCAGAGCGCCATGCTGAAGGGCGCGACCGGCCGTCAGGTTGCGATGCAGCATCGGATGGTACGGGCACTGGCGGGCCGGGTCGACAAGGCGTCTGGCGCCGGCACTCGCCCGACCGGCCGGATACGCGCCCGCAATGTGGTCGAGGCGCCGCCCAAGGTCGAGGAGGGGCACACTCTCTCCGGGCAGGCGGTCACCGGGACCCAGGTGGAGCGCATCTCCAAGGTAACCGGCAATGAGCCGGGCTCCTGCCGCGCCATTACCGGCACCGAGTATATCGGCTTCGAGCAGTTCCAGACGCTCTGCGGCGTCCGGCCCGAGCCGACCGTGCCCAAGGTCGCGGTCAGCAGCACGCTGCGCGAGCAGCGCGTCACCGGCACCGCGCTGGGACGCTCCACCAGGACCACCGGCGACGAGGCGGGAGCCTGTCGCCCCGTGACTGGCACGGAATACCTTTCCGCCGAGCGCTTTGAGCAATTCTGTTCGGCGCGGCCGGATGCGCGGCCCCAGAAGGTGGCGCTCACGAGCACCGACAAGGGCAAGACCGTCACCGGCGCGCTGGTCGATCGTCCGCGCCGCGTCACGGGCGTCGAACATGGCGCCGACCGCGCCATCACCGGCACGCGTTACAGTCAGGGAGAAACCGACGACGCGCCCCCGAAGGTGGCGATCACCCATACGGCTGCGGGCAAGCCCGTCACCGGCACGGTGGTCGGCCGCAGCGAACGGCAGACCGGCGACGAGGCCGGGAGCTGCCGCCCGATTACCGGCACCGAGTATCACACGGTTGAACAATTTCGCGACTTTTGTCGAACTCCGCCGCCGGGAGGAGGCCCGCGAAAGGTCAGCGTGATGTCCACCCGCGACGAGCAGATCGTCTCGGGGACCGCGGTCGATCGGTCGGCCAAGGTGACGGGCAACGAGGTCGGCTCCTGCCGCAGCATCACGGGCAGCCAGTACTACACCACTGCCGACTTCGCCGGGTTGTGCAAAACGCCCAGCCCCAGGAAGGTGTCTGAGATGCAGACGCTGCGCGGTCGGACCGTGACCGGTTCGGAGGTCGCCCCAAGCCCAAAATTGTCCGGTGACGAGTCTTATGGGTGCGAACCCGTCACCGGCACGGACTACATTGGCACCCGCCAGTTGGCCGCCGTATGTCCGGTCGAGGCGGTGCCGACCGTCTCGCCGGTGAGCAAAGTCGTGGTCGATACCACGCTGCGCGGCCAGACGATCACGGGCATCGCTGCTGGACGCGCGGAACATGTGACCGGAAACGAAGCCGGGACCTGTTCGCCGATCAGCGGCACCCCCTACATCGGTCAGGGCCAGTATACCGGTTTCTGCCAGGCGCCGCAGCGCGAGCAGCAGGCCGCGCGGATCCGCGACAGTGCGGTGATTCCTTCCACCGTGGTCACCGGCGATCGGCCGGGCGCGGGCGGATCGCAGGTCACCGGCGACGAGCGTGGCGCGTGTGAGCCGATTTCGGGAACGCCTTACCTTGGGCTGGATAATATTTCGTCCGGGCAATGTGCGATGAGCGACCGCTTCCGCGCGCGGGATGCGGATCAACGCCCGCCCGCTCCCCGGGATTTCAGCATCAACATTCCAGCTCGGGAGGCTGCGCGCGAGCGGCAGACCGAGGTCATCACCGGCAGCGGCCTGAGCAGTTCGCGCATCACCGGCCCGATCAACAAGGCCGATGGCCTGATCACCGGCACCCCGGAGTTCCGGCACGGCGGTCAAACGCGACGTCCGCGTGACGAGGAGCATTCGCTTCCTGCTGCGCGGCGCCTGAGCGGCGAGGGCAGTCAGCAGGGGCGACGTGTCTCGGGAGACGCCTGGGACGGCAACAGCCGTGTCACCGGCACCGAGGGTTCGTCCAGCCTGGCGCGAAATCCCTCCATGCGCGGTCAGCCGCGCGGAGCCGGAACGAGCGCCATGGCCTTCCGTAGCGTTGAGCGGCCTGAAGTGCCTGAGTCGGTCATTACCGGATCGGCTGGCAATACCCGGCGCGGTGCTACGGTGACCGTCTCCGGTGGGGCGCGCGGCTGAGGATCGCGGATATGAACACGCGCAAACGCCTTCAGGCCCTGCGACGAGAGCCCAGCCCGGTTGCCGCGGCTGCGGCCGAGGTGGAGGCCATGCCCCATCATCCGGCGTGCATTGTTGGCGGCGGGCAGATGTGCGAACATGCGCTGGTCGATCGCGATCTCAATCGCCTGCTGTTCGATTACGAGCGAAAAGTACGCTCGCGCTTTACCCGCATCGTCGATGTGCTCAAGCGTATCTCCGCGCATCAGCACGACGAGAGCTTCATCGAGCGCTCGCAGCAGCTTGCCCGCGAGCAGCTCGGCTTCGATCTGCCGGCGCAGTTGCTCGAAGATGCGTGGGTGTGCGGGCTGGATTTGTCCGCACTGCATTCACGCTGCATATTCAGCGCGCTGAAATCGAGCGTCGAAAACGCACAGACCGAGCAGGTCGGCTGGCGCCAGCGCGTGCCGCTGGACGAAAACTTCCTGCGTTCGTGCGGCTATCACACCGTGGACATCAGCCCTTGTTCCGACGGCCGGCTGCAGGGCGTCAGCCCCTATGTGTTGCGCATTTTGCCCGGACCGAATGTACGGGTGAAGGCCTATGCCGGCGCGCTGTTCGACGTCGAGGCCGACGTGGCGGACTGGGCGCGCCGCGAAGTCCAGCGGTTGTCGGGCGCCATGGTCGATGGCGACCGCCTGAACTTCCTCAAGATCGCTGTTTATCATTTCAGCAGTTCTTCACCCGACGGTCATGGTTGCGCGGCCCACGGCAGCAACGATCGTCAGGCCACGCAGGCCGCGCTGCAGCGCCTGCACGAGTTGCGGGCGGCTGTCGATCAGACATTTGGCGCAGGCGCCGCGCCGGACGTCCTGCTGATCGGTGTTGACACGGACCTGGATGCGTTGCGTATCCATTTGCCGGATGGCTTCGGGGAACTCAACGCCCATCGCTACTTCGAAACCGCGCAGGTCTATCGCGACACCCTGGGGCTTCCGTCCGACGCGGCGCGGACCCGCATCGCCGAGATCGTTGCCGGCGCGGAAGGCATGGGTGGCCGGGACCAGGGCAATGGCCGTATGAACGAGGGTGTGCGCCGCCTGGTGCTGGCGCTGGCCGAAGCCAACCTGTCCCAGATCGAATACGTCATCAAGCACCACACCGGGCGCTACAAGACCATCGGGCACGACGAGGAATGCATCGTCGCCGGTCATGCGGTGAGGTCGCTGCAATTGCGCAATCTGTTTTATTTCGCGCATCTCGACACGATCGAGGAGGGTGCGCCCGACATGGACGTCGGGATCAAAATCTTCGCCAAACTCAATGTGGCGCATGGTCTGCCGGTGCCCGTACTGGTGCATTTTGAGTACGACGCGCGGATTCCTCAATCGCGCGAGCGGGCGATCGCGCGGGGTCGGCGGGTGCGCGACGCGATCGAGGCGCGTTACCCGGATCTCGCCGCCCGGGGCCTGCTCAATTGCGCGATTGCGGTGAGTGAACGCGCAGGCGACGAGACCTGCGTGTTCGTCGCCGATGACCCTGTCGACGATCATTGAGGATGTATGCGCCATGAAAATCATGCGTGTAAGAACCACCCTCGTGTCGACCAATCGCATCGATGCCATGGGTCATCGTCCGCTTCTTGTCGTTCAGGAAACGCCGAACGGGCCGCGCAGCGTCGCGGTCGACGCCGTCGGCTGCATTCCGGGCGACTGGGTGATTTGCGTGGGCTCCTCCGCGGCGCGCGATGCGGCGGGAGCCAAGGATTATCCGTCCGATCTGACCATCGTCGGCATTATCGACCACTGGAATCCGGAGGCATCGTGATGGAAGTCTGGCGCGTGGTCGACGAACTTGTCTGCACCCGGCGTGTGCCGGAGATGGGTTCGGCTTCGCTTCGCATTCTGAAGGGCCAGAAGGGAGACATATCGGTCGCGACCGATCCTGTCGGAGCCCCCCCTGGCAAATGGGTATTCACCGCCGCCGGCACGGCCGCACGCATGGCCATGCCCGATCGAACAGTGGCGACCGATCTGGCCATCTGCGGGATCATCGATGGCTGGGAGGAAGAGGCATGACGCGGTGAGCAAAGAGCAGAGCGGCGCGCGCGCAGCGGGCGTCAGGGTGCAGTGACTGGCTTGAGTTTCTTTTATTTCGACAACAAGGAGCGAACAAATGGCTGAGATAATGGGTATTGCCCTGGGCATGATTGAAACGCGCGGACTGGTTCCGGCGATCGAGGCGGCGGACGCGATGACCAAGGCCGCCGAGGTGCGCCTGATCTCGCGTCAATTCGTCGGCGGCGGCTACGTTACCGTGCTGGTGCGCGGCGAGACCGGCGCGGTCAATGCGGCGGTGCGTGCCGGTGCTGACGCCTGCGAGCGCGTTGGCGACGGTCTGGTGGCCGCGCACATCATTGCGCGCGTGCACAGCGAGGTTGAGGGCATCCTGCCGAAGACGCCGAGCGCCTAAGCACGGTTTTTTGTACGGTAAGTAACGGGAAGGACTACGACATGGCAACACACGTCAACGGCATCGCCCTGGGCATGATCGAAACTCGCGGGCTGGTTCCGGCGATCGAAGCGGCCGACGCGATGACCAAGGCTTCCGAAGTCCGGCTGATCGGCCGGCAGTTCGTCGGTGGCGGCTACGTCACGGTGTTGGTGCGCGGCGAAACCGGTGCGGTCAACGCGGCGGTGCGTGCCGGTGCTGACGCCTGCGAGCGCGTGGGCGATGGTCTGGTGGCAGCGCACATCATCGCGCGCGTGCACAGCGAGGTCGAGGGCATCCTGCCGACGAAGCCTGACTCGAACGGCGGCCGCGACTCCGAGGTCACGTCCACCCGCAGCTGATCCTGCGCGGAGAGCGTCATGGCGATCGATCGGCAAATCCTGGCTCGCACGCGCGCTCAACCAAGCGCTGGCGGCGTGCGGCGGCATCTTCTCCCAGCGTGCTCTCACGCCGGTGGGCAGATGCTGACGAGTCGGCGCATGCGCCATGCTGCGAGGCGGAGCAGACCAGGTCATGCCGGGCGTTGGATGGCGCGGCAGGGTCTGCCGGGCACGACACCTTGCGGCGGGCGGTTGCCCGCGGCGCGGCCGGGTCTGGCATCGGATTCTGGGTCGGGGTCCTGCGGATTGATGTCGACGCGTTGATGGACGCGCCGACGGTTGCGCGGTAACGGCGCCGCGTCGCTATTCGAAGCCTTGCTACAGGAGGCGCTAGCGTATCTCGACACGTAACCCAGATCGAACCGGGGTAGGACGCCCATGACTGATGATTTCCAAGGTTGGGAGCGCCGCGACAAGCCGCCGACGTTGTTTCGCCGCTTCGCGTTTGCGCAATACGCGCAGACCCGCGCCTTCCTCGACGCGCTGTCGGCGCTGTCCGAGGAGGTTCAGCGCCATCCGCAGAACATCAATTTCGGCACCACCTATGTCAACATCACGATCGGGGCGGCCGACGACACCGCGTTGAGCGCCGAGGACGAACGGTTCGCCGGGCGTATAGCTGCTCTAGCCGGGCGCGGGGAGTGAGCGATGAGCGGGCCACTGGTCATCGCGGTGATCAACCAGAAAGGCGGCGCCGGCAAAACCACCGTGGCCATGCATCTCGGTGCGGGGCTGGCGCGCCGGGCATCCGCGGTCGTGGTCGATCTTGATCCGCAGGGCTCGGCCACGCAATGGGCCGCGGCAGGCACGCAAACTTTTCCGGCGACGGTCAAGCAACTGCGCGTGGGATCCGGCGTTGTCGATCTGCGGCGGGATTTTCGCGCCTATCCCTTCGTCGTGCTGGACTGTCCGCCGGCGGTCGACAGCCGCGCGGCGGCGCTGGCGCTGCAAAGCTGTGACGTGGCCGTCATTCCGGTGTTGCCCTCGCCGATGGATTTGTGGGCCAGCCTGAGGCTGCCGCAGGACATCGATGACGCTCGGCGGAATAATCCCCGGCTGCGCGCCTACCTGCTGCCGAATCAGATCGAGACGCGCAGCGCGCTATCGGCGGCGATGCAAGAGGCGTTGGCCGAGTTCGGACTGCCGGTACTTCGTACTGCGGTGCGTCGCCGCGGCATCTACAAGACCGCCGCGCTTGAGGGCGTGTCGGCCTACCAACTAGGGGCGCGCGGCCAAAGTGCGGTCGCGGAGATCGAAGGCCTCATAGAGGAGATCCTTGCATGACCAGCATCAAAGACAAGCTCGCCAGCAGCGTCCGTCAGGCCAAGACCGGCGCGGAGTCCGCCCCGGCTGAAAAGGCTGAAGCTCGCTCCAAGAAGCCGCGCCCGGATTCGGGCGCCAGCAAGCCGGCCGCCGCCAAGCCTGCGCCTCCACAATCAATGGCGGCCGCGCCGCCGGAGAGTGCGCAGGAACTGTTTCCCGACCGCATTTGGCCGGATTGAGATTTGCAGGAGTTCAGATCATGGGTGATCTCAGCAGCCGCGGTTACCTTCCGCGACGAAACCCCGCCTTCCACGTGCCGGCTGCCGCCTCCGCGCGAAGCGAAGCTGCGCCGGTCGCGGCGACGCACACGAGCGGCGCCACGGCCGCGCTCGACGCCTATCGCGTCGCCAAGGAGCCGTACTATCGTGCGGTCGCCGATGAAATCGCGCTTTATGAGGCTGCTTATTCGGTCCGTATGCCGATGATGCTGAAGGGGCCGACAGGTTGCGGCAAAACGCGCTTCGTTGAATACATGGCGTGGAAGCTCGGCAAGCCGCTGGTCACCGTTGCGTGCAACGAAGACATGACCGCCAGCGATCTGGTCGGCCGCTTCCTGCTCGACGCCAACGGCACCCGCTGGCAGGATGGGCCTTTGACCATGGCGGCCCGCTTCGGCGGAATCTGCTATCTCGACGAAGTGGTCGAGGCGCGTCAGGACACCACTGTCGTGATCCACTCCCTGACGGATGCCCGGCGCATTCTTCCGCTGGAGAAGAAGGGCGAGATCGTCGAAGCACATCCGGATTTTCAGGTCGTCATCTCCTACAACCCCGGCTACCAGTCGCTGATGAAGGATCTGAAGCAGTCGACCAAGCAGCGGTTCGGCGCGCTGGACTTCAATTACCCTGAGCACGAGGTCGAGGCCGAGATCGTCGTGCACGAGAGCGGCGTGGAATTGGACGCGGCAAAGAAGCTGGTCCATATCGCCGAACATGCGCGCAACCTCAAAGGCCATGGACTGGATGAGGGTATCTCGACCCGCATGCTGATCTACGCCGGCTCGCTGATTTCCCGCGGCGTGGCGCCGCTGGCTGCCTGCCGCGTGGCGTTGGTGCGCCCCATCACGGATGATCCCGATATGCGCAACGCGCTTGATTCCGCGGTGACGACATATTTCTGAGCGTCTCCCACGGTTGGCAGACGCGAGGTGAGAAAGGAAACGACAGGTCGGCCGGGGCCAGCATCGCCAGGGTAGTCCGAACTTAAACATCATGGCCATCCACCTTCACGAATTCCAGGACCTTCTCGACGAACTGCCCGGCCGCGCGCAGGAGTTGCTGCGCGCCTCCTGGAACGAGGCTGCGCGCGCCATCAGCCCGCGCGGGCTGAGCAACTATCTCAAAGGTGCGGTGGCGCTGCATGAACTGGGTCGCGGCGAGGACCTGGTGGTGAGCTTCATCCAGTCCATGCCGGAGGTCGGGCGCGCCATCGGCGAGGAGGTGCTGCCTGATCTGGTCAACTTCCTACTGGGCATGGCGTCGAAGACCTCGGGGCAGGTTCTGGCGCTGATCGCCAGCACCGCGCCGCTGGCGGCGCACCGCGTGGGTGATGCCGAGCTGTTTCGCCAGTACCTCAATGTGCTGGAGATCATGCTGGCGCAGGCTCCGCGCGGCCTGCGGCCGATGCTGGAGAATCTCGACCGCCTGCTGAGCCAGCTCACTCTGGGCGGCTTGCGCCGCTGGGTGCAATGGGGAGCGCAGGCGTACAAGGCTGATTTCGAAGGGCAGGCGGCCTATTTCGGATTGCAGAGCGCCGACGCCATGGCCGTGCTGCAACAGGAGCGTAAAGGCACGCTGTTCGTCGACATCCAGCGGCGGCTCAACATCTACATGCGCGCGATCTGGGGACGCGATTTCTTTCTGCGCCCGACCGCCGGCGATTTCGAGAGTCGTGAAGGGCTAAAGCCGTACATCGAGCATTACGTCATCCACGTCGCCGACGCCTATGACGACTATAAGCCCGAGGGCGATGCGACCGCGCCCGAGCGGATCGTCAGCGCGCTTGAACTTTACCGCGCGGCCGTCAACCACTGCGCCGCGCATCTTGTCTTCACCCAGACGCCGCTTTCGATGCAGCAACTGTTGCCGGTGCAGATGGCGCTGATCGAGCTGTTCGAGGATGCGCGCGTCGAGGAATTGGCGATCCGCAAATTTCCCGGAATGCGCCAGGCCTGGTTGGCGCTGCATCCGGTGTTCGACTATTCGGCCTCGCCGCAAACGGTGGGGGAGTTGCTCGATCGCCTCGCCCGCGCCTTGCTCGATCCCGATGCAACCGACCCGGATCCGTTCGTGCGCCAGGGCGTGGCCGCGTTTCGCGCGCAGTCCGATCTGGAGAGCAACCAGGTGAGCTGGAATCTGGGCGTGGATCTGTCACACCACCTGTTCGAGCTCGACCTGCCCACCTACAACAAAGTCACCGATGCGCTCAGCGCCGTCTATCGCGACGACAATCGCGCCGTCTGGTTTCTGGAGGAATACGACGAGGCGCAGGTGATGGCCGCCACCTGGGAGACCCGCCAGCAGGTGCGCAAAAAAGTCAACGTGATGGAAATGGTCAACGAGGTCGACGTCGAGTTCGCCGGCGACGATGCGCAGGAGGTATGGGAGCTTCCGACCGAGTTCTATCTCGACCAGGAGAATGTGAGCATCAACTCGCTCGAAGGCCGCCCGCCGGTTTCCGAGCCGTTCCACTATCCGGAGTGGGACTATCAGATCCAGCTTGAGCGTCCGAACTGGGTGACGTTGCTTGAGTATCACCCCGTGATGGGCGAACTGGAGGTGATCGAGGGCATCATCCTTGAGCACAAGCCGGTGATCTCGCGACTCAAATTCCTGATCGAGTCGATGGTGCCGCAGGGTATGCAGCGCATCCGCAACGTGGAGGATGGCGACGAGATCGACATCAACGCCGCGGTGCGCGCGATGATCGACATCCGCATCGGCCAGCAGCACGATCCGCGCATCATGATGCGCTACAAGCGCGCGCTGCGTGATCTGGCGGTGCTGGTGTTGCTGGATATGTCCGAGTCATCCAACGACAAGGTCCGCGGCCACGACTACACGGTGATGGACCTCACGCGCGCCGCAACGGTACTGCTGGCGGGCGCGCTGAACCGCATCGGCGATCCGTTCGCCATTCATGGCTTTTGTTCCGACGGCCGGCACGATGTGCACTACCACCGCTTCAAGGATTTCGATCAGCCGTATGATGACGTGGTCAAGGCGCGGTTGGCGGGGATGAAAGGGCGACTCTCCACCCGCATGGGTGCTGCGCTGCGCCACGCCGCTCATTATCTGGCGTTGCAGCCTAGCAGCAAGCGCGTCATCTTCGTCGTCACCGACGGCGAGCCGGCCGACAACGACGTCACCGATCCGCAATACCTGCGCCACGATACCAAGGTCGCGGTGGAAGAGCTCGGCCGCCAGGGCATTACGGTCTATGCGCTTTCGCTCGATCCCCATGCCGACCAATACGTGTCGCGGATCTTCGGCATGAAGAACTTCACCGTGATCGACAAGGCCGAGCGGCTGCCGGAAAAACTGCCGATGCTCTACATGAGCCTGACGCGGTGAGGGTGGGCCGAGGATGAAGATCACCCTGCGAACCTACGTGTTCATGGACGCGCTGCAGCCGCAGCTCGCGTCCTATATCGCGACGTCCTCGCAGGGCTTCCTGCCTGTGCCGGGCGATGCCTGCATGTGGATCGAAGTCGCTCCCGGCATGGCGGTGCATAACCTCTCTGATATCGCTTTGAAGAAGACCAATGTGCGCATGGGCGAGCAGGTCGTCGAGCGTGCCTTCGGCTCGATGGAGCTTCACTTCCGCAACCAGAGCGAGGTGCTCGCCGCCGGCGAACTGATCCTCAGGCAGCTCAACACGACGATGGATTCTCGGCTGCGCTGTAAGATTGCGTGGAACGAGATTATCCGCGCCATCACGCCCGACCACGCCACGCTGATCAACCGCCAATTGCGGAAGGGCTCGATGATCCTGCCCGGCAAAAGCATGTTCATCCTGGAGGTCGAGCCGGCGGGCTATATCATGTATGCCGCCAATGAGGCCGAGAAGGCCGCGCACATTACCCTGGTGGACGTCAAAGCCTTCGGTTCTTTCGGCCGCCTGACCATGATGGGCAATGAAGCCGAGGCCGAGGAGGCGCAACGCGCGGCGGTGGCCGCGATCGAGCGCCTGAACCAACGCGCTATGGCGCACGCGTGAGCTCCATGGAAATCGACTCGATAGCAAAGAAGCTGCTGTTCTCAACCGTGCGGGTGGACACCGAACTCGAGGACGGCAGCGCCGGCTCCGGCACGGCCTTCATCCTCAGCCACGCTCACGCGAAGGGCAATACGCCGTTCATCGTCACCAACCGGCATCTGGTCGAGGGCGTTCGCCGCGGCGGCCTGGTGTTCACTCAGACGAGCGAAGGCAGGCCGGCATTCGGCCAGCGTTTTCAGCTCAACATCGACGACTTCCCCGCGGCGTGGTTTCTCCATCCCGATCCCGCGGTCGACCTCGCCATCGTGCCGCTGCGGCCGCTCGAGCGTGCGGCGCGCGATCTTGGCGTGCAACTGTACTACCACGCGATCGACAGCCAGCGCATTCCCGATGCGGCCGCGGTGCGAGGCTTCGACGCGCTCGAGGAAGTGCTGTTCGTCGGCTATCCCAGCGGGGTGTGGGATCAGGTCAACCTCATGCCCATCCTGCGCCGCGGCACCACCGCCACGCCGCTGGAGCTTGACTTCGAGGGACGCAAGCAATTCCTGATCGACGCCGCGGTGTATCCCGGATCGAGCGGCAGCCCGGTATTCGTGGTGCGCGACGATCCGCTGCGCCCGCGCGGCGATGCGGCGCGCACGATATGGTTTGCCGGCGTGGTGGCGGAGGTCTTCTTCCGCGAGGAGGCCAACCAGCTCGTGCCCGGGCCGGTGCCGGCGCAGAACGACAACCGCTTCATCGGCTCGGAAATGATCGACCTCGGTCTGGTGATCAAGTCCGAATCCGTGCGCGAGCTCATCGACGCGTATGTGCGCCAATGGCTGTCTGACTGAATCGCTGTCTGACTGAATCAAAGACTCGCGGCGGGCGGCGGGATCCTGAAACAGATTTTATAGGCCGAGGCCGTTTCGGGGCGCCGCTTTCAGATGGTCGAGTAAGAGTCTCCCAGGATGATATCGTCCCAGGATAAACCTAGCTCGACCCGCTTGGCTTCCGCTTTCTTCGCGGCCGCCAGAATCTCACCGTCCTGAGATGATCCCAGCATTCCAAGAATCTTCGAGATCAGTTTCAATCGTTCGTTTCTCTGCTGCACCGGCGACGCGGGTTGTTGTCTGTACCTGTGGCTTCGAGCTTCCCTTTGTCGCGACGCGAGAGCCCATCTTCCATCGAGACGGATGACCTTGCCCACGGCTTCCAAGGTTCGAAGTGCGCGGTGAACCGATGCAATCATCGATCTGCTTCGCACGCCGCCGTTGACGATGTGAGCGAGGTCGAGTGTCGAGAGAGTGATGATCAGTTTGTCCGATAACGCGTCGAGCACCGCGCGTTGAATCGCACCAAAGCCCCGGGACATATAAAATCTCCACTGCCGAGCAACCTAAACGCTATGTCATGCAACGCTTAAATCAAGGAGCAAGTGTGGAAATCTGGATCGTCGCAGCGTAGGGCGATCACGTTTCTGCGTTCTCCCCATGCGGGTATGCTCGCCCGGGCCTGCTCGCCAAAGACCGCTCGACCGCAGCGAGGCAAGCGCCAGCCAGTAGCACCGCCTGGCTGCGCGGATAAACGGGGCTGCCAGCCTAGGGTATTAGAACCGACAGCCCCCTTAGCCGGCGACACTGATGATGCCCGGCCACCAGAGCATATCCGAGGAGAAGCTATGTGAGTTATCGTCATTTTGGCGACGCTGCTTTGCGCTGCCAGCTTGGCTGCGCAAGCCGACGTGAGGCCGCGTCACCCCTTGCCCCCGGGCCCGGGCCTTCACCGCGTCATGGCCGAAGGGTGAGGTTCAATTCACGTAGCAGAGACTTCTTGTTGAGATGAGAAGTGATGGTTATGATTGTTCCGGATTTTTGAGGCTGAGGGGTCTCGCTATGCACAGTCATATTCTCATTCCCACTGACGGCTCCGAGCTGGCACAGAAAGGTGTCGACTATGGTCTGTCGCTGGCCGACGGATACGGCGGCAAGGTTACAATCATCACTGTGACGGAGCAGCCTCCCGTTCCCTCTATTGGCGAAAGCGAATGGGGTAAGGTTGGTATTGATCAGGATCGGCATGAAGATGCCGGCGCGCGGCATGCAAAAGCTATCCTTTCGGCAGCCAAAGCGATGGCGGAAGAAATGGGATTGACCGTCGAGACATTCCATACCCAGAACGTCTCGCCGGCCGCAGCTATCGTCGATGTGGCGAAGAAGAACGGTTGCAGCCTGATCGTCATGGCCTCTCATCGGCGCCGCGGGATCAAGAGTGTCCTTTTAGGCAGTCAAACCGCCGAAGTTCTTGCAACCGCGTCTATCCCCGTTCTTGTGGTCCCCTGATCAGCCCGGCATAGCCTTCGAATGTGCTCGGGTGGCGTCTTGCTTGCGGATTCCTCGCCAATGCTCCTGATGGACCCGTCGGGCGTCCTAATCAGGTCCTGGAAAAGGCGGACCAGTTCATTCCAGCCACCACTTATTCGACAAGGCCAAGTCTTCGATAAGGTGCCAGCGTCTGATACGCTCAGGCGTCAGGGACGCATAGAACCTCTCCCACGCGTCCTTGAACTCTCGCCTGGCGGCATCCATGCTGTCGGCGCTCCCGTTGCACCACGGCGGAATCGGGAGAGGCGGGTTGACGTGCCACTCCCATACCGTTCCCTGCGAAGACCGCTCGCTGGCTAACTTGAGGAATGGAATACCCTCTTAAAGTCTGAAAGTGCAAGGATTTTCGATCCGCCAAGGTCAGCGGTCGGCCCGACACGCCGGGGGCCATCCCCATGAGGCTGGAACAGGGCGCGACCGGCATCGTGACCGACTTCAGACGGGGCGGCGGCGGGAAAGCGCAAGCGACGGACAGACGCGCCGACAAAGCCCCTGACGATCCGTTTAAGCGACGAAGAACGGGACCTGCTGGCCCGCGAAGCCGGAAAGCTGTCCTTGTCCGCGCATATCCGCCGGAAGCTGCTTGGCGACTCCATATCGCCCCCGGCGTGGGAAAAGGCCGTCGCGCAAGCTGCCCGCCCCGAAGATAGACCATGTCGCTCTCGGCAAGGCTCTGGCGCAGCTTGGCCGCTCCGAACTTTCCAGAAGGCTTGATGAACTCGCAACGGCGGCGGTCATGGGCGCGCTGCCGCTCGGCCCCGAACTGATTCAGGAGCTTTATGCCGCCTGCGCCCATATCCGGGCGATGCGGGACGCGCTCATGGAATCCTTGGGCGTCCAGCGGGGTTTCGAAAAATGATCCTCGTCGGCAACCAGCGCGGCGGAGCCAAGGATTTGGCCCTGCACCTGCTCAAGGAAGAAAATGACCATGTGGAGGTTCACGAGCTTCATGGCTTTGCCGCGCGCGACCTGCGCGGAGCATTTAATGAAGCCTAGTCCCGCGCCGGGAACGCCATGTAGCGGGGAAGCCAGTCTTTGACCCTCGCTTCGCGCGTCCCTCTCAGACACTCCATAACGATCTTCTCTCGTACCTTGGCGGTGGCCGGTATGTTGGCGTCCGCCGTGATGTCTCCCGAGACTTCACGCACCATGGCGTTGATAGCGGGCTTGTCGCGCAGGAGGCCGAAGAATGTCTCGCCGGGCGTCCACCAGTTCCGCATGTCGGTTGAGAACAGTCCGCCGAGCGTATCGACGATCCCGTGATGCGCTCCCAGCGTCTCTGCCATGGCATAGGCAAGAATACGCAGGACGGTTGCGTCCTCCATCTGCATGAGCGCAGCGAAGAGTTCACCGAACGAACGCGGAGAGTAGAACGACTGATCGACCAGCGGGCCGCCATCCTCAATGCCGAGAAGGGCAAGCACGGCTTTGCGTTCCTCCCCGAATGCGGCTTGCGCTTTCGATGCCGCCACCTCCGCCCTGATCTCTGGCGTATTGGCGCGTTGTCCCTCCGGCTTGATCTGCCACAAGGCGGAACCCGCGATCATATGGGCCACGGCAAGACGCAGGGCAGCGGCAGGGTGCGAGAGCAGTTCCACGCGCACGGCGGCGTGGCGGTGCAGGCCGAGATAGTTGTCCATGGCGGCGGTGCGCTCGGCGCGGGCGGGCTTGCAGCCTTGCTCGCCGCGTTCCCCTGCGGCCTTACGCTTGCGAGCCTCCTTTACCGAAAGATAGCCCTCATGGAATGCGGCCTCGCCGTCATGCGTGATGGACACGAAGACCTTGCCGCCATTCTTCTTGGGCGTTTTTTCGTGCTCCCATGCGGCGAAGCGTTTGCCCCTGTCCAGAATGACGATTTCCGCCCATCCCTTGCCGAGATAAGCGTCCCGCTTCGCGGCGATGGCGTTATCCTGCATCTGCCAGAAGATATCTGCGTCCGCGAAATACTGCTCGTTCCCGAACAGGTCGGATATGATAATACCCTTGTATTCCGTCACGTCGAACAGGGCATTTCCCACCGGAACATGCGCTCCGCCGAACAGCCAGTTCTTCAACGAGCGGCCTGTCGGCGCGTATTCATCCTCGCTCCTAAACAATTTCCACCATGCCTTTTGCTGGCGCGGTGTCGCCATGGTGAGGATGCGCAAGGTATCGGCGTTGATATCCTCGCGGCGGTCGGCATTCAGGATAGGGTCGATGATGGCTGCGATGGCAAGACGCTGTTGTACCAGCCGCCCGGTGACGCCGAACCGCGCCGCGATTTCCTCCACGGACAAACCTTCGCCGCGCAGGGCTTCGAACGCCTTAAACTGGTCGATCTCGTCCATGGGAAGGCGGGCGATATTTTCGACAAGGGATGCTTCGATGGCCGTTGCATCGTCGCCGTCCTCCATGATGATGACGGGGATGGGGCCTGTAACGCCATCCTCCGCCAGAATGGACGCGGCGCGAAAGCGGCGCTGCCCTGCGACGATTTCGAATCCTTCGCAGTTGGGACGGACGAGAAGGGGTTGCAGGATGCCCAGTCTCCGGATCGAGGGCAGGAGGTCGTCAACGTTGCCCGCATTTTTCTTGCGGACGTTGAGGTCTGAGAGTTTCAGTTGCTCAAGAGGCAGATGGTCGAGTTTCATGATGGTCTTCGCTTTCTTCTAAGGTTGATCCGGCGAAGCTTCTCAAAAGGGAAAGCCGCGCCTGAACCCTTGGCCAGCGCCGAGCGACCATGAAAAGCCCGCCGGGAGGCGGGTCATGGGCGGCGGACCGAAAGAGCGGGGCTCCAAAGCGCCATCGCCGCTTGCGGCGACTTGGTTTCCGACAACACGGGAGACTGCGGCGCTTGCAGCGCAGTCGAATGGAGCGGGCCGGAGGAACTGGCGCTATTGGGCAAGCCCTGCTCGTCGGTGCAAGCTGGAAAAGGGGTCCAGCGCGCGGAGGCGTGCGCAACACAAAGTGGCGATCGGGATTAGACGCCGCCGCATTATTTCCTGTCAGGGATCGCCACCCGGATGGGCCGAAACCGCACTGGCGGGTTCGGTGGAGGCGGCAGCAAAGGAGCCGCCGGAATAGAGCCCGGCGCACTACGGTGCGGACAGCCTCATATAGATGACGTGAAAGATCGCCGCCGGATCAGCGCCGCACGGTGCTATTGTGGACACAATCGTCGAGGCAACATGGCGAAGACTTGGCGACTGAGGTGGTGCCGGTTTCTGAGACAGGGGCATAAGGTGGATCGCCCGATGAAAAGGACGATCCGGTATGAAGACACGCAGACGATTTACGGCTGAGTTCAAGGCCAAGGTTGCGCTTGAGGCGATCCGTGGCGAGCGGACGATTTCGGAACTGGCGACAAAGCACCAGCTTCATCCGAACCAGATTACGCAGTGGAAACGGCAGGCCATCGAGAACCTGGCCAAGACGTTCGACGACAAGGCTGCTGATGCGCAGGTCGGCCGGGAAGCCGAGGTGACCAAGCTGCACGCCAAGATTGGCCAGCTTGTCGTTGAGCGGGATTTTTTGGCCAAGGCCTTCGATCGCTGAGCCTGGATCGGAGGAGAATGATGATTGACCCCGATCACAACCGGCTCTCGATCCGCCGCCAGTGCGAACTGGTCTCGATCTCGCGGGCGTCGTTCTACCGACAGCCCGCCGGCGAGACGCCCGAGAACCTCGAACTGATGCGCACCATCGACGAGGCCTTCATGGAGACGCCCTGGTATGGCTCCCGGCAGATGGCCCGGCATCTGCGGCGTCAGGGCTGGTGCGTGGGTCGCAAGCGGGTCCGGCGGCTGATGCGCAAGATCGGTCTGTCGCCGATCTACCAGGCGCCGAGAACCAGCGAGCCGCATCCGCAGCATCGCATCTATCCCTACCTGCTGCGGCACCTGGCGATCGAGCGGCCGGATCACGTTTGGTGTGCCGATGTGACCTATATCCCGATGCGGCGCGGCTTCCTTTACCTCGTGGCCATCATGGACTGGTTCAGCCGCAAGGTCCTGGCCTGGCGGTTGTCGAACACGATGGATGCCGACTTCTGTGTTGCCGCTCTCGAAGAGGCGATCGCCTGCCATGGCAGGCCCGACATCTTCAACACCGACCAAGGCTCGCAGTTCACTAGCTTCGCCTTCACGACGACGCTGAAGGATGCCGGCATCCGCATCTCCATGGACGGGCGCGGCCGCTGGATGGACAACGTCTTCATCGAACGACTGTGGCGCAGCCTCAAATATGAGTGCGTCTTCCTCAGCACATTCGAAACGGGAAGCCAAGCCCGCTGCGGCATCGGCTCCTGGATAGACTATTACAACCGGCGACGCCCGCACTCGACCTTCGCCGGCAGGACGCCCGACGAAGTCCATGCTATGGCGGAAATGACGGAGCAATTGGCGGCGTAGAAACGAACCCGATCCACCTTAGCCAGGCCGCCAAACTGTCTCACCAAGCGGGTCCACCTCAGAGCCCCCACTGAAGGCCATCATCTATTGCCGCGTGTCCAGCGTGGCGCAGACCAAGAAAGGCGACGGTCTGCAAAGTCAGGAGACGCGCTGCCGGGAATATGCGGGATTTAAGAACTATCAAGTGGTCAAGGTTGTCTACGACCGCGCCGTCTCGGGAAAATTACTCAACCGTCCTGGCATCAAGGAAGTGCTGCAATTCCTCAAGCGCAAGAAGCGCGCGGATCAATATGTCGTTGTGTTCGACGATATCAGCCGTCTTGCACGCGATATCCGCACGCACATGGATTTGCGCGATGCGATCTATGCAACGGGCGCTCAGATGGATTGCCCCACACTGGAATTCCGGCAGGATTCCGATGGGCTTTATTTCGAGGGGATGCAGGCGCTCAACGCGCAGCACTACCGGCTGAAGAATGCCGAGCAGACCAAGGCACGGATGCGCGCCCGCGCCATGGGTGGCTATTGGCCGTTCCATGCGGTGCCGGGCTACAAGTTCGACAAGATTGTCGGACACGGCAATCTGCTGGTGCGCGATGAACCGATGGCCTCGGTCATGCAGGAAGCCCTCGAAGGCTTTGCAAGCGGTTACCTTGCCTCGCAGGCCGAAGTGAAGCGCTTTCTGGAATCGCGGCCAGAATTCATGGCGGGACGGAAACGCCGCGAACTGCGCTACGAAGATGTTTATCGTTTCCTGACCCGTCCTCACTACGCCGGATACATTGAAATCCCGGCATGGGACGTGACCCTGCGCAAGGGCCACCACGAAGGACTGATAAGTCTTGAGCAATATGAGCGGATTCAGGAACGCATCCAGGGCAATGCAAGAGTGATGGTGCGAACGAACAGCGGCACCGACTTCATCCTACGGGGCGCGCTTGCCTGCGCCGATTGCGGAAAGTCGATGACCTCTTGCTGGTCCACGAGCAAAACCGGCAAGAAGCATCCGTATTATTTCTGCTTCACCAAGGGCTGCGAGAGCTGCCGAAAGTCGATTCCGCGGGGCAAGATCGAAACAGAATTCGAGGCATTGCTGACGCGAATGACACCGAGCACCGAGACGTTTCAACTCGTCCGCGCCATGTTCAAGCACGCTTGGGATACGCGCTTGTCGCAAGCCAAGGAAATCGCGGCTGCGCTGAAATCCGAGGTCGCCCGCCTCGACCGCCAGATTGAACAGCTTCTCGATCTCGTGGTGAACACGCAGAGCGCATCCACGATCAGCGCCTATGAGCGCAGGATCGCCAAGCTGGAAAAGGAAAAGCAGGTGGCCTCAGAAAAGCTGAGCCAGAAGCCCGGCCCGAAACGCACCTTCGATGAAATGTTCGAACTCGCTTGCGAGTTTCTGTCAAGTCCTTGGAATATATGGAAGAACCATAACGAAACCGCCAAGAAAATGGTACTGAAACTGGCCTTTGCCGAGCGTCTGGAATATAGCCGGAATTCGGGATTTCGAACCCCAAAAACCACCTTACCATTCAAGGTCTTAAACGGTTTCTGCGTTGGTGAAAGCAGAATGGCGGAGCCGGAGGGATTCGAACCCTCGATAGGGCTTTACAACCCTATAACGGTTTAGCAAACCGCCGCCTTCAGCCACTCGGCCACAGCTCCGTTGATGACCGATATGCCTGACACGGTCGCCAGCCGCAAGCACCGGATCTCGAAATAAGGCGTCGTATAGGGAATCCCCGGGCGTTTGTGACGCGGATCGGTGGCCAGCGGCGGCAAGTTCGGTCTGTTCCTGCATTTGCGGGCGTCGCGGAACAGATCTTCCGCATTGCAACGCCAACTCTTCAATATCGGATTCTCCGCAACTTCCGCTGCCGTCTGAATATGGCGGGCTGCCTTAGGCGTGATGATTCGCGGGGTTTGAAGCGTGGAGACTGACGGCGGGCTCATATGGTCCCTAGCGTTCGGGGCCAGTTCGGGGCGGTTCAAGCCTGCGTCGTAGGAGAATTTGCTCTGCTGCGACCATTTGCGCGTGCCATTTGTGCAACATGCGGCGAAAATCGTTAGACGTATTCCATTCGGCAGCTTCCTTCGTTTGCGTGTGCAGGTCGGTTCGGTAATTCTGACCTTGCGACGGAGGGGGGCATCCCAAAGTCGTTCCGTTTTTAGAAGCTGCGCCCGTTCGCATCCCGCTCCCATTGAGCGGGGATCTTAATAAGCGCGAACGCGGGCGGTTGGTCCGGGACCGAGGGAACGTTTCTTCGAGTGTTGCGCTCAGCGGATCCGAACCCGCTCTGACAGAGCAACTTGGAGGTTTGACGATGAATGATTTGATGAAGGGCCTTTTCCTCGGCTCGGCGGCGGGGTTGGTCGTCATAAGCGGGGCTCAGGCTGCTGATCTTCCGTTGAAAGCGAAAGCGGTCGAGTACGTGAAGGTCTGCTCCATGTATGGCGCGGGCTTCTATTATATTCCCGGCACCGACACCTGCATCAAGCTCGGCGGCTATGCGCGCGTCGACTTCGGCGTTAACACGAACGCGCCGCTTTTCTTCGGCAACACCGCCACTCAGGCCGGTGCGCAGAACCGTTATTCCAATGCCTTCACCTGGCGCTCGCGCGCGGATTTGACCATCGACACCCGTACCGCGACGGATTACGGCGTGGTTCGCACCTATTTCGATGGAGGTTTCACCTGGACTTCGGGCGGCTACGGAGGCGTGCGCGTCGGAGGAACTGCGTATGACGCGTCTCCGGCTGGGGCGAGCGGCAATGGCGCCGTCGTCGGCGGCCAGCTTGGCGTGTACTTCTCCTTCATCCAGTTCGCCGGCTTCACGATGGGTAAAGCGGTCTCTCAGTTCACCGCTCCCTGGGGAAATTACCCCGGCATGAACATCTCCGACGCACTCGTGGGCGGCGGCGGCGCGTTCTCCGGCGTGAACCAGCTCACCTACACTGCGGAATTCGGCAACGGCGTATCAGCCGCGATCAGCGCGCAGGACCCGAGCGCGTATTATCAGGCCGGCATTTTCAATCTCGGGGTCGCGTCGCCGGGCAGAGCACCCATATGGACTGGCGTCCCGCCGTTCTTCGGTCCTGTCTTCCTCCCCCCGGTCATGCTCGGCTACGGCCTCAGCGCCTATGGCGGAACCACCATGCCGGATTTCGTCGGCCAAGTCCGCGTCGATCAGGCCTGGGGCCTGGTCCAGGCGTCAGTCGCGGCGCATCATAACAACCCCGCCTACTACGGGGGCGTTGAAACCACCGGCGGTCCCGCAAACAAGTGGGGTTGGGCCGGCCAGCTCGCTCTGACGATCAGGAACCTTCCGACGGGTCCGGGTGACGTGATCAACATCTCGGGCGTCTATACCCACGGCGCGACCCGCTACAACATCCAGGATATGACCGCTCAGGCAGGCGGCAGTACGATCTATTCCGGCACGGACAGCATCGGCTTCGGCTTTGCGCCCGATTCCGTTTATGCGCCCAACGGAGATCTTCAGCTGGTCACGACCTGGGGCATGCGCGGCGGCTACGTCCACAACTGGAATCAGCACTGGAGCAGCTCGATATTCGGCGCCTACGCATCGATCAGGTATACCGACGGGGCCAAGGCCTATATGTGCGGCGTATCAATTCCCTTTGCCCTTCTTGGGGGTCTCACCACCTGCAATCCGGATTACAACATCGCGCAGGTCGGTGCGAACGTTCGCTGGACGCCGGTCAAAAATCTGACGTTCACGACGGAAGCGGCTTACAGCATCTTGGATCAGAAGTTTGCCGGCGTCGCGAACGTTCCTAACAACTGGGCTGTCGGCAAGCCGGAAGGCAACTATACAGTGAAGGACCAGGACATGTGGTCCGTCATGTTCCGCGCTCAGCGCACCTGGTAAAATATAGCGTCTGACGGCAAACACACGTCTCCGGCGGGAAATCGCCGGAGGCATGATGTCACGGTGAGCGACGTCTGCGCTCAGTGCGCGGGTGTCGCATTTGCCGCCGAGCGAGGCAGGAGCGGGGACTGCCTTCCGTAGAAGAGAGACGTTCCGTCGCTTTCTTTAGGGTTTTGAGCGAACGGGTTTCCCATCCCGGATCAAGCCCGAGGATAGGTTTGGCTCGAAAACGCCCTTAGAGCATCGGACCCGAAAGTGGGCACCGGTTTCGGGATAAATCCGATGCTCAATCAATTAACTGGAGCGGCGGCGCTGATTCCATTTGACCGGCGGCCGCTCTAGAGCTTTTCCGCTTCTGATAGAATCAGAATCTGGCTCTATGATTTTATTTCGTCGCGTTTTCTTCACGCGAACCGGTGTCCATCCTCGGGTCAAGCCCGAAGACATGCTTCGCTCGAAAACGCTATGGGTGCAGCCCGCCCGAGGCGCTATCCGCCGTTGCCCGCGTTACTGGATCGAGCCTCGATGCAGGTCGGCCTCGATCTGCAGCTTCGAGCCGCCACCGAAGCGGGCGCGGTAGACCTGCAAATTCTCCATGATCCGCTGCACATAGTTGCGTGTTTCCGAGAACGGGATCAGTTCGACCCAGTCCACCGCATCAACTCCCGGATCTCGCGGATCACCGTAACGCGCGATCCATTTTCTGACGCTGCCGCGCCCGGCATTGTAGGCGGCGAAGGTCAGGATATAGGAGCCGCGATAGTCGTCGAGCAGGCCGCCGAGTTCCGCCGCGCCGAGGGCGGCGTTATAGGCGGGCTCGGTCTTCAGGCGGCGAAGGTCGAAACTGGCGCCGTATTTCTTGCAAACGTATCGTCCGGCATCCGGCGTCACCTGCATCAGCCCATAGGCGTTGGCCGGTGACACCACCGACGGATTGAACGCGCTTTCCTGTCGGGCGATCGCGTAAATGATGCTGCGCTCCACATCCGGTCCAATTGATCTGAACGGCGGAATGCCGCTGACCGGATAGGCGTAGAAATCGAATGGCAGTCCGCGGTTCAACGCGGCCTTGCCGGCGAGCAGCATTCCCCTCGCGTCGCCATGGCGCGCGGCGAGTTCGCCAAGTCCCAATACCGCATCGGGGTCGCCGTTCGCGCCCATATCGGCAAGGATCGGAATCGCCATGTCGCCTTTGCCGAGAGCGTAGAGAAGCTGCGTTGCGCGTACGATTTCGAGCCGCTCGATTCCGCGTGATCGGCTGCCTGGAACGTTGCGCAGTTCGATTTGCGGCAGCCCGAGCTTGGCGCGTGCGAGTTGGCCATAATAGCTGGTGGACTGCTCCGCAGCGGCGGCATAGGCGCGACGAGCCTCCTGCGACCGGCCTGCCGCTTCGGCTGCGCGGCCCTGCCAGTAGCCAGCCCGCGCGAGCGCCGTCGGATTGACGCTGCCGACGCCGATGCGCGCAAAATGCCGGGCGGCCGTGTTGGGATCGTTCAAGAAGCGAAGAGCGATCCAGCCGGCGGTAAACTCCTGTTCGGTCTTGTAGATATCGCGCGCGGGGAGTGTCGCGTCGCGGGCGATGAGATAAGCGGTGCGGTATTGTCCGACGTCAATCATCTTGCGCGCGAGCAGCCGCCGCTCGATCCACCATTGATCGACATTATAAAGCCGGTTGGGATCCCGGGGCGCGCTCTGCATCAGCCGCGCGGCTTCCGCGAACTTCTCTTCGCGGCGCAGGAGCTGGACGTAGGCCAGGACATAGCCGGGATCGCGGTGAAGCTCGCTCGGCACTCTTTCAAGCAGCGCGCGCAGGCTGGACGATCTGCGGTCGGCAGCAATCCGCGCCTTGGCAAGGGCCTCGTGCGATTTCCCGAGCCGCTGGGCCGCGCGCATTCCGGCATCGCGGTCCTCGCCGTAAAGCATGAAATCCATGCGCGCTTTGTGGTCGCTCGGCGTGATCAGCGCCCCGAACATCTCCAGCGCTTTCCCCTCGACCGCTGCCGACATCGTATCGGTCCGCCAGGCCTCGCGGACCAGCTGCTCGGCGCGGGCGCGGTCTCCGCGCGCGAGCAGCGCGCTTGCGAGAGCGAATCGTCCCTTGGCCGATTGCGGCCGTTCGTTTTCGAACCAGGCCAGCACGGCGGCGGTGTCGCGATGGTCGTCCCACAGCGCAGCTTCCGCGCGACGGCGCAGGAATGTCTGGGAGGGCCAACTCGGATTGGCGTCGATGAAGGCGCGATAGCGCTCGGTCGGCGCGCCGTTATCGTTGCTGCGCAGGATAAGCCACTCGGCCAGCTTGCGAGCCACCGGGTCCGTCATGCCAGCCTGGACCTGCGTCGCCTCGGACGACCGCTGCCTGCGGGTCAGGTCGATGATCGTGTCGAGCGCGGCGAGATCAGTGCGCGGGGTCGATGATGTCGCCGCCATTGCGGCTTTCGGGACGGGTTTGCGAGCCGATGGCGCGGGAAGCGTGGCGTGCCGGCGGGTGGCGGGCTGGATCACCGGAGCCGCGGTGGCTTTGTCCTTGTGAGGGGTGACGGCTTTGCCATGGCCGGGAGCGGGCTTGGGAACGGCGTTGCCTGAGGGGCGCGACTTCGGCGCGGGAACCTTGGCGGTTTTCTCCGCCTGGGCGCTTCCGGCCCATAGCGCGGCCGCCACGAGGCTCGCCCCTAAAGCCGCCGTTCGTAGCTTTGATGCGCGGGCAGGCAATGTCACGGCAAATCCCTTTTCAGTGAATTGAGCGAACCCCTAAAATCTGATGACTATTTCATTGAATGTGTGGACAAAATACTAAAACCACCGACATCGGGCTCTTATGTCGCGACAACGGCGAAATCGCGGCCGTTGCTTTAGGTCGCGGACCTTTCGGAGCAGCGTCAGACTCGATATGACTGATGTAACATCAAAATCGGCAAACGGCGAAGCCGCGCAACGTGTTGGAGCGGACTATGGCAAGCAGGGCGAAGTTCCAGGGGTCATACACAGCCCTGGTGACGCCATTCAAGAACGGCTCCGTCGACGAGGCCGCTTTTCGCAGTCTGGTGAGTTGGCAGATCGGCGAGGGAGTCCACGGGCTGGTTCCGGTCGGCACGACCGGCGAAAGTCCGACGCTCAGCCACGATGAACACCGCAAGGTCGTGGAATGGTGCATCGAGGAGGCTGCGGGCCGGGTGCCGGTGATCGCGGGGGCGGGCTCGAATTCGACCCGCGAGGCGGTCGATCTGGCCTTGCATGCCGAGAAGGCCGGCGCTGATGCGGTGCTGGTGGTGACGCCATATTACAACAAGCCGACCCAGGAAGGCTTGTACCAGCACTTCAAGACGGTGAACGACGCGATCGGGATTCCCATCATCATCTACAACATTCCGTCGCGCTCGGTCGTCGATCTGTCCGTGGAGACGATGGCGAGGCTGTTCGAACTGAAGAACATCGCCGGCCTCAAGGACGCCACGGCCAATCTGGCGCGGGTCTCCTTGCAGCGCCGCGCGATGGGTCCCGACTTCATCCAGTTGTCCGGTGAAGACATGACGGCGCTCGCTTTCATGGCGGCGGGCGGACATGGCTGCATCTCCGTCGTCGCGAACGTCGCGCCGAAATTATGCGCGAGCCTGATGTCGGCTGTCCTGAAGGGCGACTATGCCACCGGGCTCGAAATTCAGGATCGCCTGGTGCCGCTGCATGACGCTGTTTTCAAGGAACCTGGCCTCGCCGGAGCAAAGCATGCGCTCAAGCTGCTCGGCCGGATCGACGAAGTCGTGCGGCTGCCGCTGATGCCGGTGACCCCGCCGACCGGAAAGCTCATCCGTGAGGCCATGGTCCATGCCGGTTTGATAAACTGACTCGAGACCGGAGCCTTTCCGCCTGATGGAAACAGAAGCGGGGCTCCCGGATTTTCATGTGACGCGTTTTCTTTACGAACCGGATTATTCATCCCCCGGCTCAAGCCGGGAAACATGCTTCGTTCGAAAACTATAACTGCCGCCGCGCGCGCGTCGGTGAAATGCTGTCGGAGATTGGCGATGTGGAAGGAATTTCGTGAGTTCGCGATGAAGGGGAATGTCGTCGACCTCGCTGTCGGCGTCATCATCGGTGCGGCCTTCGGAGGCATCGTTTCCTCGATGGTGGCCGACATCATCATGCCGATCGTCGGCGCTGTTACCGGCGGTCTCGATTTCTCGAATTACTTCCTGCCGCTTTCTGAATCCGTCAACGCCTCGAATCTCTCCGACGCCAAGAAGCAGGGCGCGGTGCTGGCATGGGGCAACTTCCTGACGCTGACGTTGAACTTCCTGATCGTCGCCTTTGTGCTATTCATGGTCATCAAGGGCATGAACAGGCTGAAGCGCAAGGACGAGGCGGCATCCGCAGCGCCGCCGAAGCCCACTCGCGAGGAAGAGTTGCTGACCGAAATTCGCGACCTCCTGAAAGCGAAAGTATAGGGCGGCGACGCCCGCCAAAGATCACGCCTGGAGGTTTCAGGGATATGGCCGGCAAAGGCGAGCGCGCCATCAAGGTCGTCGCGGAGAATCGCAAGGCGCGGTTCAACTATGCGATCGAGGATACCGTCGAGGCCGGCATCGCGCTGACCGGTACGGAGGTCAAGTCGATCCGCAACGGCAAGACCACGATCGCCGAGTCCTATGCCGATTCCAAGAACGGCGAAATCTGGCTTATCAATTCCAACATCCCCGAATATCTGCAAGCCAACCGCTTCAATCACGAGCCGAAGCGGCCGCGCAAGCTGTTGCTGCACAGAAAGCAGATCAACAAGCTGATGGGCGCGGTCGATCGTGAAGGCATGACGCTGATTCCGCTCAAACTCTATTTCAACGAGCAGGGCCGGGCCAAGTTGCTGCTGGCGATCGCGAAGGGCAAGAAACTGCACGACAAGCGCGAGAGCGAGAAAAAGCGCGACTGGGGCCGGGAAAAAGGCCGGTTGCTGCGGGCGAGGGGATAGAGCCGCAAGACCTGACCGCCGCGGAGCCGGTCGTTAAACTTTGAACGATCAGTTTAACGCAATTTCAGGGTTGAGGTGATCTGCTCCCGGTATGCGCGTCAAACAGAAACGTGCCATTCGGCGGATGCGTCGCCGGCATCAGCGAGCATGGCTTGTACTCGACCAGGTCGATGGCCGATCCAGGTCGGAGTGCGAGGTGATGGACATCTCCAGCGATGGCGCGCGCCTGGTGATCGCCTCGGGCGTGAGCGTGCCGAAGCGTTTCGGGGTCGCGCTGGTGCCGAACTCGGCGCCGAAGGAATGCGAGCGCGTCTGGCGAAACGGCGAGATGATGGGGATCCGCTTCACGGAGCCGGGATAGGGATGTATCAGAAGTGGGGCTCTCTATAGCGTTTTCGAGCGAAGTGGATACCGGTTCGCGTGAAGAAAACGCGTCAAATCAATATCATAGAGCCTCGATTCTGATTCAATCACAAGCGAAAGGGTTCTAGCGTTTCCGAGCGAGGTGGGTACCGGTTCGCCATGGCCCGCACCTCAGCGATGGGTCAGATCGGCGCGCACTTTTGCGAAGACGCTCTCGAACATCTCGGGCGTCAGGACACGCGTGTTGGTATTGTAGCGGGAGCAGTGATAGCTGTCATAGAGCGTGACCGCGCCGATATGATGCACCGCGCCGTGAGCGAAGGGTGCAGCCGCGGCGCGGACGCCCAGCGCCTTCACCGCGGAATCGTGCGCGACACGGCCGAGCGCGACAACCGCCCGCAATCGGGGCATGGCCGCAAGCGTGGCGCTAAGGAATGCGCGGCAGGTATTGATCTCGGCCGGTAGAGGCTTGTTCTGCGGGGGCACGCAACGCACCGCGTTGCTGATGCGGCAATCGATCAGTTTGAGTCCGTCGTCAGGGCGGGCCTGGTAGCGTCCGGCGGCAAAGCCGTATTTGAGAAGCGTCGCGTAGAGCAGGTCGCCGGCGTAGTCGCCGGTGAAGGGGCGCCCGGTGCGGTTGGCGCCTTGCACCCCCGGCGCCAGGCCGACGATCAGCAGGGCCGCGTCGGGGCCGCCGAAAGACGGCACGGGCGCGTTGAACCAGTCCGGCTCGCGCGTCCGAACCGCGAGGCGATAGTCGACCAGCCGCGGACACAGCGGACAATCGTGGCCCGGCTCCGAACCGGCGGGCGCCGCGCCGGATCGGTGCGTTTCAGTCCTCAAAGTCGTCGTCATCGCTCCGGGGCGCTGCGGCGGTGGCGCGCTGCAGGAACTGCGGTGCGTGGTGACGTGACTGGCGTTCAGCCGGGTCGCGCCCGAGCTTCGGCTGCAATTCGACGAGATCGGTGAAAACGTCTGCCTGACGGCGCAGCTCGTCCGCGATCATCGGCGGCTGGCTTGCGATGGTGGAAACAACGGTCACGCGAACGCCGCGGCGCTGCACCGCTTCGACGAGGGAGCGGAAATCGCCGTCGCCCGAAAACAGCACGATCTGGTCGACGTGCTCGGCCAGCTCCATCGCGTCGACCGCAAGTTCGATATCCATGTTTCCCTTGACCTTGCGGCGGCCGCTGGCGTCGATGAATTCCTTGGTGGCTTTGGTGACCACCGTGTAGCCGTTGTAGTCGAGCCAGTCGATCAGCGGCCTTATCGAGGAGTATTCCTGATCCTCGATGATCGCCGTGTAATAGAAAGCGCGGACGAGGGTGCCCCTGGACTGAAATTCCTTCAGGAGGCGCTTGTAGTCGATGTCAAAGCCGAGCGTCTTGGCTGTTGCGTAAAGATTGGCGCCATCGATAAAAAGCGCGATCTTGTTGGAGGCAGATGGCATCGAGCGTTCTCGTGATCGTTGTGCGCGCTATTGGTGCGGCTGAAGCCCAGCCTCACGGTTCAATGATGCAAATCGCGTCTCGCGAATCAGATTGAAGAAGACAATAGGCGCAATGAGGTTGAGGCAAGGGCAGCGTTGAGGACACAATGGAGAAGCAATGAAGCGAATTCTTGTCCGATCGGGGACTCTGTTCCGCTTCTCCGGACGCCGGCCTTCTGGCTCCGGTAACGGGTATCAGAGACAGGCCGTCACGCCAAATGTTAAATTCCCTGTTGCGAAACCCTCAAACGCTCTATACCTAGCGCGTATATTCACCAGTTTCAGCCTCAACGGAGCGACAGGCGATGGCGCGCGTCACCGTAGAAGATTGCATCGATAAGGTCGACAACCGGTTTGACCTGGTTCTTTTAGCCGCACATCGCGCGCGGATGATTTCGTCGGGTTCGCAGCTGACGATTGACCGCGATAACGACAAGAATCCCGTCGTTGCGCTCCGCGAGATCGCCGAGCAGACCATCTCCCCGGAGGATATGCGCGAGGAGCTGGTTCATTCCTTGCAGAAGTTTGTCGAGGTCGACGAGCCCGAGTCCGACACCGTGCCCTTGATCGGTTCGGCCGGGGCGAGCGTTGATGCGGACGATACCGAGGTCGCGGTCGAGCGCATGACCGAGGAAGAACTGCTGAAGGGCCTGGAGGGGCTGGCGCCTCCCGAGGAACAGCCCGAAGAGGATGAATGATCGGCCCCTCACCGACAGGAGGTCTGTAGCGTTTTCGAGCGACGTGGATACCGGTTCGCGCAACGAAAACGCGTTGAAATAAGATTATAGAGCCTGTTTTCTGATTTCATCGGAAGCGAGGCTCTAAGCCCGGGCCCTGGTCCGGGTTTTTGCGTTCAGGCAAATGAGTTGATCGCCGCACCGGCTGCGCGAGTATGCATCCGGCTTCGAAATGATACTGGCGCGCCTGAACGTCGAACTCGGCTTTCGGCCGGGACAATCCGGAGTCTTTCCGTTTCCGACAGAATCAGAAGCGGGGCGATGATTTTTGACGCGTTTTCGTTGCGCGAACCGGTATCCACGTCGCTCGAAAACGCTATAGGATAGATATAGATACTGGGGGTGAAGGGCGGTTTCCGCGCGATGAAGACACTCGGTTCTATGACAGGCTGGCCTCGCAGAAGGCGGCAGATGGAGGCCGCGACCGACCCGGTCGTGACGGCGCCGACGCCGGCTGCCCCTGCCAAGCCGCCGCGCCCGCGCATGATGCGTCAATACGACCTGGTCGAACGCGTGCGCTCGTACAATCCCGACACTAACGAGGATATCCTCAACCAGGCGTACGTCTACGCCATGAAAGCTCATGGCGAACAGATACGGGCGTCGGGCGATCCGTATTTCTCCCATCCGCTCGAGGTGGCGGCCATCCTGACCGGCCTCAAGCTCGACGACGCCACTATCGTCGCGGCGCTGCTGCACGACACCATTGAGGACACCGAGGCCACCCGCGCCGAGATCGACAACATGTTCGGGTCCGAGATCGGCGCGCTGGTCGAGGGCCTGACCAAGCTGAAACGGCTGGAACTGGTCTCGCGCGAGGCCAAGCAGGCCGAAAACCTGCGCAAGCTGCTGCTGGCGATTGCCGATGACGTCCGCGTGCTGCTGATCAAGCTGGCGGATCGGCTGCACAACATGCGCACGCTCGAGTTCGTGCCGCCGGCGTCGCGTCAGCGCATCGCCGAGGAAACCCTCGACATCTACGCGCCGCTCGCCGGCCGCATGGGCATGCAGGAAATGCGCGAGGAGCTTGAGGATCTGGCGTTCCAGACCCTCGATCCGGAAGCCCACGGCGTGGTGGCGCAGCGGCTCGATGCGCTGGCCGAGCGTAACCGCAACCTGATCGGTGAGATCGAGAGCCAGCTCACAACCAGTCTTGTCAACAAGGGCATCGCAGCGCGCGTAGCCGGCCGTCGCAAGCAGCCATTCTCGATCTGGACCAAGATGGAACGGAAGTCGGTCGGTTTCGAGCAGCTTTCCGACATTTTCGGATTTCGCGTCGTGGTGCCCGATGTCGAAGCTTGCTATCGCGCCCTCGGGGTGGTCCACATGACGTGGCCGGTCGTGCCGGGCCGTTTCAAGGATTATATCTCGACGCCGAAGCAGAACGACTATCGCTCGATCCACACCACGGTGATCGGACCGGGCAATCAGCGCGTGGAATTGCAGCTTCGCACCGAGGAGATGGATCGCATCGCCGAGCATGGCATCGCCGCCCATGCCTTTTACAAGGACGGCGCGGGCTCGCCGACCGAACTGCTCAATCGGGAGTCCAATGCGTTCGCCTGGCTGCGTCATACCATCGAAATGCTGTCTGAAAGCGCCAATCCGGAGGAGTTCCTCGAACACACCAAGCTCGAACTGTTTCACGATCAGGTCTTCTGCTTCACCCCGAAGGGGAAGCTGATCGCGCTGCCGCGGCACGCCAATGTCATCGACTTCGCTTATGCCGTGCATACCGACGTCGGCAACAGCACGGTAGGCTGCAAGATCAACGGCAAGTTTGCGCCGCTGTCGTCGCGATTGCAAAATGGTGACGAGGTCGAGGTTCTGACGTCGGCGGCCCAGTCCGCGCCGCCATCCGCCTGGGAATCGCTTGCGATCACCGGCAAGGCGAGGGTGGCGATCCGGCGCGCCACGCGAGCCGCTGTGCGCGGTCAGTATGTCAGCCTTGGCCGGCGGATCGTTGAGCGCCTGTTCATCCGCGCGAAGATCGAATACGCCGACGACAAGCTCACCGGCGCGTTGCCCCGGCTGGCGCGGGCCACGATCGAGGATGTCATGGCTTCGGTAGGGCGGGGCGAGATGCGCGCCGCCGATGTCGCGCGCGCGATGTACCCGGACTACAAGGAGGAGCGGGTTGGCGGCCCGGGCGTCAAGAAGAGCCTGACGGCGAAACTCAAACTGAAAACGCCGCTGGATCCCGCCCGCAGCCCGTCGGTGATTCCGATAGGCGGCATCAATCCGGACTTGCCGGTCAAGTTCGCGCCCAATGGCGGCGCGGTGCCGGGCGACCGTATCGTCGGCATCGTCACTCCCGGTGAGGGCATCACGATCTATCCGATTCAATCGCCGGCGTTGACGGATTTCGAGGAAGAGCCTGAGCGCTGGCTCGACGTTCGTTGGGATGTCGATGACACGACGCCGCAGCGATTCCCCGCGCGCATCGTGCTGGATAGCCTCAACGAACCCGGCAGCCTTGCACAGGTCGCGACCGTGATCGCCGAGCACGACGGTAATATCGACAATATCAGCATGACCAGGCATTCGCCCGACTTCACCGAAATGACGATCGATCTCGAGGTTTATGACCTCAAGCATCTCAGCGCCATCATCGCCCAGTTGCGCGCCAAGGACGTCGTGGCGCGGGTCGAGCGGGTCAACGGTTAACTGGAGTTCGCTGCCGATTCAATCAGACGCAGAAACGCTCTTGAGCATTATCGCTTCTGATTGAATTAGAAGCGAAGCTCTATGATATTGATTTGACGCGTTTTCTTAACGCGAACCGGATTCCACTTCGCTCGAAAACGCTCTGGATGCTATGAAAGGGCGTCGCAATCGATCGTCTTAACCCCACATCCGGTTCTTCATTCGAGAGAGCACGTTCTTTAGAGCATCGGACCTGAAAGTGGGAACCGGTTTCGGGATAAATCCGATGCTCAATCAACTAACTAGAGCGGCGGCGCTGATTCCATTTGACCAGCCGCCGCTCTAACGTCGCGATGCTGAGCTCCCGCGATGCGGAGCAGATCAAGAGTCATTCGATGTCCAGTTCTCAATCCCTACGCCTCGGAGTCAACGTCGATCACGTCGCCACCATCCGCAACGCGCGCGGCGGCGATCGGCCGGATGTGGTGCGAATAGCGCTTGCTGCGATCGCGGCCGGCGCCGACGGCATCACCGCGCATTTGCGCGAGGATCGCCGCCATATTCGCGATTCCGACATGGCGCGGCTCAAGGCCGAGATCGGAAAGCCTCTGAATTTCGAGATGGCGGCGACGGCGGAGATGCAGGGGATCGCGCTGGCCACCCAGCCGCACGCCGTCTGTCTGGTCCCCGAGCGGCGCGAGGAACTGACCACTGAAGGCGGTCTCGACGCGGCTGGCCAATACAATGCGCTGGCGCCTTTCATCGCGAAACTGAACGACGCCGGCATCCGGGTCTCGCTGTTCATCGCCGCCGATCCCAGGCAAATCGAGGCGGCGGCGAAACTGCGCGCGCCCGTGATCGAGATTCATACCGGCGGCTGGTGCGATGCTGTCGTCGAGGGTGACAGCGGAAAGGCGGATGCGGAGTGGCGCCGCATTGTCGAAGGCGCCGCATTGGCCAGGTCGGCGGGCCTCGAGGTTCATGCGGGCCATGGCCTCGATTACGCGACGGCGGAGACGATCGCGGCGCTGCCCGAGATCACCGAACTGAATATCGGATACTTTATGATGGGTGAGGCGCTGCTCGTCGGCATCGCCGAGACGGTCCGCACCATGCGAGCGGCCATGGATCGCGGACGCGCGACACTGAAGACGCGGACGGCATGATCATTGGCATCGGCTCCGACCTGATCGATATCCGCCGGGTAGCGAAAGTCATCGAGCGTCACGGGGACCGGTTTCTCAACCGGGTCTTCACGGACGTCGAGCGGGCGAAGGCGGAGCGTCGCGCCACCAATGAGAAAATGGTGGTCTCAACCTATGCGAAGCGGTTCGCCGCGAAAGAAGCGTGCGCCAAGGCGCTCGGGACCGGAATCCGTCAGGGCGTATGGTGGCGGGACATGGGCGTCGTCAATCTTCAGGCCGGGCAACCCTCCATGATGCTCACGGGCGGGGCGCTGAAGCGGCTGCAACTGCTCACGCCTCCCGGCCTTGAGGTCCGCATTGACGTAAGCCTTACGGATGACTGGCCGCTGGCGCAGGCTTTCGTCATAATTTCGGCCGCCGCACCGGGCAGACCTTGATCCGGTTCCGGACAGCTTAAACTAAAATATGTTATTTATCAGATGGTTATATGATTTTTGCGACACGGTTGATTGCGTGGCCGCCAACAACCGTCTAAAATGCCGCAGGGTATCTTGATCGGGATGAATCAGCTCAAATCGTGACGAATTGCCTGCGGATTCGTCGACTACCAGAATTCACTGCGTTGTGTGCGGAGCGGGCGCGTTTCGCATAGAGGCGCTTTGCCATCGCTTCCAGGCGGCGGCCACCGACATAGGGAAGAGATGAGCGTGACATCCGGAACCAAAACTGAGAACGGCGTCGGCGAGACCATCCGTGTCGTGATCCACGCTCTTATCATCGCGCTCGTGATCCGGACCTTCCTGTTTCAGCCGTTCAACATCCCTTCGGGATCGATGAAGGCGACGCTGCTGGTCGGCGACTATCTGTTCGTTTCGAAGTACTCGTACGGCTACAGTCATTATTCCATCCCGTTCTCGCCGCCGCTGTTTTCCGGGAGGGTGTTCGGCTCCGAACCGAGCAGGGGCGATGTCGTGGTGTTTCGTCTGCCGAAGGACAACACCACCGACTACATCAAGCGGGTGATAGGACTGCCCGGCGACCGCATTCAGATGAAGGAGGGGCTGCTCTACATCAACGATGCCCCGGTGCAGCGCGAAAGGCTGCCGGATTTCGTCGGTGAGGATCCTTGCGGCTCTGATGCGACGGCGCGCGTCAAGCAATGGCAGGAAACGCTGCCGAACGGCGTCACTTACAAGACGCTCGATTGCGTCGACAACGGATTTTACGACAACACCAATGTCTACGTCGTACCGCCCGGTCATTTCTTCATGATGGGCGACAACCGCGACAACTCGACCGACAGCCGCGTGCTTTCCGCGGTCGGCTATGTGCCGCTCGAGAATCTGGTCGGTCGGGCGCAGATGATCTTCTTTTCGATCGCGGAGGGAGAGCATGCCTGGCAGGTTTGGCGCTGGCCCGCCGCCGTCCGCTGGAATCGCATGTTCTCCATCGTGCGATGATGGATGAATCGGCTGACATTAAGCCCGTTCCGATTTCCGAAGACGTAGCCGCGCCATCGGGCACGGAGCCGGTGGCGCCTGCCCCCAAGAAGAAGCGCGTCCGGACCAGCACCAAGGCGATCATGGCGGCGATCGAACAGCGGCTCGGCCATGAGTTCGCCGATATCTCGCTGCTGACGACGGCTTTCACCCATGTCTCGGCGCTGAAGTCATCGCGTGGACGCTGCGATAGCTATCAGCGCCTCGAATTTCTCGGCGATCATGTGCTTGGTCTTGTGGTCTCCGACATGCTCTACCGCGCCTTTCCCAAGGCGGACGAGGGCGAGTTGTCGAAGCGCCTGGCCGATCTCGTGCGCAAGGAGACATGTATCGATGTCGCCAAGTCGCTCGATCTGCAAGAGGGCGTCAAGCTCGGTGCGGTCGGCGCGGGCGTAGGGGCGCGGCTGCGCCGGTCCGTGCTCGGCGACATCTGCGAGGCGGTCATTGGCGCCGTCTATCTCGATGGCGGCTATGCGGCGGCCGCTGCCTTCGTCGAGCGCAACTGGGTCGAGCGGATGCGCAAGCCGGTGCGGCCGCTGCGCGATCCCAAGACCGTGCTGCAGGAGTGGGCGCAGGGCAAGGGGCTGCCGACGCCGGTTTACCGCGAAGTGGAGCGCACCGGGCCGCATCACGACCCGCGCTTCCGCGTTGCGGTCGAATTGCCGGGGCTGGAGCCCTCGGAAGGCATCGGCGGCAGCAAGCGCGCGGCCGAGAAGGCCGCGGCGTCCGCCATGATCGCTCGCGAAGGTGTCAAGTGAGCGAGTCCGGCCCGACCGCGCGATGCGGTTTCGTGGCGTTGATCGGGGCGCCGAATGTCGGCAAGTCGACGCTGGTGAACGCGCTGGTCGGCTCCAAGGTCACGATCGTCTCGCGCAAGGTGCAGACCACCCGCGCGCTGATCCGCGGCATCGTTGTCGAGAACAACGCCCAGATCATTCTCGTCGACACTCCCGGAATTTTCGTCCCGAAGCGGCGGCTCGATCGCGCCATGGTTTCGACCGCGTGGAGCGGTGCCCACGACGCCGATCTCGTTTGCGTGCTTCTCGACGCGCGCGCGGGCATCGATGAAGAGGCCGACGCCATCCTGACGAAGCTCGCCGGCGTGGCGCATCCGAAAATTCTGGTGCTGAACAAGATCGACCTCGTCCGTCGTGAAAAGCTGCTGGCGCTGGCCGGCGCGGCCAATGAACGCCTTGCGTTCGAGGAAACGTTCATGGTGTCGGCGCTGTCGGGCGACGGCGTTGATGATCTGCGCCTCGCGCTGGCTGAACGCGTGCCTGAAGGGCCGTTTCACTATCCGGAAGACCAGATGTCGGACGCCCCGCTGCGTCATCTCGCCGCCGAAATCACGCGCGAGAAAATCTACCGCCATCTGCATCAGGAGCTGCCGTATCAGTCAACGGTCGAGACCGACACCTGGACCGAGCGCAACGACGGGTCGGTCCGCATCGAGCAGACCATCTTTGTCGAACGCGACAGTCAGCGTAAGATCGTGCTGGGAAAGAACGGCGCGACGATAAAGGCGATCGGCGCCGACTCCCGCAGGGAGATCGGCGAGATCATCGGCCAGCCGGTTCACCTGTTTCTGTTCGTGAAGGTGCGTGAGAAGTGGGGCGACGATCCGAACCGTTATCGGGAAATGGGACTGGAGTTTCCCAAGGAATAGGCGGGGGCTACGGCATGACGATCCCGGGAAACGTGCTGCGGTTTGAAGTTCTGCTGTATCTTTCGCTCCTGATCGATACGTTGTCGGCTGCGTTCATCGCGCGTCCGTCCGACCGTGTCGATCAGGCGGCTGCGGCGAGCGCCGATACGTTCGTCGTCATGGTGTTCATTTTCTTTCTGCTGCTGGTGTGGCTCGCAGCACGGCAACGGAAGAACTGGGCGCGTTGGGCGCTGGTCGTCGCGCTTGCGCTTTCGGTGCTTTCGTTGCTCGGTTCATTGAACAGCGGGCTGACCCCCGCGTTTGCGATCGACTTTTTTTCAACCGGCCTTGCGGGAGCCGGCCTGTATTTTTCATTCTCCGATGACGCGGAAGACTGGTTCGAATGACTGGTTCGAATGACGCGGCAATCCGGCGCGATCGGATTGCCGCGAAAGGGAACGCTACCGTAGACTGGCGCCATGGAATGGACTGACGACGGCATCGTGCTCGGGGTGCGGCGGCATGGCGAGTCCTCGGCCATCGTCGAGCTGTTGACCCGCAGCCATGGACGTCATCTCGGTCTCGTGCGTGGCGGGGCCGGATCACGGATGCGTCCGCTGCTGCAGCCCGGGAATTCGGTCAGCGCGCTGTGGCGGGCGCGGCTCGACGAACATCTCGGTACCTACGCGCTGGAAGGAACGCGGATGCGCGCGGCGAGCCTGCTCGCATCGTCACATGCAACCTACGGCGTGACCCATCTGGCGGCGCTGACGCGCCTGTTGCCCGAGCGCGATCCTCATGAAGGCATCTTTGCGATGCTGGAACGGACGCTGGACGACTTTGACCAAGTGGGTGGAGCGGCGATCCATCTGGTCCGGTTCGAGCTTGCGATGCTGGGCGAACTCGGTTTCGGCCTTGATCTGTCGGCCTGTGCGGCCACGGGCGCCACCGCAGACCTCATTTACGTCTCGCCGAAATCGGGCGGGGCGGTGTCGCGGCAGGCGGGCGAGCCCTGGCGCGACCGGCTGTTGCCGCTGCCGCCGTTTCTGCGTGCTTCCCATGACGAGCAAGACGGCTGGTCGGAACAAGACCTGCTGGACGGCTTCGAACTGACCGGGCGCTTCCTGCTGCGCCATGTGCTGGAGCCGCGCGGGCAGGGGCATTCCGACGCGCGCGCCGGATTCATCAACGCGGTGGTGCGCAAGCGGACAGCGGCAGTTGCGGACGGCGCCCGCCCCATGGCTGAGTCGAGCCCTCCCTCGCCATGACAGGTCATTCACGCCTTGTCGCCGGACTCGGCAGGCGTTAACCCGTCCCCATGGGAAAAAGATTGATTCCGGCCGAGCCGGCCGAAATTGCCGAGGTGCAGCTTCGGGAGGCGCTCGAGGAGCGCTATCTCGCCTACGCGCTGTCCACCATCATGCACCGCGCTCTGCCGGATGCGCGGGACGGCCTGAAACCCGTGCACCGGCGTATCCTCTACGGGATGCGGCTGCTGCGGCTAGATCCGGGCTCGGCCTTCAAGAAGTCCGCCAAGATCGTCGGCGATGTGATGGGCTCGTTCCATCCTCATGGCGATCAGGCGATCTACGACGCCATGGTGCGGCTGGCTCAGGATTTCGCCTCGCGATATCCGCTGGTGGATGGTCAGGGCAACTTCGGCAACATCGACGGCGATAATCCGGCGGCCTACCGTTACACCGAAGCGCGCATGACCGACGTGGCGCGGCTGCTCCTCGACGGCATCGACGAGGACGCCGTCGAGTTCCGCCCCAACTATGACGGCCAGAGCCGCGAGCCGGTGGTGCTGCCCGGCGGCTTTCCGAACCTGCTCGCCAACGGCGCGCAGGGCATCGCCGTCGGCATGGCCACCGCGATCCCTCCCCACAACGCCGCCGAACTGTGCGATGCCGCGCTGCACCTGATCGACAAGCCGGACGCGAAGTCGAAGGCATTGCTGAAATGGGTCAAGGGCCCGGACTTCCCGACCGGTGGCATCATCATCGATTCCAAGGAGAGCATCGCCGAGGCTTATACGACAGGAAGGGGTGCTTTCCGTACCCGCGCCAAGTGGCATCGCGAGGAGGGCGCGCGCGGCACCTGGGTGATCGTTGTCACCGAGATCCCGTGGCTGGTGCAGAAGTCGCGGCTGATCGAGAAGATCGCCGAACTGCTCAACGACAAGAAGCTGCCGCTGGTCGGCGACATCAGGGACGAGTCGGCCGAAGACATCCGCGTCGTCATCGAGCCGAAGTCGCGCAACGTCGATCCCGAACTGGTGATGGAATCGCTGTTCAGGCTCACCGAGCTTGAAAGCCGCATTTCGCTCAATCTCAACGTCCTGATCAAAGGCAAGATTCCGAAGGTCGTCGGCCTCGCGGAAGCCTTGCGCGAATGGCTCGATCATCTGCGCGACGTGCTGCTGCGCCGCTCGGCCTATCGCAAGGCGCAGATCGAGCATCGGCTGGAAGTGCTCGGCGGCTACCTGATCGCGTATCTGAACATCGACAAGGTCATCAAGATCATCCGCACGGAAGACGAGCCGAAGCCGGCCTTGATAAAGGCGTTCAAGCTGACGGAGGTTCAGGCGGAGGCCATCCTCAACATGCGCCTGCGCAGCCTGCGCAAGCTCGAGGAAATGGAGATCCGCACCGAGGACAAGGACCTGCGGGCGGAACTCAAGGGTATCAACGCCGTGCTGGGCTCCGAAGCCAGGCAGTGGGAGAAAGTCGGCGAACAGGTGCGCAACGTGCGCGACATGTTCGGCCCAAAGACGCCGCTTGGCAAACGCCGCACCGTCTTTGCGGACGCGCCCGAGCATGACCTCGCCGCGCTGGAAGAGTCACTGGTCGAGCGCGAGCCGGTCACGGTCGTCGTATCGGACAAGGGATGGGTGCGGACGCTGAAAGGTCATGTCGAGGATCTGTCGAACCTGTCCTTCAAGACCGACGACAAGCTCGGCTTCGCGTTCTTTGCTGAAACCACGTCGAAGCTGCTGCTGTTCGCCACCAACGGCAAGTTCTACTCGCTCGACGTCGCGAAGCTGCCGGGCGGGCGCGGCCATGGCGAACCGATCCGCCTGTTCATCGATCTGGAACAGGATGCGGCGATCGTGTCGCTGTTCATTCACACCGGCGGCCGCAAATTCCTGATCGCGAGCTACGAAGGGCAGGGGTTCGTCGTGAATGAGGACGATTGCGTCAGCACAACGCGCAAAGGCAAGCAGGTGCTCAACGTTGAGATGCCTAACGAGGCGAAAGCGATCACGACGGTCGCGGGCGATCAGGTCGCGGTCATCGGCACCAACCACAAGATGGTGATCTTCCCGCTCGATCAGGTGCCGGAGATGGCGCGCGGCCGCGGCGTGCGGCTGCAGAAATACAAGGGCGCGGGCCTGTCAGACGTCGCCGTGTTCGATTCGAAGATCGGTTTGACGTGGAAGGACTCCGCGGGCCGCGAGCAGAGCCTGAGCTGGAAGGATCTGTCTGACTGGCGCGGCAACCGCGCCGACGCCGGACGCCTCGCGCACGGCCTGCCGAAGTCGAACAAATTCGGCCGGGCGATCTGACCTCGTGCGCGGATATGGCGTTTTCGAGCGAAGCATGTCCTCGGGCTTGACCCGAGGATGGATGCCGGTTCGGGTGAAGAAAACGCGTCAGAACAAATTCTGGACGCTGAGCGGATGCCGACGATGACCGTGACGATCTATCACAATCCGTCCTGCAGCAAGTCGCGCAACACGCTGGCGATGATCCGGCAGAGCGGTGAAGAGCCGGTGGTTATCGAGTATCTCAAGCATCCGCCGGACCGCGCACGACTTCGCGCGCTGGCCGACGCCATGGGGCTACCCATACGCGGGCTGCTGCGGGACAACGGCTCACCTTACGGCGAACTCGATCTCGGCAATTCCAAATGGAGCGATGATCAGCTTCTCGATTTCATCGTGGCCCATCCGATCCTGCTTCAGCGTCCCATCGTGGAAACGCCGAAGGGCGTGCGGATTTGCCGTCCTCCCGAAAGGGTGCTCGATCTGCTGACTCCTCCCGCCGCAGGGAAAGACGGCGAGAATATCGAACCTTAGTTTCAGCGTCTGGCGTGCACGCTTTGCGAGTATCGAGGTCATGATCTGGACGAAGGGTTGAGCGTGACTATCGCATCGCGCGAAATAATAGCTGCGGACCTTGCCTGCGCTCTCGGCCTAAATGCATTTGCAAATGAGTTGCAATAAAGCTATACTTGGTCCATACGGGGTCAATGGATGTGAAAACACCTGCATTGACGCCCGAACCGGTACCGGAGCCGTCGCAAGGATCCCTTTCGACGAAGACTGGCTGGCATTCGGAAGCGTCAGCTCGCCCAAGTCTCGAGGAGGTCCATGCGACGGTGCTGGTTCCCGCGAGCGGGCACTGGCTGCGTCGCCTTTTTGCCTTCGCGGGACCGGGCTACATGGTCTCGGTGGGGTATATGGACCCCGGCAACTGGGCCACGGATATCGCCGGCGGCTCGAAGTTCGGCTACACGCTGCTGTCCGTCATCCTGTTGTCGAACCTCATGGCGATTCTGTTGCAGGCGCTGGCGGCGCGGCTCGGCATCGCCGCCGGCCTTGATCTCGCGCAGGCCTGTCGCGCCAGCTATTCGCGGCCCGTCAACTTCATGCTCTGGCTGGTCTGCGAGGCCGCGATCATCGCCTGCGATCTGGCCGAGGTGATCGGCACGGCGATCGCGTTGCAATTGCTGTTCGGCATCCCGCTGATCGGCGGCGCGCTGATCGCGGCGCTGGATGCCTTTCTGCTGTTGCTGCTGATGAACCGCGGCTTCCGATTCCTTGAGGCTTTCGTGGTCGCGCTCCTGATCGTCATCGCGGTTTGCTTCGCGATCCAGATCATCGCCGCCGCGCCGCCGGTCGCCGAGGTACTGCGTGGCTTCGTACCTTCGCGCGAGATCGTCACCAATCCTGAGATGCTCTACATCGCCATCGGCATCATCGGCGCGACGGTCATGCCGCATAATCTTTATCTGCATTCGTCGATCGTGCAGACCAGGGCCTATCCGCGCACCGAAGAGGGCCGGCGGAGCGCGATCCGATGGGCGACCGCTGACAGTACGCTGGCCTTGATGCTGGCTTTGTTCGTCAACGCCGCCATCCTGATCGTGGCCGCCGCAGTGTTTCACGGCAGCGGTCATACCGAGGTGGCCGAAATCGGCGACGCGTTCAAGCTGCTTTCGCCCCTATTGGGTCTCGGCATCGCATCAACGCTGTTCGCTGTCGCGCTTCTCGCCTCCGGCATCAACTCCACGGTGACGGCGACGCTCGCGGGCCAGATCGTGATGGAAGGCTTTCTGCATTTGCGGATGCCGATGTGGGCGCGGCGGCTCGTCACGCGCGGCATCGCCATCGTGCCCGTTATCGTCGTCACGGCCATCTATGGTGACAGCGGCACCGCGCAGCTTCTGGTTCTCAGCCAGGTCGTCCTGTCGATGCAACTGCCGTTCGCGGTGATCCCGCTGGTCCGCTTCGTCTCGGACCGGCGCAAGATGGGTCGGTTCGCAATTTCAACCGGAACCGCCGTCGCGGCGTGGATCGTCGCCGGCCTGATCGTGATCCTGAATGTGAAGCTGCTGGCGGATACGTTTGCCGGATAGGACCAACATTGGACGCGGAGCGGTCTGCTCTATTCTCTCGTCTCGTGCTGTGTTTCGCCGTCGGCATCCACCCGCAGCCAGCCCGTGGGCGCAAGGCGCTGCTGTGGCAGGAAACGTCCCTTGTAGTCCATCTTCCGCGACCCCTCGATCCAGTAACCGAGATACACATAGGGCAGGCCGAGTTGCCGCGCGCGGGATATGTGATCGAGGATCATGAAGGTGCCGAACGAACGGTGCTGCTCGGACGGATCGAAGAACGAATAGACCATGGAGAGTCCGTCGCTCAACACATCGGTGAGCGCCACTCCCACCAGGTCGCCGCGTCTGTTCTCGCCGCTATCCGCGCCGCGCCGGCGATATTCGATGATGCGGGTCTCGACGTGGCTGTCTTCCACCATCATCGCGTAATCCAGCACGGTCATGTCCGCCATGCCGCCGTGGCGATGTCTCTGGTCCAGATAGGCGCGGAATACCGAATATTGTTCTGACGTCGGCGTCGCGGCACGCAGGCTGCCCGTGATGTCGGCGTTTCGCGCCAGCACCCTGCGGGCGCCGCGCGACAGCTTAAACTCATCGGCGATGACCCGCACGGAAACGCAGGCGCGGCACTGGTCGCAGGCCGGGCGGTAGGCGATCGACTGGCTGCGGCGAAAGCCGCCATGGGTGAGCAGATCGTTGAGTTCGCCCGCCTTCTCGCCGACCAGATGGGTAAATACCTTGCGTTCGCTGCGATCGGGCAAATACGGACACGGCGAAGGCGCGGTCAGATAGAATTGCGGTGTGTCACGCGAGTGCTGGGTCACGGCGCCTTGTCAGTCTCCAAAGCAGATTGTGCTCCAGCATCGCGCTCCCGAGGCTGACCGTCAATCCGCATTGCCGCTATATCAATAGCTTCCAGAGGGCTGCGCCACCGTCGCAAGATCCGAATTGATGATGACGGTTCCCAGCAGCATGTCATGCAGCATGCGCCGCCGGTTGTTGAACAGGCTGACCATCAGAATCAGCGGCGTGAATATCGACACCGAGATCCAGAACAGGATCGCGTGCATGGCGCCGAGAACAAAATAGCTCCGCTCGCCGGACCAGGTCCGCATTTCCAGACCCATGGCCCGCATCCCGATCGTCGCCGAATGCCGGCCGCCGAGCGACGCGCCGTAATAAAAGACGGCCCAGATCAGGGAAGCGGGCGAAACCAGCCAGAACAGCGCCCATCCGAAGCCGAGCGTGATGATCCCAAGCATCGCGATGAAGATCACGCCGATGATCACGGGGATTGAAAGCACCAGCAGATCGATCAGGAACGCAAAAAAACGCCGCGCCAAAACGCCGCGAAACAACTCGGGCTGCATCCAGGGGTCGAACGCGTGCCGCTGGAACCCGGCGGAGTCGCCGCCGTGGGCGTTGTCGAAGTTACCATCGGCCATGTCCAGTCCTCCACGGCGCTCAGCCAAGAGACTTTCGAAGAGACTTTCCGCTTCTGATCTTCTGATAGAGGCGGAAGCGTCTTTCGAGATGGCGACGTGCTGCCCGGGTTGCAAGTCCTGGGCAGGCCCGGAGGCGTGGACGGAACGATCGCGGGGAGGGGACGCGTCAGCGGTTCTGTTTCAGCTTCTCCGCCGCCGCCGCCGCAAAGTAGGTGAGCACGCCGTCGGCGCCGGCGCGCTTGAAGGCGACGAGGCTTTCCATCATCGCCCGGTCGCGATCGATCCAGCCGTTGCCGGCGGCGGCCGCGATCATCGCGTACTCGCCCGACACCTGGTAGGCGAAGGTCGGCATTCCGAACGTATCCTTTACGCGCCGCACGATGTCGAGATAGGGCATTCCCGGCTTCACCAGCACCATGTCTGCGCCCTCGGCGATATCGAGCTCGACTTCGCGCAGAGCCTCGTCGGAGTTGGCGCTGTCCATCTGGTATGTGCGCTTGTCTCCCGTGAGCGCCTTGGCCGAGCCGATGGCGTCGCGGAACGGGCCGTAAAAAGCGGATGCATACTTCGCGGCATAGGCCATGATCTGCACATCGACAAACCCGGCCTCGTCCAGACCCCTTCGAATCGCACCGACGCGGCCGTCCATCATGTCGGACGGAGCGACGATGTCGCAACCGGCTTCCGCCTGCACCAGCGCCTGCTGGACCAGCACCGCGACGGTCTCGTCGTTGAGGATCCTGCCGTCCTCGACCAGGCCGTCATGGCCATGACTGGTGAAGGGATCGAGCGCCACGTCGCAGAGCACGCCGAGGTCCGGAAATTCCCGCTTGATGGCCCGGACCGACTTGCAGACCAGGTTCTTGGCGTTGAGGGCTTCGCTGCCGGAGACGTCCCGCAGGGCGGGGTCGGTATAGGGGAAAAGCGCGATGCAGGGGATGTTCAGTTCGAGCGCCCGTTCCGCGTCCCGCACGCATTCGTCCACGCTAATCCGGTCGACGCCGGGCATGGAGGGAACGGGCGTCCGCCTGTCGGCGCCATCGGCGACGAACAGCGGCCAGATGAGGTCGTCGGTGGTCAGAACGCTTTCACGGACCAGGCGGCGGGCCCATTCCGCCTTGCGGTTGCGGCGGAGCCGGGCGACGAGATCGAGCGGAGCGGCGGTGACTGCGGCATCGCGGCGGGGTCCATCCCGCATTTCGATGGGACGCCCGTATTTTATCGCCATGTTGCCGACACTCCTGAAGGCCAGAACCGAACCGGTTTTATGTAGCACCAGGAACCGGCTTCGTCACCGCGCTCATGCACCTCGATGCAATGCAATTGATTTTATGGTTCCGGAAAGCCATGAAGCGGGCTCGCACGGCTGTGTGGGGTCCGGTTATGAGCATCCTGACGTCTAAAACCTCATCGCGCGGGCAGATCCCGCGAGATCAAGCCATGCCGGTGGCGGGAAGCCCGACGGCCCGCACGGAGACCGATGACAATCTCTGGACCGGGCGGCTGGTGGTTTTTCTGCGGGTCATGGCGATGCTGTCGCTCGCCGTCGGGCTCTATCATTGGGCTCAGTTGACCGGATTCATCGGCGGCGAGGACGACGCCTTTGAGAACCAGACGGTGGCCTGGCAGGCGGCGACGGTCTACTTCGCCGTGATCGAGCTTGTGGCCGCCGTGGGCCTTTGGCTGGCCACGCCATGGGGCGCTGTGGTGTGGCTGACCACGGTGGTCTCGATGGCTGTCGTCGAACTCATGTTTCCGATGATCTACGGCGGCAACCTGGTCATCGTCGGGTTGGAAACGGCAATGCTCACGGCCTATCTGGGGCTGGCATGGATGGCGGCGCGGGAACGGCCGCCATAGCCACTCTACATATGCCTGAAGATGAGAAGAGCGACGAGCAGCCGAGGGTGCGCCGCAACGCACGTCATGTTTCCTGATCGCCGTCCCCTAAAGTTTTCCGAGAATTTTTCACGGTAAGAATTCGGTGACCCTAACGGCGTGGTTATCTGTGTTGACCGAATGTTTCGAATTTGAACGGCGCTGTTCCTGAATGCGACAGGAGCGGCACACGAAGCATGAACAGGGCCGCGGAAGCGTCAATGAAAGGTTGCTAAATGCCTTGATATGACAGCTTAATCGGCGATTTACTCTCTTAAATTCATGATGTCTTTATTGTCTTATTTAAGCTGATCTTCAAACGCCTCCCCTAAGGTCATGGCTATCAGGCGGGACACAAGTTTCGTCGAACAAGTCGAAAAAAAACGACAACAGGGGATGTCATCATGAAAGCCGTTGCGAAGGCTCACGAGCCCGCGGAACAGGTCGCCGGTCAGGCACCGGTGCAGTCGCTCTATCTCGAGGCGTTGACCTTGGTCGAGCGGCTGCACCGCAGATTGCTCGATGTCATCAAGGATGAATTCGATCGTCGCGGCCGGGCCGACATCAACTCGGTGCAGGCGCTTCTTCTCTACAACATCGGCGACAAGGAACTGACGGCTGGTGAACTGCGGACTCGGGGCTATTATCTCGGCTCCAACGTTTCCTACAATCTGAAGAAACTCGTCGAGCTTGGATTTCTCGATCATCAGCGTTCGCGCGTCGATCGCCGCTCGGTAAGAATCCGCTTGACCGCGCAGGGTCAGGAGATCCGACGCATCGTCGATGCGCTCTATCAGAAGCACGTCAAGACCGTCGAGCAGGTCGGCGGAATCTCGAACGAGGAGTTCGCGACGCTGAACAAGTCGTTGCATCGCCTCGAGCGCTTCTGGACTGACCAGATTCTGTATCGGCTCTGAGTTTTCCGGAACAGGGCGAAGCTGGCGGCAAGATCGGCCGCCCGTTTCCGGAACATCCTGAACGCGACATTCCTTCCGCATCTGCGCCCATCGGCCCGGCTCGTCCGGCGCCGGTGCGTTCTGTCGTTTGGGGTATGAGCGATAACAGCGAGAATGCAGCTTGCATGCTTGCCGTCTCGCTTCACGTCTGAAGTCGATCGCGATACAGACAGAGCGTGTATGAAAGGTCCGCTCACATGATCACCGAAATCGCGCAAATCGAGATCAAGCCGGGCAGCGAGAAGGATTTCGAGGCGGCCGTGTCGCGGGCTGAAACGATCTTCAAGCGCTGCAAGGGCTGGAGAAGCTTTGAGCTGCACAGGTCTGTCGAAAGACCGTCACGTTACAGATTGCTGATCAAGTGGGAAACGCTTGAGAACCATGTCGTGGATTTTCGCGAATCCTCGAACTTTACCGAATGGCGCGAGTTGGTCGGGCCATTCTTCGCCTCGCCCCCCGAGGTCGAGCACACCGAAACGGTGACGGCTTTCAGCGTTTGAGAAAGGTCAGCTCTGTAGCGTTTTCGAGCGAAGCACGTCCCCGGGCTTGACCCGGGGATGGATACCGGTTCGCGTGAAGAAAACGCGCTAAAACAACAATCCAGAGCTTCGCTTCTGATTCAATCAGAAGCGATAATACTCTAGACGGTCGCGGTTTGATCCGGCCAGACGTGGTTCAGCACCACCTTGATGACCGCGATCAACGGCAGCGCCAGCGCCAGACCCCACACTCCGAACAGCACGCCAAGGAAAATCTGCGCTGCGAACAACGTCGCCGGCGGAATGCTGATGGCATGGCGCTGGATCAGCGGCGTCAGCACGTTGCCTTCAAGAAACTGCACGGCAAGATAAAGCAAGAAGGCGCTGATGATCGCGGTGAGTCCGGAGCCGAGGCTCGCCAGGACGATGAGGGCACCCGCGAGAATGGCGCCGATGTTGGGGATGAATGTCAGGAGGCCCGTAATGAAGCCCAGCACGAGGGCGCCGGGAATGCCGATCAGGGTCAACCCGATCCATGTCAAAAGGAACAGCGACGCCATCGTGGCCATCTGGCCGAGCAACCAGCGGCGCAGCGTCTCACTGATGTCGTCGATGAGGCGTGCTGCTTCGGGGAGGCGTTGCCTGGGCACGAAGCGCAGGATGCCGTCTCGATAGACCTTGGGCTGTGCCGCCAGCAACAGCCCAAGGAATATGACGATGAAGAAGTTGCCGACGCCCTCAAATACACGCACCAGAATTCGGATGGTCTGACTGACGATCGCGCCGGTTCCGGAAGCGATGGTGCTGGCATCAGGAAGTTTCGGACCGCGCGACGGCGATGCTGATGGGGCGGGGATCGGCGTGGCGCCGTTCTCGGTTGACGCGGTTTTGGCGCCCACGTTGAGGAAGCTGGTGTCGACCCCTTGCTTCTCCAGAAAATCCCTGGCGTTGCCCAATTGCGCGCGCAGCGTCGAACTCAAGGCCGTCGCCTGCTGGGCGATGGTCGCGCCGCCGAGGACAACCACTCCGGACAGCAGACCGGTGAACAGGACGCAGACGATCACCAGCCGCAGGGTTTGATTGCCACCGAATACCCGGCGCAGCAGATCGGCCATGGCCGTAAGAAACACGCCGAACAGGACGCCGGCGAACAGCATCAACAGCGTTGCCGCTGAATACCACGCCAATGCGAGGACCGCGCCGAAGGCGATAATGCCGATGCCGCCGGCCGCGATGGAGCGGGCAAGAGACTGCCGTTCGAAGCCCTGACTTTCAGGCAAACCGTCCACGCTGAACCTCACCGATTCCCAAAGCAGGCACTCTTTCCGCAAACGCGGCAAGGATCAAGCGGGGCGCGGCCATTCAACAAAAAAGGGCGCCCGTGAAGGGCGCCCTTGAGGCGTTCGAAAGCTGCGCGGAAAATTCCGCGCATCGCCGCTTACAGCGAGTAGTACATATCGAACTCGACCGGGTGCGGCGTCATCTCGAAGCGCTCCACCTCGGTCATCTTCAATTCGATAAAGGCATTGATGAAGTCGTCGTCGAATACGCCGCCGGCCTTGAGGAAGGCGCGATCCTTGTCGAGGCTTTCCAGCGCCTCGCGCAATGAGCCGCAGACCGTCGGAATCTGCTTCAGTTCTTCCTTCGGCAGGTCATAGAGATCCTTGTCCATGGCGGGGCCGGGATCGATCTTGTTCTTGATCCCGTCGAGGCCCGCCATCAGCATCGCCGCGAAGGCGAGATACGGATTGGCCATCGGGTCGGGGAAACGAACCTCGACGCGCTTGGCTTTCGGCGAGGTGGTGTAGGGGATGCGGCAGGAGGCGGAGCGGTTGCGCGCCGAATAGGCGAGCAGCACCGGCGCCTCGTATCCAGGGACCAGCCGCTTGTAGGAGTTGGTGGACGGGTTGGTGAAGGCGTTGATCGCCTTGGCGTGCTTGATGATGCCGCCGATGTAGTACAGGCAGGTTTCCGACAGGTCGGCGTATTTGCTGCCGGCGAAGGTCGGCTTGCCGTCCTTCCAGATCGACTGGTGAACGTGCATGCCCGAGCCGTTGTCGCCGTAGACCGGCTTCGGCATGAAGGTGGCGGTCTTGCCGTAGATGTGCGCGACCTGGTGAATGCAGTATTTGTATACCTGCATCTGGTCGGCCATGTAGGTCAGCGTATCGAACTTCATGCCGAGTTCGTGCTGGGCGGACGCCACCTCGTGATGGTGCTTCTCGACCTTCACGCCCATGCGGGCCATGGCGCCGAGCATCTCCGAGCGCATGTCCTGGATCGAGTCCTGCGGCGGAACTGGGAAGTAGCCGCCCTTGGTGCGGATGCGATGACCGAGATTGCCGCCCTCATACTCGGTATCGGAATTGGTCGGCAGCTCGGAGGAATCGAGCTTGAAACCGGTGTTGTAAGGCGTGGTCTGAAAACGCACGTCGTCGAACACGAAGAATTCGGCTTCCGGACCGACATAGACCGTATCGCCGATGCCCATCGACTTCACCATCGCCTCGGCCTTCTTGGCGATCCCGCGAGGGTCACGGTTATAGGGCTCGCCCGTGGACGGCTCCAGGATGTCGCAGGTGAGCACCATGGTGGTTTCCGCGAAGAACGGATCGATCGCCGCCGTCGCCGGATCGGGCATCAGCGTCATGTCGGATTCGTTGATCACCTTCCAGCCGGCAATCGAGGAGCCGTCGAACATCGTGCCCTCGGCGAAAAATTCTTCGTCGATCATGCTGACGTCGAAGGTGACGTGCTGCCACTTGCCGCGCGGATCGGTGAAACGCAGATCGACGTATTTTACGTCGTTGTCCTTGATTGATTTCAGGACGTCATTGGCGGTCTTCATAAATACCCCTTGTCTCTGCTGGTCGTCGTAATCGCCGGCGCGAAGCGTCCGTCGGTATGGCTTGATGCGTGGATATCGTTCTCAAAGGGTCCAGTGGTCCGATTCTGACATTCGCATCCGCGACGCGCGGCCGAATGGGTCGCGAACGTCAAATTCACTCCACTAGATCGCGTCGAGGCCGGATTCTCCCGTTCGGATCCGAATGGCCTCTTCGATATTGGATACGAAGATCTTGCCGTCGCCGATGCGGCCGGTCTGGGCGGCGCGCCTGATTGCTTCGATGGCTTTTTCGACCAGATCATCGCCGATCACAATCTCGATTTTGACCTTGGGCAGGAAGTCCACCACGTACTCCGCGCCGCGATAAAGCTCGGCGTGTCCCTTCTGCCGGCCAAAGCCTTTTGCCTCGATCACGGTGATGCCTTGCAATCCGATCTCCTGAAGGGCTTCCTTTACTTCGTCGAGCTTGAACGGTTTGATGATGGCTTCGATCTTCTTCATTGAACGTCTCCTGGCGCTTCCAATGTCCAGCCAGTGGCTGATGCGCGCTCACACTGCCGCCTGCAGCAGCGGTCATGCACTGGATTTCGGACGGACACAAAGTCGCGGGACACGCTTCATTGCCTGCCAGTGGACACACTGGACGAATTTTCTTTCTCAAAGCAGGGTTTGTGCCAACTCAAAAACCCACAATAATATCCATGCTATCATACGATTAAGACGATCCGGGCGGGCTGGGGGTCGGGGCGTCGGGCACCCATGCGACTATAAATTAGGCAACCGGTTTAATTTTTGTGCAGCGGTGAGACTGCGAGACGGGCAGCTTGCCCGATCGGGTTCAGGGCCATGGAGATTCTGACGACCGGCGAAATGGAGCAGGCCGATCGGCTCGCGATCACGGGAGGCGTGTCGGGCTTCGCCTTGATGCTGCGTGCCGGGCAGGCGGTTGCGAACGCGGCTGCCGGCCTCGCGGAGAAAGGACCGATCCTGGTTGTCGCCGGATGCGGCAACAACGGCGGCGACGGGTTCGTCGCGGCGACAGAACTGGCGGCGCGCGGCTACCAGGTTTCGGTCATCCTGCTGGGCGAGCGAGACAGCCTCAAGGCCGACGCGGCTCTCGCGGCCAAAGGCTGGAAGGGGCCTGTGCTGCCTTGCGACCTCTCCGCGCTCGGTTCGCCCGCGCTGATCATCGACGCGCTGTTCGGCGCGGGACTCAACCGGCCGGTGAAGGGCGACGCTCTCGCGACGATCGAAGCCATCATGGCCAACGGCGCGCCGGTGCTCAGCATCGATCTGCCGAGCGGCATCAACGGCACCACAGGCGCGGTCATGGGCGCTGCGATCCGTGCGACCGAGACGGTGACGTTCTTTCGCAAGAAGCCCGCGCATCTGCTGCTGCCGGGCCGGATTCATTGCGGCCGGGTGCGCGTGGCCGATATCGGCATCGCCGATGCGGTACTGGACGAGATTCGGTCCATAACCTTCGAGAATATCCCGGACTATTGGCATGGCGCGTTTCCCGCGCCACATATCGACGGGCACAAATACGCGCGCGGCCATGCCGTTGTCGTGTCCGGCGGTCTGACATCAACGGGTGCGTGCCGGCTGTCCGCGCGGGGCGCGCTGCGGGCCGGAGCCGGTCTTGTCACCGTGCTCTCGCCGGACGACGCGCTGGGCGCGAACGCGGCTGCGCTGACTGCCGTGATGGTGCGCCGCATGAACGGCGCGGCCGGCTTCGCGGAAATCCTGGCTGATCGGCGTCTCAATGCCTGCGTCATCGGTCCCGGCGCCGGGATCGGCGAGGAAACCCGCGCCCTTGTGTCCACGGCCCTCGCAGCGGGGCGGGCGATGGTGCTCGACGCCGACGCGCTGACGAGCTTCGCCGATACGCCTGATCGCCTGTTCGAGACCATCAGGCAGTCGGGAAGCTCCGACATTATCCTGACGCCGCATGAAGGCGAGTTCCATCGCCTTTTCAGCGAGATGAGTAATAAACATCCACTTCGATCAAAACTTGAGCGGGTGCGCGACACGGCACGGCGTTCGGGAGCGGTCGTTCTGCTCAAGGGAGCCGACACGGTGGTGGCTTCGCCGGACGGGCGCGCGACCATCGCATCCAATGCCCCGCCATGGCTTGCGACGGCAGGCTCGGGCGACGTGCTGTCCGGCATCATCGGCGGCCTGCTGGCGCAAAGCGTGCCGGCCTTCGAGGCGGCGTGCATGGGGGTATGGATACACGGCGAGACCGGGCGCGAGGCGGGGCCGGGACTGATCGCCGAGGATTTGCCGGAGGTCCTGCCCGCGGTCTTGCGGCGGCTCTACGATCGGTTCGGGATCGACTACTAAGATTATGATAATTCAGCTTATTCCACCGCGAACCAGCCGACCTGCCGCGGTGCGCTCCACTCCACGCCCATGGTTTCGATCAGCCATGCTCCGGTGATGTCGGCGACAAAGGCGATGCGTTGGGTCTGCCCGGCATCGACCAGCACCGTATCCAGCCAGAACGGCTTCCAGCCGTCGTCGAGCCGGTCCAGCAGGCGGGCGTGATGACCATGCAGATGAAACACCATGGGTGTTTTGGTCGTGTTCTTCAGCGCGAGCACGGCGGTCCGGCCGCGTTTGATGCGGAAGGCAGGTGCCCTGCGCGTGCTGAAAAGTGCTGGTCGATCCCATGACGAAGTTCCTGCAGACGAAGTTCCAGCAGGGGAGATCAGCGGCAGGTCGGTGCGCAGCGCGCTCCCGAGATCGAGCCGCGCCGGCAGGTTGGCGGACGGCAATGCCGGCGGCGCCGGCAGCGGCGCGGATCGCGCCGGCGAATCGGTTGAAACCTTCAGACGGGCGATCTGACGCGGGTTGCCGCCGCCGTCATGCAGGGTGATGGCCGATGCCGTTCCCGCCGCAAGCGTGACATCCATAACGGCGTCGATCCGGGTTCCCGGAGCAAGCACCAACCGGCCGTTGCGCGCCAGAAACGGCTCCGCCGGCTGGCTGTCGATTGCCATGACCCGCACGTCCAGATTCTGGATTGCAATAGCGATTGCATTGCGTTGACATCCATTGATGATCCTCAACCTGAGCCGATCGTTAACGTGAAGGTTGAGGTCGAGCGATGGCTTGCCGTTCACCAGGTAGAGAGGCGGCCCAACCTTTGTTTGGATTTCGCTGGGGCCGGGCGCGACCGGCCGTCCTTCGGCATCCAGCCGCCAGTCCTCGATCAGCATGACCTCGTCACGGTCGGCCTCGATCGGCTCCCGTTCCTCGACGATCAGAGCCTGCGCGGGCGAGGGTTGCGCCAGACCATCTCCCAGCAGGCGGGCGTCGTACATGAACGTCCCGGCCTGCCGTAACGGGAACACGTAGCGGTCGATCCCTTCAGGCGAGATGGAGGAGCGGGCCGTCAAGGGCTCGATGGCGGCCGCGTGATCTATTCCGCGCCAGTTCAGAACCAATGGCGCCGTCAGGCCGTTGGTCACGACAGCGTCCACGCTCTCGCCTTGACGGAAGCGTGGAATTCGGGAGGAGCCGCCGGTCCTCAGGGACCAGACCGTGGTTTCGTGATGGTCCGGCCCGAGTGGAAGGGAGGCGGGCATCGCGTCGATGGCGAGCCTTCGCGGATCTTGCGACCGGGCATGAATCGGGGCCGCGGAGCCGGCCACGGCGGTTGCCCCGAAGCCGGCCAGAAGACGCCGCCGGGTTAATCGAACAGGACGTAGCACCATATGCCAATGCGGATCATGTTCTTCGGACTCTGTCCAGCCGCCAGCGGCTGGGCCGAACGGCCATTTTTTTGCTGCGAACCAGTCTCCCCATGTTATAAGCCCGCCGCATCGAGCGCGTCGATGACGGCGGGAGATGACAACCCAACCCCGTCGGCGTGCCTGATTTCAACTCGTTGGAGCATGACGTCTACCGAAAGCCGCTTCGCATTTTTCGGCATCATGCTCGGCATCGCAGGCCGGATTGATGCGCCTAGTTCTACTGGCGGGCGTGGCGGAATTGGTAGACGCGCTGGATTTAGGTTCCAGTGACGAAAGTTGTGGGGGTTCGAGTCCCTCCGCCCGCACCAAGCGCTAAAGCGTTTGAGCAGTAACCGTTCAGGCAGCTATCCAGATCGGATATATGCCGGCCGTACACCGATGCAGGCGTTCCGCCGCGCATCGACCGATTGACAATGATCCGGCCGTTTCCGCCGGATCGAGCGGAAGAAGATTGACGCCATGCAGGTGAACGAAACCCTCGCCGAGGGACTGAGGCACGAGTTCCAGGTCAGCATTCCCGCCGCCGAAATCGCGACCAAGGCGGATGAGCGGCTCGTCGACCTCAAGGACAAGGTGAAGATCAACGGCTTTCGCCCGGGGAAGGTGCCGGTCAGCCATCTCAAGAAGCTCTATGGCCGCTCCGTGATGGTCGAGACCATCGAGGACACGATCCGCGACACGAACATGCAGATCGTCAACGACCGCGGCCTCAAGCTTGCAGGCAATCCCAAGGTCACGATGCCTTCGGAACCGAAGGAAATCGAGGACATCCTCGCGGGCAAGTCCGATCTCAGCTACAGCGTGGCGATCGAGGTCGTGCCGCCGATCGAACTGGCGGACTTCAGGTCCTTCACCCTCGAGAAGCCGGTGGTCGACGTGAGCGACGCCGATGTCGAAGAAGCCATCAAACGGATCGCCGATCAGAATCGCACCTACACCACCAGGGAGGAAGGCGCGAAGGCCGAGAATGGCGATCGCATCACCATTTCGTTCAAGGGCACCATCGACGGCGAGCTTTTCGAGGGCGGAAGCAGCGAGGATATCCTGGTCGTGCTGGGATCGAACGCCCTGATTCCGGGGTTCGAAGAGCAGCTGGTCGGAGCCGGGGTCGGCGAAACGCGCACGGTCAAGGCGTCGTTCCCCGGCAATTACGCTGACTCCGAGCTTGCGGGGAAAGATGCCGAGTTCGAGACTACGGTGAGCCTGATCGAGGCGCCGCAGGATCTTAAGATCGACGATGAATTCGCCAAGCTGCTCGGCCTGGAGGAGCTTGATCAGTTGAGGCAGGTCGTCCGCGAGCAGCTCAGCGCCGAATTCGCCCGTGCGATGAGGCAGCACGTCAAGCGCGCTTTGTTCGATCGCCTCGACGAGACCCACAAGTTCGATGCGCCTCCGAGCCTGGTCGAGGACGAGTTCGAGCAGGTTTGGAAAACCATCATGGCGGAGATGGAAAAAGAGAAAAAGACCTTCGCCGACGAGAACACCACCGAAGAAGAGGCCCGGGCCGAGTACCGCCGAATTGCCGACCGCCGGGTAAGGCTCAGCCTCGTGCTCTCGGAGATCGGCGAAAAGAACGGAATTACGGTCGCGGACGATGAAATCAACCGTGCGTTGATCAGTCGCGCCCGCCAGACGCCGGGCCGCGAAAAGGAGATCTGGGATTACTATCAGCGAAACCCGCAAGCGCTGGCTCAGATTCGCGCGCCCCTGTTCGAGAACAAGGTCGTGGATTTCATTCTCGAACTCGCCACGATCACGGAAAAGAGCGTGACGCGCGAGGATCTTTTCAAGGAACACGAGGCGCATAGCGCCGAGATGTGAGCAGCGGCGCATTCGCGGGCTGATCCGCGCCGCATCCTATTTCGGTTCAGCGGAGCGGGTTTGGTGTTCGCAACCCGGGCCGCCATCCGGAACCGAAGCGCCGGGCGAGATTCCCGGCGAAGCCGAATCGAAAGGCTGCCGGCGAATCTTCGATTCCGGCGTGTCTGCATCGTTTTCGGGCGAAGCATGTCCTCGGGACTCCCAACCCGAGGATGGATACCGGTCAGCCCCAAGAAAAACGCGTCAAATCAAAATAATAGAGCCCGCTTCTGAATTCTGTCGGAAGCGGAAAGCCGCCCGGTTCAGTCTTGTCGCCCGAGCGATGAACTTATATCTGTGGGCGGTGCTTGCCGAATCCTGCATCATGGACATTCATCCGCACGGGGAAGAATTGAAGTCTCCCGGTTTCGTCCCGGATGTTCGTCGCCAACCGCTGACACAAACTTTTGGGTGATCAATGCGCGATCCAGTGGAAACCTACATGAACCTCGTGCCGATGGTGGTCGAGCAGACCAACCGCGGCGAGAGGGCTTACGACATCTTCTCCCGGCTGCTGAAGGAGCGCATCATTTTCGTGACCGGCGGGGTCGAAGACAATATGTCGATGCTGATCGTCGCGCAGCTTTTGTTTCTGGAGGCGGAGAATCCGAAGAAGGAAATCTCAATGTACATCAATTCGCCGGGCGGTGTGGTGACGTCGGGTCTGGCGATTTACGACACGATGCAGTTCATTCGTCCGCCGGTCGCAACGCTGTGCACCGGACAGGCCGCCTCCATGGGGTCGTTGCTGCTGGCGGCGGGCGAGAAGGATATGCGGCACGCGCTGCCGAACGCGCGCATCATGGTTCACCAGCCCTCCGGCGGCTTCCAGGGCCAGGCGACGGACATTATGCTGCACGCGCAGGAAATCCTGAGCCTCAAGAAGCGGCTCAACGAGATCTACGTCAAGCACACCGGACAAACCTATCAGGCGATCGAGGATGCGCTGGAGCGCGACAAGTTCCTCACGGCCGACATGGCTCGCGACTTTGGCATCGTCGACAAGGTGATCGACAAGCGCGCTGAAGATCCGGCCGCGCCGAAAGCTTCGTCATAACGTATCCGGGTAAGGTCCGGCGACAGCGGAAGGACCGGTTGATTCGATCCGGTCCGAATCATCGCGATTTTACGGCGATGGTTTCCGAAAAGTTCCTTCGCCCTTCCGCGGCGTATCCCCGTGATAACGTATCCGCGTGATGGCGGCGCAGCGCTGGATTAATCGGGGAGGGAGATCTCCCCCTTAAGTCAGATCAGCTATCGGCGGATGGGAGATGACTGGCCGATTAGCGAATTCTTGAGAGTCGGGGCACCATGGTGCGGTTGCCGGGTTTCAACTGGTGGTACGCACGGGAGAATCGGGTGAGCCTGCGATCCGCGCGGGGTTGAGGGCGCAGGGTCTTTTCTGGTACGGACTTTGGTCATATGTAATCTCATTGCGCCGGATGTGCCGGATCGGAGCGGGTGAGCAGGCGAACAGGCGGGATCGAACGTCGGACGGAGACAGGAATGAGTAAGGTCGGTACGGGCGACTCCAAGAATACGCTGTATTGTTCGTTCTGCGGCAAGAGTCAGCACGAGGTTCGCAAACTGATCGCGGGCCCGACCGTATTCATCTGTGACGAATGCGTCGAACTCTGCATGGACATCATTCGCGAGGAGAACAAGTCCTCGCTGGTGAAGTCGCGCGACGGCATTCCGACTCCGAAGGAGATCTGCAAGGTCCTGGATGACTACGTCATCGGGCAGGGCCATGCCAAGAAAGTGCTCTCGGTCGCCGTCCACAATCACTACAAGCGGCTTAATCATCAGACCAAGCACAACGACGTCGAACTCGCGAAGTCGAACATCCTGCTGATCGGCCCGACCGGATCGGGCAAGACGCTGCTCGCGCAGACGCTGGCGCGCATCCTCGACGTTCCCTTCACCATGGCGGACGCGACGACCCTGACCGAGGCCGGTTATGTCGGCGAGGATGTCGAGAACATCATCCTGAAGCTGTTGCAGTCCGCGGATTACAATGTCGAGCGTGCGCAGCGCGGCATCGTCTACATCGACGAGATCGACAAGATTTCACGCAAGTCCGACAACCCCTCGATCACGCGTGATGTATCGGGTGAGGGCGTGCAGCAGGCCTTGTTGAAGATCATGGAAGGCACGGTCGCGTCCGTTCCGCCGCAGGGCGGCCGGAAGCACCCGCAGCAGGAGTTCCTGCAGGTCGATACGACGAATATCCTGTTCATCTGCGGCGGCGCGTTCTCCGGCCTGGAGAAGATCATCTCCGCGCGAGGACGCACGACGTCGATCGGCTTCGCGGCGCAGGTGCTTGCGCCGGAAGACCGCCGCACCGGCGAAATCTTCAGGCATGTCGAGCCGGAGGATCTGCTCAAGTATGGCTTGATCCCGGAGTTCGTCGGGCGTCTGCCTGTCGTGGCCACGCTCGAGGACCTCGACGAAGCGTCGCTGAAAAAGATCCTGACCGATCCCAAGAATGCGCTGGTGAAGCAGTATCAGCGGCTGTTCGAGATGGAGAACATCGAGTTGACGTTTGCCGACGAGGCGCTGGGCGCGGTGGCGCGCAAGGCGATCGAGCGCAAGACCGGCGCGCGAGGCCTGCGTTCGATTCTCGAAAGCATCCTGCTCGAGACCATGTTCGATCTTCCGGGCCTGGAAGGGGTCGAGGAGGTCGTGATCTCGCGCGAAGTGGTCGAAGGAACCGCGCGACCGCTATACATTTATGCCGATCGCGCCGATCGCGCGAACGAAAGCAGCGCCAGCGCCTGATCAGGACATTTTGGCGCAGTCTACCGCCGGTTCGACTCGCGGGTGGGGTTAACCGCGAGTTCGTTATGCTTTACCGGCGGGCGGTCTCTGCCGGCTTACAAGCCGCTGATTTCCTTCACTTGACACGTCGGCGGTGGATGGCCACCTAATGCTGTCGGCGGCGACGCAATGCGTTGGCCGCTCACGACCTCGGGCAGGTGAGGCCTCGGTTCGCAAGGGCCCATTCTTCTCAGGAAACTCGGCACCTTGTGGCGGTTGCGCATGATATGCGGCTGCGAACAGGGGGGCGCAACAAAAGGAACAAGGCTATGACCGCCTCAAAACCCCGGCCAGCTATAGTCCACGGCGAAATCCATGCCTATCCCGTGCTTCCGCTTCGCGACATCGTTGTCTTCCCGCACATGATCGTGCCGCTGTTCGTAGGCCGCGAGAAATCGATCAGGGCGCTGGAAGAGGTGATGAAGAACGATGGGCTCATCATGCTCGCGACGCAGAAGAATGCGTCGGACGATGATCCCGCGCCAGATTCAATCTATACAATCGGAACGCTCGCCAGCGTGCTGCAACTGCTGAAGCTGCCCGACGGCACGGTGAAGGTGCTGGTGGAAGGTCTTGAGCGCGCGCGCGTGGAGGCCTATTCCGACCGCGCCGACTACTACGAGGCAACAGCGGTCGCGCTGGCTGATACCGACACCAACAGCGTCGAAGCCGAAGCGCTGTCGCGTTCGGTCGTGTCGGATTTCGAAAGCTACGTGAAGCTGAACAAGAAGATCTCGCCCGAAGTGGTGGGCGTCGTGCAGGCGATCACGGATTTCGCCAAGCTCGGCGATACCGTCGCGTCGCACCTCGCCGCCAAGATCGCGGATCGTCAGGGCATCCTTGAGACGCTGTCGGTCACCGCGCGTCTGGAAAAGGTGCTTGGTCTGATGGAGAGCGAGATCTCCGTCCTGCAGGTCGAGAAGCGCATTCGCTCGCGGGTCAAGCGCCAGATGGAGAAGACCCAGCGCGAGTACTACCTCAACGAGCAGATGAAGGCGATCCAGAAGGAACTCGGCGACGACGAGGGCCGCGACGAACTCGCCGACCTCGAAGAGAAGATCGCCAAGACCAAGCTCTCGAAGGAGGCTCGCGAGAAAGCCCAGCACGAACTGAAGAAGCTGCGGCAGATGTCTCCGATGTCCGCCGAAGCCACGGTGGTGCGCAACTATCTCGATTGGCTGCTGTCGATTCCGTGGGCGAAGAAGTCCAAGGTGAAGAAGGATCTCAACGCCGCCCAGGAGGTGCTGGACGCCGATCACTACGGGCTTGAGAAGGTCAAGGATCGCATCGTCGAGTATCTGGCGGTGCAGTCGCGCGCCAACAAGCTGACCGGACCGATCCTGTGCCTTGTCGGCCCGCCTGGCGTCGGCAAGACCTCGCTCGGGAAGTCGATCGCGCGGGCGACGGGCCGCGAATTCGTGCGCGTCTCGCTTGGCGGCGTGCGCGACGAGGCGGAGATCCGTGGTCACCGCCGGACCTATATCGGCTCGATGCCCGGCAAGATCATCCAGTCGATGCGCAAGGCCAAGACCTCGAATCCGCTGTTCCTGCTGGACGAGATCGACAAGATGGGCGCGGATTTCCGTGGCGATCCGTCGTCGGCGCTGCTTGAGGTCCTCGACCCCGAGCAGAACTCGACGTTCAACGACCACTACCTGGAGGTCGATTACGATCTCTCCAACGTGATGTTCCTCACGACCGCGAATACGCTGAATATTCCCGGTCCGTTGATGGACCGCATGGAGATCATCCGGATCGCCGGCTACACGGAGAACGAGAAGGTCGAGATCGCTCGCAAGCACCTCATTCCGAACGCGCTCAGCAAGCACGGTCTGGATTCGAAGGAATGGTCGATCAATGACGAGGCGCTTCTGCTGATCATTCGCCGCTACACCCGCGAAGCGGGCGTGCGCAATCTGGAGCGTGAACTGTCCACACTCGCCCGCAAGGCGGTGAAGGAGTTGATGCTCTCGAAGAAGAAGTCGGTCGAAGTGACGGAGCAGGTCGTCGAGGACTTCCTCGGAGTGCCGAAGTATCGCTTCGGTGAAATCGAAACCGACGATCAGGTCGGCGTCGTGACCGGTCTGGCATGGACTGACGTCGGCGGCGAGTTGCTGACGATCGAAAGCGTGATGATGCCCGGCAAGGGACGCATGACCGTGACCGGCAACCTGCGCGATGTGATGAAGGAATCGATCTCGGCGGCGGCTTCCTACGTCCGCTCGCGCGCGATCACCTTCGGGATCGAGCCGCCGCTGTTCGAGCGGCGCGATATCCACGTTCACGTTCCCGAGGGGGCGACCCCGAAGGATGGTCCGTCGGCCGGTGTTGCGATGGCGACGACGATCGTGTCGGTGCTGACCGGAATTCCGATCCGGCGCGACATCGCGATGACGGGCGAGATCACGCTGCGGGGCCGGGTGTTGCCGATCGGCGGCCTCAAGGAGAAGTTGCTGGCGGCGGCGCGAGGCGGCATCAAGACGGTGCTCATACCGGACGAGAACGCCAAGGACCTCACGGAGATCTCCGAAGCCATCAAAGGCGGGCTGGAGATCATTCCGGTCGCCCGGATGGACGAGGTGATCGCCAACGCGTTGGTGCGGCAGCCCAAGCCGATCGTCTGGGAGGAGGATACCAAGCTCCCGGTCAACCCCGATGCCGCTGACGAGGCGGCCGGGGGCCTGACCGCTCACTGAACGTCATGGACCATGATTGATGAAACGGCGCCCCTGGAGGGCGCCGTTTTTTATGTTATGGTTTGATGCGACTGTGCCCGCCCCAGGGGGGCATGAATAGGGAAGGGGTGCATGGGCGGCGCGCTTTATTGGAGCGCCCCGAGGCAGGAAAGCCCGGCAAAACTGTCAGGGAGCCGAATCAACAACAGCTGGAGCGTTTTCTAGCGAAGCGAGATCCGGTTCGCGTGAAGAAAACGCGTCAAAACATAATCATAGAGTCCGCGTCTGACTCTATCAGAAGCGGAAAGACTCTAAGTAATTGGTAGGCGGCGAGAGATTCGAACTCCCGACCCTCTCGGTGTAAACGAGATGCTCTAACCAGCTGAGCTAGCCGCCCTCGGCTCCTTGTTTAGCCCCGACGCATCCCTGCATGCAAGCTGCTGTCGTACCGCCGCCTATCGGATGCGGCTCGCCCGTCGATCCCGATGCAAGCCGGAGGCCGCAGACGCGTTGCCTAGAGCATTATCGCTTCTGATTGAATTAGAAGCGAAGCTCTATGATATTGATTTGACGCGTTTTCTTCACGCGAACCGGTGTCCATCCTCGGGTCAAGCCCGAGGACATGCTTCGCTCGAAAACGCTATATACTCGCATCGATCATGACGAAGCTCTGCGATAGATCAGACCGGGTGCGATAAGGCATTCATTGCGGGCCAGTTGCGATGGTTCGAGCCCGCCATCGCCTTCAAGAGCGATGCGATCAAACTCAAAACGGGCGCCGCTCGAATCGATGATGTATTCCGGAATCGACTCCCGGCGGTATTCGCCGATCGATGGGCCTTGCTCGACGATCGTCTTGTCTTCCTCATCCGCCATCTCGTCTCCTCCATTCAGGTGCGAACCGCGGGCAATCTCGCTTCTGTCGCGTATGCCAGATGCAAGCCCCTGCTTTTTACGTGATCCGAATTCTCGGTCCAGCCGTTGCTTTAACCCGCCAGCCGGACTTCACGTGGCCACATCACGGAATATCCCCGACTGACCGGGTGTGATAGGTTATGGTCCCGTTTTGCTCCGGGCTGGTCCCGAGGACATGCTGCGCTTGAAAAACGCTACGGATGACGTGGTTATCTTCATAATCAGGCTTAAGTCACGGATTTTGTGAAGGGCGATCGCCCGAATTTCGTGGGAGCGGCGATGACAGGGGTTCCTGAGACACAGAACGCGGACCAGATCGCTTACTGGAATGGACCCGGTGGCCAGCGCTGGGCTGATCGTCAGCGTGTGCAGGATGAGCTACTGGAGCCGGTCTCCACGATTCTGCTGGACCGGGCCAGGGCCATGTCCGGCGAACGCATCATGGACGTCGGCTGCGGCTGCGGTGCGACCACGCGCGCCTTCGCCGAGCAAGTCGGTGTTTCCGGCTACGTTCTGGGAGTCGATGTGTCGGCGCCGATGCTGGAGCGGGCAAGGCAGATCACGCCGCAGGCGGGCCGGATGGAGTTTCGGCTGGCCGATGCCGCCGAGTACCCGTTCCGGCCGGCGCGGTTCGATTTGATCGCCTCGCGGTTTGGCGTCATGTTTTTCGCCGAACCAGCCTCAGCGTTCGCCAACCTGCGCAAGGCGCTGCGGCCCCTCGGCCGCCTGGCATTCATTTGCTGGCGGGAACCTCGCCTCAATCCCTGGCTGATGGCGCCGCTCCAGGCTGCCTACAAGCATGTTACGAAGCTGCCGGACCTCGGGCCGGAAGATCCCGGACCCTTCTCGTTCGCGTCCGAAGAGCGTGTTCATCGCATTCTCGGCCAGGCCGGCTTCTCCGAAGTGAAGATGGAAGCCTGCGAGCTTGCGCTGGACATCTCGGTGGGCGGCGGACTGGATGCCGCGGTCAAGTCCGCGCTTCAGATCGGTCCCGCCAGCCGCGCGCTTGACGGGCAGCCTGTTGAAGTCATCGCTGCTGCGGAGAACTCGATCCGGGAAGCTCTTGCTCCGTTCGTCCGGGAGCAGACGGTGGTGCTTCCGGCATCGATCTGGATCGTGACCGCGCGTAACCTGTGATCGCGGCGCATTGTTTTACCGGCACTGGTTGGGCCTTTTCGAATGATGCCCTATAGCGTTTTCGAGCGAAGTGGAATCCGGTTCGCGTGAAGAAAACGCGTCAAATCAATATCATAGAGCCTCGCTTCTGATTCAATCAGAAGCGATAATGCCCTAGCAATAGCCATACAAGCCGCAAGCATAGGGCAATCGGTCGAAATAGAGCGAGATCACCGGCCGTTCCTCATAGTACGGGCGATAGTAGAAGTCGTTTGGTCTTCCGTAATAGCCCGGTACCGGCGGTGGAATCCGAAAACGGTAGAGCACGCTTTCGGGATAATCTTTCTCCTGCGCGACGCGGACCGGTGGAGGTGCCGGTTCCGCGAAGATTTTTCCGATGCGGCTATGCGCCGGAAGGTCGGCGGCTGATCCCGTCGCTCCCATCATGGCGACTCCGATGGCCGCAAGCGAAATCGTGCGTAGCATTCTTGAATCCTCGATGATTCGAGGATCATATCAGCCGGAATTTAGGAAAGATTAATGATGTTCCCGCGGTCCTATCCCATGATGACCGCGCGGCATCCGGACATGCGATCTCTTGCTCGCGATCGGAGTCTTCAGAGATTGCTGAGGTCATGCCGGGATAAGTGATATGGATAAATCGTTCGGTTCATTCGCACCCAACTGGGCGCAGAAAAAACTTCTCCATGTCGTTAGAGGCTCGCGCCTCAGGCGGGGCGCATTTCGTCCCGCGATGTCGCGGCTTCTCGATCTGCTCCGGTCCGGACCGATCGACGAGACCTATCAGGGAGCGTCTTTCAGGTTCCATCATCAGTACAGCGGCACGGAGCGCGGTGCTCTGCTGAATCCCGATTATAACCTCGAGGAGTTGCAGTTCTTACGCAAGCACACCCCGGTTGGCGGATGCTTCGTCGATGTCGGAGCCAACGTCGGGACCTATGCGCTGGCGATGGCGCGGCACGTCGGCGCTGAAGGGGTCGTTCTCGCCATAGAGCCCCATCCGCTCGCCTATGAGAGACTGGCCTTCAACCGCGAAGCATCCAGATCCCGCAATGTCCATTTGATGCAGGCGGCGGCGGGAGATGGCGAGGGGGACTTGCTGCTCGCGACGGATGGCAGGAATCTCGGGGCAGCCACGTGGTCAGCGCCGGCGCGTCGAGGGATGCGATCACGGTGCGCTCGGTTCAGTTGCGGCAGGCTCTGGAGAGTGCAGGCATCCGGCATGTCCATGCGCTGAAGATCGACGTTGAAGGTTACGAAGACCGGGTTCTGGTCGGGTTTTTCAAGAATGCGCCGCGATCGATGTGGCCTCAAGCCGTCGTTATCGAACACTTGTCGCGCCCGGAATGGTCGACGGATTGCCTCTCGTTGATGCTGGAGTGCGGGTACGTGGTCGCCGGGACGACGAGGAGCAACACGATGCTTACGTTGTAGCATTTCGAGCCCAAGCATGTCTGCGCCGTCAGGGTCTGCCGTTGCTTCGATACCCGCACCTTCAGGCGCGTTCTTCCCAGACCGCGGCGAGGTGCACGATGGTTCGCACGGCAGCTTCCATGTCCTGCACGCTGACCCACTCCGTGCGTGAGTGGAAGGCGTGTTCGCCGGCGAAGATGTTGGGGCAGGGTAGTCCCATGAATGACAGCCGCGAGCCGTCCGTGCCGCCGCGAATGCTGCCTTTGACCGGCGTCAGACCGGCGTGGCGGATTGCATCCATCGCGTGGTCGATGACCTCGGGGTGACGGTCCACAACTTCTTTCATGTTGCGATACTGCGGCTGAATCTCCAGCCGACAGGTCGAATGCGGGAAATCCGTCATGACATCGCGGATGATCTCCTCCAGCAGCATCTTTTTCTTGGTCAGGCCCGTTTCCGTGAAATCGCGCACGATGAGGCTCAGCGTCGCGCTCTCGAGCGTGCCGCTGATGTCGGTCGGATGCAGAAAACCTTCGCGACCTTCAGTGGTCTCGGGCGAGCAGGAATCTTTCGGAAGCCGCTCCACGATGCGGGATGCGATCTTGATCGCATGTTCCATTTTTCCCCGGGCGAATCCGGGATGGGTGCTGACTCCCTTGATGGTAATAAGCGCGGCATCGGCCGAGAACGTCTCGTCCTCGATATGACCCGCGGTCTCGCCGTCGATCGTGTAGGCGAAGTCCGCGCCGAGTTTTTTCAGGTCGACTTTATCGACGCCGCGTCCGATTTCCTCATCGGGCGTGAACAGGATTTTGATCGCGCCATGCCTGATCTCCGGATTGGCGAGCAGGACGTGGATCGCATCCATGATTTCCGCGACGCCGGCTTTGTTGTCGGCGCCGAGCAGCGTGGTGCCGTCCGACGTGATGATGTCATTGCCGACCTGATCAGCCAGCGCCGGATGATCCGCTGCGCGAATGATCTGCGACGGATCGCCGCGGAGAGGGATGTCGCCGCCGCGATAGTTCCGGATGATCTGCGGTTTGACGTTTGCGCCTGAACAGTCCGGCGAGGTGTCCATATGCGAACAGAAGCAGATAACCGGAACCGGCTTTGAGCTGTTCGCCGGAAGCGTTGCGTACACGTAGCCGTGCGGATCGAGATGGGCATCCGCGATGCCTAGTTCCTGCAACTCGCTCACCAGCAGGCGCCCGAGATCCTTCTGCTTTTCGGTGGACGGATAACTCGAAGACGCCGGATCAGACTGCGTATCAATGGCGACATAACGAAGGAAGCGCTCCGTTACCGTGTAGTTGAACGTCAGGGGAGCGGCCATTGGAAATCCAGGGCAGGACAGTAAAGCAGGGAATCAAACTCACCCGGTGAGTGACCCCGGCCTTGCGTTGGCGATCGGGTTAATGCGGGCCAATCCTCCAGCGATTGAACGGAGACCCGGCATTTTGGTCAGATGGCTTCCTTGAGCTCTTTGGCGGCCCGGAACGCGACCTTCTTGGAGGCTTTGATCTGAATTTCCTCACCGGTGGCCGGATTACGCCCCTTGCGGGCGGCGCGTTTACGGACCTGGAGAATGCCGAGGCCGACAATGCGGATGCGGTCACCCTTCTTGAGATGCTTGGTGATGCGCGTGACCATGTCGCTCAGGATCGCCTCGGCGGCCTTCTTCGACAATTCATGGTCCTCGGCCAGGGCCGCCGCGAGATGCTTCAGTGTCACGGTGCTCGGGGTCGCTGCCTTCTTCGCCATGATATGGCTCTCCTCGTCTTTGCCATTTGCGGAAAGCAAGGCGTATCAGCCCGCGTTTGATTCGGGGAGGTGCCGACCTCGCGGTTTCGCCTGCAAATAGCGTATTTCTTAAATCGGCCCCTCAGAAAGACCTGCCAATTAACGAGATCCGCAACCGCCTTGACTTGGAAAGGTCTCGCCTTTAAGCCCTCTCCTCTATTGCGGATACACGGCATCCGCGGGAGTAGCTCAGTTGGTTAGAGCGCCGCCCTGTCACGGCGGAGGCCGCGGGTTCGAGTCCCGTCTCTCGCGCCAGTTTCCGGGCTGGTTTCACAGGCGTCCCGTTTCATAGGCCTCCCGTTTCACAGGCTTGTCGTCTCCCTTCAGTTTCCGGTGAACTCTTTGAAAATTGGGAGCGATTCGACTTAAGGTTCGAGTTCTGATTGCCGTCGCGCGATGGGCGGGAACGATGCGGTGGAACGCTATGCGCGCGAAATGCTCAACAGCAAGCCGCCTCGCGCGCTGGATATGGCGGATGAGCCGGAACAGGCCGTGCTTGGAGGCTAAAAATGCTGGGAATCCCGCGGCGATATAGCCATTTCGTCTTTGGGGTTATTCAGGCCGGCCTCACGAGCTTTATCGCCGCCGCGATCGCAAGTATCTCCCTCTGGGGAAGTGGGCGGTTCCTGTACAACTGGCTGATTTCCTGGATCGTGTCCTGGGCGATCATGCTGCCCGCGGTTTTGTTCGCCGCGCCGGTAATCCAGTTTATCGCTGTCCGACTTACACGCGATGATGATCGCGCTGGCTGAATGCTCGATCTTTCCTTATTCCGACACCCCCTCGTTGTTTGCCGCTTTCGTCCTGATGGGCGTAGCGTAGTGGCGCGGCGTGGCGACCTTCAAGCAAGGCATCTGGTCAGCTGGCTTGCGCGAGGCATTGCAATTGCGATCGCTGTTGCGCTGGAAAAGCCCGGCCAAAAGCCGGCTCCAACATGTATGGCTACATGCGTTATAAGATCAAATAAATCAAAAGCTTATAGTAGATGATCCCGCTCGAATCAGGATCATCTCACCAGTGACGCTCCCGAGTTGGAAACCATCGTTGGCTGTCCGGCCTTCATTACATGAACGGTCTGGACGAAGTCGGTGCTCGGGCGAAGGGAAGTCCCGAAAGCTGTCAGCACGGCGCCTGCGACAAGCGCGACAATCACGATCTTCACATGGGTGGCGCGGTCTGCGCTCTGGATCGAATGGTTCATAACTCGCCTCCGCTTCGCGGCGTTTCTTTGTTTGCAGGCAAGAGCAATACAGCCGGTTTGTTTCAGTTCGGCTTCGTGGAACTCCTGAAATGGTTTCATCGGACCCGATTTTCGGGCTTGTGGTTCAATGGACGAGCGAGCAGCGGGGCGATCGCCCACCTTTGTTCCAGACTTCGATGTCAAGCCACAAAACCTCCGTCCCGGGTGCGTCAAAATAGGCTATCTTGCCACCCCTGTTTTGCTAGGCTAAAGCCTCTCAAAAGTTCCAATATCCAAAAATCTGCGAGCAAAGCATCGCAGCGAGGGGAAGCGCGCCGATGAGCGGCATTTTGCAGAACTATCTTCCGCTTGTGGTGTTTATCGGCATAGCGGCTGCGATCGGCGTTGCGCTGCTGGTCGCTCCCTTCATCGTCGCGTACAAGCAGCCGGATCCGGAAAAGCTTTCGGCTTACGAATGCGGGTTCAACGCATTCGACGACGCCCGGATGAAGTTCGACGTCAGGTTTTATCTGGTCGCCATTCTTTTCATCATTTTTGACCTTGAAGTCGCGTTCCTCTTTCCTTGGGCGGTCACGTTCGGCAAGCTCGGTGTGACGGGCTTCTGGTCGATGATGGTGTTTCTAGGGGTGCTGACGGTCGGTTTTGCCTACGAATGGAAGAAAGGCGCTCTCGAATGGGATTGAACTCTCCCACGGCAAAGGTCGCTTACGCCGGCGGCCCCGTCGCGGGCGCGGCGGGAACCTCGATTCTGGACCCCGCCACCGGCCGGCCGGTTGGCGAGAACGACCCGTACTTTCTCGAGGTCAATCACGAACTGTCCGACAAGGGTTTCTTCGTCGCCGCGGCCGAGGACCTCATCACCTGGGCGCGCACCGGCTCGCTGATGTGGATGACCTTCGGCCTGGCCTGCTGCGCGGTCGAGATGATGCAGGTCTCGATGCCGCGTTATGACGTCGAGCGTTTTGGCTTCGCGCCGCGGGCATCGCCGCGCCAGTCGGACGTGATGATCGTCGCCGGCACGCTGACCAACAAGATGGCGCCCGCGCTGCGCAAGGTCTACGATCAGATGCCGGAACCGCGCTACGTGATCTCGATGGGATCGTGCGCCAACGGTGGCGGTTACTATCATTATTCATATTCCGTGGTGCGGGGTTGCGACCGCATCGTGCCGGTCGATATCTACGTGCCGGGCTGCCCGCCGACGGCCGAGGCGCTTCTTTACGGCATTCTGCTTCTGCAGAAGAAGATCCGGCGGATTGGAACCATCGAACGCTGAGGTTTAAGGGGATGGACGAGAGCAGGCTCGATGCCTTGGGCCAGATGATCGTCGCCACGCTTCCGGGCGCGGCCACGGATCATTCCGTATCGTTCGGTCAACTGACCGTGACGGTCGAGGCCGCGAAGATTGTCGAGGTCGCCCGCTTCATCCGCGACGACCAGCGCTGTCGCTTCGTCAACATCATCGACGTGACCGCGGTCGATTATCCCGGCCGTGAGAAGCGCTTCGATGTCGTCTATCATTTCCTGTCGCCGACGCTGAACGCGCGCATCCGCCTGCGTGCTCACGCTTCGGAGACCACGCAGGTGCCATCGTTGATCGACGTGTTTCCCGGCGCGGACTGGTTCGAACGGGAAGCCTACGACCTCTATGGCGTGATCTTCACCGGGCACCCCGACATGCGGCGTTTGTTGACCGATTATGGATTCGACGGACATCCGCTGCGGAAGGATTTTCCGCTGACGGGGTTCGTCGAGGTGCGTTACGACGACGCCGAGAAGCGGGTCGTGTACGAACCGGTGCGTCTCAACCAGGAATTTCGCAAGTTCGACTTCATGTCACCGTGGGAGGGCGCTGACTATCCGCTGCCGGGTGACGAGAAGGCGGCGGGCGGAAAGGCGGGCAGCTGATGACAGACGCACTTGGCGCCGTAACTCCCGGTATGCGTAACTTCACCATCAACTTCGGCCCGCAGCATCCGGCGGCGCACGGCGTGCTGCGCCTGGTGCTGGAGCTGGACGGCGAGGTGGTCGAGCGCGTCGATCCGCACATCGGTCTGCTTCACCGCGGCACCGAGAAGCTGATCGAGCAGAAGACATATCTTCAGGCCATCCCGTATTTCGATCGGCTCGATTACGTCGCGCCGATGAATCAGGAGCACGCCTTCTGTCTCGCGGCCGAAAGACTGCTGGGGATCGCGGTGCCGCGGCGCGGCCAGTTGATCCGGGTGCTCTATTGCGAGATCGGACGCATCCTTTCTCACCTTCTCAACGTCACCACACAGGCGATGGACGTCGGCGCGCTCACGCCGCCGCTGTGGGGCTTTGAGGAGCGCGAGAAGCTGATGATGTTCTACGAGCGCGCCTCCGGCTCGCGGATGCACGCGGCGTATTTCCGCATCGGCGGCGTGCATCAGGATCTCCCTCCCAGGCTGATCGACGACATCGAGGCCTGGTGCGATCCGTTCCTTCAGGTCGTCGCCGACCTCGACAGGCTGCTGACCGCCAATCGCATCTTCAAGCAGCGCAACGTCGATATCGGCGTGGTCACGCTGCAGCAGGCGTGGGAATGGGGTTTCTCCGGCGTCATGGTTCGGGGCTCGGGCGCCGCATGGGATTTGCGCAAGGCGCAACCTTACGAATGCTACGCCGAAATGGACTTCGATATTCCGATCGGCAAGAACGGCGACTGCTATGACCGCTATCTCATCCGCATGGAAGAGATGCGGCAGTCGGTTCGGATCATGAAGCAGTGCATCGCCAAGCTGCGCGCGCCGGACGGGCAGGGGCCGGTGGCGGTCGAGGACAACAAGATTTTTCCGCCGCGTCGCGGCGAGATGAAGCGCTCGATGGAGGCGTTGATCCATCACTTCAAGCTTTACACCGAGGGCTTCCACGTTCCGGCGGGTGAAGTTTATGCGGCCGTGGAAGCGCCGAAGGGAGAGTTCGGCGTTTATCTCGTCTCCGACGGCAGCAACAAGCCCTACAAGTGCAAGATTCGCGCGCCCGGTTTCGCGCATCTGCAAGCGATGGATTTCATCTGCCGGGGGCACCTGCTGGCTGACGTCTCAGCCATTCTCGGCTCGCTCGACATCGTGTTTGGAGAGGTCGACCGGTGATTGCACAGCCGCCGATACAGTTCGACCGGACCTCCGGTGTCCTTCAGGGGGCGAACGCCTGGGAACGCGCGGCTGGGCTGGCGCTGGTGGCAGGCTCCAAGGTGTCGTCGCTGTTTGCACATCGCGGCTACAACAGTTGCGCCAACCTGCTTCGCAAGATCCTGCCGGAGCGGGATATCGCCGTCCGGCTCAATGCCGATGCAACGTTCGCGTTTCCCTACGGCGACGGCTACTGGAGCAAGCTGCTGAATCGTTCGTTCACGTACGAAGAGGAGCTTGAGCTGCTGTTTCGCGCGTCAGCCGACGTCGACTATACGTTGCTCGATTGCGGCGCCAATTATGGCTATTGGTCGGTTCTGGTCACCAGCAAGCCGTTCGGGTCGCGCAAGGCCATCGCAATCGAGCCGTCGTCGAGGAATTTCGCCAGACTTGCTCACAACGCGGTCATCAACGGCGATCGCTTCGAGGTGGTGAAAAGCGCGATCGGCGCGACGCGTGGCATTGCGCGCCTGTCCGGCACCAAGCACGAGGCCTTCAGCATCGCGGGTGCTGCCGGCGCGGGCGGGGAAAGCGTGCCCGTGCTTTCGCTCGACGACCTGCTCGACGACGGCCGGATTTCCCCGAACGGCAAGCACCTCATCAAGCTCGACGTTGAAGGCGTCGAGATCGAAGCTATCAAGGGTGGCACGCGCGTGCTGCAGGGTGATGCCGTGATCCTGTGCGAGGAGCATGGTAATGACCGAAACCACACCGTATCGCGCTACATTCTCGAACAGACGCCGCTGACGCTGATCGTGCACGATCCGGCCAGTGGTCGCTTCGAGACGTTGACCGAACTCTCCATTCTGGACCGCATCAAGGTCGCCTCTCACGTTGGATACAACGTGTTCGGAACCTCGAGCGCATTCTGGCAGGATCGTTTTCACCGCATGAACGCGACCGCGTCGCAACGTGTTCATTGAGAGACTAGAGTACGATGTCCGTTCGCCGCCTGGCACCTAAAGAACAGCAGCCCGAGAGTTTCGCGTTCAGCGAGGAGAACCTCGCTTGGGCCAAGAAGCAGATCGCGCAATATCCAGCGGGCCGGCAGGCGTCGGCTTCGATCGCAATTTTGTGGCGCGCGCAGGAGCAGAACGGCGGCTGGATCTCCGAGGCCGCGATCCGCGCCGTGGCCGACATGCTCGACATGCCCTACATCCGGATGCTGGAGATCGCGACCTTCTACACCATGTTCCAGCTTCAGCCGGTCGGCAGGAAGGCTCATATCCAGGTTTGCGGCACCACGCCTTGCCGGCTGCGGGGCGCGGAGGACATCCTCGCCGTCTGCAAAAGCCGCATCCATCACGAGCCGTTTCATCTTTCGAAGGACGGCGACTTCTCATGGGAGGAAGTCGAGTGCCTCGGCTCCTGCGTCAACGCGCCGATGGTACTGATCTGGAAAGACACCTATGAGGATTTGACGAAGGAGAACTTCGGCAAGGTGCTTGACGGGTTTGCTTCGGGCCAGCCCCCGGAGCCCGGTCCTCAGATCGACCGCCAGTTTTCCGCGCCCGTCGGCGGGCCGACCACGTTGAATTCGGCGGCCGCGAAAGACGGCGGGGGACGGCGCTCCGCCGCTCAGCCGGCGTTGACGGATGCGGACGCCAAGAAGCCGACCGATTCCGCAAGCCGGCGGGAAAGTCCCATGCCGAAGCCGCCCGCCGATGACGCGACCAGGAAGGGCAAGACCTGATGCTCGACGACAAGGATCGCATCTTCCGAAATCTCTACGGTCTCGACGATTGGCGGCTCGCCGGTGCGCGTCGCCGTGGTGCATGGGACGGCACCAAGGCGATCGTCGACAAAGGTCGCGACTGGATCGTCAGCGAGATGAAGGCGTCGGGTCTGCGCGGCCGCGGCGGTGCGGGATTCCCGACCGGCATGAAATGGTCCTTCATGCCGAAGGACAACGCCGACGGCCGCCCGAGCTATCTCGTCGTCAACGCCGACGAGTCCGAGCCAGGCACCTGCAAGGATCGCGAGATCATGCGGCACGATCCGCATCTGCTGATCGAGGGGTGCCTGCTGGCCGGCGTCGGCATGGGCGCTCATGCCGGCTACATCTATATCCGCGGCGAGTTCATCCGCGAGCGCGAGCGTTTGCAGGCGGCCATCGACGAGGCCTATGAGGCCAGGCTGATCGGCAAGGACAACATCCACGGCTTCCCGTTTGATCTCTACGTCGCCCATGGCGCGGGAGCGTATATCTGCGGCGAGGAAACGGCGCTGCTGGAAAGCCTGGAAGGCAAAAAGGGACAGCCGCGGCTGAAGCCGCCGTTCCCGGCCAATGTCGGTCTTTATGGCTGCCCGACGACCGTGAACAACGTCGAGTCGATTGCGGTCGCGCCGGACATTCTGCGGCGCGGCGCGGCGTGGTTCGCCGGGATCGGCCGTCCCAACAATGTCGGCACCAAGCTGTTTTGTGTTTCGGGTCACGTCGAGCGTCCCTGCAACGTCGAAGAGGCGATGGGGATCACGTTCCGTGAATTGATCGACACTCACTGCGGTGGCATTCGCGGCGGCTGGAGCAATCTCAAGGCGGTCATTCCGGGCGGTTCGTCGGTGCGCATGGTGCCAGCCGAGCAGATCATCGATACGCCGATGGATTTCGACAGCCTCAGCAAGCTGCGCTCCGGCCTCGGCACCGCCGCCGTGATCGTCATGGATAAATCGACCGACCTGATCCGGGCGATCGCGCGCATTTCCTATTTCTACAAGCACGAGAGTTGCGGCCAGTGTACGCCGTGCCGCGAGGGGACGGGCTGGATGTGGCGGGTGCTCACCCGGATGGCCGAGGGCCGCGCCCACAAGCGCGAGATCGACATGTTGCTCGAAGTCACCAAGCAGGTCGAGGGCCACACCATCTGCGCGCTGGGCGATGCGGCGGCCTGGCCTATTCAGGGGTTGATCGCGCATTTCCGGCACGAAATCGAGGAGCGCATCGACCAGTATTCGCATAAGGCCGACCGCGACGATCAGGGCATCCTCGATCCCGCGCACATGGTGGCGGCGGAGTAGGGCCATGACGAAACTCATCATCGACGGCAAAGAAATCGACGTGCCCGCCGAGTATACGCTGCTGCAGGCGTGCGAGGCCGCGGGCGCCGAGATTCCGCGCTTCTGTTATCATGAGCGGTTGTCGATCGCCGGCAACTGCCGGATGTGTCTTGTCGAGGTGAAGGGAGGCCCGAAGCCGGTCGCGAGTTGCGCCTGGGGCGTGCGCGATTGCCGTCCCGGTCCCAACGGAGAGCCGCCGCAAATCTCCACCCGCTCGCCGATGGTGAAGAAGGCGCGCGAAGGCGTGATGGAGTTCCTGCTGATCAACCATCCGCTCGATTGCCCGATCTGCGATCAGGGCGGCGAGTGCGATTTGCAGGATCAGGCGATGGGATACGGCGTCGATACGTCGCGGTTCGCCGAGAACAAGCGCGCGGTCGAGGACAAGTATCTCGGCGCGCTGGTCAAGACCTCGATGAACCGCTGCATCCAGTGTACGCGCTGCGTGCGCTTCTCCGCCGAGATCTGCGGCGCGCCGGAAATGGGCGCGACCGGTCGCGGCGAGGACATGGAGATCACCACCTACCTTGAAAGCGCGCTCACGTCGGAATTGCAGGGCAATCTCGTCGATATCTGTCCGGTCGGCGCGTTGACGTCGAAGCCCTACGCGTTCGCCGCGCGGCCGTGGGAGCTTGGAAAGACGCAATCCATCGACGTGATGGACGCGGTCGGCTCGGCCATCCGCGTCGATACGCGCGGACGCGAGGTGATGCGCATCCTGCCGCGCGTCAACGAGGCCGTGAACGAGGAGTGGATCTCGGACAAGACCCGCCACATCGTCGACGGGCTTCGCACCCAGCGGCTCGATCGTCCCTACATTCGCCAGAACGGCGCGTTGCGCCCGGCCTCGTGGCGGGAGGCTTTCGCGGCAATCACGGCGAATGTGAAGCAGGTCGACGGCAAGCGGATCGGCGCGATCGCCGGTGATCTTGCCGCCGCCGAGGAATTGTTCGCTCTCAAGGAACTGCTGTCGAAACTCGGCTCGGCCAACATGGCGGTGCAGGGCGGTGACGCCTTCAATCCCGCGCGCGGCCGGGCTTCCTACATCTTCAACCCGACCATCGCCGGCATCGAGCAGGCCGACGCGCTGCTGATCGTGGGGTCGAACCCGCGCAAGGAAGCGGCGATCCTCAATGCGCGCATCCGCAAGCGCTGGCGGACGGGACAACTCAGGATCGGCGTGATCGGAGAGAAAGCCGATCTGACCTACGAGTACGACTATCTCGGCGCCGGCGGAGAGTCGCTTGCGGATCTCGCGGCGGGCAAGAACAACTTCCGCGACGTGCTGAAGAATGCCAGCAATCCCATCGTGCTGGTCGGCGCGGCCGCGACCTCCCGTCCCGACGGCGCAGCCATTCTTGCGGCCGCGGCCAAGCTCGCGATTGATATCGGCGGGCTGAAAGACGGCTGGAACGGATTTGCCGTGCTTCACGATGCGGCGTCACGGGTCGGCGCGCTGGACCTCGGCTTCGCGCCGGGGAAGGGCGGCCTGAACGCAGCGCGAATGACCGCACCGGGCGGGCTCGATGTTCTGCTTTCGCTCGGCGCCGACGAGATCAATGTGCCGGACGGCGTTTTCCTGATTTACATCGGCACCCATGGCGATGCCGGCGCTCACCGCGCCGACGTCATTTTGCCGGGAGCCGCCTACACCGAAAAGACCGGCGTCTACGTCAACACGGAAGGCCGGGTCCAGATGGCGAACCGCGCCGGCTTCCCGCCCGGCGAGGCGCGGGAGGATTGGGCGATCATTCGCGCGCTGTCCGAGGTGCTGGGCAAGACCCTGGGTTACGACTCGCTGCCCGCCTTGCGGCAGGCGATGTTCAAGACGGCGCCGCACCTGATGCGGATCGACCAGATCGAGGCGGGCGATAGCCGCGCGATCAGGGATCTGGCGGGCAGCGGCGGCGGCATCGAGAAGTCGCCGTTCAAGGCCGCTATTGACGACTACTATCTGACCAACCCGATCGCGCGGGCCTCGGCGGTGATGGCCGAATGCTCGCGGCTTGCGTCGGGTCGCATGCTGACGGCAGCGGAGTAAGCGTGATGACCGAGTTCCTCGCAATGCCGTTGTGGACGGACTTTCTCTGGCCCCTGATTGTGATGGTGGCGCAGAGCGTGCTGCTGCTCGTCGTTCTGCTGATCGCGATCGCCTACATCCTTCTCGCCGACCGGAAAATCTGGGCCGCGGTGCAGATCCGGCGCGGTCCAAACGTGGTCGGACCGTGGGGTCTGTTTCAGTCGTTCGCCGATCTTCTGAAGTTCGTGCTGAAGGAGCCGATCATTCCCTCCGGCGCCAACAAGGGCGTATTCCTTCTGGCGCCGCTGGTCTCCTGCGTGCTGGCGCTGGCGGCGTGGGCGGTGATCCCGGTCAATCTGAACTGGGTCATCGCCGACATCAATGTCGGGATTCTCTACATCTTCGCGATCTCGTCGCTGTCGATCTACGGCATCATCATGGGCGGCTGGGCGTCCAACTCGAAGTATCCGTTTCTTGCCGCCTTGCGTTCGGCGGCGCAGATGGTCTCCTACGAGGTGTCGATCGGTTTCGTCATCATCACGGTATTGCTCTGCGCGGGTTCACTGAACCTCTCCGCCATCGTCGAGGCGCAGCATACACGCGGGCTGGCCAGCCTGATCGGCCTGCCGTGGCTGACCTTCCTGAACTGGTACTGGCTGCCGCTTCTGCCGATGTTCGTGGTGTTTTACGTGTCGGCCCTGGCCGAGACCAATCGCCCGCCGTTCGACCTCGTCGAGGCGGAATCCGAGCTCGTCGCGGGATTCATGGTCGAGTACGGATCGACGCCGTACCTGTTGTTCATGCTCGGCGAGTATGTCGCGATCACCACCATGTGCGCGATGGGCGCGATCCTTTTCATGGGCGGCTGGCTGCCGCCGGTGGACCTGCCGCCGTTCAACTGGGTGCCCGGCGTCATCTGGTTCTCGCTGAAACTGTTCTTCATGTTCTTCCTGATCGCGATGGCGAAGGCGATCGTGCCGCGCTACCGCTATGATCAACTGATGCGGCTCGGCTGGAAGGTGTTCCTGCCGCTGTCGCTGGCGATGGTGGTGATCGTGGCGGGCGTGTTGCAGTTCGCCGGAATCGCGCCGAGGTGAAGGTATCATGAGTATCAACGCAACAGCCCGTTCGCTCCTGCTGACCGAGTTCATCTCGGCGTTCTTCCTCACCATGCGGTATTTTTTCAAGCCGAAGCCGACGATCAACTACCCGTTCGAGAAGAATCCGATTTCGCCGCGCTTCCGCGGCGAGCACGCGCTACGCCGTTATCCGAACGGCGAGGAACGCTGCATCGCCTGCAAGCTGTGCGAGGCGGTCTGTCCGGCGCAGGCCATCACCATCGAGGCCGGGCCGCGCCGCAACGACGGCACCCGCCGCACGGTGCGCTACGACATCGACATGGTGAAATGCATCTATTGCGGATTGTGCCAGGAGGCCTGTCCGGTCGACGCCATCGTCGAGGGACCGAACTTCGAATTCGCGACCGAGACCCGCGAGGAGCTTTATTATGACAAGGCCAAGCTGCTCGCCAACGGCGACCGTTGGGAACGCGAGATCGCGAAGGCGATCGAGCTCGACGCGCCGTATCGGTGAGGTAGGGGCATGATCCTTCCCGCGCTGTTCTTTTATCTGTTCGCCGGCGTGTGCGTCGCATCGGCCGCGATGGTCATCTCGTCGCGCAATCCCGTGCACTCGGTGCTGTTTCTCATTCTCGCATTCGTCAACGCCGCCGGTCTGTTCATCCTGATGGGCGCGGAATTCCTCGCGATGATCCTCATCGTGGTCTATGTCGGCGCGGTCGCGGTGTTGTTCCTCTTCGTGATCATGATGCTGGACGTGGATTTCGCTGAACTACGCGAGGGCTTTCTCGAATACCTGCCGTTCGGCCTGGTGATCGCGGCGATCTTCCTGCTGGAACTGCTGCTCGTCGTCGGCGGCTGGACCCTCAATCCGGCCGTCACGAAATCGATCACGGCGGCCATTCCGGGCGACGTCAGCAATACCGAGGCGCTCGGCCTCGTGCTCTACACGAAGTACATTCATTACTTCCAGCTCGCCGGCATGGTGTTGCTGGTGGCGATGATCGGCGCCATCGTGCTGACGCTGCGTCACAGGGCCGGCGTCAAGCGTCAGGATATCAACGTCCAGAACGCCCGGACGCCCGAGATGGCCATGAGCGTGCGCCAGGTCGCCTCGGGGCAGGGATTGCAGGACGCCGACCAGGCGGAGTGGGTGAAATGACAATCGGCCTCGGACACTACCTGGCGGTTGGCGCGATCCTGTTCACGCTGGGGACGCTCGGCATCTTTCTGAACCGCAAGAACATCATCATCATCCTGATGTCGGTGGAATTGATCCTGCTGGCGGTCAACATCAACCTGGTGGCGTTCTCGACGTTCCTGGGCGACATCGTCGGACAGGTGTTCACGCTGCTGGTGCTGACGGTCGCCGCGGCCGAGGCGGCGATCGGCCTTGCTATTCTCGTCGTGTATTTCCGCAACCGCGGCTCGATCGCGGTTGAGGACGTCAATCTGATGAAGGGCTGAAGCATGATCCGGAAAAGTGGGTACCGGCTTTCTCCGGCCAATGGATGCATTGGCTGCGGGATCATGCTCCATGGGGTGGGTGAATGATCGAGGCAATCGTCTTTCTGCCGCTGATCGGCGCGATCCTCGCCGGGCTGATTGCGCTGCTCGGCGCGCATTGGCGTAATCCCAGCGGCGATGCGGTCGATCATCATGACGGCCACGGTCATGCTCACGCGGCGGCGGCGCATGATGATCACGGGCATGGTGACTCCCACGGCCACGACGACCATCACGTCAACGAACCGCCGGCGGCGGGATCGCGCGCCGCCGAACTGATCACGACCACTTTGCTGATTGCGTCGGCGGTCCTGTCATGGATCACGCTGGTCGACGTGGGCTTCATGCATCACGATGCGCGGATCGCGCTGTTCTCGTGGATCTCCTCCGGCGATCTCCAGATCGGCTGGTCGTTAAGGGTCGATACGCTGACGGCGGTGATGCTGGTGGTGGTCACCACCGTGTCCTCGCTCGTGCATTTCTATTCCATCGGCTACATGGACGAGGATCCCCACCGGCCGCGCTTCTTCGGCTACCTGTCGCTGTTCACCTTCGCGATGCTGATGCTGGTGACGTCGGACAACCTGGTCCAGCTGTTCTTCGGCTGGGAAGGCGTCGGCCTTGCAAGCTATCTGCTGATCGGATTCTGGTATCAGAAGCCGTCGGCGAATGCGGCGGCGATCAAGGCGTTCGTGGTCAACCGCGTCGGCGACTTCGGCTTTTCGCTCGGCATTTTCGCAGTGTTCATGCTGGTCGGCTCGACCGATTTCGACACCATCTTCAGCGCGGCGCCGGGACTGACCGGGAAGACGATCCATTTCCTGGCCTGGGACGTCAACGCGCTCACGCTGATCTGCCTGCTGCTGTTCATGGGCGCGATGGGCAAGTCGGCTCAGTTGCTGCTGCACACCTGGCTGCCCGACGCGATGGAAGGCCCGACGCCGGTGTCGGCGCTGATCCATGCGGCCACCATGGTGACCGCGGGCGTGTTCATGGTGGCGCGGTTGTCGCCGTTGTTTGAACTGTCACCGGACGCGCAGGCTTTCGTGATGTTCATCGGCGCGACGACGGCGATCTTCGCGGCGACGGTCGGCCTCGTGCAGAACGACATCAAGCGCATCGTGGCGTATTCGACCTGCTCGCAGCTCGGCTACATGTTCGTGGCGATGGGAGCAGGGGCCTACACCGTCGGCATGTTCCACCTGTTCACTCACGCCTTCTTCAAGGCGCTGCTGTTCCTGGGCTCGGGATCGGTGATCTATGCGATGCATCACGAGCAGGACATCCGCAATATGGGCGGCCTGAAGGATCGCATTCCGTATACATACTTCGTCATGGTGATCGGGACGCTGGCGCTGACCGGGTTTCCGCTGACAGCCGGGTATTTTTCGAAGGACGCGATCATCGAATCCGCCTACGTGTCTCACAATCCGTTCGCCTACTACGGCTTCCTCATGACCGTGGCGGCCGCCGGCCTCACATCCTTCTATTCGTGGCGGCTGATCTTCAAAACCTTCCACGGCAAGCCGCATGATCAGGCGCATTATAAAGCCGCGCATGAAAGCCCGATCTGGATGCTGATTCCGATCGGCATTCTTGCGGCCGGATCGATCCTCGCCGGCTTTCCATTCAAGGAATTGTTCACCGGGCACGGGGTCGAGGAGTTCTTCCGGGAATCCGTGAAGATGCATCCGCACATTCTTGAGGAAATGCACCACATTCCGAAGACGATCGCCTTCCTGCCGACCGTGATGATGATCCTGGGGTTTGCGGTGGCGTGGCTGTTCTATATCCGCCGGCCCGATATCCCGGTCCAGCTCGCGCGCGAGCATCAGATGCTCTACAAGTTTCTGCTCAACAAGTGGTACTTCGACGAACTCTACGAGGTGATCTTCGTGCGCCCGGCGAAGTGGCTCGGCCGCTTCCTGTGGAAGAAGGGCGACGGCTTGACCATTGACGGATTCGGTCCGGATGGCGTTTCGTCCGGGGTGCTCGATGTCACCCGCAATGTCGTCCGGCTGCAGACGGGCTACCTGTATCACTATGCGTTCGCGATGCTGATCGGCGTTGCCGGTCTGATCACCTGGTTCATGTTCTCGGGAGGCCAGTAAGAATGACGACCTGGCCTATTCTGTCCGTCACGACCTTTCTGCCGGCGCTCGGCGCGATTCTGATTTACGTCATGGCTCGCGGCAGCGACGAAGCCGCCAACCGAACCGCGCGCTGGATCGCACTGTGGACCACGATCGTCACCTTCGCGGTGTCGCTGCTCCTGGTGACGCGCTTCGATCCGACCAATACGGGGTTCCAGTTCGTCGAGCAGGCGACCTGGCTTGCCACCGGCATTCGCTATCACATGGGAGTGGACGGCATCTCGCTGCCGTTCGTCATTCTCACCACGGCGTTGATGCCGCTGTGCATCGTCGCAAGCTGGAAATCGATTGCCCGCCGAGTGCCGGCCTACATGATGGCGTTTCTGATTCTGGAAACGCTGATGATCGGCACGTTCTCGGCGCTCGATCTGCTGCTGTTCTACGTGTTCTTTGAAGGCGGTCTGATTCCGATGTTCCTGATCATCGGGATCTGGGGCGGTCCACGCCGCGTCTATGCGACCTTCAAGTTCTTTCTCTATACGCTGCTCGGCTCGGTGCTGATGCTGCTGGCCATCATGGCGCTCTACTGGAATGCCGGAACCACCGACATCCCGACCTTGATGCAAACCCCTGTCCCGTACAATTTGCAGATGTGGGCGTGGCTCGCCTTCTTTGCGTCGTTCGCGGTCAAGATGCCGATGTGGCCGGTGCACACCTGGCTTCCGGATGCGCATGTGGAAGCGCCCACGGCGGGATCGGTGATCCTCGCGGCGATCCTGCTGAAGATGGGAGGCTATGGCTTCCTGCGGTTCTCGCTGCCGATGTTCCCGCTTGCGTCGCATGACTTCGCGCCGCTGGTGTTCGCGATGTCGGCGATCGCGATCGTCTACACCTCGCTGGTCGCGCTGATGCAGGAGGACATGAAGAAGCTGATCGCCTATTCGTCGGTAGCTCACATGGGCTTCGTGACGATGGGAATCTTTGCCGGCACCATGCAGGGCGTTCACGGCGGCGTATTCCAGATGGTCTCGCACGGCATCGTGTCGGGCGCGCTGTTTCTATGTGTCGGTGTCGTTTACGACCGGATGCACACGCGCGAAATCGCGGCCTATGGCGGGCTCGTCAATCGGATGCCGCTTTATGCGCTGGTGTTTCTCATTTTTACGATGGCCAATGTCGGGCTGCCCGGAACGTCCGGATTTGTCGGCGAGTTTCTGGCGCTGATCGGAACCTTCAAGGTCAGCATTCCCACGGCGGTGGCGGCAACGCTCGGCGTGATCCTGTCGGCGGCGTATGCCTTGTGGCTCTATCGCAAGATCGTGTTCGGGGCGCTGGTCAAGCCGTCGCTCGCGACCATCAAGGATCTGACTTTCCGCGAGGGCCTGACGCTGGCGCCGCTTGTGGTGCTGACGATCCTGTTCGGCGTTTATCCGAAGCCGGTGCTCGATTTCTCGGCGGCTTCCGTACAAAATCTCGTCAATAACTACGCAAGCGCGACAGCCGCCATCAAGGCGGCGGCGCTGCCATGATGACGGCAGGTCAGGGACGCCAGCTATGATGTTTGAGGCCGCCGGATATCAACTTCTTCCCGTCCTGCCGGAGATCGTGCTGGCGGGCGGCGCGATGGTGTTGCTGCTGCTCGGGGCATGGTGCGGCCAGCGCGCGGCCGGTGTCGTAACCGGTCTTGCGATCTGCTTCCTGATCGGGACCGGCGTGATCGAATATCTGTTGTCCGGCGGCAAGCTGATTACGTTCGGCGGCAGCTTCATCGTCGATGACTTCGCGCGATTTCTGAAGATACTCGCCTTGCTCGGCTCCGCGGCAACGCTCGTTCTGTCGCGGGAGTTTCTTCGGGACCAGTCGCGCCGGATGTTCGAGTTCGCGATCCTGGTGATGCTTTCGACGGTCGGCATGATGGTGCTGATTTCGGCGGCCGACCTGATCATGCTGTATCTCGGGCTCGAATTGATGAGCCTTGCGCTTTACGTGGTGGCGGCGAGCAACCGCGACCATGTGAAGTCGACCGAGGCGGGCTTGAAATACTTCGTTCTTGGCGCGCTGGCGTCGGGGATGCTGCTCTACGGCGCTTCGCTGATCTATGGCTTCACGGGAACCGTCAGCTTCGCCGGCATTGCAGCCGCCGCGAAGAGCGGCAGCGCCGGCATCGTCTTCGGTATCGTCTTTCTGCTGGCCGGCCTTTGTTTCAAGGTGTCGGTGGTGCCGTTCCATATGTGGACGCCTGATGTTTACGAGGGAGCGCCGACTCCGGTCACGGCTTTCTTCGCCTCGGCGCCGAAGATCGCGGCGATGGCGGTTTTCACCCGGGTGGTGCTGACGGCATTCTCCGGGGTCGTCGCCGAGTGGCAGCAGATCGTGGTTTTCGTGGCGATCGCGTCCATGGCGCTGGGCTCGTTCGGTGCGATCGGGCAGCGCAACATCAAGCGCCTGATGGCTTATTCATCGATCGGCCACATGGGTTTCGCGCTGGTCGGTCTCGCCGCCGGAACGGTCGAAGGCGCGCAGGGCGTTGTGCTGTATCTCGTCATCTATACCGTGATGACGTTCGGTGCCTTCACGGTCATTCTCGCCATGAACCGCAACGGTCAGCCCCTGGAGCAGATCAGCGATTTCGCGGGATTGTCGCGGACCAATCCGCTGCTGGCGTTCTGCTTCGCCATGCTGCTGTTTTCACTGGCCGGAATACCGCCGCTGGCCGGTTTCTTCGCTAAGTTTTATGTCTTCAGCGCGGCCATCAAGGCGGGGCTGTTCGCGCTGTCCGTGATCGGCGTCATCACCAGCGTGGTCGGCGCGTTCTACTATCTCAACGTAATCAAGGTGATGTATTTCGACGAGCGGGCCGAGGCGACAGACGCCGTTCATCTCGAATTGCGTTCGATCGTGGCCGCGACCGCGCTTTTCAACATGCTGTTCTTCGCCTATCCCGGACCTCTGGTCAGCGCCGCCACGGCGGCTGCGAAGTCATTGTTCTGACGGCATTGTTCGAATGGCATTTTCGCTCGGTCCACGAGCTGCATCGGCTGGTTACGGCCTGGCGGTCTTCGATCGCATCGGCTCGACCAACGCCGAGGCTCTGGTGCGCGCGCGAGCGGGCGAGACCGGTCCGACCTGGCTGGTTGCGGCGGAGCAGACAGCTGGACGCGGTCGCCGGCAGCGGAGCTGGATATCTCCCCGGGGCAATCTGGCATGCAGCGTGCTCGAGGTGATCGATGCCTCGCCCGCCGTCGCCGCGACCCTGAGCTTCGCGGCGGGGCTGGCGCTCGAAGCCGCGCTGCGAACCGTCAGCCTTGAGGCGCGCATGAGGTCTCCGGGCTCTGAGAACGTGACGTTTCATCTGAAATGGCCCAATGACGTGCTGGTAGGCGGGGGGAAGCTCGCGGGCGTCCTGCTGGAGGCGGAGACCGTCGCACAGGGCCGATTGGCCGTTGTCGTCGGCACAGGCGCCAATGTCGCCGCCGCGCCCGAGGGAATGCCGTATCCGGCGATCTCGCTGCGCGACATCGGGATCGACATCGGCGCGGAGGATTTGTTTCGGGCGCTGACCGAGGCCTGGGCTGAGTTTCGGGCCATCTGGGACAAGGGCCGCGGCTTTGGCGAGATCAGGCGTCTATGGCTTGAGCGGGCGGCCGGAGTTGGTCAGCACGTTTCGATCCGGTCTGATTCATCGACGATATCCGGTCTGTTTGATACCATCGACAAGGACGGTTGTTTGATCGTCGTGACCTCCGACGGCAGGCGAGTGGCTGTCTCCGCCGGTGACGTGTATTTCGGCGCGGCTGCCTCGGTCGGAGCAACATGATAGCGCGGCCTGATGAGTTGATGTTTGCCCCGCTCGGCGGCGTGGGTGAGATCGGCATGAACCTGTCGATCTACGGGCTCGGCAATCGTCATCAGCGAAGCTGGCTGGCGGTGGATCTCGGCGTGTCCTTCGGCGACGAAGAGCATCTGCCGGGGATCGATCTGATCATGCCGGACATCCGGTTTCTCGAGCAGGAACGAAAGAACCTCGTCGGCCTCGTGCTGACGCACGCGCATGAGGATCACTTCGGCGCCATCATCGATTTGTGGCCGCGCTTGAAATGCCCGATCTATGCGACGAAGTTCAGCGCGGCGTTATTCGAGGCCAAATGCGCGGCCGAACGCAATGCGCCGGACATCCCGGTGACTGTCGTGCCCTCGGGCGCGCGCATCGAGGTCGGTCCCTTTGGCGTCGAATTCATTCCGGTGGCGCATTCGATTCCTGAATCCCATGCCCTTGCGATTCATACGGCGGCTGGAATCGTTGTGCATACCGGCGACTGGAAGATCGATCCGACGCCCATCATCGGGCCGCCGACCGACGAACGGCGCCTGCGCGAACTCGGCGACGAGGGCGTGCTGGCGCTGATCGGCGATTCAACCAACGCGGTGCGGGACGGGCGCTCGGCGTCCGAAACCGAGGTTGCGAGAACCATCACGGATCTGGTGAAGGCGGCCAAGGGCCGGGTCGCGGTGACCACCTTCGCGTCCAATGTCGGGCGGCTGCGTGCCGTGGCTGATGCCGCGCGTGAAGCGGGACGCGAGGTCGTGGTGGTCGGCCGCGCGATGGCGCGCGTGGTACAGGTCGCGCGCGAGACCGGACATCTGAACGGGATGCAGGATTTTCGCAGCGCCGATGTCTATGGCCATCTTCCACACGACAAGGTTCTGGCGCTGTGCACGGGCAGCCAGGGTGAGCCAAGGGCGGCGCTCGCCCGCATCGCGAGGGATGATCATCCGGAGGTCACGCTGAACCGTGGCGACACCGTGATCTTTTCCTCACGCACCATTCCCGGCAACGAGAAAGCCGTCGGCGCGATCATCAACGGTCTTGTGGCCCAGGGCATCGAGGTCATCACCGATCGCACCCAGCTGGTTCATGTCTCCGGTCATCCACGCTGCGACGAATTGCGGGACATGATCTCCTGGGTTCGTCCACGCCTGCTGATTCCGGTGCACGGTGAGGCCTTGCATCTGTCCGAACACGCGAAGCTGGCGCGGGCTTCCGGCGTGCCGAAAGTCCTGATCTGCAAGAACGGCGATCTGGTCCGGCTCGGGCCCGGAGAACCGGGCATCATCGATGAATTGCCGTCAGGACGGCTTTACAAGGATGGAGCCATCCTGGAGGATTCGAAGTCGCGCGCGGTCGTCGAGCGGCGGCGCATGGCGTTTGCCGGCTGCGTCTTCGTGGCGATCGCCGTCACGGCCAAGGGTGAACTGATCGAGGATCCCGAAGTCGATCTCGTCGGCATCCCGGAAAAGAACATGGCCGGCGAGGTGCTCGACGACATCGTTTTCGACACGGTGGTCTCGACCGCGAAAGGGTTCTCGCGGACGCTGCGGCGCGATCCGGATGCGATGGCTGAATCATTGCGCCGCGCGGTGCGGGCCGCCGTCGCGGAACAGTGGGGCAAGAAGCCGCTCTGCTATGTTCACGTTCTGGTGATCTAAGGATTTTCCGCTTCTGATTGAATCTGAGCCGGGCTCTCTTCGCTCGAAGGCGGTATAGTGGCGTGGATCAGTGCCGTCCCTTGACGGTGATCTGCCGGACTTTGTTCCGGACTTGGATAGGGTGCGAGCGCGGCAGAGCCGAATCCGATCATTGCGTTGCGGGATGACATGCTGGGTCGACTCAATCATGTGGCTATCGCCGTCAGGGACGCCGAAAAGGCGGCGAAGATCTACGGCGTCGCCTTCGGCGCGGAAATATCCGCTCCGCTGCCGCTGCCTGAACATGGGGTGATCACGGTGTTCGCGGTCCTGCCGAATACGAAGATCGAGTTCATTCAGCCGCTCGGCGAGGCATCTCCGATCGCGAATTTTGTCGAGCGCAATGCCGATGGCGGTATTCACCATGTCTGCTATGAGGTTCCTGACATCGTCGCGACTCGTGATATCCTGATAGCAGAGGGTGCGCGCGTTCTTGGTGACGGCGAGCCGAAGATTGGCGCGCACGGCAAGCCGGTGCTTTTCTTCCATCCGAAAGACTTTTCCGGCGCGCTTGTCGAGATCGAGCAATCCTGATGGCTTCAAAAATTTTCTCCGGTCTTGCCGTCTATTTTATCTTCTGGTGGATCACGCTGTTTCTGATGCTGCCGCTCGGTGTGCGGAGCCAGCATGAAGATGGCGAACTCATCGCGGGCACTGATCCGGGAGCTCCGGTGAAAGCCTTGATGCGCCGCAAAGTGATCTGGACCACGATCGTTTCGGCGGTGATCTATGGTGTCGCGGCCGTGGCGTATTATTCAGGCCTGCTGAATGTGGAGCGGCTGTCGCGGTTGATGGGCGCTTCGGGCTAGAGTCTTTCCGTCTCTGATAGAATCAGAAGCGGGCTCCATGATTTTGATTTGATGGTTTTCTTCACGCGAACCGGCATCCATCCTCGGGTCAAGCCCGAGGATATGCTTCGCTTGAAAACGCTCCAGTTCGCTCGAAGGCTGGGCAAACCGCCCGGAATGACGGCTCGACACCCCACTTCCGCCATGATAGCTCTCGGCGCGAAAGGCTGGGGGAAATATGCGCCGGCGGCTGGGAAGGCTTCTTCCGATCGTCATGCTTGCGATGCTGGTGCAGATTTTTGCACCAATCGCGGCTTGCCGCGCGCTGAGCGACACCTTTGGTGATCCCGCGGCGGGCGTCATATGCACCCACGCCGCTGATGACAGCATTTCACAACAGGCGGACCACCAGGAGGCAAGCGGCGCTTGCTGTACGTTATGCTGTGTCGGCAGCAGCGCGACCCCGTCGACTGATCCGCAAGCCTCCATTGTCGACGTCGAGCGGGATATCAAAGCGCTCCGCTGGCGCGATCTGACCTTCATCCTGCCGCCATCGGCGGACGGCTCCAACGCGCAGGCGCGCGGCCCACCCGCCATTTCCTGATTCAGCAGATTTTGAGCGATCGCTGGGATTTCGCAGCGGTCCAGATCCGTTCGAACGCTCCGGGCGATTGTCCGGCATCAGGATAGTATAATCATCATGTTTAATCACCCCGTCCGCGGCGGCGGTAGCGCGCTTTGTGGCGTGCTCGCGGCTACAGTTGCGGTTCTATTACCTTATGACGTTTTCGCGCAGTCGGTACCAGGAACCGCGCTGCCACCGGTGATGATAACGGCGCCGACACCGCATCGGCTTCCCTCGAGGCAGGCCTTGCGAAGCGCGCCGCGGCCGGTTCCGGTCGCGCGCCAGGCACGCGTGCCGTCGCAGGCTGCTGCTCCGGCAGCCGTCCCCGGATCGTTGACGGTCGCCACCGCGCAGCAGGCGTTGCAGGAGATCCAGCAGACGCCAGGCGGCGTCGCGCTGGTGACCGCCGACGCCTACAGGAACTCGACGGTCTCAAACACCATCAAGGATGTGCTGGATTATGTGCCGGGCGTGTTCGCGCAGCCGAAATGGGGCGACGATACCCGGCTGTCGATCCGCGGCTCGGGCCTGTCGCGCAACTTTCATCTGCGCGGCGTGCAACTCTATATGGACGGGATCCCGATCAGCACGGCCGACGGCTACGGTGATTTTCAGGAGATCGACCCGACCGCCTACAAATATGTCGAGGTCTTCAAGGGCGGCAATGCGCTGCGCCTCGGGGCCAATTCGCTCGGCGGTGCCATCAATTTCGTAACGCCGTCCGGCCGCGATCCCTTCATCAACGGCGTCAGCGTCGATGCCGGCGCGTTCGGTTTCCGGCGGCTACAGACCAATACCGGTGGCAGCAACGGCCCGTGGGACGGCTTCGTCACCGCCTCGACGCAGCGCAGCGACGGGTTTCGCGATCACAGCTCCGGCCAGTCGACCCGCCTGAGCGGCAATGTCGGCTATCAGTTTTCGCCGGACTTCGAGACGAGGTTCTATCTCAACGCCAATCATGTCCGGCAACGGATTCCGGGCGCCGTCAGCAAATTTTCGGCGCTGACTTCACCTCAAACAGCCGCCGCAAACAATATCGCGGGTGACTGGCAACGAAATATCGACACCGTGCGCATAGGCAACAAGACCACGATGCGGTTCGATGACACGACGGTGGAATTCGGCGTCTTCGGGACCGACCGCCATCTGATGCATCCGATCTTCCAATGGCTTGACTATCGTTACAAGGACTACAGCGCGTTCGTGCGGGCGGTCGATGACCGCGTGATCGGCGGCTACCGCAACCGGCTGGTGGCGGGCGTCAACCTGCTCAATGGCAGTATCGATAACCAGCAATTCGCCAATCTCGCCGGGCAGAAGGGCGCGCTGCTGTCGTCGTCGATTGACCGTTCGCGGAATACCTCGGTTTACATCGAGGATTCGTTCTATTTCCTGCCGAACGTCGCCGCGATCGCCGGCACACAGTTTCTGTACGCGACGCGCAACCGGCAGGATCGCTTCTTGAGCGACGGCGATCAGTCGGGCCGGACGGAGTTCGGTCTTTGGAGTCCCAAGGGCGGATTGTTGTGGCAGATTGATCCGGCCTGGCAGGCCTTCGCCAACGTGTCGCGAAGCGCCGAGGTGCCGAGCTACGGCGAGAGCGCCAATGGCCCCAACATTCCCAACATTCCTTTCACCAGCATCCGGCCGCAGCGCGCGACGACGTACGAGATCGGCACGCGCGCCCGGCGGCCTGACGCCACCTGGGAGCTGACATACTATCGGGCGCAGATCGACAACGAGCTGCTTTGTCTGTTCAGCGCGTTCGGTAACTGCAACGTCACCAACGCCGATCGCACGATGCATCAGGGCATCGAGGCTGGCGCGGGCGCCGCGATCTTTCGCAATCTGTTCGAACGCGGCGATCGGCCGGACCGGCTCTGGCTCAACGTTGCCTATACGTTCAACGATTTCCGCTTCGTCAATGATCCGGTGTTCGGCAACAATCTGCTGCCCGGGGCGCCGCGCCACTACGTCCGGGGCGAACTGCTCTACAAGCATCCCAACGGGTTCTATGCTGGCCCGAATATCGAATGGGTACCGCAGGGCTACTATGCGGACAGCGCCAATACGCTGAGCACCGACGCCTACGCGATCTATGGAATGAAGGCCGGTTTTGACGATGGCGGCAGATATTCCGGCTACATCGAGGCTCGCAATATCGGCAATAAGGCTTACATCGCTTCCACCTCGATCCTCGATCGCGCCAACGCCAATTCACCATTGTTTGAACCCGGATTCGGGCGTGCGGTCTATGCTGGGTTCAAAGTGCGATGGTGAGTGCCTGTGACAGAACCAAAAGGAGCATGTCATGAAACCATGGTTGACATTCCGCGGCATGATCGGCGCGGTGGCTGTTGCCACGCTTGGCCTGGCGACGCCGGTGCACGCCGAATCCGTCAGCGCGGGCGATCTGGTCATTTCCCTGCCATGGACCCGCGCCACGGCGGGCGGCGCCAAGGTCGCTGTCGGATACGTCACCATCGAAAACAAAGGTGCGGTCGCTGATAAACTTGTCGGTGGCTCGACCGATGCCGCCGGGAGGCTCGAGGTTCATGAGATGAGCATGAACAACGGCGTGATGAAAATGAATCAGGTCGAGGGTGGCCTCGCCGTCGAGCCGGGCAAGACGGTCAAGCTGGAGCCGGGTGGCTATCACCTGATGCTGTTCGATCTCAGGCATCCCTTCAAGAAGGGTGAGAAGGTGCCCGTCACGCTTAAGTTCGAGAAGGCTGGCGACGTTGCGGTCACGCTCGATGTGGAAGGCATGGGTACGCGAGCGCCCAGCGCGTCAGGCGGAGCGATGAAAAACACGCCGGATCATTCACATGATGGAAGCGGGAAATGATGCGCGTCCCGGGATCGCGGATCGGTTCGGCCATCGCGGCGGCTGTCGCGGTGGCTTCATGTGAGGCAGCGCTGGCGCATGTCACGGTCCAGCCCTCGGATGCGGCAGCGGACAGTTACGCGCATCTCACCTTCACCGTGCCGCACGGCTGCAACGGCAGCGCGACCACCGTGCTGCGGATCAGGCTGCCGGAAGGCATTCTGTCGGTGAAGCCGCAGATGAAGCCGGGCTGGAAAGTCGACATCAAGAGCAGGAAACTCGAAGCGCCGGTGCGGGGGCCGCACGGAAAAACCGTCACCGATGTCGTGGAGGAGGTCATCTGGCGAGGCGGTCCATTGCCGGACAACCTTTATGATACGTTCGGCCTGGTGGTCCGGCTTCCGGGCAGGGTGGGACAGAGCCTTTATTTCCCCGCCGAGCAGGAGTGCGAGCAGGGGAGCCAACGCTGGACCGAAATCCCGCAAGCGGAGCAGGCGGACAAACCGCGCGCGCCTGCGCCGGTGGTCCGGCTGAAGGCCAAGCAGTGAGACTCCGCCGATAGGTCAAGCCCGAGGACATGCTTTCCTCGTAAACGCTACAGGTAGCTACCGCCCGCGTGCTTGAAATGCTTCAGGCGCGTGAATTCGGCTGTTTTCGCGTGGCTTGTCGTCCCGCGGACCTTGTATTTTGCCGGCCGATCCGGTTTCACTGCCGGCATTCGTATCCCCAAGCGATTCCAGGCCTGATCATGCGACTGTCGCGGTTCTTTTTGCCGATTCTGAAGGAGACTCCGAAGGAGGCCGAGATCGTCTCGCACCGGCTGATGCTGCGGGCGGGCATGATACGCCAGGAGGCCGCCGGCATCTATGCCTGGCTTCCACTGGGTCTTCGGGTGCTGAAGAAGATCGAGGCCATCGTGCGCGAGGAGCAGAACCGCGCCGGCGCGATCGAACTGCTGATGCCGACGCTGCAACTCGCGGACCTCTGGCGCGAGAGCGGGCGTTACGACGCCTATGGGCCGGAGATGTTGCGGATTCAGGATCGGCACAAGCGCGAGCTGCTGTATGGTCCGACCAACGAGGAGATGATCACCGAGATCTTCCGCGGCTATATCCGCTCCTACAAGAGCCTGCCGCTCAACCTCTATCATATCCAGTGGAAGTTCCGCGACGAGCAGCGTCCCCGTTTCGGCGTCATGCGCGGTCGTGAATTCCTCATGAAGGATGCCTATTCCTTCGATATCGATGAAGCCGGCGCGCGGCGCTCCTACAACAGGATGTTCGTCGCCTACTTGCGCACATTCGCGCGCATGGGCTTGAAGGCGATTCCGATGCGGGCGGAAACCGGCCCGATCGGCGGCGATCTCAGCCATGAATTCATCGTTCTTGCCGAGACGGGCGAGTCGGGCGTCTATATCGACAAGGATGTTCTCGATCTTCCGGTGCCCGGCACGGAAGTGGATTACGACGGCGATCTGACGCCGATCGTCAGGCAATGGACCGCTGCCTATGCCGCGACGGAGGACGTGCACGACGGGCCGCGCTATGAGCGCGAGGTTCCGGAAGAAAGGCGCGTTCATACGCGCGGCATCGAGGTCGGCCAGATCTTCTACTTCGGCACCAAGTATTCCGAGTCGATGAAGGCGCTGGTGACCGGCCCCGACGGTATCGAGCAGCCGATCCATGGCGGTTCCTACGGCGTCGGCGTCTCCCGTCTCGTCGGCGCGATCATCGAGGCCTGTCATGATGAGGCGGGCATCAAATGGCCGGAGGCGGTGGCGCCGTTCACGGTCGCGATCCTGAATCTGAAACAGGGCGCCACCGATACTGATGAGGCATGCGAGCGGATTTATCGCGAACTCTCCGCCAAGGGCGTCGATGTGCTCTACGATGACACCGACCAGCGGGCAGGCGCGAAGTTCGCAACCGCCGACTTGATCGGGAGTCCCTGGCAGGTAATGGTGGGTCCGAAGGGACTCGCCGAAGGCAAGGTCGAGATCAAGCGGCGCGGGGACGGGTCACGTGAGAGTGTCGCGCTGGAGGATGCGGTTGCGCGGCTGATGGCGTAGTGTGGTGGTTTAGAAGTTCGCTTCGTTACCCCATCGAGTCCGTCAAGCGAACTTCTGAACCCAAACCACACTAGAATCATAAAGTTGCTAGTGTCCCTTTAATTCCGAAGTTCGTATCAAAGGTTGCGGCAAGGGTATGCGAACTTCGGAATCGGGACACTGGCGGATTATCCACCGCGCGCGTTTCTCAATGCCATTCCGGCCACAATTGGTCCGAATCATGGGATTATCGAACGATGGATGAGACCATGAACGAGCCGCTCCGGACCAAGCCCTTTGCCGCCTTCGAGTGGATGCTGTCCGGACGCTATCTGCGAGCGCGGCGGAAGGAAGGGTTCATCTCCGTCATCGCCGGATTCTCGTTCCTCGGCATCATGCTCGGCGTGGCCACGCTGATCATCGTGATGGCCGTCATGAATGGCTTTCGCACGGAACTGCTCAGCAAGATCCTTGGCCTGAACGGGCATCTCCTGGTTCAGCCGCTGGAGTCGCCGCTCACCGACTGGAAGGAAGTCGCGGACCGCGTCAGCCAGGTGCAGGGGATACGGCTTGCCGCGCCCGTCGTCGACGGTCAGGCGCTGGGCTCTTCACCCTATAACGCCGCCGGTGTTTTTGTCCGGGGCATCAGGGCCGATGACCTCAACAACCTTACCTCCATCGCCAGAAACATCAAACAGGGGACGCTCGACGGGTTCGACGAGGGGCAGGGCGTGGCCATCGGCCGGCGCCTGGCCGATCAACTCTCGCTGCACGCGGGCGACAGCGTGACGCTGGTGGCGCCGCGCGGGGCGGTGACTCCGATGGGCACGACTCCACGCATCAAGCCGTACAAGATCGCGGCGGTGTTCGAGATCGGCATGTCCGAATACGACTCCACCTTCGTGTTCATGCCGCTGGCCGAGGCGCAGGCCTATTTCAATCGCGCCAACGATGTCACTTCGATCGAGGTCTACACGGACAATCCGGACAGGATCGACGACTTTCGCAAATCGGTGACGGAGGCTGCCGGTCGGCCGGTGTTTCTGGTTGACTGGCGGCAGCGGAACTCCACATTCTTCAACGCGCTTCAGGTTGAACGCAATGTGATGTTCCTGATCCTGACGCTGATCGTCCTCGTCGCGGCGCTGAATATCGTGTCGGGGCTGATCATGCTGGTCAAGGACAAGGGGAGCGATATCGCCATCCTGCGCACCATGGGAGCCTCGCAAGGGGCGATCATGCGCATCTTCCTGATCACGGGAGCCGCGATCGGCGTGGTCGGCACGCTTACGGGCTTTATCGTCGGGCTGCTGGTCTGCCTCAACATCGAGTCGATCCGGGCCTTCCTCTCGTGGCTCACCAGCACCGAGCTGTTCTCGCCGGAGCTTTATTTCCTGTCCAAGCTGCCCGCCGAGATCGATGCGAGGGAGACCAGCGCCGTCGTGATCATGGCGCTGACGCTGTCGTTTCTCGCCACTCTTTATCCGTCATGGCGCGCGGCCCGCCTCGATCCCGTCGAAGCCTTGCGGTACGAGTGAGCGATGGACATGGAACAGGGAAAGAAGGAAACGCCGACTGTCTATCTTCACGACATCAAGCGCGAATATACGCAGGGTGAAACACGGCTGACGATTCTGGACAGCACCAAGCTTGCCTTGTGGGCGGGCCAGTCCGTCGCACTGGTGGCTCCCTCGGGATCGGGCAAGTCAACCCTGCTGCATATTGCCGGGCTGCTCGAAAGCCCCGATGCGGGAGAGGTCTACATCGGAGGAGCCGCGACGTCCGGCCTTTCGGATGTGGAGCGCACGCAGATAAGGCGCAACGATATCGGGTTCGTCTATCAGTCGCACCGCCTTCTTCCCGAATTCACCGCGCTCGAAAACGTGATGCTGCCGCAGATGATCCGTGGTCTGAAGCGCGCCGAGACGGTCAAGCGCGCGCGCGAAATTCTCGCCTATCTCGGCCTTGAGGATCGGGTCACGCACCGCCCGGCGGAACTGTCCGGTGGTGAGCAGCAGCGGGTTGCGATCGCGCGAGCCGTCGCCAACGCACCCCGGGTACTGTTCGCCGACGAACCGACCGGCAACCTGGACCCTCAAACAGCGGATCATGTATTCAATGCGCTGATGCAGCTTGTGAAAGCGACTCGGGTGTCAATGCTGATCGCGACGCACAACATGGAACTCGCGGATCGGATGGATCGGCGCGTCTCACTCGAGAACGGTCACGTCGTCGAACTGGATTGACGGAAAACAGACTGCGATGGCGCGCCGGACGCTTCGATAGAGTCTTTCACCGCCTCATGGAAACGGTAAAAGACTCTATCTTGTATCTTTATGTTTTGACGCGTTTTCTTCACGCGAACCGGCTTCCATCCTTAGGGCTCAAGCCCGAGGACATGCTTCGCTCGAAAACGTTATGGACGTCAGTGATGACGTCGGCGGTGCCGGCTCCGATAATTCTGCGCGCCGGTGAAATAAGGGTTCCTCTGGCATTGGGCGGGCAAGCCCCTTACCCGCGCTATGCATTGTTCAATCGACGTAAAGCTGCAATCGTTGTGCACGACCGGCGTGTAAAGTATCATGCAAAACGGATACCGGTGGTCCCAGTCCGAGGCGTTAGCCGCAGCGCACGAGCAGATCAGAGCGAGAGCGATGAGGGTTGCACGCATCAAATTAATCCTCGAATGAATGACAAACGATAAGTACTTTCGCCTTTTTTGGTGGGCATATCAGATCATGGAAAGCCCGCAGGCGGGCGAGGGTTCCAACATTACGTGTAATATATGGTTGTCGGAAGTCTGCATTGTAGCAAAATATGCTAAGTTCGATTGTAGAAAAGTATGCCAGATTCTACGATATAAAATGACTTCAGAAGTCAGGTGTCGACTGCCGGCCAATCCTCGACGCATTTCGAGACCCTTAAAATCGAGACCCTTAAACCGAGCCCCTTAGAATTCCAATGACTCTGGACACGCGCCAAGGCGGCCCGCAGACATGACTGTCTCACACGATCCCGATCTTGCTCGCGAGAAGCTGATCGTCGCTCTCGATTACTGGAATATCGAGGATGCAAGAAAGCTTGTCCGGGACCTGGGCGATGAAGTCTCTTTCTACAAGGTCGGTCTGGGGCTCCAGCTCGTCGGCGGAAACGAGTTCGCCAGGGAACTGATCGCCGAAGGCAAGCGGGTTTTCCTGGACTACAAGTATTACGACATTGAAGAGACCGTTCAGCGCGCGGTCGCCCAGGCGGCGGAGTTGAAGATCGCCTTCCTGACGGTGCATGGCGTCGCGAGCATCATGAAAGCCGCCGTCGCCGGTCGCGGGAATTCCGACATGAAGATACTCGGCGTCACCGTGCTCACGAGCATGGATGCCGAGGATATCAAGGAGATGGGATTCGAATGCAGCGTAGAAGACCTCGTCGTTGCGCGCGCCAGGCGGGCGCTTGAGGTTGGGATCGACGGCGTCGTCGCATCGGCGTTGGAAGCCGCTGAGCTTCGCAAGCAGACGAACAACAAGCTGATGATCGTGTCGCCTGGAATCCGCCCGAGCGGCGGCGCCAGACACGACCAGAAGCGGGTGGCCACGCCGTTTGAGGCCATGCGTGCCGGAGCGGATTATCTGGTGTTGGGCAGGCCCATCTACGCCGCGGACAATCCGAAAGCCGCCGCGCAAGCGATCATCCGGGAAATGGCGGATGCGCTGCGCCCGGATTGAATCAAGCGGTCTGCGCGGGTTTTAGCCCGGTCATTTCTTTTCAACCGCGCTGCGCATGGGCCGTTGATCTTGATCCCTTCGGATAAGCCATCAAAACAACTTGCGGAATGGACCGGAGGGCGCTATCGGGCCGCTATGGCCCAAAAACTAAAACCTGGCGTGCGAGCCCGCGACGGCGGCGAATATACCTGTCCCGGTTGCGGGGCTGTCTACAGCGTGACGGTCTACACCAGTCCGTTCAAGGATACGGGCCAGGCGGATTGTAAAGTCTGCAACCAGCCTATTAAAAGCTGGAACCACGCCACGGCCTGGTGGTCCTACAAGCTCACCAAGCGGCCGCGCAAGTGATCGCCGAGCCGGCCATGTGCCGGCGCGGTGCTCGCCCGACCGCGAGTCTCAGCGATAAAAACGCGAGTCTCAGCCATAAAAATATGACGAGGTCCGGCTGCTCTGCGTGTGTTCGAAAGAGCCTCGGAAAAACAACGCGTATCGTCCCTCCCAACCCGACATCGGTTCTGTCAGGCGTTTCGCTGTTCAGTTTCTTGGGGACGATTAACCAAGGGGATCATTCCCAGGTCGGTTCTGCCTTGACTTTGGAACATATAGAGAACAATATTCCCGTTATGTTCTGATCGGAGGAGGCGGAAGCCATGTTGAGAATGTTTGTCGAGGAGGCGTCGGCGCTGGCGTCCATCGTGCTGTTCGTCGGAATGGTCGCGGTCTGGGCGCAGCTTATTCCCCAGCTTTCGTAAACGGGCGATCCGGGCGGCTGGGGAAAACGAGAACAGCCGCGCGGGTGGGGGGATTTCGCGTGGACTCGCCCGGCGCAAGTCCCCACCATTCTGTTTGCGAGTCGGCCTTTGCCGGCGCCGACCGATGATTGCCTGAAACCATGACCCAGAAGACCCTCGCGGTTCACGCAGGTTTCGTTCACCTGCATGTCCATTCGGCCTATTCCTTGTTGAAGGGCTCGATCAAGATCCAGAAGCTGGCGGAACTCGCCAGGGCGGATCACCAGCCGGCATTGGCGCTTACTGACACCGACAACATGTTCGGAGCGCTGGAGTTCTCCGACAAGGTCGCAGGTCATGGCATCCAGCCGATCGTCGGCTGTGAACTGGCGGTGGACTTCGGAGATCAGGACGTCAATTCCCGGAACGCGCTACCGCCTGCTCGAATCGTCCTGCTGGCGACGCGCGAAGCCGGCTATCGCAACCTGATGCGATTGAACTCCCGGGCGTTCCTTGAAACACCGGAGCATTGCAGCCCTCGCGTCAATTGGGAGTGGCTTCGGGATGAAAACGACGGTCTGATCGCCTTGACCGGAGGACCCGAGGGCCCCGTGGCGCAGGCGTTCAACGCCGATCATCCTGCGCTTGCGATGGCCCGCTGCGACCAGCTCGCCGGGATTTTTGGCGACTGGCTTTACGTGGAGTTGCAGCGTCACGGGCTCGACAAGGAGCGGCGGGTTGAAGGTGCGCTGATCGACCTGGCTTATGCGAAGGGCCTTCCGCTGGTTGCAACGAACGAGCCTTATTTTGCTGCCGCCGGCGATTATGAAGCCCATGACGCCTTGCTGTGCATCGCCGGCGGTCGCCTGGTTGCGGAGACCGATCGCGAGCAATTGACGCCGGATCACCGCTTCAAGACCCGCGCGGAAATGGCTGTGCTGTTTGCCGATATCCCCGAAGCGTTGTCGTCCACGATCGAAATCGCGGAACGTTGCGCGTTCCGGCCCAGGACACGCAAGCCGATCCTTCCACACTTCACGGTGGCCTCGGATGCCGGCGCGGCGGACGGGAAAAACGATGAAGCCGCCGAATTGCGGCGGCAGGCGCAGGAGGGGCTTGCGAAGCGGCTGGCGGTGCATGGCGTCTCGACCGGAAGGACGGAGAACGACTACAGCGCTCGCCTTGACTTTGAGCTCGATGTCATCACGCGCATGAACTATGCGGGCTACTTCCTCATCGTTGCGGACTTCATCAAGCACGCCAAGTCCAGGGGAATTCCGGTCGGACCGGGACGCGGTTCCGGCGCGGGCTCCTTGGTGGCCTATGCGCTCACGATCACCGATCTCGACCCGATCCGGTTCGGCCTGCTGTTCGAGCGTTTCCTCAATCCCGAACGCGTATCGATGCCGGACTTCGATATCGACTTCTGCCAGGAGCGGCGCGGGGAGGTCATCGACTACGTGCAGAAGCGCTACGGCCGCGATCAGGTCGCGCAGATCATCACCTTCGGCACGTTGCAGGCGCGCGGCGTGCTTCGCGACGTCGGCCGCGTCTTGCAGATGCCTTATGGTCAGGTGGACAAGCTGACCAAGCTGGTGCCGCAAAATCCCGCGGCGCCAGTCTCGCTGAAGCAGGCGATCGAGGGAGAGCCGAAGCTGCAGGCGTTTCGGGATGAGGATCCGGTGGTGGCGCGCGCGTTCGACATCGCCCAGCGCCTTGAGGGGCTGACGCGTCACGCCTCGACCCATGCGGCGGGCATCGTGATCGGCGATCGTCCCTTGAGCGAACTCGTGCCGCTATATCGCGATCCGAAGTCCGACATGCCGGTAACCCAGTTCAACATGAAGTGGGTGGAGCCCGCCGGCCTGGTGAAGTTCGACTTTCTCGGCCTGAAGACGCTGACCGTTCTTGACGTCGCGGTAAAGTTGCTGAAGCAGCGCGGGATCGACGTCGATCTCGCCACGTTGCCGCTTGATGATGCGGCCAGCTATCAGATGCTGACCCAGGGCGACGTGGTCGGCGTGTTTCAGGTTGAAAGCCAGGGCATGCGGCGGGCGCTGGTGGACATGCGTCCGGATCGTTTCGAGGACATCATCGCGCTGGTCGCGCTGTATCGGCCGGGGCCGATGGCGAACATTCCGACCTATTGCGCGCGCAAGCACGGCGAGGAGGAGGCGGAATATCTTCATCCGATGCTCGAGCCGATCCTGAAGGAAACCTTCGGCGTTATCATTTATCAGGAGCAGGTGATGCAGATCGCCCAGGTCATGGCGGGCTACTCGCTCGGAGACGCCGACCTGCTGCGGCGGGCGATGGGTAAGAAGATCCGCTCGGAGATGGAAAAGCAGCGCGCGATCTTCGTGGCCGGCTCCGTCAACAACGGCGTTCCCCGGGGCCAGGCGGAAACGATTTTCGAACTGCTGGCGAAGTTCGCCGATTACGGCTTCAACAAAAGCCACGCGGCGGCCTATGCGCTGGTCTCCTATCAGACCGCGTACATGAAGGCGCATTTTCCTGTCGAGTTTCTGGCGGCATCGATGACGCTCGATATGAGCAACACCGACAAGCTTTCGGAATTTCGCAGCGAGGCCCAGCGTCTGGGCATCAAGGTCGAAGCGCCGTCGATCAACCGTTCCGGCGCGACCTTCGAGGTGAAGGAAGGCGTCATCTGTTATGCGCTGGCCGCGCTGAAAGGGGTCGGCGCGCATGCGGTCGAGCAGATCGTCGAAGCCCGCGACGCCGGTATGTTCACCTCGCTGGCGGATTTCGCCGCCAGGGTGCCGCCGCGCGCCATCAACAAGCGCGTCATCGAAAGTCTCGCGGCGGCCGGAGCGTTCGATTCGCTTGAGGCGAATCGCGCCCGCGTGTTCGCCGGCGCCGAGGCGATCCTTGCGGCGTGCCAGCGCAGCCACGAGGCAACGATGATCGGCCAGAACGACATGTTCGGCGGCCTCGCGGACGCGCCCGACATCATGCTGCCTCGGGCGGAGCCCTGGCTGCCCGCCGATCGGCTGAGGCGCGAATATGAGGCGGTCGGGTTTTTCCTGTCGGGACATCCGCTCGACGATTATGCGACAGCGCTCAAGCGGCTCCGCGTCCAGTCGTGGGTCGAATTTTCTCGTGCGGTGAAGGCCGGTGCGACCGCCGGCAAGGTGGCTGCGACGGTGGTTTCGCGGATGGAGCGGCGAACCAAGACGGGCAACAAGATGGGCATCATCGGCCTGTCCGATCCGAGCGGTCATTTCGAGGCGGTGCTGTTCTCGGAAGGTCTCGCGCAGTTTCGGGAGGTCCTTGAACCGGGGGCAGCGGTGCTGCTGCAACTCGACGCGGAATTGCAGGGCGAGGAGGTGCGCGCGCGGGTGTCCCGCGCCGAACCGCTCGACGATGCCGCGGCCAAGACACAGAAGGGGTTGCGGATTTTCCTGCGCGATTCCAGGCCGCTCGAGTCGATCGAAAGGCGTCTCCAGATGAACGACAACGGGGATCCGGCCGGGACCGCGAAAGTTCCTGCGTCGAGGCAGGCTGGCGAGGGCGAGGTCTCGCTGGTGATGATGCTGGACCTTGAGACCGAGGTGGAAATAAAGCTTCCTGGCCGCTTTCGGGTGTCGCCTCAGATCGCCGGCGCGATCAAGGCGGTGACGGGGGTCGTCGATGTTCAGGCCATCTGACCGGCCCGGGCGGGGCGGCCCGGCGGGATCGGATTGCCTTGCGTATGGCCGGTACCCTCGCTATACAGGCCGCTATCTCACACGGAAACATGGCCTGAAAAGCCGTCCGGTGGCTGCCGGACCGCATTCCTTTTGGTTTGACGGTTCGTCTGCTCACACGTTTCCGGAGGAACCAACCGGAGAATTGAATCATGTCGCTACCTGAATTCACCATGCGCCAGTTGCTTGAGGCCGGCGTTCATTTCGGCCACCAATCGCACCGCTGGAATCCGAAGATGGCGGAGTACATTTTCGGTGCCCGCAACAACATCCACATCATCGACCTCGCGCAGACCGTGCCGCTGATGCACCGTGCGTTGCAGGCCGTCAGCGATACCGTCGCCAGGGGCGGGCGCATCCTGTTCGTCGGCACCAAGCGGCAGGCGCAGGATGGTGTCGCCGACGCTGCGAAGCGCTCGGCACAGTATTTCGTCAATTCGCGCTGGCTGGGCGGCACGTTGACCAACTGGAAAACGATTTCAGGTTCGATCAAGCGGTTGCGCCATCTCGACGAGGTGCTCAATTCCGGCGACGCCAACGCCTACACCAAGAAGGAGCGGCTGACGTTGCAGCGCGAGCGCGACAAGCTTGATCGCTCGCTCGGCGGCATCAAGGACATGGGCGGTCTTCCCGATTTGATGTTCGTGATCGACACCAACAAGGAAGACATCGCGATCCAGGAAGCTCAGCGGCTGAACATTCCGGTCGCGGCGATCGTGGACACCAACTGCGATCCGAAAGGCATCACCTATATCGTGCCCGGCAACGACGATGCGGGTCGCGCCATCAGCCTGTATTGCGATCTCATCGCCCGCGCGGCGATCGACGGCATTTCACGGGCTCAGGGCGAATCCGGCATCGATGTCGGCGCCTCTGTCGAGCCGGTGCGGGAAGAGATTCCAGCCGCCGCGCAGCCTGCCGGCTTCCAGGGGCTCGCCGGTCCGCGAGGCGTCGCCGACGACCTCAAGAAGCTTACGGGCGTTTCCGGGGCGATAGAGAAAAAGTTCAACGATCTCGGTATCTTCCACTATTGGCAGCTTGCCGAGCTCGATCACGATACGGCGCACAGGATCGGCGAGGAAGTTGGCCTTCCGAGCCGGGCCGATGGCTGGGTCGCTCAGGCCAAGGCGATGACAGCCGAAGCCGAGTAACGCGCGGTGCGGCGGTGTTTCAGCCGGCCGCGTCACGCCCGATTTTCTGACTGATCCCTGGGTAGAGGTGACGGCGGCCGGGGAAGCCGTACCGTCATCTCCCGGCAGGCAAAGGACATACAGCAATGGCGACAATCACCGCGGCGATGGTCAAGGAGCTGCGCGAAATCACCGGCGTCGGCATGATGGATTGCAAGCAGGCGCTGACCGAAAACAACGGTGACATGCAGGCCGCGATTGACTGGCTGCGCAAGAAGGGGCTTTCCAAGGCCGCCAAGAAGGCGGGGCGTGTTGCGGCCGAGGGCCTGATCGGCGTCGTCACCAGCGGTAACAAGGGCGTCGTCGTCGAAGTGAATTCGGAAACCGACTTTGTCGCGCGCAATGAGCAGTTTCAGGGCCTAGTCAAGATGGTGGCGCAGGTCGCTCTCAGCGTTGGCGCCGATGTCGAGGTGATCAAGGCCGCCGAGGTTGGCAGCGCCACTGTGGCGACGGCGATCTCGGATGCAATCGCAACCATCGGCGAGAACATGACGTTGCGTCGCGCGAATTCGCTGGAGGTCGCCAAGGGGATCGTCGCGGGCTATGTCCACAACGCCGTGATCGACGGTGCGGGCAAATTGGGAGTGATCGTCGCGCTGGAGTCTGCAGGCAATGCCGACGAACTCGCGGCGCTTGGCCGTCAGGTCGCCATGCATATTGCGTCCGCCAATCCGGTGGCGATCGACCCTTCGGGCGTCGACCCGGACATCGTCAAGCGCGAGAAGGACGTTCTTGCGGACAAATTCCGGCAGCAGGGCAAGCCGGAAGCGATGATCGACAAGATCACCGAGTCCGGCCTGAAGACGTTCTTCAAGGAGCACACGCTGCTGGAACAGCCGTTCATCTTCGACGACAAGAGAAGCGTTGGCCAGGCGCTCAAGGAAGCCGAGGGCAAGGTTGGCGCGCCCGTGAAGATTACGGGCTTTGTGCGCTATGCGCTCGGAGAGGGAATCGAGAAGGCTGAGTCCGATTTCGCGGCCGAGGTTGCCGCGGCGGCCGGACAGGGGTAACGCCGAATCTGAGGCGGGACAATCTGACTCGCGACGGAGCGAACGCACATGGATCGGCCGGCCTACCGTCGTGTTGTCGTGAAGCTGTCGGGAGAGTACCTGGCGGGCTCGCAGCCTTTTGGCATCGATCAGCCCACGATTGATCGGATCGCCGGCGATCTGGCGGAGGCTCGCGCGCTGGGAGTGGAAGTCGCGGTCGTCGTCGGCGGAGGAAACATATTCCGCGGCGTCGAGGTGTCGTCCCGCGGCGTCTCGCGCCCGACCGGCGATACGATGGGCATGCTTGCCACCGTGATGAACTGCCTGGCCCTTGAGGCTGCCCTGGAACGCCGCGGGCAGCCGGCGCGCGCCCTCTCTTCGTTCGTCATGCCTGAGGTCTGCGAGCTTTTCACCCGCCGTGCCGCGCACAAGTATCTCGCAGAGGACCGAATTGTCCTGCTGGCGGGTGGAACCGGCAATCCTTACTTCACGACCGACACGACGGCGGTTCTTCGTGCCGCCGAGATCGGTGCGCAAGCCGTGCTCAAGGCGACGAACGTGGATGGCGTTTACAGTTCCGATCCCAGGAAGGATCCGTCCGCTAAACGGTTCGAACGGTTAAGTCACTCGCAGGCGCTCGAAGGCGGCTATAAGGTCATGGACGCGACGGCTTTCGCGCTTGCCCGCGAGACGGCGCTGCCTATCATCGTGTTCTCGATCGCCGAACCGGATTCGATCGGCGCCATCCTGAAGGGGACCGGCCGCGGGACGATCGTCGCAAGTTGATCCGTCGCGGCGGATCGGATGTAGGTCAGGCAAGTTCCATATGGAGGGCGCATGGTGTCGGGAAGTTTCGATATTGGCGACTTGAAGCGACGAATGCAGGGAGCGACACAGTCTCTCAAGCATGAGCTCGGGGGGCTGCGGACCGGCCGGGCGTCCTCGTCGATGCTCGACCCGGTGCAGGTCGATGCCTACGGCAGCCACATGCCATTGAACCAGGTGGCAACGATCAGCGTTCCGGAGCCGCGTCTTTTGTCGGTGCAGGTCTGGGACAAGTCGATGGTCAAGGCGGTGGAGAAGGCGATCGTCGATTCGAACCTAGGACTGAGCCCGGCCACCGAGGGACAGGTATTGCGGTTGCGAATTCCCGAACTTAACGAAGAGCGGCGCAAGGAATTGGTAAAGGTCGCGCACAAATATGCGGAGGCGGCAAAGGTGGCGGTTCGTCATGTGCGCCGCGATGGCCTGGATACGCTCAAGAAGCTCGAAAAGAATCACGAGATTTCCGAGGACGATGAGAAGCGCCTTGCGAACGATGTTCAGAAGGCTACGGACAGCATCATCTCCGAAATTGATCAGTTGCTGGCGGGCAAGGAAAAGGAAATCCTCACCGTTTAGCCGGATTGGACTGGCCTGATGTCGAATGCTGTTGCGCCTGCAATCGAGGGATCGGACCAAGCCGATGCACCGCTGCACGTTGCGATCATCATGGATGGCAACGGCCGATGGGCGGCCGCTCGTGGACTGCCGCGCGCGGAAGGTCATCGCCGCGGTGTCGAGGCGTTGAGGCGCGTAGTCCGCGCCGCGGGCGAGTTGAACATCCATTATCTGACCATTTTTTCCTTCAGTTCCGAGAACTGGTCGCGGCCTCCGAGCGAGATCAGCGATCTCTTCGGCTTGCTGCGGAGGTTCGTCCGCAATGATCTGGCGACGTTGCATCGCGACGGGGTGCGCGTGCGGGTTATCGGCGAGCGCGACGGGCTGGAGCCGGATATCTGCGCGCTGTTGACCGAGGCCGAGGACCTGACGAAGAACAACAACCGGCTCAATCTTGTCGTTGCATTCAACTATGGCTCGCGACAGGAAATCGCGAAAGCCGCCCGGCGCCTTGCTCGTGAAGTGGCCGAGGGTAAGCGCGACCCGGCCACGATCGACGCCGATATGCTGGGCCGATATCTCGACGCTCCGGACATTCCCGATCCTGACCTGATCATCCGCACCAGCGGCGAGCAGCGTCTGTCGAATTTCCTGATGTGGCAGGCGGCTTACAGTGAATTTGTATTCGTTCCGATTCACTGGCCGGATTTCGACAGGGCGGCGCTCGAAGGAGCGATCGCCGAATATGCAAGACGCGAACGCCGCTTCGGCGGGCTGGCCGCGAAAGCCGGATCATGACTGTAAATTTTCTCGAACCAAGGGGGTCGCCGGTCGCGTGAGTGAAGCGCGCCGATCAAGATCATTGGCCTTCAAATCACAGCGTTTTCTTTCAACGAACCGGATTCCACTTTGCCAGAAAACGCTATAGCTAAGGACATTCGAACTTTGGACTCGGGACACTAGCGTGGATCAGGATCAACGCGCGCCGGCTGCCGCAAGCGGATCGCAAAATCTCAGGACGCGCATTATGGCGGCGCTGGTTCTCGCGCCGGCCGCGATCGCGATCGCCTGGACCGGCGGACCGTTATGGATCGCGCTCGTCACGCTGGCTGCGATCGGCATGTACGTCGAATGGCTGACGATCGTCGGCGCCGCGCAGGAAAAGCAGACGGTCGCCGCAGGGATTGCGGCGCTTGTCGTGTCGGGCCTGTGCCTGGCGTTCGGATATGGCGCGCTTTCGTTGGCCGCGCTTTTGACCGGCGCCGTGGCGGTGGCTGCGGTGTCGCGCCGGCTGCGCTTTTGGTCGGTGGCCGGATTCTGTTACGCGGCGGCGGCCGTATTCGCATCGGCGCAGGTTCGCCTCGATGGCGACTATGGATTTGTCGCGCTGATGTTTGTGCTGTTCGTGGTGTGGGCTGCCGATATCGGGGGGTATTTCGCGGGCCGTGGAATTGGTGGACCAAAATTGTGGCCGCGCGTTAGTCCTAAGAAAACCTGGGCGGGTGCGGTCGGCGGGTTTGCTGGCGGCCTCGCGGTCGCCGCAGGCTTTGCCGCTTTCGATCTTGGAAGATTGGCTCCATTGCTGCTGCTCGCTGCTTTTCTGTCAATCGTGTCGCAATCGGGCGACCTGTTTGAATCGGCGGTCAAGAGGCGTTTCGGGGTCAAGGATTCCAGTCAGATCATTCCCGGGCACGGCGGCTTGCTCGACCGTCTCGACGGTTTTGTCGCGGCGATTGTCTTTGCCGCGCTTTTCGGATTTCTGCGTGGCGGCGCCGATGGCATCGGCCACGCTCTGATGGTTTGGTGAAACAATGAGTGCTGTTCCGTTGAAGAACGACAAGCCGGTCGAGGCTGGCGTCAGGACCGTGACGGTTCTGGGAGCGACCGGATCGATCGGCGACAGCACGATGGATTTGTTGCGCGGCGCGCGCGGCCGCTATCGGGTCGAGGCGTTGACCGCGAACTCCAATGTCGAGGGTCTCGCTAAACTCGCGCGCGAGTTTGACGCGCGATTCGTGGCGGTCGCGGATGCCTCGCGCTTTGACGAGTTGAAGAATGCGCTTGCCGGCACCGGCATCGCGTGTGGCGTCGGCGAAAGCGCGATCATCGAGGCCGCCTCGCGGCCGGCCGACTGGCTGATGGCCGCGGTGAGCGGCGCGGCCGGACTGAAGCCCGCGCTTGCGGCCGTGGATCGCGGCACGACGATCGCGCTTGCGAACAAGGAATGCCTGGTCTGTGCGGGCGACTTCTTCATGCAGCGCGCCGCCAGGGCGGGGGCTTGCATCCTGCCCGCGGACTCCGAACACAATGCCCTGTTTCAGGCCCTGAGCTCAGGAAATCGCGATGAACTCACGCGCGTCATCATCACCGCGTCGGGCGGGCCGTTCCGCACCTGGGCGGCGGCTGACATCGAGAACGCGACGCTGGCGCAGGCGCTGAAGCATCCCAACTGGAGCATGGGACGGAAGATCACGATCGATTCGGCGTCGATGATGAACAAGGGACTGGAGGTCATCGAGGCGGCGTGTCTGTTTGCGCTCGAGCCCGAGGAGATCGACGTCCTGGTGCATCCGCAATCCATCGTCCACGGCATGGTCGAGTTCTCCGATCGATCCGTCGTCGCACAGCTCGGTACGCCGGACATGCGGACCCCGATCGCGCATTGCCTCGGCTGGCCCGAGCGCATCGCGGGGCCGGCGGTGAAGCTCGATCTCGCCAGTATCGGACAGTTGACGTTCGAGGCGCCGGATTTCGCGCGGTTTCCCGCCTTACGGCTCGCCTACGATGCGCTGAGGACGGGGCAGGGCGCAACCACGGTCTACAATGCCGCAAACGAGATTGCCGTCGCGGCGTTCATCGCCGAGAAGATCAGGTTCGGCGCCATCGCGCGCCTGGTCGAAGCCACCATGAACGGCTGGGTCCGGGCCGGGAATCTCGCGCCGCTGGCATCGGCTGATGACGCCATCGCCGTTGACCATAACGCGCGAAATATGGCCGCGTCGCTTTTGCCTCAAATTGCCGCAAAGGCATCCTAGCGCATACTCTGCAGAAGTTGATCTGGTTTTGCGATCGGAGTACGCGCCAGTTATCGATATCGAGTGAGAGTGTTTTTCTACGCGAACCGGATTCTACCCGGCTGCAAAATGCTCTAGGCGTGGATGGGACCAGGGCCTTCGGCCTTGGGCGAAGGAAACGGAATGGCCGATTTTTTTGTTAATACTTTCAATATGTTAAGCTCGGGCTTAATCGGCTATATCGTTCCGTTCCTGTTTGTCCTCACCATCGTGGTTTTCTTTCACGAACTCGGCCACTTCCTCGTCGCGCGCTGGGCCGGCGTGAAGGTGCTGACGTTCTCCGTGGGTTTTGGGCCTGAACTGGCGGGCTTCAACGACCGGCACGGGACGCGCTGGAAGCTCTCCGCCATTCCCCTCGGCGGATACGTCAAGTTTTTTGGCGATGATTCCGAGGCCAGCACGCCATCGAGCTCAGCCCTTGCCTCCATGACGGCGGAGGAGCGTGGGAGCAGCTTCCATCATAAGTCTGTGGGCCGGCGCGCCGCGATCGTTGCCGCGGGTCCCATCGCCAACTTCATCCTTGCGATCGTTATTTTCGCCAGCTTGTTCATGTTTCTCGGTAAGCCCAGCACGACAGCGCGCGTCGACGGCGTGCAGGCCGGCAGCGCGGCCGAAGCGGCCGGTTTCAAGGCCGGCGATATCGTGACCGCGATTAATGGCGGCAGGATCGACAGCTTTTCCGACATGCAGCGGATCGTCGGCACCAAGGCCGGCGAGACGCTGACATTCGCCGTGAAGCGGGGCGATTCGATCGTTGATCTGAAGGGCGTGCCGGAACTCAAGGAGATCAAGGACCGGTTCGGAAACACGCACCGGATCGGCGTTCTCGGGATTACGCGTTCGACCTCGCCAGGAGACGTCACCACGGAATACGTGAATCCGGTGACGGCGCTCTGGATGGGAGTCGAGGAAACCTGGTTCGTCATCGATCGCACGATGGCTTATATCGGCGGGATCTTCTCGGGGCGCGAGGCGGCCGACCAGGTCGGCGGGCCGCTTCGAATTGCCCAGATCTCCGGGCAGGTGGCCACGATCGGCCCGGCCGCTTTGATCCACCTTGCCGCCGTTCTGTCCGTGTCGATCGGACTGCTGAACCTGTTTCCGGTTCCGTTGCTGGATGGTGGACACCTTTTGTTCTATGCGGCGGAAGCCGTGCGAGGCCGTCCGATCTCCGAGCGTGCCCAGGAAGTGGGGTTCCGTATCGGGCTGGGTCTGGTTCTGATGTTAATGGTTTTCGCCACCTATAACGATATTCTGCATCTGGCTCGATCGTGAGTCGTTCGGCCGGGAGGCGATGAGGAAGAATCGCTCGCGGCTTTCCGCTCGCGGGCTGCCGTGCATTTCTGGAATCGATCACATTCGATTTCGGCCGGACCTTGATCCGGGAGTTGTCGTGATCCGGGCGTGGCTAATGGGCAACGTCTTGGAATTAAATTAGAATTATACCGCTAAAGCCCGTTTGCGACTGCGAGAAAATTGGCTACAAGCAGCGCGTAATGAGAATCTGCCGCCTGTGGGGAACTGGGCGGCGTCAGAATTGATAAGGGCGCGTTGCGCATGAATGTTGGAATGCGGGTTTCAAGGGGGATATTGCTCGCCGCCCTGATTGCCATTGCCGTGCCGGCCGCCGTCGCTGTGACCGTCCCTCTCGTATCGTCCCCTGCTGCCGCGCAGACGCTGTCGTCGATCTCTGTTCAAGGGAACCGCCGCGTCGAACTGGAGACGATCCGTTCCTATTTCAAGCCGGACCCCAGCGGGCGCCTTGACCAGGCCAGCATTGACGACGCCTTGAAGGCGCTGATTGAGACCGGCCTGTTTCAGGACGTCAGAATCGACCGGGCGGGGGGCGGACTGGTGGTCTCGGTCGTCGAGAACCCGGTCATCGGCCGGGTTGCCTTCGAGGGCAACAAGAAGGTGAAGGACGACCAGCTGAAGACGGAGATCCAGTCCAAGCCGCGCGGCACGTTTTCCCGGCCGATGATCCAGTCCGACGTCCAGCGAATCGTCGAGATCTATCGCCGCTCCGGCCGCTACGATGTGCGCGTCACTCCCGAATTCATCGAACAGCCCAACAATCGTGTCGATCTCATTTTTTCGATCGTCGAAGGCGATAAAACCGGCGTCGCTTCGATCGAGTTTATCGGCAACCAGGCCTTTTCGTCCTATCGTTTGAAGGACGTCATCAAGACGCACGAATCGAATTTTCTCAGCTTTCTCGGTGGAGGAGATGTGTACGATCCCGATCGCGTCGAAGCCGATCGGGATTTGCTGCGTCGTTTTTATCTGAAGAACGGTTATGCCGATGTTCAGATCATTGCCGCCCTGACCGAGTACGATCCCGGACGCCACGGGTTCCTTGTGACCTTCAAGATTGAGGAAGGCCAGCAATACCGCGTCGGATCGGTGGCGTTCGAGTCGTCGATTCCGACGTTCGACGGAAATTCGATGCGCGGTTTTTCTCACGTTCACGTCGGATCGCTCTACAACGCTGAAGCGCTTGAGAAGTCCGTCGAGGAGATGCAGGTCGAGGCGTCGCGGCGCGGATATGCTTTTGCTGTCGTGCGGCCGCGAGGCGATCGCAACTTCGATGCGCATACCGTCTCGATCGTGTTCGCGATCGACGAAGGGCCGAGAACGTATATCGAGCGCATCAACATCAGGGGCAACACGCGGACGCGGGACTATGTGATCCGGCGCGAGTTCGACCTTGCGGAAGGCGATGCCTACAACCGCTCGCTGGTTGATCGCGCGGAGCGCCGCCTGAAGAACCTCGATTTCTTCAAGACGGTCAAGATTACGGCCGAACCCGGCTCTTCCAGCGATCGCGTGATTCTCGACGTTGAGGTTGAAGACAAGTCGACCGGCGACTTCTCGGTGTCCGGCGGCTTTTCCACCACCCAGGGCGCGCTTGCGGAAGTCAGCGTCTCCGAGCGCAACCTGCTCGGCCGCGGTCTGTATGCGAAGGCCTCGGTTCAATACGGGCAATGGTCGAGGGGATATTCGCTGTCGTTTGTCGAGCCGTTCCTGCTGGACTATCGCGTTGCGCTCGGGCTCGATCTTTACCAGCGCGAGCAGCTCTCCAACCAGTGGATTTCCTATAACATGAAGACGCTCGGATTCAGTCCGCGGCTCGGTTTCGGCCTGCGCGAGGATCTGACGTTGCAGCTGCGTTATTCGATTTTCCAGCAGGAGATCGGTCTGCCAAGCGCCCTGCGGAACTGTAACAACAGTCTTACCAATGGCTTGCCGTACAATCCCTCGCCGGCCTTCATGAATGCCATGGGCGTGTGGGATGGAGTCAACATGGGCTGCTATTCCGATGGTGAGGCGTCGCTGCCGATCCGTCAGGAGCTTGAGCGCGGGCGGACGCTGACCTCGATGCTCGGCTACACACTGACCTACAACACCCTCGACAACAACAAGAACCCCACCGCTGGCCTGCTGATCGATTTCAGGCAGGATTTCGCCGGCATCGGCGGCGACGTCAAATATCTGAAGACGGCGCTCGACGCGAAGTATTATCAGCCGATCGTCTCCGACATCGTCGGTCTGATCCATCTGCAAGGCGGTATCCTGAACAACGTTGGCGCCTATGCCGGACAGAACGGAATCCGCATGCTGGATAACTTCCAGATGGGACCGAATCTGGTGCGCGGTTTCGCGCCGTACGGCATCGGTCCGCGCGATGTCAATTATCTGAGCACGATGGATGCCCTGGGCGGCACCAAGTACTGGGGAGCGTCGGTTGAGTTGCAGATGCCGTTCTGGTTCATGCCGAAGGAAGTGGGCCTGAAGGGCGCCGTTTACGCGGATGCCGGTTCGCTCTGGGGGTATCAGGGGCCGACGTCGTACGCGCTGACCAATGAATTCAATGCGCCGGGATGTTCGCCAAGTACATCGAACGCCAATCCGGGCACCTGCGCCGGCCTTCAGCATGACGACACCAATGTGATCCGAAGCTCGGTCGGCGTCGGCCTGATCTGGCAGTCTCCGTTCGGTCCGCTTCGCTTCGACTATGCGGTGCCGATCACCAAGGGCAGGTTCGACCGGGTGCAGGAGTTCAGGTTCGGCGGCGGAACCACGTTCTGAACGTGACCATGACCGCCAACTGCGACGGATGGAATGACGCAACCGGCATTCTTTAAGCGCCCGCCGCCGTCGACTTTGGCGGAGATCGCCGCATCGACGGGAGCGCAGTTGGTCGATGCGTCCCGCGGCGACATTCGGATTATCGGCCTGGCTTCACTCGACGAGGCCGGGCCCATGCACCTTGCATTTTTCGACAACCACAAATATGCGGGGCAGTTGGCGGCGACGAAGGCGGGCGCCTGTCTGGTCAGCCCGCGTTTCGAAGCCGATGTGCCGGCCCATGTGGCGGTTCTGCGCTCGAAGGCTCCGTTTCGCGCGTTCGTCAGCATCGCCAGGGACCTCCATGGCGATGTGTTGCGGCCACAGTCGTGGTTCGACAATGCGGCGGTCGCTGCGTCCGCCGTTATCCATCCCTCGGCCTATCTCGAAGACGATGTCGTGATCGATCCGCTGGCGGTAATCGGCCCCGACGTCCAGGTCGGACGCGGTTCGGTTATCGGGTCCGGCGCCGTGATCGGCCCGGGCGTTAGGATCGGCAGAGACTGCAACGTCGGCGCCGGAACGACGATTCAGGCGACTCTCATCGGGAATAATGTGCTCATCCACCCCGGCTGTCATATCGGGCAGGATGGCTATGGTTTCATCTTTTTCGGCTCGGAAGGCCATGTGAAGGTTCCGCAGACCGGGCGTGTGCTGATCCAGAACGATGTCGAAATAGGCGCGGGCACGACCATCGACCGTGGCAGCCTGCGCGATACGGTTATCGGAGAAGGCACAAAGATCGACAATCAGGTTCAGATCGGACACAACGTGACGATCGGCCGTCGCTGCCTGCTGGCGGCGCAGATCGGCCTGGCGGGCAGCCTGACGATTGGTGACAACGTCGCGCTGGGGGCCAAGGTCGGGATCAACAACCATCTCCACATCGGTGACGGTGCGCAGGTCACGGCGATGAGCGGGGTCAAGGACGACATTCCTGCGAACGGCCGCTGGGGCGGGTATTTCGCGAAGCCGACCAAACAGTGGTTTCGCGAGATCATCGCGGTGGAACGCCTCGTGCGTGATGGCGCTCCCGATGCCGGATCGCCCAAAGCCGCTCCGAAAGATCGGGTTATCGAATGAAGGATCGAGGTGCTGAGTGATGGAGTCGCCGGTCAGGTTCGAGCACGTGGACATTGCCACCATTCTCAAAACCCTTCCTCATCGTTATCCGTTTCTGTTGATCGATCGTGTCCTCAATATTCGGGCCGACCATAGCGGGATCGGCGTCAAGAACGTCACGTTCAATGAGCCTGCGTTTCAGGGACACTTTCCGGAGCGGCCGGTTTATCCGGGAGTGCTTATGATCGAGGGGATGGCGCAGACCGCAGGCGTCATCGGAATCATGTCGGTGGAAGGCACGGAGAAGCCGCGCGCGGTCTATTTTCTGACGATCGACAAATGCAAGTTCCGGAAACCCGTCATGCCCGGCGATATTGTCGAGTATCACATGCGCAGCATCGGGCGTCGCAAGACGATGTGGTGGTTCCATGGTGATGCCAAGGTGAACGGCACGATCGTCGCCGAAGCCGACGTCGGCGCGATGCTGACCGACTGATGAGCAGGATCGATCCCACCGCCCGGGTTGAAGATGGCGCCGTGATCGGCGAATCGGTTGAGATCGGACCGTTCTGCACGGTCGGTCCTCATGTCGTGCTCGGCCCGAACTGCCGCCTCATCTCGCATGTATCCGTCACCGGACACACGACCATCGGCGCGGGTTGCACGATCTATCCTTTCGCCGCGCTGGGTGGCGCGCCGCAGGATATGAGTTACGGAAACGAGCCGACGCGCCTGGAGATCGGCGAGGGCTGCACGATCCGTGAAAGCGTGACGATGAACGTCGGTTCGCCCAAGGATGTCGGCGTGACGCGCATCGGCGCGCGTGGGTTCTTCATGAGCTACAGCCATGTCGGCCACGACTGCCAGGTCGGCGATGACGTGATCTTCGCCAATTCGGCAACGCTGGGCGGACACTGCAAGATCGGGGATTGTGTGTATATCGGCGGTCTTTCCGCCGTGCATCAATTCGCGCGCATCGGCAGGCAGGCGATGATCGGGGGCCTCACGGGCATCCGCGGTGATGTCATTCCCTACGGCTTCGTCAATGGCCAGCATGGGCACCTTGAGGGCCTCAACGTCGTGGGGATGAGACGCCGCAAGTTCACCCGCGAGCGTCTCGCCAGGGTCAGGACGTTCTATCAGGAACTGTTCTACGGGCCGGGTCTCTTCGCGGACCGTCTCCAGCGCGTCCAGTCACGTGCGTCGGACGATCCCGCCATCGCGGAGATCCTGACATTCATTGGCGAGGATAAGCATCGTCCTCTCTGCTTGCCGGAGGGTGGCGCAAACAAATCCGCATAGCGGAGCCGGCGTGCCAGTCATGACTGATCGTGTTTCGGATGTGTCTTCGCCGATCGGCTTGATCGCCGGCGGCGGAGTCTTGCCGTTCGCGGTCGCCGATTCACTGACCGCGCGGGGTCTCAAGCCCGTCTTTTTCGCGTTGAAGGGCGTGTGCGATCCGGAAAGAGTGTTGCGCTTTCCGCATCACTGGATCGCGGTCGGCCAGATCGGGAAGGTCGTGCGGCTGTTGCGCGCTGAAAACTGTCGCGATCTGGTTTTCATCGGGACGCTGGTTCGCCCGGCGCTGTCGGAGATTCGCCTGGACTGGGGGACCATCCGGGTCATGGCGCAGGTCCTGGCGGCATTCCGTGGCGGCGACGATCATCTGCTGTCGGGGATAGGTCGCATTCTTGAGCGCGACGGTTTTCGAATGGTGGGAATCAAGGATATCGCGCCGGATCTGCTGATGCCGGCCGGATGCCTGACCCGGAAGGCGCCGGACCAATCCGCGGCCGCTGACATCGCCAGGGGGCTGGAAGTGCTGCGCGCGCTCAGTCCCTTCGATGTCGGGCAGGCCGTCGTTGTGATCGACGCTCATGTGGTCGGCGTGGAAGGCATCGAAGGGACCGACGCGCTTCTGGCCCGTATCGCTCAACTGCGCGCCGCGGGACGAATTCGCGCCAAGGCTCCGCGCGGCGTGCTCGTGAAGGCGCCAAAGCAGGGACAGGATTTGCGCTACGATCTGCCGACGCTGGGTCCGCGGACCATCGCCAATGCGGCCGCCGCCGGACTGGCCGGGCTGGCCGTTGTCGCCGGCAATACGCTCGTCGCGGAGCCGCAGGCGCTGGTCGGCGAGGCGGACGCATCAAACCTGTTCGTTGTCGGGCTGTCTGAATAATGCCGGACCAGGCATCCGCAAATCTTTCCCGCAGAATATTCCTCATCGCAACGGAAGAGTCCGGCGATCGCCTGGGCTCTAGCCTAATGAAGGCTCTGCGTCGGCGGCTCGGCGACTCCGTGCGGTTCGAAGGCGTCGGCGGCCGGTCGATGGCGCGGGAAGGCCTGGTGTCGTTGTTCCCGATCGAGGAACTGTCGATCATGGGATTCACGGCCGTCGTGAAGCAGCTTCCCATGATCGTACGGCGGGTTCGCGGGACGGCGGATGCCGTTATCGCGGCCGCGCCGGATGTGCTCATCATTATCGACAGTCCGGACTTCACCCACCGCGTGGCGCGGCGGGTGCGGGCCCGATGCCGTGGCTTGCCGATCGTGGATTACGTTTCTCCCTCGGTGTGGGCGTGGCGGTCCGGTCGTGCGCGGGCCATGCGCGGCTATGTCGATCACGTCCTGGCGTTGCTGCCGTTTGAACCGGAAGCCTATCGCAGGCTTGAAGGGCCGCCCTGCACCTATGTCGGCCATCCGCTATTGGAGCAGGTCGGCGTGCTGCGGCCGGATGCGCAGGAACGTCAGCGGCGCGATGCGGATCCCCCGACGCTTCTGGTGTTGCCCGGAAGCCGGCGTAGCGAAATCCGCCATCACCTGTCCGTCTTCGGCGAGACAATCGGGATGTTACGGCAGGGCATTCCCGAAATCGACGTGGTCTTGCCCACGACGCCGCATTTTGTCGACGAGATCACGACGGCGCTCGCAACCTGGCCGCGCCGGCCAAGGGTCGTGGTCGGCGAGGATGACAAGCGGGCCGCGTTCCGCGTGGCGCGCGCCGCGCTCGCCAAGTCAGGCACCGTAACGCTTGAACTCGCCTTGGCCGGGGTTCCGATGATTGCCGCATACAAAGCGGGCAGCGTGGAGGCCTGGATCGCGCGGCGCGTCATTCGCGTCTCATCGGTCATTCTGGCCAACCTCGTGATGCGCGAGAATGTGATCCCCGAATTCCTTCAGGAGGGCTGCGTGCCCGGCAAGCTCGCGCCGGCGCTGCGGGAGATTCTGACGGATTCACCGATGCGGCAGCGTCAGCTGGCGGCTTTCGCCAGGCTCGATTCCATCATGGCCACAGGGCAGCGCTCGCCGAGCGAGCGTGCGGCCGATATCGTGATCGAGGTCATGCGGGAGTCGCGCGTGCGGATATAGTCTGATTTTGTTTGAGCTCCTTCTTGTCGGGTATCGCAGCTACAGTCGCCTTCTTTCTCAATCAATGAGCCTTGAGCCTAGTTGCATTAAGTGCAGTCCTGAGCGCTTGCGCGAGTTTGATGGAGTCGTCGTTCGCCCAGAAATGCAGGAAGAAGAGCCGCGGTTGTTCTCTCAGCATGTGGCTGTGGATGGCCGTCACTTCGATACCGTTCGAACGCAATGCCTTCACCACCGAATTCACTTCGTCGCCTGTCAGAACGAAATCACCGGTTATCGCAGCTTTGCCGCCACCCGTTGGCTGGAAATTGATCCCGGTGGCCACACCCATGGGACCCGCAGGAGTGATCGCCATTCCGTCCATCGTAATGTCGTCGCGGCGGGCCACGCCGATCTGGTAAACGCCACCATTGGAATGCCCCTTCGCACCGATGATCTCGTCGATCTTGGCCGTGTCGAGGTTAAGAGTCGAAGCAGATGCAGTCGGCGCGGCAAGTGGAGTTTTGCTTTCTGCGAGTGCGTCATGAAGTGTGGTGGCCATTTTGATCGGATCTCCATGTCCGCCAACATGAAGATAGAAAGTTGCCGGGACTGCGCGAAGCAGGTGGTTGTGGACCGCTGTTACTTCCAAACCGCCCTCGATCAATTTCGACATGACTGGATTGATCTCGGTTTCTAGGAGAACGAGATCACCCATGGCCATGGCGCCGTCGTGATCTGGCTTGAACGCAACCCAGCCGCCGAGTGCAAGAGCCGGCGCAATCGAAACCCCGTCAAGGGTTACCTCGAGGTCGCTCCGTGGAAAGCCGTAGCGATGAACATCGCCGGATACGGCGGGCTTGCGGCCGAGTATCGAATCCACCTTTGACCAGTCGATATCCTGGCCATTGGCGAATGAGGTGGAAGCAAGGATAAGACTACCAACGAAGGCGAAAGTAGGAGCGCGCATGCTCATTCTCATTTCCATTTGAAGAGGCAGGGGGCAGAGCCTGGCACCGCGAAACTACGTGCGGTGAGCCATGTCCACGTAGTCGCGCCGGATCTTGCCCGTATAAAGCTGCCGGGGACGGCCGATCTTCTGCTGCGGATCCTCGATCATCTCGCTCCACTGGCTGATCCAGCCCACGGTGCGCGCGACCGCGAACAGCACGGTGAACATCGAGGTCGGAAAGCCCATCGCTTTCAGGGTGAGGCCCGAATAGAAATCGACGTTGGGATACAGCTTGCGATTGATGAAATACTCGTCGTTCAGAGCGATCTTTTCCAGTTCGAGCGCCACCTTGAGCATCGGATCGTTGCCGTGGCCGGTCTCGTTGAGCACCGCGTGACACATCTTCTGCATGATCTTCGCGCGCGGATCGTAATTCTTGTAGACCCGATGTCCGAAGCCCATCAGCCGGACATCGCTGTTCTTGTCCTTCACCTTGTCGATGAACTCCGGAATCCTGTCTACCGTTCCGATCTCGGAAAGCATGTTCAGCGCCGCCTCGTTGGCGCCGCCATGCGCGGGGCCCCACAGGCAGGCGATGCCGGCCGCGATGCATGCGAATGGATTCGCGCCTGAGGAGCCGGCGATGCGCACGGTCGATGTCGATGCGTTCTGTTCGTGGTCAGCGTGCAGGATGAAGATCTTGTCGAGCGCGTCGGCTAGAACCGGATTGATGTCATAGTCCTCGCACGGCACGGCGAAGCACATATGAAGGAAGTTCTCGGCAAAGTTCAGGGAGTTCTTCGGATAAATGAACGGCTGGCCGATCGTATATTTGTAAGCCATCGCAGCCAGCGTCGGCATTTTCGCGATCATGCGCATGGATGCGATCATGCGCTGCTTGGGATCGTTGATGTCGGTGGAGTCGTGATAGAAGGCGGCGAGCGCACCGACCGCCGCGACCATGACCGCCATGGGATGAGCATCGCGGCGGAAGCTCTGGAAGAACCGCGTCATCTGCTCATGGACCATGGTGTGATGCGTGACGCGCTCCTCGAAATCGTGCTTCCGCGACTTCGTCGGCAGTTCACCATAGAGCAGCAGATAGCAGGTCTCGAGGAAGTCGCCTTTCTCCGCGAGTTGCTCGATCGGATAACCGCGATATTCGAGCACGCCTTCATCGCCGTCGATATAGGTGATCGTGGACTGGCAACTGGCGGTGGATGTGAAGGCAGGGTCGTAAGTGAACATGCCTGTCTGCGCATAGAGCTTGCCGATGTCGATGACATCAGGCCCGACCGTGCCGCTTAATACGGGAAACTCATAACTCTTGTCATCGACCGTCAACGTTGCGTTTTTTGTGCTCGTTGCGTTCATCGTGAAGCCCCCCGATGAGATCGTTGCGGATCACCTAGAGCATCGGACCCGAAAGTGGGAACCGGTTTCGGGATAAATCCGATGCTCAATCAATTAACTGGAGCGGCGGCCCTGATTCCATTTGACCGGCCGCCCGCTCTGGTCTTTCTCGTTGAGAGAGACCAGCCGGTCATTCAAAAGCGCCGCGCAAAGGGGTATCGTATTGGTGTTTGCACCGCAAGATCGCCAGATCTGGATGGCCGGTTGCTATCGTGGGCTTTGATCGCCGAGCCGGGCCAGGCACGTCTCTTTACCCAGCGCGGCGAGGACGTCGAATATGCCGGGCGATGTCGTTCGGCCGGTCAAGGCGATTCGAAGCGGCTGCGCGACGGCGCCGAGCTTGAGATTGTTCTGTTCCGCAAAAGTCCGCATCGCCGCTTCGGTCGTCTCCGCGTTCCATGACGTCACGGATTCAAGCGCCGCGCGAAGCCTGTCGATCAGCGCGCGTGTCTCCGGCGTCAGCAATGCGGCGGCCTTGGCTTCGATCGGCAAAGGCCGATCCGCGAAGATGAATCGGGCGCCCTCGATCAATTCGATCAGGGTTTTGGCCCGCTCCTTGAGGCCCGGCATCGCGCGCAGGAGTTGCGCCCGCGTGACATCGTTGAGTTTTGGCTTGAGGTCCGCTCCACCCGGAACGAAATCAAGCGCATTCTCGAACAGCGTCATCAGCGCGGGGTCGTCACAATTGCGGATATAATGGCCGTTGAGATTTTCGAGCTTGGCAAAGTCGAAACGCGCGGCGGAGCGCCCGATGGCGGGCAGGTCGAACGCGTCGATCATTTCCTGCGTGGAGAAGATTTCCTGATCGCCATGGCTCCAGCCGAGCCGGACCAGATAGTTGCGAAGCGCCGCCGGCAGATATCCCATCGCTCGATAGGCATCGACGCCCAGGGCGCCGTGACGCTTGGAAAGTTTCGAGCCGTCGGGTCCATGGATAAGCGGAATGTGGGCCATCGCCGGCAGTGCCCATCCGAGGGTATCGTAGATCTGCTTCTGGCGGGCCGCATTGATGAGGTGGTCGTCGCCGCGAATGATGTGCGTCACGCCCATGTCGTGGTCATCGACCACGACGGCGAGCATGTAGGTCGGCGTGCCGTCACCGCGCAGCAGCACGAGATCATCGAGGTTCTCGTTCTGCCAGACAACGCGTCCCTGAACCTGATCCTCGATCACGGTTTCACCGGTCAGGGGCGCCTTGAGACGAATGGTCGGCTTCACGTCCGGCGGTGCTTCGGACGCATCGCGATCGCGCCAGCGGCCGTCGTAAAGCTTGGCGCGACCTTCGGCCCGCGCCTTCTCGCGCATCTCGGACAGCTCTTCCGAGGTCGCATAGCATCGGTAGGCCTTGCCTTCGGCGAGCAGCTGCTCGGCGATCTCGCGATGCCGCGCAACGCGCGAGAACTGATACACGACGTCGTCGTCCCACTCGATTCCCAGCCACTTCAGCCCGTCAAGGATCGCGTCGATCGCCTCCGGCGTGGACCGCGCGCGATCGGTATCCTCGATCCGCAGCAGCATCTTGCCTGCGTGCTTGCGCGCATAGAGCCAGTTGAAAAGCGCGGTCCGGCCGCCGCCGATGTGAAGAAAGCCGGTCGGGGATGGCGCAAAGCGTGTAACGACGGGTGCTGTCATTATGGCGGATCTGACACTTCGGAGGATGGTATCGGCGGGGCGCTTATCACGCCCCGGATTCGCATGCACGGCTAGCTGGCCTGCTTCGTGGCGTCAATGTAGCGAAGGGCTGTTTTGTCGGTTTCTATTTCGATGAGGGATTTCCGGAACGGCGCTGTTCCCCGGGGCTGCCGGCGCATCGGCCCTTGGCGGGCGCTTGCGGATTTGGCACATAGGGTCCGAGTGAAAGGCGCACAATGACCGACGAATCGACCGCCGAGGCGGGCCGGGATTTCATACGCGATATCGTGGCCGCCGACCTTGCGTCCGGAAAGCACAAGAGCATCGTCACCCGATTTCCGCCGGAGCCGAACGGCTATCTGCATCTCGGACACGCCAAATCGATCTGCCTGAATTTCGGCATCGCCGAGGATTTCGGCGGACGGTGCCATCTGCGCTTCGATGACACCAATCCGGCCAAGGAGGAGCAGGAATACATCGACGCGATCCAGCGCGATGTCCGCTGGCTTGGCTTCGATTGGGGAGAGCACCTCTATTATGCCTCGGACTATTTCGAACAGCTTTATGCCTGGGCGCAGCACCTCATTCGCGCAGGGAAGGCCTATGTCGATGATCAGACACAGGAGGAGATCCGCCTCGCTCGCGGTACGCTGACCGAGGCCGGCAGGAACAGTCCGTTCCGCGACCGTCCGGTCGACGAGAATCTCGATCTGTTCGCGCGGATGAGGGCGGGAGAGTTTCCCAACGGCGCGCGGGTCCTGCGCGCGAAAATCGACATGGCGGCCGGCAACATCAACCTGCGCGACCCCGTGCTCTACCGGATTCTCCACGCCACCCATCCGCGCACCGGGACCGCGTGGAACATCTATCCGAGCTACGATTTCGCCCACGGGCAGTCCGACTCGATCGAACACATCACGCATTCCGTCTGCACGCTGGAGTTCGAGGATCACCGGCCGCTCTATGACTGGTTTCTCGACAATCTTCCGGTGCCGTCGCGACCACGTCAGTACGAATTCGCACGGCTTAACGTCACGCATACGCTTCTATCGAAGCGGGTCTTGACCGAGCTCGTTCGCGGTGGTCATGTCGCGGGCTGGGATGATCCCCGCATGCCCACGCTCGCCGGCCTCCAGCGGCGCGGCGTGCCGGCCGAGGCGCTGCGCGAGTTCGTCAAGCGGATCGGCGTCGCCAAAGCCAACAGCACGGTCGATGTCGGGATGCTCGACTTCGCTGTTCGCGAGGCGCTCAACAGGAGCGCGCCCCGCCGCATGGCCGTCCTGCGCCCGCTCAAGGTCGTGATCGAGAATTATCCGGAAGGCCGGAGCGAGGAGCTCGAAGCCGTGAACCATCCCGACGACCCCTCGCAGGGCACGCGGCGGATACGGTTCGGGCGCGAGATTTATATCGAGCAGGATGACTTCATGGAGAACCCGCCGAAGAAGTTCTTCCGCCTGTCACCGGGCAGGGAAGTGCGGCTGCGATACGCGTATTTCATCACCTGCCGCGAAGTTGTGAAGAACGCCGCGGGTGACGTGCTGGAACTGCGCTGCACCTACGATCCGGCGACCAGAGGCGGCAACGCGCCAGACGGCCGCAAGGTGAAGGCCACGATGCATTGGGTGAACGCGGCGGACGCGGTGCCGGCCGAAGTCCGACTCTACGGTCACCTGTTTGAAACCGAGCAGCCCGATGCGGCGAACTTCGCATCCGAACTCAATCCGCAATCGCTTCAAACCCTGTCCGGCTGCATGGTCGAGCCCGCTCTCGCCGGGGACGATGCCGGAGCCCCGGTCCAGTTCGAACGGCAGGGCTATTTCTGCCGGGACAGGGATTCGGCGCCTGGCCGGCTCGTGTTCAACCGGACGGTCGGCCTGCGCGACACCTGGGCCAAGGTGGCGGCGGCCGGCTCCTGATTTCGCCGGTATTCCGCATCCGTTCCACTGTTCGCCGCGCGTCCTCTTCCGCTAGCATCGCCGCGAGGGCTTAGAGGATCGGCTGAATGGCGGAGCGGGGCGGGGCTCGCGATCGGAGGGGAGGGTACGCAGAAACTTGGCCGACGACGCGGCAAGCCGTCGCCGCGCCTTCGCAAACCCCTTCGGGAGCCTTGCCGGCAATTGTCGCGCGGCTGCGGGCCTGGGCGAGCGCCGAAGCGGCGGCCGTTCGCCTCCTGCCATGGATTCCGGTGGCGTTCGGCGCAGGCATTGCGATCTATTTCGCCGCCGATCACGAGCCCGTCGCTTGGGTTGTCTCCGTGACCGCCGGAGCGTTGTTCGTGTCGGCGTTGCTGTTGCGCCGGCATCGGGTGTTTCCCGCCGCCGTCATGGTTGCGGCGGTTGCCGCGGGGTTCGCTGTCGCCACGATCAAGACGGCGCATGTCTCGCACGCCGTGCTGGCGCGGCCGATGTACACGCCGCTGCTCCAGGGCTTCGTCGAAACCAGGGAGGTGCGTGAGCGGGCCGATCGATTTGTCCTGCGCGTCGTGCGGATGGACAGTCGGCGGCCGCACGTCAAGCTCGATCGCGTGCGGCTGTCCGTCAGGAAAGGCACCGCGCCCGCCGTCGGCAGTTTCGTGGAGTTGAAAGCGCGGTTGCAGCCGCCGCTTACGCCTGTGCGGCCGGGAAGCTACGACTTCGCCCGCGATATGTACTTCCAGGGCATCGGCGCTTCCGGATTCGTCATGGGCGCCATCAAGACCGTCAGTTCTCCGCCTGGCGGCGGGCTTGCGCTGCGCTATGCCGCGCTGATGCAGGAGTTGCGCGACGCCATCGACGCCCGCATCCGGACTGTTCTCAGCGGCGATTCGCGAGCTATCGCCACCGCGCTGCTGACGGGACGCCGCGACGCCATCACCGCGCCCGTGAATGAGGCGATGTTCATTTCGGGGCTGGGCCATGTGCTTTCGATTTCCGGCTATCACATGGCCGTCGTCGCCGGCGTGGTGTTCTTCGCGGTGCGCGCGCTGTTGGCGCTGGTCCCGGCGCTGACGGCGACCTTCCCGATCAAGAAGTGGTCGGCGGCGGCGGCGCTCGCGGCCGCCGCTTTTTATCTTCTGCTGTCGGGCGCGGAAGTTGCGACCCAACGCTCGTTCTTCATGACGGCGGTGGTGCTGATCGCGATCATGGTGGACAGGCGCGCCATCACGTTTCGCACGCTCGCGGTCGCGGCGATGATCGTGCTTGCGATCGCGCCGGAGTCACTGATCCATCCGAGCTTTCAGATGTCGTTCGCGGCGACGCTCGGGCTGGTGGCGCTGGTCCAGGTCGGCATGCCGAGGATGCTCGCAACGCCAGACCATTCGCCGACAGCGAAAGCCGCCCTGTGGGGTGGACGCGAAATCGCCATGCTGGCGCTGGCCTCATTCGTGGCCGGACTTGCCACAACGCCCTACGCCGCGTTTCATTTCCACCGTGTGACGCCCTACGGCATGGTTGCGAACCTGCTGGCGATGCCCGTGATCTCGGCGCTGGTGATGCCGGCCGGATTGCTCGGGCTGGCGGCGATGCCGTTCGGTTTCGACGGCTTGTCTGGCGGTTGATGGACTTCGGCATCGAATGGATGGTCGCCGTGGCTCAAGGAGTAGCGGACCTTCCGGGCGCCATCGGCCGCATCGCCGCATTCGGAGCGGGGCCGCTGCTCGCGGCGACAGCGGGCATCATTCTGCTCGGACTCCTGAAAACGCCGCTGCGCTGGAGCGGCGCGATCGTTGTCGGGCTGGCGATCGCGTGGTCACTTTCGGTGACGCCTCCGGATATCCAGATCTCCGCTGAAGGTCGCAACGTCGCGGTGAGGGGCGGGGACGGCCGGCTGCGTCTCATCAGCACGGGAAAGGATGCTTTTACGGTCAGGGAATGGCTCGCCGCCGACGGCGACGCGCGTGCGCCCACGGATCCCACGCTGGCGGAGGGCGTCTCGTGCGACGATGCGGGCTGCGTGGTCACGATGAGCGGAGGTGGGATCGTCGCGCTTACGCGGCGCCCGGAAGCGATGCAGGATGATTGCGTGCGCGCGGTGCTCATGGTGACGCAGTGGCGGGCTCCAGAGGACTGCCTCGCGCATGTGATCGATCAAGACCGACTGCGGCGTGAAGGCGCTCTTGCCCTGTGGCGAACCCCGAATTCCTCCAGACAAGATGCTTCAAGGCAGAGTACTTCAAGGCAGAGTGCTTCAAACATCGGCGCATCAAAACTCGATGCATCAAAACTCGATGCTTCAAGTTTCGCTGCTTCAAGATCCGGCTTCGCCGTCGATGCCGTCAGTCCTGCCGGCGTCCGCCGCCCCTGGTCATCCGCGGCCTTCGATGAACAGCAGGCACGGCCGGGATCAAAAAAGAGGGAGCCCCCGGCCGACACCACGCCGGCGCCTGAGGACCTCCAGCCGGACGATTGAGCGGCGCGTCCGAGGTTGGAGTCTTCCGCTCCGGTGAAATCAGTACTTGCGGTAAATGCCGATCAGCCTGCCCTGGATCTGGACGCGGTTGGGCGGAAGAATGCGAACTTCATAGGCCGCGTTCGCCGGCTCCAGTGCGATCGAAGCGCCGCGACGGCGAAAGCGCTTCAACGTCGCTTCCTCGTCGTCGATCAGGGCGACGACGATGTCGCCGGTGTCGGCGGTCTGGTTGCGCTGGATCAACGCCATGTCGCCGTCGAGGATGCCAGCATCGACCATGGAATCGCCGCGCACCTCAAGCGCGTAATGCTCCCCGGCGCCGAGCATGTCGGGCGGCAGGCTGATGGTGTGGCTGCAGGTCTGCAACGCCTCGATCGGCGTGCCGGCCGCGATCCGTCCCATCACCGGAACGGCGACCGGCCGCTCGGCCTCGTCAGCGCCGCCGCCACCGCCGCCACGGCGAACCTTGCCGAGATTGCCTTCTATGACGCTCGGTGTGAAACCGCGACGGCCGCCGCCGCTTGCGGCCAGTTCCGGCAGCTTGATGACTTCGATGGCGCGGGCGCGGTTGGGCAGGCGGCGGATGAAGCCGCGTTCCTCCAGCGCGGTGATCAGGCGATGGATGCCGGACTTCGAGCGCAGGTCGAGCGCGTCCTTCATTTCATCGAACGAAGGCGGCACGCCGGACTCCTTCAGCCGTTCGTTGATAAAACGCAGGAGTTCGTACTGTTTGCGCGTGAGCATCCCGACCCAGTCCCTGGTTGATGGTTCCTGCCGGCGACGGGACGTCGGGCCTGCAGCCCTATGCGCCAGCCCCGCGGCACGAGAACCCGAAACAAATCATGAACATACACTATATGTTCGATATGTGTTCCGCAACCCTTAATTTAAGGTCAACAACGCGAGACTTTATGACAGCGAGAGCTTGATGACGGTGCAGGGCTCGCCTTTGCCGGCGGCCGGCGCGAACGGCGTGCGGATCACGAGTGCATCCGCCGCGGCGAGATTTCCCATCAGCGAACTGTCCTGATGCGTAATTGGCGTTGCAACCGGCAGGCCGTCCGTTGAATAGGTGAGCCGTGCGCGCAGATAATCCTGCCTGGCCTGATTGGCCGCGACCTCGCCTCCGAGCAGCGCTGGTTCAACGCGGTGGTGCACGTCTTCACGTCCCGATAGCGCGCGGATCAGCGGCACCATGAACAGGAACGCGCAGATGTAGGCCGAGACGGGATTGCCGGGAAGGCCGATCACCCGCATCGCGCCGAGCCGTCCATACATCATCGGCTTGCCGGGCCGCATCGCGATCCGCCAGAACGTCATCTCCACGCCTTCCGCCTCAAGCGCGCGCTTGATGAAATCATGGTCGCCGACCGATGCGCCGCCGGTGGTGACGAGGATATCGGCGCCGCTGTCGCGGGCGCGGCGGATCGCGGCCGTCGTGGCGTCCATGGTGTCGGCGGCCAGGCCGAGGTCGATCGCCTCGGCGCCTTCACCTCGGGCGAGCGCGCGAAGCGCGTATCCGTTGGATAAAATGATCTGGCCGGGACCGGGCGTCGCACCCGGCAAGACCAGTTCGTCGCCGGTGGCGAGCATGGCGATGGTGGGACGGCGATGCACCGGCAGGTCCGGATAGTTCATGCCGGCTGCAAGGGAGAGATGGCGATCGGTGAGACGGCTGCGCGCCCGGATCAGGACGTCGCCTTCGCGAAAATCCACCCCTGCGGGACGGATGTTCTTGCCGGGAGCCGTGGCCTCCCTGACGATGACGTGCTCGCCGTCGCGGTCCGTGTCCTCCTGGATGACGACGGTGTCGGCGCCTTCCGGCACCACCCCTCCGGTAAAGATCCGCAAGGCCTCGCCCTCACGCAGCGCGCGATCGAGCGGCCGTCCCGCGGCGCTTTCGCCGATCACCCGCAGTCGCGCGGGAATCGTCGCGATATCAGCGGCGCGCACGGCATAGCCGTCCATCGCCGACATCGCGACCGGCGGCTGGGTCCGGCGCGAGGGCAGATCGCGCGCCAGCACCCGGCGATGCGCCGCTTCGAGAGCCGCTGTTTCCTCCGGGAGTGGTTCGACTCCGTTAAGAACAGCCGCAAGGGCATCGGCGACTGCCATCAGGGCCATGACCATATTCTCCTGGGACGCGCCTGGCGGGCGTGTCAATCATCTACCGAACTTTCGGCTCGCATACAACGGTGCGATAGGCGGAATGCTGCTCGACGGCGCGTTCACGCCGGCCGTTCATTATTCTGGCGCGTTATCCGTCACGAGATAGTGGCCGGACTTGCCGCCCTTCTTCTCGACCAGATGAACGCCTTCGATGCGGACGCCGCGTTCGACGGCCTTGATCATGTCGTAGATCGTCAGGCAGGCGACGGAGACCGCGGTGAGGGCTTCCATTTCCACGCCGGTCGGGCCGGAGACCTTGACGCTTGCGCGCACCCGGCAGCCGGGAATCTTCTTGTCGGTCTCGATATCGAGCGTGACCTTCGACAGCGCCAGCGGATGGCAGAGCGGGATCAGTTCCGACGTGCGCTTGGCGGCCATGATGCCTGCGATGCGCGCGGTGCCGAGCACGTCGCCTTTCTTGGCGTTGCCGCTTTCGATCAAGGCCAGCGTCGCCTTGGTCATGACGACCTGGCCTTCGGCGACGGCGACGCGTTCGGTTGCGGGCTTTTCCGAAACATCGACCATCCGCGCCTCGCCTTTGACGTCGATGTGGGTGAGGGCGGGTTTGTCTTGCTTGCGGGCCATATCGATCACATCCTATAGCGTTTTCAAGCGAAGTGGATACCGGTTCGCGTGAGGAAAACGCGTCAAATTAAAATCATGGAGCCTTCTGGTTCCATCGGAAGCGAAGGCTCCTGGCTGGTTGCTTCCCTCTCCCGCAAAAGGAGAAGGAGGCGAGACGGAGGCTACGCATGTTTAAGCAGCGTGCGCGTTGCGGCCGTGACGTCGGCTTGCCGCATCAGGCTTTCGCCGACAAGAAAAGTGGAGATGCCAACCCGTTCGAGTCGCGCGAGATCGGCCGCCGTGAAGATACCGCTTTCGCCGACCATCAGCCGGTCTTTCGGAATGTGCGGCGCCAGCGCTTCACTGGTTTCGAGCTTTGTCTCGAAGGTGCGCAGGTTGCGGTTGTTGACGCCGATCATCGGCGAACGCAGCTCGAGCGCGCGATCCAGTTCCTCGCGGTTATGGATTTCGAGCAGTACATCCATGCCGAGATCGAGCGCGGCCGCCTCGATGTCTTTCGCAGCGGCATCGTCGAGCGCGGCCATGATGATCAGGATGCAGTCCGCTCCATGCGCCCGCGCCTCGACGACTTGATAGGTGTCGAACATGAAGTCCTTGCGCAGCACCGGCAGCGAGGTTGCGGCGCGGGCGGCAACCATGAAATCGAGATGACCCTGAAAAGACGGCGCATCGGTCAGAACGGAGAGGCAGGCCGCGCCGCCGGCCTCATAGGCGCGGGCGAGCGACGGCGGATCGAAGTCGGCGCGGATCAGGCCTTTGGACGGTGAGGCTTTCTTGATCTCGGCGATCAGGGCGTAATCGCCGCGCGCGAGTTTCGCGCGGATGGCGTCGGTAAAACCGCGCGGCGGCGGGGCGGCCTTCGCGGCGGCCGTGACCTCGCCGAGGGAGCGCGCGCGCTTCGCGCTCGCGATCTCCTCGCGCTTGTAGGTTTCGATCCTGGTCAGGATGTCGGCCACGCCATCGTCCTTACGCAATCGTCCTCACGTCACCGTCCTCACGCCAAGTCCTCACCTGTTGGAAACCGCGATCAACTGTTTCAATTTGTTCATCGCGCCGCCGCCGTCGAGCGATGTCGCGCCCAGCGCGACACCCTCCTTCAGGGTCTTCGCCTTGCCGGCCACGATCAGGGCCGCCGCCGCGTTGAGCAGCGCGACATCGCGGAAGGCTCCCGGTCTGCCTTCAAGCACCTCGCGCAAGGAGGCCGCGTTCGCTTCGGCGTCGCCGCCCTTCAGCGCGTCGCCATCGGCACGCTGCAGTCCCGCGTCTTCCGGCGTCACCTCGAAGGTGCGGATATTGCCGTTCTCGAGCGCCGCGACGAATGTCGGGCCGGCGAGGGTGATTTCGTCAAGGCCGTCCGAGCCGTGAACGACCCATGCCGATTCGGAGCCGTGGTTCTTGAGCACCTGCGCCAGCGGCTGCACCCATTGCCGCGAGAATACGCCGACCATCTGCCGCCTGACGCCTGCGGGATTGGACAGCGGTCCCAGCAGGTTGAAGATGGTGCGGGTCGCCAGTTCGACGCGGGTCGGGCCGACATTCTTCATCGCGGGATGATGCGCGGGCGCGAACATGAAGCCGATGCCGGCTTCCTTGATGCAGCGGCCGACCTGTTCGGGAGTGAGGTCGATCTTGATGCCGAGCGCGGCGAGGCAATCGGCGGCTCCGGATTTGGAGGACAGCGCGCGGTTGCCGTGCTTGGCGACGGGCACGCCGGCGCCCGCGACGATGAACGACGCGCAGGTCGAGACATTCACCGAGCCCGAGCCGTCGCCGCCGGTGCCGACGACGTCGACCGCATCCACGGGCGCCTTCACCGGCAGCATCATGGATCGCATCGCCGAGACCGCCCCGGTGATCTCGTCGACGGTTTCCCCGCGCACGCGCAGCGCCATCAGAAGGCCGCCCATCTGCGAGGGAGTCGCTTCGCCGGACATCATGCTGTTGAACGCGGAAGCGGCTTCCTCGCGCGTCAGGGTCGCGCCGGTGGCGACCTTTCCAATGAGAGCCTTGAGATCGTCCATCGGATGCTTTCGGGATGCGGCGCTCGCCGATCCTCGTCAGAAGTTGCTGCTGGCGCCGGTGATCTGCGCCACCGCCGCCTGATTGATCTTGGTGCCGATCTCGGCTTCGAGCTTGACGATGTACTGGCCGACATACTCATCCGACATTCCGCGCTGGATGCCTTCACGCAGCTTTTTCGTCTCATCGGAGGCGACATCGAGCGTTGGAACCTTCGCGTCGGTGACGCGGAAAACGAACCATTCGTCATTGCCCGCGCCGGGCGCCTGGCCGGCTGCGTCCTTGGCGGCGCGGAATACCGCGGCGACCACGGCGGCGGGTAGGGCTGCCGTCGTGGCGTCGCGTTTGATCGCGCTCGCGCTTTCGACCTTGAGACCGAGGCCGGCCGCCTCGTCGGCGAGCTTGCCGCCCTGCTCAAGTTTGCGGACCGTATCCGTCGCTTTGGTCATCAGGCGGCTGCTGATCTGGTCTTCGCGCCACTTGGCTTCGACCTTGTCCTTGACCTCGTCGAGGGTGCGGTCGCGCGAGGGGGTGACGCCGAGAACGTCGAACCAGATGAAGCCGTTGTTGCCGAGTTGCAGCGTATCGTTGTCGACGCCGACATCGCTGGCGAACGCCTGCGCGATCAGGTCGACGCCCTGCGGAATTCCGGACACGGGTTTGCCGTCCGGCGCGCGCCCGGAGCGGTCGGTAGCTTCGATGGTGACCGCGGACAGTCCAACCTTTTTGGCGGCTTCGACAACGCTCGCGCCGCCGCCGCGCTCGTCCTCCATCTTGTTGTGGAGGTTGTTGATCTCAGCGCGCGCGCGATCGAGTGCGACGTCGCGTTTCAGTTTTTCGGCAACGCTTTCGTAAGTCGGCTGGTTGCCCGGCTCGATGCGGCCGACCTTGATCAGCGCGACGCCGAATCGCCCCTGGGTCGGCTGACTGACTTCATCGGTGTTGATCGAGAACGCCGCATTGGCGATGGCGGGATCGATGATCTCGGATTTCGAGATTGTGCCGAGGTCGATGTCCGAGGCCGCAAGGCCGCGCTCCTTGGCGATGTCGTCGAACGAGGCGCCGCCGGCGATCTTCTCACGCGCGGCCTGGGCATCTGTGATGCTGGGGAACATGATCTGCCGGAGTTGCCGCCGTTCGGGCGTGGACAGCTTGTCCTTGCGCTCCTCGTAGATTTTTCTGGCGTCGTCGTCGGACACTGCGGCCCATTTGGCGACTTCCTCGGGCGTCAGCACCACGAAAGCCATCTTGCGATATTCTGGCGCGCGGAACTGCACCTTGTGGGCATCGAAATATCCGGACAGCTGGTCCGCCGTGGGCGGATCGATGGTTCCGGCCTGCGCCGCGCCGAGCTTGACGTAGTCGATGGTCCGCTGCTCGTTCTGGAAGCGGTTCAGCGCCTCCAGCAGCGTTTTCGAAGGCTCGACGCCGTCCGTCATCGTGCCGATGATCTGGCGGCGCAGCGCCATGTTCCGCTGCTCGGCGACGTAGCGCTGCTCGGTGTATCCCAACTGGCGGATGAGGCCGGCGAAGCGCCCCGCGTCGAAGGCGTTATTCGCGCCCCTGAAGTTCGGATCGCTCTTGATCTGCCGGCTGATCTCCTCGTCGGACACCTTGAGGCCCTTGCGCTGGGCGTCTTCATCGAGCGCGGCTTCCGCGACCACCTGCTGCAGGATCTGACGGTCGAGACCAAGAGCCCTGACCTGATCGGGAGGCAGCGGGCGCCCGAACTGGCGTCCGATCTGTTGCAGCCGGTCGTTGTAGATTTGCCGGAACTGCTCGGTCGAAATCTCGGTGCCGCCCACCGTGGCCAGCGCCGACTGGCCGAAGCCGTGAAAGATGTCCGCGATGCCCCAGATGCCGAAGGCGACGATTAACAGGCCCATCACGATCGTCATGAGGGTCTTGCCGAGCCAGTTTGATGAGGCGTTGCGTATTCCTCGAAGCATGAGTCCGTCTTTTGCAGGAGGGAAGCAGGTCGTACTTGGGCGGAAGCGAGGACGCCACCGAATTGATAACGCATCATAAAGTGGCAAGCGCGCCGTCGCAACCTCGGTGGAACGCCCCGGCCATGAGCCGGGGCGGGCGCCGGAGGCTGGCCCCGGCCGATAACCTCTGCTAGCAAGGTCCGTGAACTTCGGCGTCGGATTGCCGGCACGCCGAAATGACGCAACCTCAAAATCACCTATGAGAGATCCATGACCGGGCTGCGACCGCTGATTGCTGGAAACTGGAAGATGAACGGCCTCAAGGCTTCGGCCAGCGAACTCGGCCAGATCATCTCGGGAGCGGCTGGCCCCGCGCAAAAAGCCGATCTGCTCATTTGTCCGCCGGCGACGCTGGTGTTGGCGTTCGTGGGGGCGGTGCAGGGCTCGCCGGTGGGGATCGGCGGGCAGGATTGCCATCCCAAACCGTCCGGCGCCCATACCGGGGATATTTCCGCCGAGATGCTGGCGGATGCGGGCGCTACCGCGGTCATCGTCGGCCATTCCGAGCGCCGCGCCGATCACGCGGAGACCGATGCTCTCGTGCGGGGAAAAGCCGAAGCCGCGTGGCGGGCGGGGCTGACCGCCATCGTCTGCGTCGGCGAGACGCAGGACCAGCGCGATGCCGGTCAGACGCTCGATGTGGTAGGTCAGCAGCTCACGGGCTCGCTGCCGGACGGCGCGACGGCCGCCAATCTCGTCGTGGCCTACGAGCCCGTCTGGGCGATCGGCACCGGGCGCACGCCGACATCGCAGGACGTGCAGGAAGTCCACAGGTTTATCCGCGAAAAGCTCGCGGAACGGTTTAGCGTGGAAGGCACGAAGATTCGCATTCTGTATGGCGGGTCGGTGAAGCCGTCGAACGCCGCGGAGCTGCTGGCGGTTCCGAACGTGAACGGAGCGTTGATCGGCGGCGCCAGCCTCAAGGCGGCGGATTTCCTGGGAATCGCCCAGGCCGTTGCCTGACCGTTTCCTGCCGCGGCCGCCCGCCTAGTGGAGTACATTTGACATTCGCGACCCATTCGGCTGCGCGTCGCGGATGCGAATGTCAAATTCAAAACTCCACTAGGAGCTTATATTTGCTAGTGGTCCTTCGATTCTAACATTCGCAAGAAGGCACGCTGAAACGGGATGCGAATGTTAGAATCGGACCACTAGAGCGGCGGCCGGTCAAATGGAATCAGCGCCGCCGCTCCAGTTAATTGATTGAGCATCGGATTTATCCCGAAACCGGTTCCCACTTTCGGGTCCGACGTTCTAGCGGGGGCGACCCTGTGGGGGTGACAACGCCGCGCCTGATCGTGTAGATACCCCGCCGAGTGGAGTGAGTTTGATATTCGCGCCTCCTTTGGCCGCTGGCCGCGCGTCCCGGATGCGAACGTTGGAGCCGAACCCACTAGAGCATGATCCCGACCCGAAGGGCCGCGCCAGCGCAAAGTGGAAACCGGTTTTCGGAAAAGATCATGCTCAAACAATAAAGATAAGCGACGAGTCTGAATTCAACGCAGTTGAAACAGACCCTAGTTCAAGCCCCGCAAGCCTGTGATGTCCGGCCGTCCGGCGCGCACTTGTGATGGAAGGCCAGAGATGCAGACCGCAATTATCGTCATCCATTTGATCATCGTCGCGACGTTGACCGTCGTCGTTCTGCTGCAGAAATCCGAAGGCGGCGGCCTCGGCATGGGCGGCGGCGCCGGTTTCATGTCAAGCCGGGGCACGGCGAACCTGCTGACGCGCACGACGTCTTTCCTTGCGGCAGGGTTTTTCGCAACCAGCCTGCTCCTGTCCTGGCTTGCCGGCGTCGAACAGAAACCGGGCTCGATCCTGGATGCGGCGCCAGCGTCGCAATCGCAGCCGTCCACCCCGGTCACCCCGCCGAGCGGTGGCGGTCTGCTCGATTCGCTGAAGCAGTCGGAACAGGCGCCGGCCCCCGCCGGTCCGCAGGCGCCGCGTTCCCAATAAAGCAGGACATGATGCAGGGCGGGGTCGCCATCCTGCATCAGCAGTTTCCATCAAGAGACTGCAAAATCGTTTGAATTTTGAAGTTACCTACAGCCCATTCGCGTTCCGGCTGGCGGCTGCGATTGGTTTTGGCGAATCGACACGGGAGCCTTAAACGTTGAGACCCATGGCGCGGTATATTTTCATCACCGGCGGCGTGGTCTCCTCGCTCGGAAAAGGTCTGGCGTCGGCGGCGCTCGGCGCGCTGTTGCAGGCGCGCGGCTACAAGGTCCGCCTTCGCAAGCTCGACCCCTACCTCAACCTCGATCCCGGAACGATGTCGCCGTATCAGCACGGCGAAGTGTTCGTGACCGACGACGGCGCCGAGACCGATCTCGACCTCGGTCATTACGAGCGCTTTACCGGGCGGCCCGCCACAAGGCAGGACAACATCACCACCGGCCGCATCTATCAGGATATCCTGACCAGGGAGCGCCGCGGCGACTATCTCGGGGCCACGATCCAGGTGATTCCCCACGTCACCAACGCCATCAAGGCGTTCATCCTCGACGGCAACGACGACCATGACTTCGTGCTGTGCGAGATCGGCGGCACGGTCGGTGACATCGAGGGGCTGCCGTTCTTCGAGGCGATCCGGCAGCTCAAGAACGATCTTCCGCGCGGTCATGCGATCTACGTTCACCTGACGCTGCTGCCGTTCATCCCGAGCGCCGGCGAACTGAAGACCAAGCCGACGCAGCATTCCGTGAAGGAGCTGCGATCGATCGGCATCCAGCCCGATATCCTGCTGTGCCGCACCGATCGGGAAATCCCCGCGGAGGAGCGCCGGAAGCTCGGATTGTTCTGCAATGTCCGGGAAAGCGCCGTGATCGAGGCGCGCGATGCCGACAACATCTACGCCGTGCCGGAAGTCTATCATGCCGCGGGACTCGACGACGAGGTTCTGGCGGCGTTCGGAATCGAGCCGGCCGCGCCTCCGGCGCTTAAGGGCTGGCATGAGATCAACGAGCGCATCCGTAATCCGGAAGGGGCGGTGACGATCGCGATCGTCGGCAAATACACCGGCATGAAGGACGCCTACAAATCGCTGATCGAAGCGCTGTCCCATGGCGGCATCGCCAACAAGGTGAAGGTCAACCTCGACTGGATCGAGAGCGAAGTGTTCGAAAATGAAGACGCCGCGCCGTTCCTCGAACATGTCGACGGCATTCTGGTGCCCGGCGGATTTGGCCAGCGCGGCGCGGAGGGCAAGATCAAGGCGGCGCGGTTCGCGCGCGAACGGCACGTCCCTTATTTCGGCATCTGTTTCGGGATGCAGATGGCCGTGATCGAGGCGGCGCGCAACCTGGTCGGAATCGCGGACGCCAACTCGACCGAATTCGGCCCGACCCGCGAGCCGCTGGTCGGCCTGATGACCGAATGGCTGCGCGGCAACGAACTGGAGAAGCGTTCCAAAGCGGGCGACCTCGGCGGCACCATGCGGCTCGGCGCTTATCCGGCGATGCTCAAGCGCGGCAGCCGCGTCTCCGGCATCTACGGTGGGGCGGTCGAGATTTCCGAGCGGCACCGCCATCGCTATGAAGTCAACACCGCCTACAAGGACCGGCTGGAGCAGCACGGCCTGCGGTTCTCGGGCCTTTCTCCTGACGGCGTGCTGCCGGAGATCGTCGAATACCAGGATCATCCCTGGTTCATCGGCGTGCAGTACCACCCCGAACTGAAATCACGGCCCTTCGAGCCGCACCCGCTGTTCGCCTCGTTCATCCAGGCGGCGGTCGTGCAGAGCCGGCTAGTTTAGAGCGTTTTCAAGCGAAGTGGACACCGGTTCGCGTGAAGAAAACGCGTCAAACCAATAATCTAGAGCTTCGCTTCTGATTCAATCAGAAGCGAACATCCTCTAGTAGCTATTTCGCGCAACCTGATGTCTGGTCGCCCTGACGCCCCATCGGCTTGCCGTTGATGAACACGCCATGGCCGCCGGAAGTGACCGAACCGCCGCATCCGGTTCGGTTGCCGGTCATCGTGGCCGGTTTGCCGTTGATGAATACATTGGACGATCCTTCGATCAACGCGCCGCCGGTGGTGGCGTCGCCCTGACGCGCGGCGGGCTTGCCGTTGACCATCACGTTCTGGCTTCCGCCGGTGATGACGCCGGGCGATTGCGATGCCGGGTTTGGCGTTTGACCCCACGCCGGTCCCGGTCGGGCCGTACCAATAAAGGCGGATGCTGTGACGAGCGAAACAACGAGGGGCAGGCGCATTGGCAACTCCGGGAAACCGCGCCGTACAGCCTATCAGGCCGGACCTGGCGGAGCTACGGCCGGCAAGCCGGCCGGTGAACGGCGACTGCCGTTCGATGCGACAAGCAGGTTGATCCCGCCGCCGCGACCCGGCATGGTCCGCTGGCAGAGGAACTCACCTTGAACCAGCCCGTCGCCGCATCACCCGTCGTTTCCGTCGGCTCCGTGACCTTCGGCCAGCACCGGCCGCTGTCGATCATCGCCGGCCCGTGCCAGATGGAGAGCCGGGCTCATGCGCTCGAGGTGGCCGGCGCGCTGAAGGACATCGCGGCGCGGCTGCGCATCGGCCTTGTTTTCAAGACGTCTTTCGACAAGGCCAACCGCACCAGCGCTTCCGGCGCGCGGGGGATCGGGCTGAAGCAGGCGCTGCCGGTTTTCGCTGAAATTCGCTCGTCGCTCGGATTGCCGGTGCTGACCGACATCCATGAAGCAGCCCAATGCGCCGAGGTCGCGCAAGTGGTGGATGTGCTGCAGATTCCGGCGTTCCTGTGCCGGCAGACCGACCTGTTGCTGGCGGCGGCGGCGACCGGCAAGGTCGTCAACGTCAAGAAGGGGCAGTTTCTGGCGCCATGGGACATGGGGAACGTGGTCGCCAAGATCACCGGCGGGGGCAACCGCAATGTCCTGGTGACCGAGCGCGGCGCGTCGTTCGGCTACAATACGCTGGTGTCCGATATGCGCGCGCTGCCGATCCTTGCGCGCACCACCGGCGCGCCGGTCATTTTCGACGCGACCCATTCCGTGCAGCAGCCGGGCGGCAAGGGCACCTCAAGCGGCGGTGAGCGCGAGTTCGTGCCGGTGCTGGCGCGCGCGGCGGTCGCGGTCGGCGTCGCCGGCGTGTTCATCGAGACCCATCCCGATCCCGATCATGCGCCGTCGGATGGTCCGAACATGGTGCCGCTGCGCTCGTTCGAGGCACTGGTGCGAAGGCTGATGGCGTTCGATGCGCTGGCGAAGGCGGCCGACCCGGCCTGCCCGGAATGACATCGGCTGCCCCGGCGGCGGCCGGGAAGCCCAGACTGCCGCCGCTCCTGAACATCATCGCGCTGGCCACATTCGCCGCGAGCCTGTCGACGCGCGCGATGGACCCGGTACTGCCGCATGTCGCCGACGATCTGTCGGTGACGGTCGCGACCGCCGCCGGCCTGTCGGCGGTCACCGCCTTCTCGTTCGCCATCGTGCAGCCGCTGATCGGCGCGGCCGCCGATATCTTCGGCAAGGGGCGGCTGATGCTGGTGTGCCTGGTGCTGCTCGGCATCTCGAACGTCGCCGGCGCGCTGTGTACGTCCTATACAGCGCTGTTCGTGACGCGAATCTTCGCGGGGATCGCATCGGGCGGTGTTTTCCCGGTTGCGCTCGGCATGGCGAGCGACCTGGTGCCGGTGCCGCAGCGTCAGGTGGCGATCGGCCGGACCATCGCGGGTACGATGGCAGGCAACCTGCTGGGTGCATCGTTCGCCGGCGTGATCGGTGATCTCGTCGGCTGGCGCGGCGTGCTTGTCGTGCTCGGCGCGCTGGTACTTGCGGTGTCGATCGCGGTCGGACTCGGATTTCAACGCGGCGACGCGATCGCGACCTCGCGGCGGATGAAGCTGACCGATCTGCGGCGGGGCTATCGGGAAATCTTCAGCAATTCGAACGCCCGGGTCTGTTATTCGGCCGTTTTCATTGAAGGCTGCTGCGTGCTCGGACTGTTTCCTTACGTCGCGGCGTTTCTGTTTGAACTCGGCGAAACCCGGCTGTCGATCGCGGGCCTCGTCATTGCCGGCTTTGCCGTCGGCGGCCTGTTCTACACCATGACGGTGTCACGGTTTCTGGCGCTGATCGGTGTTCGCGGCATGATGATCTCCGGCGCCCTTTTGGTGGCGGCGCAGATCGTGGCGGTCGGCCTGGGTCCGGACTGGCGCATCCAGCTTCTCAGCTTCGTTGCGATGGGCTGGGGGTTCTACATGCTTCACGGCTGCCTTCAGGTGTTCGCCAGCCAGTTGTCCGAGCAGGCGCGGGCGACCGCGCTGTCGCTGCATTCGTTTTTCTTCTACATGGGGCAGACGGCAGGCCCCGTCGCCTACGGCGTGAGCCTTTCCTGGGCAGGGAAATTTCCCACGCTCGCCGCGAACGCCGTTGTCATCGCGATTCTCGGGCTGGTCTGCGCGCGGTTGCTGGCCGGGAAGGCGGGATCGCGGGCTGCATAACTTCCGATCCGCCAAGAAGAGTCCTTAGGACGATGGTAACCATACCAACGGGATAATCTCTCACAGATTTGTGGAGATAACTGACCATGACGTTGCGTGGATTGTCGGGCTTGGCCGCGCTCGTGACAATTGCTGCTCCTTTATCTGCGCTCGCGGGAGAGCAGGGCTTCTTTGCAGGATTGGATGTCGCGGGAGGAGCGGCATTCGGATCGTCCAGCACGATTAATGGCGGTGCGCCTTTTGCCGGAGGCGGTGTCGTTGGCAACGTGAAACTGGGCAATTTCGTGGGTGGCGGTGGCCATGTTGGCTATCGGTTTGATCCAGCCATGTCGGCTTTCATCAGCTACCAGCATGGTCGGAGTGATATTGGCTGGGATGCGAATTTCCCGCTGTATGGGGTTTCATCAAGGTTCGAGGGCGCGGCGATCAGCAACGCGATCCTGGGCAATGTTGCCTATGAGGTTCCGCTTTCGCATGCGACCTCCATAAGAACCACGGCGGGTCTCGGAATAACATTCAATACACTGTCCCGAGTGGTTGAAACCGACAAGCCGACAGGGATTTTCCTCGCCGATCTGGCCAGCCACACCAGAACCGGCGCCGCAGCACAGATCGGGCTCGGACTCCGGCATAAGATCGCGCCCAATGCTGAGGTGGGGCTGGATGGCTTGGTCGCCTACGCCGGTGGATTTGAAACGGGTAGCGCGAGAAGCGGTAACATGGGAATTACCGATATCAACCCCTACAGAATCGACGATGTCTGGCGCGCAACTCTCAGTGCTTCGTTGAAGATCAATTTTTGACGGCGATGAAACGCTCGTCAGCCTCGTCCCCGGTAGGGTGGCACATCCTGATCGGGAATCCAGACGCCCTTCGGCGCCGCCCCGGTCTGCCAGAACACGTCGATGGGAATGCCGCCGCGCGGGAACCAGTAGCCGCCGATACGCAGCCATTTTGGCTTGATAGCGCCGACGATGCGCTTGCCGATCGACACCGTGCAGTCCTCGTGGAAGGCGCCGTGATTGCGAAAACTGGCGAGATAGAGCTTGAGCGATTTCGATTCCAGCAGCCAGGATCCCGGCACGTAGTCGATGACCAGATGCGCGAAATCCGGCTGGCCGGTGACCGGGCATAGCGCGGTGAACTCCGGCGCCGTGAAACGCGCCACGTAGTTGGTGCCCTTCTGTGGATTGGGCACGCGGTCGAGTTTTGCCCGCTCCGGAGAATCAGGCCACGCCACGGCGCGGCCCAGTTGCAAAGGCGAGGATTTAGGCGAGGATGGGGGCTTTCCGGGCATGACCGTCTCTGTCAAAGCGGGATCGGCGAAAGTGGAAGCCGATTTTGGATAAGGATCATAAAGCCCCGCTTCTGATACGGCCGGAAGCGGAAAGCCATCGTCAGAGAAAGGCCGTCGTCATGAGAGAGTCATGATTCACAGCCTTTCCCACCCACAAGCATTGCTGTAGAAGCGGCGCAAAATCCAGTGTGGTGGTTCAGCAGTTCGCTTCATTGCCCCATCGAGTCCGTCAAGCGAACTTCTGAATCTAAACCACATTAGAGCATGATCCGTTCAAGTTGAATCGGACCATGCTCTAGAAATTATTGTCTGGTCGCATTTTCTTGCGGCGAACCGGTATCCACTTCGCCGGAAAATGCTCTAGAATCATAAAGTTGCTAGTGTCCTTTTGATTCCGAAGTTCGCATCAGAGGTTGCGGCAAGGTATGCGAACTTCGGAATCGGGACACTAGAGCGGGATGAGGAAAAGCAGGTAGCTGTTTTCTGCCCGCGTCCCGCTTCTCAAAATATTTGGAATCGATCACGTTCATGGTTCTGGACCGATTCGATCCAACCATCGTGATCCAGTGACTCAAGAGGTTCTTATGACTGCCATCGTCGACATCATCGGCCGTGAAATTCTCGACAGCCGCGGCAATCCGACCGTCGAGGTCGACGTGGTGCTCGAAGATGGCGCGATGGGCCGGGCCGCGGTGCCGTCCGGGGCTTCTACCGGCGCTTATGAGGCGGTCGAACTGCGCGACGGCGACAACGGCCGCTATCACGGCAAGGGCGTCCGAAAAGCGGTCGACGCCGTGAACGGCGAAATTTTCGATGCGATCGGGGGCATGGACGCCGAGCAGCAGGCGCAGATCGACGAGACCCTGATCGAGCTTGACGGAACAGCCAACAAGGGCCGGCTCGGCGCCAACGCTATTCTGGGCGTGTCCCTGGCGCTCGCCAGGGCGGCGGCGGATTCCCTCGACATCCCGCTGTACCGCTACGTCGGCGGCGTCACGGCGCGGACGCTTCCGGTGCCGATGATGAATATCGTCAACGGCGGCGTGCATGCCGACAATCCGATCGACTTCCAGGAATTCATGATCATGCCGGTTGGCGTCAAAACGTTCTCGGACGCGCTGCGCTGCGGATCGGAAATCTTTCACACCCTGAGGTCCGAGCTGAAGAAGGCCGGCCACAACACCAACGTCGGCGATGAGGGCGGCTTTGCGCCGGAACTGCCGTCAGCCGGCGCGGCGCTCGATTTCATCATGGGGGCGATCGTCAAGGCCGGCTACAGGCCGGGCGATGACGTGGCGCTGGCGCTCGATCCGGCTTCGACCGAATTCTTCAAGGACGGCAAGTACGTTTACGAAGGCGAGGGCAAGACCCGCTCGATCGAGGAGCAGGCAAAATATCTCGCCAGGCTGGCCTCGGACTATCCGATCGTCTCGATCGAGGACGGCATGGCCGAAGACGATTTCGCGGGCTGGAAGCTCATCACCGAGATGATCGGCAAGACCTGCCAGCTTGTCGGCGACGACCTGTTCGTGACCAACGTAACGCGGCTCGCCGACGGCATCCGCAATGGCCGCGCCAATTCCATCCTCATCAAGGTCAACCAGATCGGCACGTTGACCGAGACGCTTGCCGCTGTCGAGATGGCGTACAAGGCCGGCTATACCGCCGTGATGTCGCACCGCTCGGGGGAGACCGAAGACTCCACCATCGCCGACCTCGCGGTCGCCACCAATTGCGGACAGATCAAGACCGGATCGCTGTCGCGTTCGGACCGCGCCGCCAAGTACAATCAGTTGCTGCGGATCGAGCAACAGCTTGGCGTTCAGGCGAAGTACGCGGGACGTGCCGCGCTCAAGGCTCTGGCGTAACGCGGTCGCCAGAACGGGCTGACGCCTTGCTTTCTGATTCAACCAGAAGCGGAAGGCCTCAGCGCAGGGATGCCCGAATAACTGTCGTCGGCATGGCCGGGACGGGCCTGACGATCCGGTTGACGGCAATCATTCCGTGTCCGGTTATTGCGCCGGTGCTTCGGATATCTGATCGTGCCGGGCGGGCCGCTTGACGCGGGGCGCGCCTCGTCCCACGGCTTGAAGCACGGCCGCGATCGCCTTGCGATGAAGCTCGTCGGCCTTATCGATCTCGAAATGACCATGTTTGCCGCTCTCATCGAGGTTGGACAGGCGGCCGCGAAACTTTTTGCCAGGCTCCACCGGCTGTCCCCAGTCGGTCGGCACGTAAAAATTGATGATTCGTCGGACATTGGGTGGAACCCGGTCCGGCGCCGTCGGATCGAAGTTGACGATCAGCACCACGGGAATCCGGTTTTCATTCAGCTTGCGCGCCAGTGAGATCGTCGTATCCGCGCCGTAGGAATGGCCCATCAGAATGATCGGCTCGCGGTTGCCGGCACGAAACTCAGCGGTAATGCTGTCGGCGAGAGAGGACCAGGACGTATATGGCACGGCTTCGGCCTTCACGCCGACTTTCTGAAGCTTCGCGGCCAGATCGTCCATGCCGAGCGAAAACACGTTAAACAGGCCCCGCATGAGATAAACATGGCCTGTTTTGTGGGGTGTGGCGGTTCGCGCGATGGCGGAATTCGTCAGCAATCCACCGAGCGCCAACAGGATCAGACCTCCAATCCCGGCACGCAGGCTACGTCGAGCAGGCGGAAAACCAGTCGGCATCGATAAGTTCCATATGAATCTCTGGGACGTTTAGTATTTGCGCCCTCGCATTCTCTCGTCAATTGTGTAACCGGGAATCCTGTGCGTTGTGACTGAAACGTCACAGCTCACCTGTTTTCCAGGGAAGTATTCGAGGTCGAAGTTGGGTATCGTGTTGGGCGGCCCCCGGAAGAGTCGACGCCTCTACTGGCGGGCCTGAAAACATGACGATACGGAAGTGACGGAATGATCGCGCGGCGGCATGTCTTTCATATCGGCGGATACGATCCGATTTCGCCGGAGCAACAAGTGAACCGCCTGGAGCGATCGCTGTCGGTTTTTCAGCGCACCTGGGGCGTGAGCGCCGGGATCGTGGGCGCGATCGAGGCGACGCCGGTGAGCGCGTCCTGGGTCGTCGAGGCGTCCGGGCCTAACTGGAGCACGCGCACATCCTATGAAATGCTGCGATGGGACGACCTGATCCTTGAAGATCATGCGCGCGGGATGTGGTCGCGCCTGTGGCAGAGCTTCGTCACGCTGGTCGATTTCATTGTGACCGGCACGCTGTTCCGCTTCATGTATGCGAACTGGAAATATGCCGGATTCTTTCTGTTCCCGTATCTGTACGTCGCGGCGTTTATCCTGTGCGGCGTGGCGGTGGGATACGGCCTGGTCCGGCTGACGGGCGTGAGCGGATTTCCGGCGGGCGTGCTTGGCGTCGCGGCGGTCGTGGGCGTCAGCGCCGGCTTGTTGCGCCTGCTGGGCTGGCGGCGTCCGATCAACCATGTATTCGACGACTGGATCTTTTCGCGCGAGTTTGTATACGGGCGGCGGCCGCGAATGGATGCCCGGATCGATCGCTTCGCGGAGCGGATACTTGACCGGGTTCGCAACGCCGACGTCGATGAGGTCGTCATCATCGGTCATTGCCTCGGCGCCGCGTTGGTCATGGATGCGGTGGCGCGCGCGCTGGAACGCGATCCCGAACTTGCGCGGCGCGGTCGCTCCTTGTGTATTCTGACCGTCGGCTCCACCATCGCGAAATTCTCACTTCATCCGCGCGGCGAGCGCATTCGCCAGGCCGCGCGGACCGTTGCCGGAGAGATCCGAATTCCGTGGACCGAGTATCACGCCCGCGACGACGCCATCAGTTTCTACCGCTTCGATCCGGTCATGCTAAAGCGCGTCAGCCGCGAACGCTCGGGCGGGCGTCCGGACATCCGCCGCGTACAGTTGCACGACATGATGGACAGGGCCAGCTTCCGGCGTCACCGGTTCAACTTCATGCTGTTGCATTATAAATTTCTGATGGGAAACAGCGTGCGCGCCAACTACGATTATTGCCTGATCATCTGTGGTCCGCTGCCGTTCGAGGAGATCACGTCGCCTCGCGGCGGTATCGATCGCTTCGGAGAGGACGGCGCGCTGCTGAAGCACGCGTCATCCGGGACGGCCGCGACCAGGCCGGCGGATGCCGCTGTTGTCGGCGCTGTTTGAGCACGGCGGCGGCTGATGTCTTCGATCATACTCGGACAGACGATATGGCTTATCGGTCTCGTCACCTGGTTCATCATCCGCTACCCCTATGCCCGGCGGGCGCGGGGCACCGCGACGTTGCGGCGCGACGGCACCTTGCGCGAGCGCGTGCTTCTGGCGGCGGCTTTTGCCGGACTGTTTGTCATTCCCGTGGTCAATCTCGCGACGGGATGGCCGCGCGCTTTCGCCTACGATCCGGGTTACGGTCTCGTCGTACTCGGCAGCCTGTTGTTCGCCTTCTCGCTCTGGCTGTTCCGCCGGTCGCACAAGGATCTCGGCCGGCAGTGGTCGGCTTCGCTTGAAGTGCGTGAGGGGCATCGGGTCGTTCGCACTGGTGTGTACCGATTGATCCGCCATCCGATGTACGCTTCGTTCTGGCTGTGGGCGATCGCGCAAGCCTGCCTGCTGCCGAACGTCGTCGCCGCTTTCAGCGGCGTCGCCGCCGTGGCGGTGCTGTTCTTCGCGCGTGTGCGCTTCGAGGAGCAGATGATGATCGAGACGTTCGGGGAAGACTATCGCCGCTACATGCAGCAAACCCACCGCATCATTCCCGGCGTGTATTGACCGGAGGTCGAGAGCGCGGCGAAGATTCTCTCGTGATTAAGTCTATCACAAGAGGCGCGCCTGTCCCTTCCGCGCCATCCGGTTTGCGATTCAGCCGGCCGTGAGGGCCGCGCAACCATAGGATCAACAGCACGGGGCCTGCGAGGCTGTTAGCGAAGCCTTAACCGGACCGTCGCATCGTCGGGACATGGTCTCACGCTCACGCCTTCGATCGCTGCTCACCGGCCTTGCTCTCTATGCGATGGCCGCCATGATCGTCGGCTATTTCGGCGTCAACGCCTATACCGGCAAGTACGGGCTGAATGCGCGGCAGGACCTCGATCAGGAGATCATCGCGCTGACCTCCGAACTGGAACGGCTGAAGGCGGAGCGCGCCGAAGGCGAGAAGCGGGTCGCGCTTTTGCGGGCGAGCGGAATCGATCCCGACATGCTCGATGAGCGCGTCCGCTATCAGCTCCACTATGCGAATCCGCACGACCTGATTCACATCATCCGCCAGGATTAGAAACGCCGCTTGTGGCCGCGGGGCTTGCGGCGCTTCAGCCTTTTCGCAGAAGGCTTTTGTCTGGAGCTTCGCTTCTGATGATGGAATCAGAAGCGAAGCTCTCAGGTCTTGATTTAACGCGTTTTCTTCACGCGAACCGGCGCCCACTTCGCTCGAAAACGCTATAATTTCAAAAACCCCCGGTTTTCGGTCACGGAATTTCGCGACAGAGCGAACATCGTTGATATCACGCGCTTTCAAGGTGGCTTGAGTTGGGCTAGAGAGGGTGACCCTTTCTCGCATCCGGAATGGCCATGGTTGCATCCAAGAAGAACGTCGCGCAGGCGGCAGGCAGCGGCTCGAAAAGCCAGCCACCCCCCTCGTTCACGCGCGAGCAGGACCTTCACGCACTGCGCGACATGCTGCTGATCCGCCGTTTCGAGGAAAAAGCCGGCCAGCTCTACGGAATGGGCGCCATCGGCGGCTTCTGCCATCTCTATATCGGCCAGGAGGCGATCGTCGTCGGCATGCAGATGGCGCTGGAGGAGGGCGATCAGGTCATCACCGGCTATCGCGATCACGGGCACATGCTGGCCTGCGGCATGGACGCCAAGGGCGTGATGGCCGAACTGACCGGGCGGCGCGGCGGCTACTCCCGGGGCAAGGGCGGCTCCATGCACATGTTCAGCAAGGAGAAGCATTTCTATGGCGGCCACGGCATCGTCGGCGCGCAGGTGTCGCTCGGAACGGGCCTTGCCTTCGCCAACCGCTATCGTGGCAACGATCGCGTCAGCCTGACTTATTTCGGAGACGGGGCGGCCAATCAGGGCCAGGTCTATGAGAGCTTCAACATGGCGCAGCTCTGGAAGCTCCCGGTCGTCTACATCATCGAGAACAACCGCTATGCGATGGGCACGTCGGTGGCGCGTTCGTCGGCGCAGGTTGATTTTTCCAGGCGCGGCGTGTCTTTCGACATTCCCGGCGAGCAGATCGACGGCATGGATGTCCGCGCCGTGAAAGCGGCAGGCGACAAGGCTGTGAAATGGTGTCGCGAGGGCAATGGTCCCTACATCCTGGAAATGCAGACTTACCGCTATCGCGGTCATTCGATGTCGGATCCGGCGAAGTACCGGACGCGCGAGGAGGTCGACAAGGTCCGGCACGATCAGGATCCGATCGAACAGGTTCGCAACCGCCTGCTGGCGGACAAGGTCTCCGAGGACGAGTTGAAGAAGATCGACGCCAAGGTGCGCGAGATCATCAATAAGGCCGCGGACTTCGCGCAGAACGATCCAGAGCCCGACGCGTCCGAACTTTACACCGATATTTATCGCTGAGCGCGCAAGCCTTTTTTCGGAGCGATCATGCCAATTCAAGTTCTGATGCCCGCGCTTTCGCCAACCATGGAGAAAGGCAACCTCGCCAAATGGCTGAAGAAGGAGGGCGAAGCGATCAGGTCGGGCGACGTCATTGCCGAGATCGAGACCGACAAGGCGACCATGGAGGTCGAGGCCACCGACGAGGGAACGCTCGGCAGGATACTGGTCCCTGAAGGAACCGCCGACGTGGCGGTGAACACGCCGATCGCCACCATACTTGCGGACGGCGAAAGCGCCGCCGATCTTGCCGGTTCAGAACCTAAGACAGATATCAAGACAGAACCGAAGGCTTCCCGGACATCGTCGGATGCCCCGGCTGCGGAGGCCCGGCCTGCCGGCGAGGGCAAGCCGATACCCGCTTCGCCCCGTCCCGGAATTTCAGAGGATCCCGAGGTGCCGGAAGGTACCGAGATGGTGACCATGACCATCCGCGAGGCGCTGCGTGACGCCATGGCCGAGGAAATGCGCCGCGACGATGATGTCTTCCTGATGGGGGAGGAGGTCGCCGAGTATCAAGGCGCCTACAAGGTGTCGCAGGGCCTGTTGCAGGAGTTCGGCGCGCGGCGGGTGATCGACACGCCCATCACCGAGCACGGTTTTGCAGGCGTCGGCGTCGGCGCGGCGATGGCGGGCCTGAAGCCGATCGTCGAGTTCATGACATTCAACTTCGCCATGCAGGCAATGGACCAGATCATCAATTCGGCCGCCAAGACACTCTACATGTCCGGCGGCCAGATGGGCTGCGGAATCGTGTTTCGCGGCCCCAACGGCGCCGCGGCGCGCGTCGCCGCGCAGCACAGTCAGGACTATTCGGCGTGGTACTCGCAGATTCCCGGCCTCAAGGTGGTCGCGCCGTATTCCGCCGCCGACCACAAGGGACTTCTGAAGGCCGCGATCCGCGATCCCAATCCGGTGATCTTCCTCGAGAATGAAATTCTGTATGGACACACCGGTCCGGTGCCGAAACTCGATGACCATGTGCTGCCGATCGGCAAGGCGCGGATTGCGCGAGCCGGCCGGCACGTCACGCTGATCGCGTGGTCGAACGGCATGACCTATGCGCTGAAGGCGGCGGATGAACTCGCCAAGGAAGGCATCGAGGCCGAGGTCGTCGACCTGCGCACGCTGCGCCCGATGGATACCGACACCATCGTGGCGTCGGTGCAGAAGACCGGCCGCGCGGTGACGGTGGAAGAGGGCTGGCAGCAATCGGGCGTCGGCGCGGAGATCGTCGCGCGCATCATGGAACACGCATTCGACTATCTGGACGCACCGGTGACGCGCGTCTCGGGTAAGGACGTGCCAATGCCATATGCGGCCAATCTCGAAAAGCTGGCCTTGCCGTCGGTGGCTGAAGTCGTCGCCGCCGCCAAGGCCGTCTGTTACCGGTAAGCGGGGCAAGTCATGCCGATCAACATCCTGATGCCCGCGCTGTCGCCGACGATGGAGAAGGGCAACCTCGCCAGGTGGCTCAAGAAAGAGGGCGACGCGGTCAAGTCCGGCGACGTCATCGCCGAGATCGAGACCGACAAGGCGACCATGGAAGTCGAGGCGGTGGACGAAGGCACCATCGCGAAAATCCTGGTGCCGGAAGGAACGCAGGACGTGCCGGTCAACAACGTCATCGCGGTGCTCGCCGGTGACGGCGAGGACGTGAAGGCGGCGGCGAGCGGAGCCACGGTAGAACCGAAAGCCGGCGCGAAAGCAGAATCCGGGGCAGCGGCGAAAGCTGGCGGCGGAGAAGCGGCCGGTTCTCCGGAACCATCCTCCCGCGCCCCTGTGTCCACGCCTGCATCATCAGGATCGCAAGCGGCGCAACCAGCGAATGGTCACGCCCGCGTTTTCTCATCGCCGCTGGCGCGGCGGCTCGCCGTTGAGGCCGGCATCGAACTGGTGCAAATCGAGGGCAGCGGTCCGCATGGCCGCATCGTCGCGCGCGACGTGGAGCAGGCGAAGTCCGGCAAGGGCCTGAAGACGGCGACCGCGCCGTCGATCGCACCCTCGATGTCGGACAAGCAGATCCTGTCGCTGTTCGAGGACGGCTCCTACGAACTCGTTCCGCATGACAACATGCGCCGCACGATCGCGCAGCGCCTGACCGCGTCGATCCAGAACGTTCCGCATTTCTATCTGACGATGGACTGCGACATCGGACGGCTGCTGTCCGCGCGCGAAGACATCAACGCGTCCGCGCCGAAGGACAAGGAGAAGAAGCCACTCTACAAGCTTTCGGTCAACGACTTCATCATCAAGGCGATGGCGGTGGCGCTGCAACGCGTGCCGAACGCCAATGTCAGCTGGACCGAAGGCGGCATGCTGAAACACAGGCACTCCGATGTCGGAGTCGCCGTCGCGATGCCGGGCGGGCTGATCACGCCGATCATCCGCAAGGCCGAAACGAAATCGCTGTCGGCCATCTCCACCGAGATGAAGGACTTCGCCGCGCGGGCGCGGGCGCGCAAACTCAAGCCCGAGGAATATCAGGGCGGCACCACGGCCGTCTCCAACCTCGGAATGTTCGGCATCAAGGATTTCACCGCCGTCATCAATCCACCGCACGCCACGATCCTCGCGGTCGGCGCCAGCGAGGAGCGGGCGGTGGTGCGGGGCGGCAAGATCGAGGCGGCGCACATCATGAGCGTGACGCTGAGTTGCGATCACCGCGCGGTCGACGGTGCGCTCGGCGCGGAGTTGATCGGCGCGTTCAAGACGCTGATCGAGAATCCCGTGATGATGATGGTGTGACCACGTTATCTTCGATGGCCATCGATCAGATTGATAAGACGCGGGCCCGATTCACCGCAAGCGAACCAGGCTCGAATCTTGCGTCGTTCGTTCGCGCTGATTTCTGCGATAAGAAGTGCAGATTGTAATCAGACGACGTTGTTGGAGAAGGAAAGATGCGGACCCTCCTGATGTCTCTTGGCGTGGTTCTGGTCGCAGCGTCCGTGCAGGCGGCGGACATCAAGGGCGGCAAGGATCATCCATTGTTGCCGCGCTATGACGGCTCGGAGATCATCCGTTACAAGCAGGAGGCGTTCACCGACTACAAGCTCGCGATCGCGCCGATAAAAAATCCCGGCGGCAAGGACAAGAACGCGAATTCCGTGACTCCGCTTGAGGGTAAGTTCACGCAGATCTCCTACAAGATGCCGGAAGGCCGCGCGGCGCTGGAGGTGTTCCGCAACTACGAGCAGGCGATCAGGAAAGCCGGTTTCGAGACGATGTTCAGTTGCGAGCGCGATGCCTGCGGTGGCCGATATTTCGGCCTCGCGATTGCGGGCGACCCGCTCTACATGCTGTTCGGCGATCAGCATGCTGACCAGCGCTACATCGCCGCGCGGCTCAGGCGGGCGGAAGGCGACGTCTATGCCTCGCTGTATGTGATTATGTACCGCTCGGGCGGCGGGCCGCTCAAGGACCGCGCGCTGGCGCTTCTCGAGATCACCGAAGTCAAGCCAATGGAAGAACGGATGGTCGTGGTGGACTCGTCCGCCATGCAGCGCGACATCATCGCGCAGGGACGCGTCGCGGTTCACGGCATCCTGTTCGATTTCGACAAGGACACCATGCGTTCCGATTCGAAGCCGCAGCTCGAGGAGATCGCCAAGCTCCTGAAAGAGCAGCCCGAGTTGAAGGTGCTGATCGTCGGGCATACCGATTCCAAGGGGGCGCTCGATTACAATCGCGACCTGTCGTATCGCCGCGCAAAATCCATCGTCGAGACGCTCAGCCGCGAGCATGGCGTCGCCGCGGCGCGTCTGACGCCGCTTGGAGTCGGGATGGCCGCTCCCATGGCGACCAATCGCACCGAAGAGGGACGTGCGCTGAACCGGCGGGTCGAGCTGGTCGATGCCACGAATTGAGGACGGAAAGCAGAGGCCATGGCTGACACTCATTTCGACGTCATCATCATCGGCTCGGGCCCGGGCGGTTACGTCGCCGCTATCCGGGCGGCGCAACTGGGTTTGAAGACCGCGATCGTCGAAAAACAGCATCTCGGCGGCATCTGCCTGAACTGGGGATGCATTCCGACCAAGGCGCTGCTGCGCTCGGCGGAAATCTACCATTACATGCAGCACGCCAAGGATTACGGCCTGTCGGCGGAGAAGGTGAGCTATGATCCGGCCGCCGTGGTGCAGCGTTCGCGCGGCGTTTCCAAGCGCCTTAACGAGGGCGTCGGCTTTCTGATGAAGAAGAACAAGATCACCGTGATCTGGGGCGAGGCATCGATCGATGCTCCCGGAAAGATCACGGTGAAGACGTCGGATCCGCGCATCAAGACCGAGCCGCCCAAGGGCGTACTGGGCGAGGGCAGCTATCAGGCCAAGCACATTGTCGTTGCGACCGGCGCGCGGCCGCGCGTGCTGCCCGGTCTGGAGCAGGCCGGCAAGCTGGTCTGGACCTATTTCGAGGCGATGGTCGCGCCGAAGATTCCGAAGTCCCTGCTTGTCGTCGGCTCCGGCGCGATCGGCATCGAGTTCGCCTCGTTCTTCCGCACCATGGGGGCCGAGGTCACCGTGGTGGAGGTTCTGCCGCAGATCCTACCGGTCGAAGATGCGGAGATCGCGGCTCTCGCCCGCAAGCAGTTCGAGAAGCAGGGCATCAAGATCATGACCTCCACCAAGGTCACCAAGCTCGACAGGAAGGCCGACAGCGTCGTCGCCACCATCGACGCGGGCGACGGCAAGCCGGTCGCCGCCGAGTTCGAGCGGGTGATTTCGGCGGTCGGCGTGGTCGGTAATATCGAGAATCTCGGATTGGAAAAGCTCGGTGTGAAAACCGATCGCGGCTGCATCGTGATCGACGGTTACGGCAGGACCAACGTACCGGGCATCTATGCGATCGGGGACGTCGCGGGACCGCCCATGCTGGCGCACAAGGCCGAGCACGAAGGGGTCGTCTGCATCGAGGCGATCAAGGATCTCAAACCGCATCCGATGGACAAGAGCCTGATCCCCGGCTGCACCTATTGTCACCCGCAGATCGCCTCCGTCGGCCTCACCGAGGCCAGGGCGAAGGCGGCGGGCAGGGACATCCGCGTCGGCCGCTTTCCGTTCGCGGGCAACGGCAAGGCCATCGCGCTCGGCGAGGATCAGGGGCTGGTGAAGGTGATCTTCGACCGCAAAACCGGGCAGTTGCTCGGCGCGCATATGATCGGCGCGGAGGTCACCGAACTGATCCAGGGATACGTGGTCGCGATGAACCTGGAGACGACCGAGCAGGAATTGATGCACACCATCTTCCCGCATCCGACACTCTCGGAAATGATGAAGGAAGCGGTGCTCGACGCCTACGGGCGCGCGCTGAACATGTAGCCATACACGTCCGCAACCGCCTGTTGTTGCCCTGTGACAATATTGTTGCCAGGGCGCAACACCTGGATGATCATTTAACCCTGCGAACAGGTGGCTCTTGTAGACGCCGCTATTTAGCCACACCCCTTCTTGAAAATTTACCTGTCGGCTGGAAGCTGGCGCTTCATGTGGGTCGAAAGCCTCGAAAGCGTCTTCCGGAGAAAAGGCCGCAGGGAGGGATCGGGTTCGCGATGGGTGTCGGGACGGACATCAAAGGCAGGCTGTCGAGCCGTCGTGTCGCGGTGGCTCCGATGCGCGCGCCTGGCCGTGCGGGCTTGTCCGGCGCGCGATGGATCGATTCGCATCGCCTTGCGAAGCTCACGACCGCTGACGGCGCCAGGATCCACGGCAATGCGGTTCGCCCGCGTGCTGACGTAAATTTGATTTATGCCCGGCGCCCTGACCGCAAGACCGAATGGCGGATCGGCGCGACCAATCCCACATCCGGCGAGCGCGCAAAGTTCGCTCGGCAGTTTGGGCAGATGTTTAGCCATATCCTGCCCTGTACGGGCGGGATGTTCGAGAAGTTGCGTTAATGCGAATGGCTAGCACAGCAGTTTTGGCGTTGGCTTGGAGCGTGGTGTGCGTGAGCGCCCCGGCCTTTGCCTTTGATGGAACCGTGGCCGGAGAGCAGGAAGCCGCCGCGGCGCTTCCCGTGGCTTCCGCGCCCCTCGCCGGGGCTGAGGCGCTGAAGAAGGCGGCGACGCCGAGTGTGTCGTTGACGGCCCTGCAATACGCGGCCGAGGGCGGGCATCCGATCGCCCAGTGGCGGCTGGGGCGTATGTATGCCAAGGGCGACGGCGTCACCCAGGATGATCTGCGGGCTTTCCAGTACTTCAGCCGTATCGCCAACGCTCATGCCGAGGACAGCCCTTCGGCACCGCAGGCCGCCGTTGTGGCTAACGCGTTCGTCGCGCTCGGACGCTATTATCTGCAAGGGATTCCGAATTCGGCCATCAAACGTGACGCTGAGCGCGCGCGCGAGATGTTTTCCTACGCGGCCTCCTATTTCGGCAACGCAGATGCGCAATACGATCTCGCCCGGCTTTATTTGAAAGGCATCGGAGCGCCTCACGACGTCAGGTCCGGCGCCCGCTGGCTCGGTCTCGCGGCGCAGAAGGGCCAGCATCAGGCGCAGGCCATGCTTGGCAGGATGTTGTTCAACGGTGATCTGTTGCCCCGGCAGGCGGCGCGCGGCCTGATGTGGCTGACGCTGGCGCGAGACGCGGCCGCGCCGGAGGAGACCTGGATCGCCGACAGCTATAACAAGGCGATCGCGAAGGCCTCGGAGGATGATCGCGCCATGGCGCTGCAGATGCTGGAGCACTGGGTGCAGGGGCGGCGGGACTGACACCCTTCGCTCGGGTCTTTTCGCTAGAGCGTTTTCAAGCGAAGTGGATACCGGTTCGCGTGAAGAAAACGCGTCAAACCAAAATCATAGAGCCTCGCTTCTGATTCTATCAGAAGCGGAAAGGCTCTAGTTCTTTCCAGCTGTCTCTAGATCGAGGTCGATCCAGACCGGGACATGGTCGGACGCTTTTTCCCAGCCGCGTACATGACGGTCAATTCCTGCTCCGCCGAGGCGGTCGCTGGCCTGTGGCGACAGCAGCAGATGATCAATCCGCAAGCCGTTGTTCTTTTGCCAGGCGCCAGCCTGATAATCCCAGAAGGTGTATTCTTCGGCGGCATCCGACACCGCGCGTACGGCGTCGGTCAGGCCCAGCCCGAGCAGCGTCTGGAACGCCTGCCGTGTCTGCGGGCGGAACAGGGCATCATCGATCCATGCGGCGGGATTGTAGACGTCGCACGGCGCGGGGATGACGTTGAAATCGCCGGCGAGTATGAAGGTTTCCTCGCTTTTCAATCGTTCCCTTGAGTACTCAACAAGGCGCGATATCCACTTGAGTTTGTATGGATATTTCTCGGTATTCGCTGGGTTGCCGTTGGGCAGATAGAGGCAGGCGACGCGCACGACGCCGTGCTTGAGGGTGACGACGCCTTCGAGAAATCGCGACTGCGCGTCGCCGTCATCGCCCGCCAGCCGAGGCCGGGTCTCGTCGAACGGGAATTTCGATAGCAGCGCCACCCCGTTGAAGGTCTTCTGGCCGTGCGTCACCACATTGTAGCCAAGCGCCTCAATGGCTTCGCGAGGAAACTGCTCGTCGACGCATTTGATCTCCTGAAGGCAGACCACGTCCGGCGAGGTCTCTCCCAGCCAGGAGATCAGGTGATCCAGTCGCTGCCGGACCGAATTGACGTTCCAGGTGGCTATGCGCATGAGGCGGTCCCGCAGGTGATTCCCGATCCGAACGGGTATCCGGCGCGAAGGTCTTGCTTCGATGGACAAGCGGGTCAAACCCGCGCGTGGTATGGAAGCCTAAATCGAAAAACTGGTGCCGCAGCCGCAGGAGGCGGTGGCGTTCGGATTGACTACCCGGAACGATGCTCCGATCAGGTCGTCCACGAAATCGACTTCGGACCCGCTCAGGAACGGGACGGAGGCTGGATCGACCAGCACGACCGCGGAATCGCGCGCGATCACCAGATCATCGTCGGCCTTGGCGCGTTCGATGTCGAATTTGTACTGAAAGCCTGAGCAGCCGCCGCCTTCGACGCTGATGCGCAGCATCGCGCCATCACCTTCGGATTTCAGGATTTCTCTGATCCGCCGCGCCGCGCGCTCGCTGACGGTGATGTTGGCTTCTGTCATCCTGCGACTCCATATGCGATCGCGGACATTGTCCAATATTTTGAATCGCCCGCAAGCCATAGTTAAGTGCCCGGGACGGTGGAATCAAACGAACGGAAGGGGCAGAGCGCCGTGGCAGTTGGAATGGCAGCCCCGCGTGCGCCCTTCGCCAGCGAGCCCGACCGCAGCCGCGGGCGGCTGCATGACGAGCCGCCGAGCCGGACCCGCAGCGCGTTCCGGCGCGATTGCGACCGGGTGATCCATTCGACGGCGTTCCGGCGGCTGAAGCACAAGACCCAGGTGTTCGTCTCTCATGAGGGCGATCACTTCCGGACCCGTCTCACCCATACCCTTGAGGTGACGCAGATCGCCCGCGCGCTGGCCCGGCAACTCGGGCTCGATGAGGATTTGACCGAAGCGCTGGCGCTGGCGCACGATCTCGGCCATCCGCCGTTCGGCCATGCCGGGGAAAGGGCGCTGGACCTTTGCCTCGGTCCCTATGGCGGCTTTGACCATAATGCGCAGACGCTGCGGATCGTGACCCTGCTGGAGCACCGCTATCCCGATTTCGACGGCCTCAACCTGACCTGGGAAACCCTGGAGGGGATCGTCAAGCACAACGGCCCGCTGACCGATGCCGCGGGAAACGCCGTCGGGCGTTATCAGCATGGCGGCGTGCCGATGGGTATCGCCGATTTCAACCGGGCCTGCGATCTGGAGCTGTGGAGCTTCGCCTCGCTCGAGGCGCAGGTTGCGGCGATCGCCGACGACATCGCCTATGACGCCCACGACATCGACGACGGCTTGCGCGCCGGATTGTTCGCTGTCGATGATTTGAAGGAGATGCCGCTAACCGCCGGAATGATCGCCGATATCGCGCGCCGCCATCCGATGCTGGATGACGGGCGGCGCGGCGCCGAACTGGTGCGTGAACTGATCTCCTGCCTGATCATGGCGGTCCTGTCCGAGACCGGCAGACGGCTTGCCGCGGCGCGGCCGCGATCGGTCGATGATGTGCGCCGGCACTCCGCGCCGCTGATCGCCTTACCGGCGGAGACGGCGGAGGCCGAAGCCCGGATCAAGTCGTTTCTCCGGCAAAGGATGTATCGCCACCCTCGCGTCATGCGGGTGATGGACGAGGCTGAAACCATCGTCCGGGACCTGTTCATGCGTTACCGTGACGATCCGGCCGCGCTTCCCGCCGAATGGCTGCCGGAGGAGGGCGTCAACTGTGCGTTCGACGCCGAAAAGGCACGCACGATTGGCAATTTCATCGCTGGCATGACCGATCGCTTCGCCATCAACGAGCACAAGCGCCTTTTTGACTCGACTCCGGAATTGCGTTAGGCGGCGCGTGTTCCAGCTCCACTCAAATCGCGGATATCATGACCAATTCCAGTCCATCGCAGCATCTTTTCGCGGATGTGCTTGCGCGCGTGCACAGGGCCTGCGCCTCGCTCGCGGAAGAAGGCGCGCTGCCGCCCGGACTGGATCTGACGCGGATCGTCGTCGAGCCGCCGCGCGATGCCTCGCATGGCGATATGGCAACCAACGCCGCCATGGTGCTGGCGAAGGACGCCAAAGCCAAGCCACGCGATCTTGCAGAAAAGATCGTAATGAAACTGCGCGCCGACGACCTGATCGATAACGCCGACATCGCGGGGCCCGGTTTCATCAATCTCACCCTGAAGTTACCGGTCTGGTTTGATGTCCTGCGTGACGTGTTGCGTGAGGGCGAGGGCTACGGCCGCAGCGCCGTCGGAGCCGGCGAAAAGGTCAACGTCGAATACGTTTCCGCTAATCCGACCGGCCCGATGCATGTAGGTCATTGCCGGGGCGCGGTGTTCGGCGACGCGCTGGCGAGCCTGTTGTCGTTTGCGGGCTATGAGGTTGCGCGCGAATACTACATCAACGACGCTGGCGCTCAGGTGGATGTGCTCGCGCGCTCCGCCTTCCTGCGCTACCGCGAGGCGCTGGGTGAGGACATCGGCGAGATTCCGGATGGGCTCTATCCCGGCGATTATCTGAAGCCCGTGGGGCAGGCGCTTGCCGCCGAACACGGCGACACGCTGTTGAAAAGGCCGGAAGCCGAGTGGCTGCCTGCCGTCCGCGCCAAAGCCATCGCCACGATGATGGAAATGATCAGGGGCGACCTCGCCGCGCTGAACATCCGGCACGACGTGTTCTTCTCGGAACGCTCGCTGATCGAAGGCCGCGCCGATCGCGTCGCGGAGACCATCGATTTCCTGCGGGAGAAGGGCGACGTCTATGAGGGCCGGTTGCCGCCGCCGAAGGGCGCGCCGGTGGAGGATTATGAGGATCGTGAGCAGACTTTGTTCCGCGCCACGGCCTACGGCGACGACGTCGATCGTCCGCTGAAGAAGTCGGATGGCGGTTACACCTACTTCGCCTCCGACATCGCCTATCACAAGACCAAGTTCGACCGTGGCTTTCATAACATGGTCGATGTCTGGGGCGCCGACCACGGCGGCTACATCAAGCGCGTGCAGGCCGCGATCAAGGCGGTCACGTCGGGCCAGGCAACCCTCGACGTCAAGATCGTGCAGCTCGTGAAGCTGTTGCGCAACGGCGAGCCGGTGAAGATGTCGAAGCGCGCCGGGGATTTCGTGACGTTGCGCGAAGTGGTCGATGAAGTCGGCTCCGACGCCGTCCGCTTCATGATGCTATTCCGCAAGAATGACGCGGTGTTGGATTTCGATCTTGCCAAAGTCATCGAGCAGTCGAAGGATAACCCGGTTTTCTACGTGCAGTACGGCCACGCCCGCGGCTTTTCGATCTTCCGCAATGCGCGCGAGGTGTTCCCGGATCTTCCTGAAGCGGATGCTGCACGAAGGGACTTCCTCGGGACGGCGGACATGGAACGGTTGTTCGATCCGGTGGAAATCAGCCTGTTGCGGAAGCTGGCGCTCTATCCGCGAACGGTCGAAGCTGCCGCGGTCGCTCACGAGCCGCACCGGATCGCTTTCTATCTCTATGATCTCGCGAGCGAATTTCACGCGCTTTGGACGAAAGGGCGCGATTTGCCTCATTTACGCTTCATTATCAATAATGATGCACAAATAACCAGGGCACGGCTGGCGCTGGTTCAGGGCGTTGTCGCTGTTCTGGCATCCGGACTTACCGTTCTCGGCGTCCATGCGCCGACCGAGATGCGATAATGGGTTAGCCGTCATGAAGGGGATCGTGACGGGCTTGATTGGCAGCTGTTTCGTTTAGAACGAGCGAGTTGGCGCCTTTCCGAAAGGGACGCGACATCACGATGGCTCATCGATATCAGGACCGGCCCTTCCCGGAGGACGATGATTACGGGCGCGACGACCATCGCGCGACCACTCCCCCCGAGCCGGATCCGCTTGCGGAACTGGCGCGGCTGATTGGTCAGACCGATTCCTTCGGTGTGCCCAAACGGGAAACGCCGATAGCTCCCGTGGATGATCCCGTCGACCATTTTGAGCCGCTGCCGCCGATCGAGGAACCGATCGAAGAAGAACCGGCAGCAGCGCCGCCATCGTGGATTCAGAGGCGGATGGCCCGACCGGATCCTTCGCCGGAGCAGTTCGAATCCTCGCCGCATCCGGTGCTGCGCCGCGCGGCGGTTTATCCAGACAGCCATCAGCAGCCTGAGCCGGAATCTTATCAGGACGATCCCGACCGTTACCACGATGCACGGTACGCGAATCTACCGGACGATCAGCCGGTCTATGCGTATGGCGACCGTGTTCCACACGATGCTTATGAGGGCCAGTTTCCGCGCGAGACCTATCCGGAAGCGCCTTTCAGCGACGAGAACGGCTACGGTGAATCTTACGGCTACGGCGAGGCTGAAGATGGGCCGGCTCCCGGCCGTCGCGGAAAAATGGCGACGGTGGTCGCGGTTCTGGCGCTCGCGGTGGTCGGCACCGGCGCGGCCTATGCGTACCGCACCTTTGTCGGGAGCGCGCCGAACGGTGAGCCGCCGGTCATCAGGGCCGATACCGAACCCAACAAGATCGTGCCTCAACAGGCGATTTCGGGTGATGCGGTCGGCAAGTTGCTTCAGGACCGGATGTCGGCGGAGAACGGCACCGAGCAGGTGGTGTCTCGCGAAGAGCAGCCGGTCGATGTCAGGAGCGCCGTGAACGCGGGCCCGCGTGTGGTTTTTCCGCCGCTGAACCAGAACGACAACCCGCCGTCCGCGGCAAGCGTGGCTCCGGATATCAAGCCTCCCGCGACCGTCGCCAACAGCGCGGTCGGGGGTGACGAGCCTCGCAAGGTCAGGACACTGGCGGTTCGCGGCGATCAGGCTGATCTCGCTGCCCCGCCCGGGGCAAATGTGCCGCCGCCGCCATCCTCGCAGGCCGCCGACACGCGCGCCCGGATGGCATCGACCAATCCGGCGCAACAGGCGTCCGGCAGCGGGGGGTACCTGGTCCAGGTGTCCTCGCAAAGAAATGAGGCGGATGCACAGGCGTCATTCCGGGTGCTGCAGGGTAAATTCCCGTCGATGCTGGGATCGCGCGCGCCTGTGATCAAACGCGCCGACCTCGGCGCCAAGGGCGTCTACTATCGCGCCATGGTCGGGCCGTTCGCTTCGTCCGGCGAGGCTTCGCGCTTCTGCGGAAGCCTCAAATCCGCCGGCGGACAGTGCGTCGTCCAAAGGAATTAACGGCCGTTTCCTTGACCATCGCGGCCGGTGAGAGCTAATCGGCCGACATGAGCACGCGCGCATTCATCATGGGAGCGTCAGGCCTGAGCCTGACAACTGAGGAGCGCGAATTTCTGCGCGCGGAGCGGCCGTGGGGTTTCATCCTGTTCAAGAGGAACGTCGACAATCCTCTGCAAGTGGCGCGCCTGGTTCAGGAGTTTCGAGAGGCGGTCGGGGATAGTGATGCGCCCGTCCTGATCGATCAGGAAGGCGGCCGCGTGCAGCGGTTGGGGCCGCCGCATTGGCCCGTCTATCCGGCGGGCGCGACGTTCGGCGCCCTCTATGACCGCGATCAGGCCGCGGGACTGAAGGCCGCTCGGCTCAGCGCGCAGCTGATCGCGGCCGATCTCGCCGATCTCGGCATCACGGTGGACTGCCTGCCGCTGGCGGATGTTCCGGTGCCGGGCGCGGATGCCGTCATCGGTGATCGCGCTTATGGGACCGACCCTCATAAGGTCGCAGTCATCGCGCGGGCCGTTGCCGAGGGGCTGGAGCAGGGCGGTGTTCTGCCGGTGCTCAAGCATATTCCGGGTCATGGACGGGCGACCGCGGACACCCATCACCGGCTCCCGGTCGTGGATACCTTGAAAGACGAGCTTGAGGCCGTTGATTTCACTGCATTTCGTCTACTTTCCGACCTTCCGATGGCGATGACCGCACATGTTGTGTTCAGTGCGATTGATGCCACCCAACCGGCGACAACATCTGCGACAATCATAGAGCAGGTGATTCGCGGCTCGATCGGATTTCAGGGATTGTTGATGAGTGATGACGTGTCGATGAATGCGTTGTCGGGCTCGATCGCCCAGCGGACGAGGGCGATCGTCGCGGCCGGGTGCGACATGGTCCTGCACTGCAACGGCAGGCTGGACGAGATGCGGCAGGTCGCCGGCGAAACTCCGGAACTGTCGGGAGCCGAGCTGGACCGCGCCGAGCAGGCCCTGGCCGCGCGCAAGCCGCCGCAACCGTTCGACCGCGAAGCGGCTTGGGCGGAACTCGACGCATTGATCGGAGCCGCGAGCGCATGAGCGCGGAAATTCTTTCGTTCGAAACCGGCCGCCCGACGGAGCGCGTCGTCCCCGACGAGGTGGCGCTCGTGGTCGATGTCGAGGGCTATGAGGGCCCGCTGGACTTGTTGCTCGCGCTTGCGCGGCAGCAGAAGGTCGACCTGTCGAAAATCTCCATTCTGGCGCTCGCGGATCAATATCTCGTTTTTGTCGAGGCGGCGCGCAAGATTCGTCTCGAACTGGCCGCCGACTATCTGGTGATGGCGGCGTGGCTGGCCTTCCTGAAATCGCGATTGCTGTTGCCGGAACCGCCGACCCCGGATGGACCCAGCGCGGGCGAGATGGCGGCGGCGCTCGCCAACCGCCTGCGTCGGCTTGAGGCCATCCGCGAGGCGTCCAACCGCCTGATGAATCGTCAGCAGCTGGGACGCGACATCTTTCCGCGCGGAAATCCCGAGTCGATCGCCGAGATCCGGCATCCGAAATTCACCGCGACCTTGTTCGACCTGCTGTCCGCCTATGCCGTGCAGCGTCAGCAGCGCGTATTGACGACCGTTCACTTGGCCAAGCGCACGGTCTGGTCGTTGAGCGAAGCACGCGCCTCGCTTGAGCGTCTGGTCGGTCTCTCCGGTGAGGATTGGGGCTGTCTCGACGAGTATCTGATGACGTTTGTCATCGATCCGGCGCAGCGCGCCACCATATTCGCGTCGAGTTTTGCATCCGCTCTCGAACTGGTGCGCGAGGGCGTCATGGATCTGAATCAGAAAGAGGCCTTCGCGCCGCTTTATTTTCGCAAGCGTGCGCCGCAGCCGTCACCCGATCCGACGGCGGGACCGGACACCCCGGTGCAGTAATTGGAAGAAGGAGACCGAGCGATGGCAAGCCTGGCGGAAATGCGCGTGGAGCAGTTCGAGGAACCTCTATCGGAGCAGCCCGCGGCGCGGCCCGAGGAATTGCGCTTGCTGGAGGCGCTGCTGTTCGCTTCCGCCGAGCCGTTGGATCAGGCGGCGCTGGCCAAGCGGATGCCCGATGGCGTCGACATCAAATCGGCTCTTGCCCGGTTGCAGGCGGACTACGCGTCTCGGGGCGTCAACCTGGTGCGAATCGCCAACAAGTGGACGTTCCGCACGGCGGGCGATCTGGCCTGGCTGATGACGCGGGAAAGCACGGAGACACGGCGCCTGTCGCGCGCGGCGATCGAGGTGCTGGCCATCATCGCCTATCATCAGCCCGTGACCCGCGCGGAGATCGAGGAAATCCGGGGCGTCGTGACCTCCAAGGGCACGCTGGATGTGCTGCTGGAGACCGGGTGGATCAAGCCGCGCGGACGCCGCAAGACACCGGGCCGCCCGCTCACCTTCGGGACGACCGAGGCGTTTCTGTCCCAGTTCAGCCTCGAAAACCTCGGCGACCTGCCGGGCCTGGAAGAATTGAAGGGAACGGGCCTGCTGGATTCCCGTCTGCCGGGCGGGTTCAGCGTTCCAACGCCGTCAGACGATCCGGCTTTGCGCGACGACGAGGATCCGCTCGAAGCGGGCGATCTCGAACTGGCGCTGGTCCTGCCCTTGGAGGCGGAAAGCGATAATTCAAGCAGCGGCGGTGCCGCCCCGGCAGAATCCTGACCCGCTTCGAGCGAAGCGTGTCCTCGGGCTTGACCCGACGATGGATCCCGTTCGCTTGAAGACAAAGCATCGGGATCAAGGGATATAGAGCATCGGACCCGAAAGTGGGAACCGGTTTCGGGATAAATCCGATGCTCGATCAATTAACTGGAGCGGCGGCGCTGATTCTATTTGACCGGCCGCCGCTATAGCGTTTTCGAGCAAAGGGGATACCGGTTCGCGTGAAGAAAACGCGTTAAATAAATATCATAGAGCGCCGCTTCTGATTTCATCGGTAGCGTGGCTGCCGGTCAGGCCAGCCTGACGCGCGGACGCGACGTTCACTGGTGCTCTTTTCAGCCGAACGCCTCGCGAATGCCATCGATGACGAACTGGACGGCGAGAGCGGCCAGTACGACGCCGAGCAATCGCGACAGCACGACATTGCCGGTATGCCCGAGCGCGCCGGCCACGCGCCCCGCCAACGCGAATGTGAGGCCGCAAATGGCGGCGACCGCGATGATGATGGCGATCAGCGCTATCAGTTGAACCGGCTGATCCGCCGCGCGACCGGCCAGCAGCAGCGTGGCTGTGATCGCCCCCGGACCCGCGACCATCGGGATAGCCAGCGGAAAAGCCGCGATATTCCGCGCGTGCTCCTCCGCCGCCTGGGTCGCCTGCTGGGCCTCTCGCGCCGGGCGGACACCCAGCACCATCTCGAACGCGACCACGAACAGCAGGAGGCCGCCGGAAATGCGAAAGGCGGGGAGGCCGATTCCGAGCCGGGCGAGGAGCCATGTGCCGCCGAGCGCCGTCGCCACCAGGATGGCGGCGGCTATAGCCGAGGCGCGCCAGCCGATGCCGCGCCGGGCAGCCTTCGGCAGGCCCTGGGTGATCGACAGGAACACCGGGGCCAGACCGATCGGATCGACCACCACCATCAGCGTCGCGAAGGTCGTCAGCGCGTAGTCCAGCAGCACCGTTCCACCGTCAGATTCTGGTTGCCGTTATGGCTTATAAGTACCTGAAAGAACGACGGGAAAAAACCGCCTTGGGCGACTGCCGAAGGTGGTTTTCGGAGCCTTGATAGGCTATACGATTCCAAGCAGAAACCGACCGGAATCCTTCTTTGTCAGATATCGAAGACACCAAGCCTGAGGAGCCGCCGGCGCCTTCGGGCATTCGGCCCGTTTCCATCCTCGACGAGATGAAACGCAGCTATCTCGATTACGCGATGAGCGTGATCGTGGCGCGCGCGTTGCCGGATGCGCGCGACGGCCTCAAGCCGGTCCATCGTCGCATTCTCTACGCGATGTATGAGAACGGTTTCGAGTGGAACAAGCCCTACCGCAAGTCGGCGCGCACCGTCGGCGACGTCATCGGTAAGTACCATCCTCACGGCGACCAGTCGGTTTATGACGCGCTCGTGCGGATGGCGCAGGACTTCTCGATGCGCGTGCCGCTGATCGACGGGCAGGGCAATTTCGGCTCGGTGGACGGCGATATGGCGGCGGCGATGCGCTACACCGAATCCCGCCTCACCAAGATCGCGCAATCGCTGCTCGACGACATCGACAAGGACACCGTCGATTTCCAGCCCAACTACGATAACAGCGAGAAAGAACCGTCGGTTCTTCCGGCGAAATTCCCAAACCTTCTGGTCAACGGCGCCGGCGGCATTGCCGTCGGCATGGCGACCAACATCCCGCCGCACAATCTCGGCGAAGTCATCGACGCCTGCGTGGCGCTGATCGACGATCCCGCGCTTGGGATCGACGACCTCATCAAGATCATTCCGGGTCCGGACTTCCCGACCGGCGGCATCATCCTCGGACGGCAGGGCATCCGCTCGGCCTATCACCTCGGCCGGGGATCGATCGTGATGCGCGGCAAGGTGTCGATCGATACCATCCGCAAGGATCGCGAGGCGATCGTGGTTTCGGAGATCCCCTATCAGGTCAACAAGGCCAGCATGGTCGAGCGCATCGCCGAGCTGGTGCGCGAGAAGAAGATCGACGGCATCTCGGATTTGCGCGACGAGTCCGATCGCGAAGGGTTTCGCGTCGTCGTGGAGCTGAAGCGCGACGCCGTTCCGGAGATCGTGCTCAATCAGCTTTACAAGTACACGCCGCTGCAGACCAACTTCGGCGCCAACATGGTAGCGCTGGATGCGGGCCGTCCGCAGGTCATGAACCTGAAAGACCTGCTGACCCTGTTCATCGCGTTCCGCGAGCAGGTCGTCACGCGCCGCACCAAGTTCCTGCTCAACAAGGCTCGCGATCGCGCCCACATCCTGGTCGGTCTTGCGATCGCCGTCGCCAACATCGACGAGATCATCCGCGTTATCAGGGAGTCGCCGGATCCCAACGCCGCGCGCGAGACGTTGATGTCGCGCGACTGGCCGGCAAAGGATGTCGCGGCGATGATCACGCTGATCGATGATCCGCGCCACCGCGTGTCGCCGGACGGCACGGCGCGGCTGTCGATGGAGCAGGCGAAAGCCATTCTCGACCTGCGCCTGCAGCGCCTGACCGCGCTCGGCCGCGAGGAAATCTCGGAGGAACTCGACAAGCTCGCCATCGAGATCGCTGACTATCTGGACATCCTGCGATCGCGCGCGCGCGTACAGGCGATCATCAAGACCGAGCTTGGCGCGGTGAAGTCCGAATTCGCCACTCCGCGCCGGACCGTTATCGTCGAGCAGGAGGGCGAGGTCGAGGACGAGGACCTGATCCAGCGCGAGGATATGGTCGTGACCGTCTCGCACGCAGGCTATGTCAAGCGGGTGCCGCTATCGACCTATCGCGCGCAGAAGCGTGGCGGCAAAGGCCGCTCCGGAATGCAGACGAGGGATGAGGATTTCGTCAGCCGGCTGTTCGTCGCGTCGACCCATACGCCGGTGCTGTTCTTCTCGTCGCGCGGCCAGGTCTACAAGGAAAAGGTCTGGCGGTTGCCGATGGCGGCCCCCAATGCCCGCGGCAAGGCGCTGATCAACATCCTGCCGCTCGACCAGGGCGAGCGCATCACCACCATCATGCCGCTGCCGGAGGATGAATCGTCCTGGGCCGAGCTGGACGTCATGTTCGCGACCACCAGCGGAACGGTCCGCCGCAACAAGCTCTCCGATTTCGTCGATGTCCGGCGCTCCGGCATCATCGCGATGAAACTCGGCGAGGGCGAGTCGATCGTCGATGTACAGATCTGCACCGAGCGCGACGACGTGCTGCTGACCGCCGCGGCCGGTCAATGCATCCGGTTCCCGGTCACCGACGTGCGCGTGTTCTCGGGCCGGACATCGATGGGCGTGCGCGGCATCGCGCTGGCCAAGGGCGACCGGGTGATCTCGCTGTCGATCCTGCATCACTTCGATGCCACGCCGGCTGAACGCGCCGCGTATCTCAAGCAGTCCGGCGCGATCCGTCGCGCGGCGACCGGCGAGGATATCGAGCCGGAGGAGGCGACGCCCGAGGCCGACGAGGCCGCGCATACCGATCTCTCGCTGCCCGAAGGGCGTTATGTGGAGATGGGTGCCGCCGAGCAGTTCGTGCTCACCGTCACGACCTACGGCTATGGCAAACGGTCGTCATCGTTCGAATTCAGGGTTTCCGGACGCGGCGGCAAGGGCATCCGCGCGACCGATCCGACCAAGCTTGGCGAGATCGGACATCTCGTGGCTGGTTTCCCGGTCGAGATGTCGGACCAGATCATGCTGGTGAGCGACGGCGGGCAATTGATCCGGGTGCCGGTGGAAGGCATCCGCATCACAAGCCGGGCCTCCAAAGGCGTTCGCGTGTTCAACACCGCGGATGGCGAGCACGTGGTGTCGGTCGAGCATATTCGAGAGGACGGCGAGAACGGCAACGGCGGATAGGGCATGATCCCGACCCGGTGGGCCGCGCCAGCGCAAAGTGAAAACCGGTTTTCGGACAGGATCATGCCCGGATCAAATAATGGCGCGACTTTTCCCTAATCCGGATCAGCGATGCCCTGCCGTGATCAGCCGGGCTTCACGAACCACCGTCCTCGAGCCGGCGGCGCGAAGGCAGGACACGTCGAAATTCGGCCAGGCCTGTTGCGAGCAGACCGCGCCTGCGGGCCGGATATCGAGCCGGTCGGCCTTGGCGAGCGGAACGGGCGTGCTGGCGGACACCTGCGGCGCGAAACCCGGAAGAACGGTGAGGGCGGCTGCGATGAACGCCGCGACCGCAACCGCGGAAAGAGCTTTGATCATGACGGTCCCCTGTGATCTGGGCCTGTCCGTTTGATTTTGGCGGCCCGCTTTGTTGGACGGATTGATAATCGGCCCTGGTTTCGCGATGTCTTCGCCCGTCACAAAAGTGGTTTCATCGCGCGGGTGAATTGTTTCGTCCCGGTTCTTGAAACGAAACAGAGCCTGAATCCGTAATGATTTCAGTTGCCTCGGCCCCATATGGATAAGACGCGCACACCCCGGTCCCGGTTCGATCGGCGCCCGGAAATAAATATCGGCCGCCGCTTCGATTATTGCGGAACCCGCTTAGCTTGCGGCCTCAGAACAGGCGCGCTATAGCGTTTTCGAGCGAAGTGGAATCCGGTTCGCGTGAAGAAAACGTGTTAAATCAAAATCATAGAGCCTGTTTCTGATTTGATCAGAAACGGAAAGGCTCTAGAGTCTGATCCAACTGCGTTGAATCAGACCCGTCGCTTATCTTTTTGTTTGAGCATGATCTTATCCGAAAACCGGTTTCCACTTTTCGGGATCATGCTCTAGAGGGGGACGATGCCACGCGTCGCGCTCTATCCGGGATCGTTCGACCCCGTCACCAACGGCCATCTCGATGTCGTCAGACATGCCGTCGTCCTGTGTGACCGGCTGATCGTGGCTGTCGGCGTTCATCCCGCCAAGACGCCTCTGTTTTCGGCGGATGAGCGCCTCGCGATGGCGCGCTCGGTGTTCGAACCGGTTGCGGTCGAAGCCGGCTGCGCTTTTGATTGCGCGACGTATGACGATCTGACGGTCGCCGCAGCGCATAAGGCCGGCGCCACGATTCTGGTTCGGGGCCTGCGCGACGGCACCGATCTCGACTATGAAATGCAGATCGCCGGCATGAACGAGACGATGGCTCCCAACGTGCATACGGTGTTCGTTCCGGCTTCGCCCGGCGTCCGCCCGATCACCGCCACACTGGTGCGCCAGATCGCAACCATGGGCGGCGATGTGTCGGCTTTCGTTCCGCAGCTGGTCGCATCCAGGCTCAAGACCAAATTCGCCGGTTGAATGAACCGATTTTCCTCAGATCCGGAGTTGTCATGATTAGAATTTTTGGCCTCGTCGCCGCGCTGATGTTCGCGGTCCCCGCTTTCGCGCAGCCATTGCCGGCCGGTCTCGACAAGCAGAACGCGATCGTGATCGACAGCACGAAGGGACAGATCATCATCAAGCTGCGGACCGACATCGCGCCCAAGCATGCCGAGCGCATCAAGCAACTCGCTCGTGACGGCTTTTACAACAACGTGCCGTTCCATCGGGTCATGGATGGCTTCATGGCGCAGACGGGCGATGGCAAGAACTTCAACGGCACCGGCGGCTCGAAATATCCGAACCTTCAGGCCGAGTTCTCCAGCGTGCCGTTCAAGCGCGGCGTGGTCGGAATGGCGCGCGCGGGAAGTCCGGACTCGGCGAACTCGCAATTCTTCATCTGCTTCGCCGACGCCTCCTTCCTCAACGGCAAATATACCGTTGTGGGCGATGTTGTCTCGGGCATGGACGTGGTGGACAAGTTGAAGAAGGCGCCCGCCGGTTCGAGCAGCGGCACCGTCACCGACCCGGACAAGATGCTGAAGGTTCAGGTTGCTTCCGACATCAAGTAAAAACGGACGAACCCCTTACAAACGGAAAGAGAAAAGCATGGCTGACAGCGAAAACACTTTGATCCTCGAAACAACCCAGGGCCCCGTGAAGATCGAGATGCGTCCTGATCTTGCTCCTGGCCATGTCGCGCGGATCAAGGAACTGGTGCGTGAAGGGTTCTATGACGGCATTGTATTCCACCGTGTCATCGACGGCTTCATGGCGCAGACCGGATGCCCGCAAGGCACCGGCATGGGCGGCTCCGGCCAGAAACTGAAGGCCGAGTTCAACAGGGAGCCACATGTGCGCGGCACCGCGTCCATGGCGCGGGCGCAAAGCCCGGATTCGGGTGACAGCCAGTTCTTCATCTGCTTCGACAATGCCTCCTTCCTGGACGGCCAGTACACCGTCTGGGGCAAGGTGATCGAAGGCATGGAGAATGTCGACAAGATCAAGCGCGGCGAGCCGGTGCAAAATCCCGACAAGATCGTCAAGGCCAGCATAGCGGCGGACGCGGCCTGAGACGCTGTTCCTGTTCTTCAGACCGACGTGCGATGGCCGGATATGTTCCGGCCATTGACGTTTCGGGCCGGCAGGGTCAGTGACGAGTTACCGATAGAGTCCTTCACCGCTTCATGGAAGCCGTGAAGGACTCTATCTTTATGTTTGACGCGTTCCTTCACGCGAACAGGTCATCCATTTCGCTCACAACGCCATAGCTTGATCATTCCATGCTAACCGATCTCTTCGATTTCGAGCTGCCGGCCGAGAGCATTGCGCTGCGCCCGGCGAGCCCGCGCGATTCCGCGCGGATGCTCGTGGTGCGGCCCGGGCCCGGTGTGCGCGACCAGCGGGTGAGCGATCTTCCGGAATGGTTGCGGCCAGGTGATCAGCTCGTCGTGAATGATACGCGTGTCATCGCCGCTCAGTTGCGTGGCCGCCGTATCGGTCGCGAGGCGGAACCGAGGATCGACGCAACGCTGATCAAGCGCCTCGACGGTTCTCGCTGGAGCGCGTTGGTCAGGTCGGCCAGGAAGCTCATGGCGGGAGACATCGTTCGTTTCGGCACCGAGGGACGGGTGTGCTTGCTGGGGCATCTCGACGCGCGGGTCGAAAGCAAGGGCGAGGAGGGCGAAGTGACGTTCGCCTTCTCGTTTCACGGGCCGATGCTGGACCAGGCCATCGCCGAACTGGGCTCAACGCCGCTGCCGCCCTATATTGCTTCGAAGCGCGCACCCGACGATCGCGATGCGGCAGATTACCAGACCATGTTCGCGGCTCATGAGGGCGCGGTCGCGGCGCCCACTGCGGGTCTGCATTTCACGCCGGAGATCGAGGCGGCGCTGCGTGATCGCGGCGTGGATCTTCATCGGATCACCCTGCATGTCGGCGCGGGTACGTTTCTTCCGGTAAAGGTCGATGACACCGCCGGGCACCGGATGCATTCGGAATGGGGCACGATATCCAAGGAGACCGCCGACGCACTGAACACGGCGCGGTCGCGCGGCGGCCGGATCGTCGCGGTTGGTACGACATCGCTGCGGCTTTTGGAAAGTGCGGTGGATGATGGCGGCCGGATCAAGCCGTTCACGGGGGAGACCGCGATATTCATCACGCCGGGTTTTCGCTTTCGCGCGGTCGATATCCTGATGACGAATTTTCATCTGCCGCGATCGACGCTGTTCATGCTGGTCTCCGCCTTCAGCGGTCTTGAAACCATGAAACAGGCTTATGCTCACGCGATCGCGGCAGGCTACCGGTTCTATTCCTATGGCGATGCCTGCCTGCTGTTTCCGGAGCGGTCGGGCGCATGAATCTCGCCAACCATTTCGAGATTCTCGAGCGCGACGGTGACGCCCGGAGCGGGCTTCTCGCCACGGCTCACGGAACGGTGCGAACGCCGGCGTTCATGCCGGTCGGCACGCAAGGCGCGATGAAGGGCCTGCAATGGCAGGAGGTGCGCGATGCCGGGGCCGACATCGTGCTCGGCAACACCTATCACCTGATGCTGCGGCCCGGCGCCGAGCGGATCCACGAACTCGGAGGCCTGCAAAATTTTACCACGTGGGGCGGACCCATGCTGACCGATTCCGGCGGCTTCCAGGTGATGTCGCTGGCGCAGTTGCGTAAGGTGAAAGAGCAGGGCGTGACGTTTCGATCCCATATCGACGGCGCTGTGATCGAACTCACGCCTGAACGCGCCGTCGAAGTTCAGCGGCTGCTCGGCTCCGACATCGCGATGCAACTCGACGAATGCGTGCGTCTGCCGGCGGAGCGCGGCGAGATCGAGCGCGCCATGCAGCTCTCGCTGCGCTGGGCCGAGCGCAGCAGGCGCGCCTTCGAGGGCGCCCCCGCCGCCGACATGCTGTTCGGCATCGTTCAGGGTGGGGACAGCCCGGAACTGCGGCGCGCGAGCGCGTGCGGGCTGACCGGGATCGGTTTCCACGGCTACGCCATCGGCGGTCTCGCGGTCGGCGAACCTCAGGCCACCATGCTCGCGATGATCGAGGAAACCGTGCCGTGGTTGCCGGTGGAAAGGCCGCGATATCTGATGGGCGTGGGGACGCCGCACGATCTGCTGGAAGCGGTCGCGCGCGGCATCGATATGTTCGACTGTGTCATGCCGACGCGTAACGGGCGTCACGGCATGGCCTTCACCCGTTTCGGTCAGATCAACCTTCGCAACGCGCGCCACGCCGATGATCCGCGTCCGCTCGATGAAGAGAGTTCATGGCCGGCGGCGCGCGATTATTCCCGCGCCTATCTGCACCATCTGGTTCGCTCGGGCGAAACGCTGGGCGCGATGCTGCTCTCAGGCATCAACATCGCCTATTATCAAGGCCTCATGCAGGCGATGCGCTCGGCGATCGCCGCGAGAGCCTTTCAGCAGTTCAGGGAGCAGACATGCGAAGGCTGGGCGCGCGGCGACATCGCCACGCGCTGATGCCTGACGGCGCCGGAGAGGATCATGTCAGTTGCAGGCGATCCGTTGGACGACATGCTTGGTGACGAAGCCGTACCCGCACGTGTCGCAACTCCACAAGTGGCCGATGACATTGTCCGGCAAGTATGCGGATGCCTCCGCTGCGATCATCGAGTCGGCGCAAACCGGGCACGCCGGAAGATCGCTTCCATGAGGCGAGGAATGGAGCAGGGCGGTCGACCGGACTTCAGCAAACGCTGGCATCGTGACCTCCTTTTGAGATTAATCGGCCTGGATTTTCAGGTACGGTACACGCATGGTTTGACGATGTCGCAACACAAATGCGTTTCTTTTACGAATTCCAGTTCTGCGAAGCTCGGTTTCCGGCGCGATTTCTTGGCGCAACGATTTCTGCCGCCAGGCGCCTGGCCGACACGCTGGAGTCCTTCACCGCTTCATGGAAACGGTGAAGGACTCTATCTTTATGTTTTGACGCGTTTTCTTCACGCGAACCGGATTCCACTTCGCGCGAAAACGCTATGTGGATGAGCATTCAACCCATGACTGAAGGACGCTGACATGGATACCAAGCCGAATAACGAAGCACCGCACCATGCCGGCCGAGGTCGTGTGTTCGACAGCATTGTCGATACGGTCGGAGACACTCCGATCGTTCGCCTGCGCAGGTTGCCGCAGCAGCACGGCGTGAACGCGACCGTCCTGGCCAAACTGGAATACTTTAACCCGGCCACCAGCGTGAAGGATCGTATCGGCGCGGCGATGATCCGGGCGATGGAAGATGCCGGCAAGATCAATGCGGACACTGTTTTGATCGAACCGACTTCCGGAAACACCGGCATTGCGCTGGCCTTTGTTGCGGCTTCGCGCGGTTACCGCCTGAAACTGGTGATGCCGGAATCGGTTTCGACGGAACGCTGCAAGATGCTGGCTTTTCTGGGAGCGGAGATCGTTCTGACGCCGGCGGCGGAAGGCATGAAAGGGTCGATCGCCATGGCGGAGGAACTGGTGCGCACCACTCCGCATGCTGTAATGCCGCAGCAGTTCAAGAACCTCGCCAACCCCGATGTTCACCGGCGTACCACGGCTGAAGAGATCTGGAACGATACCGGCGGGAACATTGACTGGATCGTGGCTGGCGTCGGCACCGGCGGCACCATCACGGGGATCGGTCAGGCCCTGAAACCCCGTAAGCCGTCGCTGCGCATTGTCGCGGTCGAACCCGAAGAGAGCGCGGTACTGTCGGGGGGCCGGCATTCGCCGCACAGGATTCAAGGGATCGGCGCGGGTTTCGTGCCCGAGATTTTGGACCGCTCCGCCATTGACGAGGTTGTGAAAGTCGATAGCGCCACGGCGCTGGAAACCGCCCGTGCCCTGGCGCGCAGCGAAGGCATTCCCGGCGGAATTTCGTCGGGTGCGGCGATTGCGGCGGCGCTGGCCATCGGCCGGAGGCCCGGAAGCGAAGGCAAAACAATTCTTGCCATCGTCCCATCGTTTTCGGAACGATATCTGTCCACGGCGCTGTTCGAGGGAATCTGACAGGAGTCTCTTGCCGCGTCCTGGTATCTACGTCGTCGGAACTTCAACCAAAAAAACGTGGATGGCCGGGACAAGCCCGGCCATGACGGAACAGGGTGTTTCCGTCGAAATGCAAACCGCTCTGGCAAAACAACGATGGCCTCGCTTCTGAATCAGAAACGAGGCCATCGTCTGAAGATCGCGTCTGAAATCAGGAGCGGGACAGTGAGATACTGGCGCCCTTGAACTGCCCGTCCGAACTGATAACCACGTCCTGTCGGTTGCCGTTCGTCTTCAGTTTGAGTTTCGCCGTAAATGCGGGAGCGGTGACGTCGACGTTGAACTGGCCGTTACCGGCACGCCCTTCGAGGGTTCCGCCAACATTGCGGCTGGTTTCGCGCCAGTCCCCGGACAGGACGCCATTGCGGGCGAGCACGTTGCTCTTGAGTTCGAACTTGTAGCTGTCACTGGCGCACAGCAGCGTCTGATTGAGACCCTGGGCATCGCCGCTGACTGCGTAAGTAGCCTTGCACCGAATCTTTTCGGTCGAGCCATCCTCGAGCTGTATCGTGCCACGTCCAGTCCAGATGCCCGCCAAACCTTCAAACGGGCCAGCCCCCGCCAGGCTGCTCGACATCGACAGCATCACCACTGCGCCTAACGCGCATGTAGTGGACAATCCTCGTGACATGATCCCCCCGAATCCCATTTGTATCATCCTGTTATTTACTGACGCGAAGCTTCCCATCGGCCACTGCAAGGAATCCCCCCGGACGCTCCGTTCCATTTACCCGACCCGACGTTGCCGTTGAGTTGTCCGTTGGCATAAGCCCCACGAATCGATACCTTCACGTAGCCTTGGTTTCCAACGCTGCCGGTCACGTCGGCATTTCCCGCCGAAACCTTGCCGTTGGTAACCATCAGGGGATACTGCGCCACCGGGTCGCAACTGCCCGTCTTGGTGACGATCTTGACATTCCAAAGCCCGTCATAGGTGTTTCCCGCAAGCGCCGGTGAGGCCAGGCCCGCAATCAGAACACCTGAAAAAAGAAAAGCATAAGTGTTGGTGCGGTGCATGAACAAATTCCTCAATCTTCGTGCTCGCCGCGTTATTCCGGTAGATTGTGTCCGAAATTAGCGACAAGACAGGTCGGGGGCCGATGGGCCTCCGCCGGATCAGTCCGCGCACCGATAGCGTCTCGCTCAATATAAGCAAATCACTAAATAATTCAACGCATTACGTGTCAATCCCGGCGATGTTCCAAGAAGCCCGTGTTTGCGTGGGCAACCGATTCCAAGTTTATCCGATTTCAAGGCTCCTGATCAATAACCAGATTCTGGTGAGGAAACTGATCTATAAAAATGGCGGCGTCTCCTGGGGATATTTGGCATTCAACCATGGGGGCCAGCGCGTTGCTTCGAAGGAGAGAGAATATATTTGACCGGTCGGGAGGCCGAGTGGAAGGTCAGGGCTTCTGGTTGCGATGCTCAAGGTCCTCGCATGAAGGATGATGCACAGAGAAGCCTGCTGCAATGGCTGGCTCCCGAGTTTGCGGCGACGGGTCTGCTGCGGGATGAGCCGTGGGTTCAGGCTTGTGCGCGCGAAGCCGAGAGTATGTACGCGGTGAAGCCGCTGGCCATTGCTGCCGTGAGCATGGTGGTGGTCGAACCTTTCGCGATCGATTATCTGAGGCAGGCTCCGGTCCTTGTCGTCGCTGCCGCGCAGGGCATGGAATGTTTCCGCCCGAGCGAACGGGAATTTGTCCAGCAGGACTGGCACGCGGCCATTCAAGATCGCCCGAAATTGCGCGACCTTTTGAAGTCCTATGGATTGATCCGCCCCCTGCGTGCGCTCAAAGGGCAAGCGTTTCGCGCCGGTCCGACCGAGTATCAGATCATTCAGAACCTGTGCGACATCCCGCCCTCGCCACTGGCACAGGCGATTCCCACCGCGATCCGCAAGCAGCACAACTGGTTGCGCGCGCTCGGTGAGTGGTCCGAGACGATGTGTCGGCGCCAACAGAGCGCCAAGGCACTTTTCGAATGGGCGGTGTGCGCGATGGGCGAGCATGCGGCAAGCACGGCGGGTGGTCTTCTGGATCAGGCGTCGTCCGTTGCTGATTATGCGGCCTTTCATATCGACCGGTTCAACCGGCGCTGGAGTTACGAGCGCGCTTACCGGGCGGCGATCGAGTGGCACGATGAACTCGCAAGGGCCAGCAGCGAGAAGGCGTACCTTCTGACCCACAAGATCGGCTGGAACGATGTCATCGATTATGGAGACCTCCCGCGCAGGAGGATCATCGGCGGGTACGAAATTGTAGCGCTTCAGTCAGGCGCGGTGCTTCACGCCGAGGGCGCGGACATGCATCATTGCGTGGCGAGCTACGCCGGAAATGTCATACGCGGTTTCAGCCGGATTTTTTCGGTGCGCAAGGATGGCCAGCGCGTCGCGACCTTCGAGATCAGCAAGTCAGGATTCCTGCTTGCGTCGGGTGAGTTTCTTCAACTGCCTGCCCGCAAGCGCTCTCCTTACAAGCTTATCCAGACCAAGGGGCCGTACAACGCCGACGTCTCGCCAGACGTTGAGAAGGTGATACAGGCGTTTATCTCGGGTCTGAACGAGGATACCGCAGCCGCCGGTTGAGCGGCCGTCACGCGGATCGGGCGGTTCATTCCAATGAGCTTGTCCGTAGGGCCGGTCCTGATCAGAACTCGAAACAAAAGGCCCGCCAACGCGAGAGGAGGCGGGCCAGATCAAGTGAAGCCGGACGGTACCCGGCCAAGGGCCGTCCGGCACGGGCAATGCGCCGGGAGGCATATAGTTCCAGGGGCCGTGAACAATCTATTGCCGGCCCATCATCGACCAAATGGCCATCATGACCAAGACGATCGCAACGAACTGCAGCACAACCCGCGTTTGCATCAGGTATTGCGAGCGCCAGGGATTGCCGCCGCGCATCATGTTGACGAGGCCCAGTATGAGGACCGCCGCGACGGACGCCACAGCGATCGGCACCAAAACCTGGCTCAGGAACTCTGTCATGCCGGATGCCTCGGTCTCGCTGCCCGATCAGTCTGGCTAACCGCGTGGGAGGCGAGGGGTTCCATAAAGCTGAGTTTTGGAGATTTCTCCGGAACGCCCGACACTGAAAGGTGCATGTTTTGATGGTGAGCGCGGAGGGACTCGAACCCTCGACCCCATGATTAAAAGTTATGTCCGCTGATCGGATTCAAGCCTCTGCAATTATTCGTTTTTCTCTCATTATTGCCATAAGCCGTTGTAGTGTGGACATTTCTGTATCTTTCCCACACTTTCTGACTAATCCCGCCGATTTACCTTGCTCCGTGTGCATTGTGTGTGCACCATGACCCCGTGATTTTTCTATGTGCACGGAGGCGGCGAGGGTGCAGGGCAAGATCAGCAAGAGCCGGGTGGACAAGATGCGCGCCGGTGAGATCATTGCGGATGGCGAGATCAGAGGCTTTGTCGCTCGCAAGCTGTCCAGCGGCAAGGTGACATTCGGTTACCGCTACCGAGATGCGGCCGGCAAGCAGAAGTGGCACGGCCTGGGGATCATGGGATCAATCACGCCTGACGAGGCGCGCACCCTCGCCAAGAAGCGGGCGGGTGAGGTTGCAGACGGGCGCGATCCATCGGCGGAACGGGCGACCGCCAAGGCTGAAGCTGCCAAGGTCGGCCGGGCTGCTTCGAATACCGTCAACGCAATCCTGGACGACTTCGTGAAGCGTCACGCCAGCAAACTCCGAAGCGAGGATCAAATAACGTCCGCCTTTGATCGCTACGTCCGCCCCCGGATCGGTGAAACCTCCATCTATGAATTGAAGCGCCGTCAGATCGTGGAGATGTTGGACGCGGTTGAGGACAAGGCCGGGCCGGTGATGGCGGATCGGGTTCTGGCCCATGTCCGCAAGGCGTTCAATTGGCAGGCCGCGCGGGATGACGACTTTCTGTCACCGATCGTCCGGGGCATGGCGCGGACCAAGCCCAAAGAACGGGCACGGCAACGTGTCCTGACCGACGACGAAATCCGCGATATCTGGCAGGCGCTGGAAACGGCCGATGTGCCGTCCTGCTATCCGCGCTATGTCAAAATGCTGCTGCTGACCATGACGCGGCGCAACGAATCCGCCAGCATGAACGCCGCCGAGATTGAGGGCGATCTGTGGACCATTCCAGGCGAGCGCTACAAGAATAAGCTGGATCACGTCATCCCGCTGCCGGCGGCTGCGAAAGCCCTGATCGGCACCAAGCCGCAGGGGTTCAAGGGCAATAACTGGTTCGTGTTCTCGACTACCGATGGTGCGCGGCCGTTTAGCGGGTTCAGCAAGGCAAAGGCTAGCCTTGATGCCGAGATCACCAAGCGGCGCAAGGCAGAGGGCAGGGCGAAGATGCCGCGATGGACGCTGCACGATCTGCGCCGGACCGCGCGAACTCTGATGAGCCGCGCCAAGGTGCCAGAGGATCATGCCGAGCGCGCCATGGGGCACGTTATTGCCGGCGTGCGGGGTACCTATGATCGATACTCATTCCTCGATGAAAAGCGGGAGGCGTTCCAAAGGCTGGCGGACCTTGTGGCGATCATTCTCAGTCCGCCGACCGATAATGTTGTGCACTTCGACCGGGAGATGGCGTGATGGACGGCAAGAAAATAGGGAATCTTGAAGATGCAATGCTGATGCCGTGGTGGTCTATCGGGATGGCTTGCATCTGGATTGTAAACCCTACGCCTCTTGCTGCGGGGCCCTTGTGGAAATGCAATCTAGAGGACGTGTGGCTAGATGACGATCTTAAGGCTAACGTTGAAATTCAGCGAGCCCGTGCATTGCTGATTCATGAGCTAGCAGCCGGCGGCATTCAGGCAACTGGCCTTTCGGGTGGACAGCGTGTGCCAATCCAGCCGCTCGAATGGGAAGATATCAAGCTAACTTACGAGGACCGGGGCGATGACGGGCTAGTCCACCGGGCTCACAATACAGCCGGCGTGGTCTACACGCGCATACTCGTTTCAAGGCCTGATGTTCAAAAGCGGTGGCCCAAGCAGAAAGAGCGAACAGCCGATGTGCTGTCATCCCCCGCCAAGCGCGGTCCTAAGCAGCGCGTCATTCAACGGGTAAAGGAGAAAATGGTTAATCGCAACGACATGGATGATCTGAAGAGCATGACCGAAGAAGCGATGGCGGCCACTTTCGGTGCAAGCCGCGATACATGCCGCCGAGCGCGTAGGGAAGTCCTGTCGTTATTTGTCGAGAAAAGTAATTCCGACAAATAACGACCATCGACAAATAGCGACGGAGATTCCGCCATCTTAAACCTACCCTCAGTAACCACCGCTATCGAGGAATGCCCCAGCGTTGCGTGATGTGGGGCTTTCTCGGCAGCAAAGCTGAGGACATTCCACATGGATTCCACTCCAAAGAACGAGCATCGCCCCCCGCTCGATACCAAAAACGCTGCGGCATATACCGGATTCACAGAAGGCTATTTGAATAAGCTGCGCTGCTACGGCGGCGGACCGATCTTCATCAAGCGTGCCGGCGTGGTTCGCTATGACCCTAACGACCTGGACGCCTGGCTTTCCAGCCTGAAGTGCAAATCAACCTCCGACGTGAAGGAGGTCGCATAGATCATGTCCCTCCAAAAGGAAAACCCCGCTGGCGGGCGGGGTCTTCCGAATACTGATCTGCTGAGCAGCGGGATCAGTTCGGAAGATAGCCGCTCAATTCGTTCGCTTCAAGTAGCCTTGTTGACGCGGCGCTGCGCGATCAGCGCAGCCATGGCGGCAATTGTCGCGCCGATTCTGTTCGGGGAGGGCAGCCGATGAAGCGCATCGATGTTGTCGATCCCGGCACCCTTTGCGTGCTCTGCCAGATCAAAGCGATTGGCGAGCACGTTGCTGATCCTGCTGTTGGCTTCACCATAGACGATATATCATCGCGCCGCCGTCCATTAATGCTGATGGCCGATCGTATGAAATCGTCGAACCACTCGACCATTTCAACTTCGCTGATGCGCCGGACTGGCTTTACGATCTTGTTTTGACGCCTTCGATACTCGGATGGCAGCGCCGCGCTCGTGATGTCACTCCCGATCTGAAGTCCTATGCAAGGGCCGTCAGCGAGTCGCCTGTTGCTTCTAGCTCGTCGGCTTCTGTTGTGGTCGCTTCCGCTCAAAACTCCCCAGCGGGCAACGTAGGTGCCCCAGCGAGTGCGCCGCAATGAAGCCGCTATTTACGATGCGCCGGGCGGTTGAGGATGCAAACCTGCTCGGCTCGATGCTGGCCGGCGACAGTTGGCAGGTATGGCGCACCCTCTTGATCGCCTCTCGCGGTGAGCTGTTGACGGCCGGCGAGCTTGCCATGTTCACGGCCCGCACCGGGCGAGACAGCGCGCCAACGGGGCCGTTTGAGGAACTATGCTTCGTTGCCGGCCGGCGCAGCGGCAAGACAGTTTCGATGTCGTGCCTGGCGACGTACCTCGCGGCCCTGTGCGATTGGTCGGACGTTCTCGGGCTTGGCGATCGGGGCAAGCTGCTGTTCCTGGCGCAAAGCCAGTCCACCGCGAAGATCGCGCTCGATTACACCAGCGCGCTTTTCACCAACGTCCCGATGCTGGCCAAGCTGGTGAAGAACATCACCGCTGACAGCATCGTCCTGACGAACCGGATTGATCTTGAAATTCGGCCGGCGAGTTTTCGGAACCTGCGCGGTATGTCCGCCATTGGCGTTGTGGCGGATGAGGTAGCGTTCTGGCGGTTCGAGGATTCGAGCGTGAACCCCGACCGCGAAATCCTCAACGCAGTTCGCCCGGCGATGGCCCGCACCCGTGGGCCGCTGATCATGGCAAGTTCGCCCTATGCCAGGAAGGGTGTGCTTTTCGAGACTTTCCAGGGCAGCTACGGGCAGGATGATGCGCGGACGCTGGTCGTTCATGGCGATACCCGGTCATTTAACGACACCGTATCGCAGGAATTCATCGATGCTGAGCTTGCGCGTGACTATGAGTATGCGGCTGCGGAGTACCTGGGGCAGTTTCGCACCGACATTGCGGACTTCGTGTCCCGTGAGATCGTTGCGGCCTGCATCGAGAGCGGCGTTCGAGAGCGTCCTCCGGTCCGTGGGCATAGCTATCTCGGCTTTGTGGACCCGTCCGGCGGATCGGCGGATTCGATGACGCTGGCGATTGCCCATAAGGAGGGCAAGACCGCGATCCTTGATGCTGTTCGTGAGGTCAAGCCACCGTTCTCGCCGGAGGCGGTAGTGTTGGAGTTTGCCGCGCTGCTGAAAGCTTATCGAGTGTCGCGGGTGACGGGCGACAAGTACGCCGGCGAGTGGTGCGCGGAGCAATTTCGAAAAGCGGGCATCTATTATGAGGCGGCGGCCGCCCCGAAGTCCGATCTATATCGCGATTTGCTGCCGATGCTGAATTCTCGCGGCTGCGATCTGCTTGATAATGATCGGCTGGTTCATCAGTTGTGCGGCCTTGAGCGTCGCACGGGACGGTCCGGCAAGGACAGCATCGACCACGGGCGCGGGGCGCATGATGATTTGGCGAATGCGGTTGCTGGCGCGCTGACGTTGGCAGAGCAGGGGCTGGCATCTGATCCGAAGCGTGAGGCGGCTTGGATCAAGGCGGCCGAGGCGGCGCGGGAGCGAATGGCGTGGTGGATGGTTTGAAATTCCCAAGATAATGATTTGACACGGTTTTAATGTAAATGTAAGTTACATTTACATTCATCGATTCAGGAGACCCCATGGGCGAAATCGCAGTCAATAACGTCGAATCTTTCGACACAATCCAACTTCCAGCGGAGCAGGAAGAAGTCTTTGAGCGTGCCGCTTACGGCAAGGGCAGCAGCCCGGCCGGGTCTCGACGCTTACGCGTCGTCACGCGCGACAACGCCGAAGAAGCCCTTAGCGATGCGGTTGATCGCCTTGAGGGACTTGACCCTGCTCCGAAACGTCGGGTTGCCAGGACTGAAGATAACGCCGACGCGCTGCTTGATCGCGCGCTTGACCGCCTTGGCTTTGGCGACGAGCCGGAGGCGAAGCCTGTGGCGAGAGCGAGCCGCCAGCACATCGCCAAGCCTGTTCTTGATCAGGACGCCGTTGACCGGCAGGCGCGCGCTCTTGCTGAAGCGCAGACGGCGGCAAACAGTGCAAAGATGGCGTACGCTTCCTTTCAGAAGTTCGTGGCGCAATGTGCGAGCGAATTCCCTGGCGGCATGCCTGATGTATACACCGATCCGATCGGTCGAATGAAATGGGATGCCCGTGAGAAGGAATTGCAGCGGGCTCTACCGGCGATCAACATGTTATGCGAGCAAGCGGAAGCTGCTCGGCGCACGGCCTTCGAAGTTTGCGCGGCATACTCCGATGCAGAGTTTCGTCGACGCAATCCTGACTGGTCTGATGACATGCTGCCGGCTGTCACGGACCTGCTACGTCGGGGCGGTTTGAGCGATGCTCAGATTGCTGAGATGTGGAACGGCAATGGCGGGATCACATTGGTTGATCCGCGAGCGCAGGGCGTCGTTGTGGACGCGGCGCGCTATATCACGGGCAAGCCCCTCGATACTGCCGGCGATGCCTACCATGCCGGCGTTTCTTATCTGAAGGAAATTGGCTTCTCGGAAGATGAACTGACTGCGCTCGGCAATGGTGCGCCGGTCAGCCTTCGCGACCATCGCATTCAGCAGGTTTTAGCGGATGCTGTGCGCTATCAGGTGAAACATCGATGATGGCCGATATGCACGTCAAGCTGCAACGAAACTACTTTGTTGAGAACGGCGGCAAGGTGCTGCGCGGCTCAGAGATCGAGCTTCCGGAGAAGGAGGCGAAGCGGATTATCAAACTTGGCATCGCCGTGGCGTACACGCCGGTCAGTCATGAAGAGTGGTTGTCTGCGCTCGGCTTGAAGGTCAAGACGAAGGCTGAACTCTCAGACGAGACGAAGGCTCATTACCAGTCTGATTTTAGATGCTTTGAGAAGTGGTGTTCGAAGCACGGTATCGATGCACTTCCAGTCACGAAGGATGCGCTGCTCCGATACATCGTCCACCGCCTTGCTGACGGGATCGAGTTTAACACCGTCAAGCGCAATGTCTCTGGCATCACAAGAATCCAGGGGCTAGCGGAAATGCCACCGTCAGCGGGGCATCTTTATCATGAAGTGTTTGTCGCGCTCTCAAACTTCGTCCGATCGCTCAGCAATGAACTTTACGCGCATATCGGCAGCGCGGTTAGAGAGGCTGAGGGATGGCGGTTCGCAAAGGAAGCGATCGATAAGCAGTGGAGAGAGAAAGCCCATGCCGGCAAATCAGCAGCGTGATCGGATGCGCGCCGACAAGCTGCGCAGGCTTGCGGCCTCGACATCGTTCGCGGCGGAAGCCGAGACGGCACGTCGTCTGGCTGATGATATCGAGGCTGGGATTGCCGCGCCGCCGGTCGGCAGTCCGGCCTATTTTGAGCAATGGCGGAAGTTCAGAGAAACAGTTGCGAACCTACATTGCCAGCTTGGCAGGACCATCACCAATCCGGCTGAGGTTCGATTGATCAGGAACCTTCGGCGCTACGGTGCAAATCCATGGTCTCTTGATGCGGAGACATTGCAGCGCGTTGAAATGCTGGCGTCCCGTATCGGGGAGACAATCGAATGAACAGCATTCCTGATGGATGGTTTCGCAAGCTGGAAACGATCAAGGCTCACCCGGAGCTCATTTCCGGCGCTGAACTGATGACTGTCCAGAACCTGGCCTATTGGCGTGGCGCGCCGAAAACGAAAGATATTGAATTGGTGGATGCACTGTATGAGCGGTGCAGGGAGATGGCGCAATGAGCGGATTCGAAGGCCTTACACCGACCCTTCGTGACCTTATGGCCGGGTTTGCCATGGGCACGACGCCGCAAGAGTCGATGGCGATGGCGGGCCGCATGATGGCGTTCAACGCGCCGAAGCGTGAGCAGGCGCAGAAGGCGCAGGCGCAGCGCAATCATACGGTTGAATGGTTGCAGTCGCAGGGCGTTGACGCCAACACCGCAAATTATTTGGCGAGCGACCCCGTTGCGCTGCGCGCGCATTTCGCGGAACGACAGAAGAAGGGCGAGGTAAACTGGCAGAAGCAAGACCTCTCAGACGGCACGTCGTGGATGATCGACATGAACGATCCCGAGCGACGGAAACAGTTGAGCGGGCCGAAGTCGAAAGAGCCGTCCTATGGTGTAGTCAGTGAGGACCAGTTCGGGCAGAAGCAATACGGTTGGATCGATCCCAGCAGCCGGACCATAACGCCAGCACAGCCGGCCTCGCCGCAAGCGACAGAGGTGGCTACGTTTGACGAAAGGTTTGGTGCGCCGCAGGCCATCCCTCCCGGCGTTGATCCGAAGGAATGGCGCAAGTTGCAGACCAAGAAAGCATTCGGTGATCAGGAAGGGCGAGAGCGCAAGGACACGCAAGCCAACATTGTCGTGCAGGATATCGACCGGGCGCTGAAGTTGACGAAAGACAGTTGGACGCCAGTGACTGGCGGGACCGGCGGCTTGTTGAGCTATATCCCCGGAACTTCTTCATATGACCTTGGCAGTTTGCTGACCACTATCAAGGCTAATGCCGGTTTTGATCAGCTGCAGGCCATGCGCGCGGCCTCCCCAACTGGCGGCGCGTTGGGTTCGGTTTCTGAGAATGAGAACAAACTTTTGCAGTCAGTGATCGGATCCCTTGAGCAATCGCAGTCGGAGCAGCAGTTCAAGGACAACCTGCGGCGCGTCAAAAACACTTACCTCGATATCATTCACGGCAAGGGCAAGGGGCCTGAGCGCGAGCACTTGTCTTTCGAGAGCGGTAGCAGATCAGGATCGAGCGCTGACGGATGGACCGATCTTGGCAACGGGATCAAGATGCGGAAGGTGGAGTAATGGCGACGTTTGAATTTCAAACTGCCAAGGGCGAAACTTACGAGATTGATGCTCCGTCCGCGTCTGACGCGCAGGCCGCGTTCGCGCGATCGCAGGTGAGCAAGCCGGCCGGCCTGCTTGGCATGGTGGACGATGTTGTGCGCTCGCTCGCCAGTGGCATCACATTCGGGTATGCCGACGAACTCGCGGCAAAGGCAGGTTCACTTTTCGGCAGCGGCACCTATGAGGACAACCTGCGGCAGGAGAGGGCGCGAGATGAAGCTATCTCGCCTGCTATCCGTCTTCCCGGCGAGATTGCCGGCGGCGTCGGTGGCGCAGTGGCTGCCGCACCGTTTGCCGGCCTGCTTGGAGCGGTTTCGGGTGCTTCACGGCTGCCCTTCCTGGCGCGCAGCATCGGTATTGGTGCGGGCACCGGCGCGGCCTATGGCTCGGGTGCGGCGGATGGTGGCTTGGCTGATCGGATGCAGGGCGCGGCCGGTGGTGCCATCGGCGGCGCTGCGGTCGGTGCGACTGCACCCTATGTGATGCAGGGCGCGGCCAACATCGGCAAGGGAATTCTCGGAACATTCGACCCGACGCGGCGGGCTGCGGCAGACTTCGGGCGAGCGGTGATGCGTGATGCTGATGACACGCCTGTATCGCTTGCCGCGCGCGCCGCTGATCTTGCGCAAGATCGTCCCGGCGTCGCGTCGCTGGCTGATGCCGGCGGTGAGAATGTTCGCGGCCTTGTGGAGCGCATCGCGCAAAGCCCGGGAGCAGGCCGGACTAAGGTCGTTCCCGCGCTCATTGAGCGGCAACAGGGGCAGCTTGACCGCCTTTCGGATGAGCTGTCCCGTCTCACCGGCGCTAACCGCAACCTGACAGAAACGGTTGAACAGAAGATCGCGGAACGCAAGGGCGCGTCCAAGCCGCTCTATGACGAGGCGTATAGCTTCGATGTATCGACTTCGCCCGCGCTTGTTCAGACCTTCCAGGAAGCGACGGCGAGCGGATGGGGAAAGAAAATCCTTGAAAGTCCCGAACTCAAGCTGACGTTGCAGAGCGAATACGGCTTGCAGGGGATGCCGGGCAAGGAAGTGATGATGCCCGTGATTGATGCCTGGAAGAAACAGGCCGATGACGTGATTGAATCCGCACGGCGCGCAGGCAATGGCAACATTGCGCGGGTTGTCAGCGGTGTCCGCGACAAGGTTGTGGCGGCGGTCGATGCGGTCAATCCGGCCTATGCCCAAGCGCGGAACGCCTGGGCCGGACCATCGCGCTATCTTGATGCGATCGAGGAAGGTCGCAGCCTGATCACGCGCAACGTTACCGCTGATGAAGTCAAGGCGACGCTGGCCAAGCTTAGCGATGTTGACCGTGAAGCATACCGGATCGGTGCGGTGAACGCGATCCGCGCGCAGATGGAGAACGACGCAGCGAAGCTGCCGGACATGACGAAATATCTCAACTCACGGGCTATGCGGCAGAAGGTGGCCGCGCTGATGCCGACCGATGATCTGGCAAAGAAGTGGAGCCGGGTTTTCGATGCGGAATCCGGCTTCTCCACGCTGTCACGCCAGGCGCTCGGCAATTCCGCGACGGCGCGGCGGCTGGCGGAACAGGACGCGGCGGCAGGTATTCCCGGCGAGATGATCCTTGACGTGCTATCGGCTCCGGTCAGGAAGGGCATCCCGGCTGCTGTCGGTGCCGTATCGCGCGGTGTGCGTGATACCGTCCGCTCACGGTCCGACAAGGTGCTTGCTGACATGCTGCTGAGCCCGGCCAGATTGCAGGATCGCGATGCTATTGGGCGCTTCATAAAGCGCACCGAGAGTGTGACCGCGCCATTGAAGAAACGGACGAAGATCGGCGGCATTCTCGGGACGAACGCGACCCTTGAGGGCGACCGATGAGCGAGCCGCTTTGGAATGATACCGATGATCCCTTTATCTGGTACGATGTCCCGCCGATGGTGGTGGAGCACATCGCAAATCTACAGAACGGGTTTCGCGGTGTGGACTTTGTGTTGACGAGCGCGATCGATCTGCTTGACGCGGGCGACGTTAATTCGACGCGGGAACTGCTAGAGACGGCGCTTGCCGAACTGCGGGCGGCGACGAGGGTGAATTAGGATCAATGTCACGGCGCAGTGGATAGCCTGCTTCGCTTGATGCGGCGACATTCCCGCATCCCGCGCTGCTTCTGTCCGCGTAACTTCGGGTGGGCGACTACCCGAAGTTGCTATGTCGTTCCGAGCGCCCTGCTGCGGCTCAATCTGTTTCAGAAGCTCACCAGCGCGGCGAATGGCGCGGTCACGAATGCGCGTCGCCCGCCTGAGTAAAATAGAAAGGCCGGCAAACTTGCCGGCCTTCACATCCGTTTTGACTAGATCAGTATCCCGGCGCAAGCGGAGCACCCATTGGAGCGCCCCAGTTGAAGCGATAGTTCAGGCCGACCTTGACGGTGTGCTGGTCGTTGCGGAACGTGCCAGGAGCCCCGATCGGACCGACGAAGTTTACATTGCCAAGATCGTAGTACTGGTACTCGACCTTGCCCGACCAGTTCGGGGTGAACAGGTATTCCAGGCCACCACCGACGGTGTAACCGTCACGGCCGCCGTTGCCGGCGAAGCCGTTGGTGAAGCGCGAGTCGGCCCATCCGTAGCCGCCCTTGACGTAAAGCAGCGCAGGACCCCAAGTGTAGCCGAGCCGACCAGTAACCGATCCAAGACCACGGTTGGCGAAGAAGCTGCCGGTGTCGAGGAAGCTGTAGTTGGCTTCGATGCCGAAGACCCAGTTCGGCGAGAACTGCGTGTCAAAGCCGATCTGACCGCCGCCCATGAACCTGCCGTCGTTATTGGTAAAGAAGCCGGGCGCGAGGGCATTGTTCGGACCACCGAACGCGCCACCGATATGACCACCCAGATAAAACCCGGTCCAGTTGTAGATCGGTGCTGGTGGCACGTAGGGCGGAGCCTTCGTGTAGGGACGTGCCGCCAAATCAGCGGCGGAAGCAGCCGACGCGCCCATCAGCACAGCTGCGGCGGTTACAAGAATCTTTTTCATGACGGAGCCTCGATGTTAGATTCGATGACTGGCATTCTAGAGACAAAACACAAGGCTGCTGTAGCGGGGCGGCCACACTCGGGTGGAATATCGACGCTGAGCACAGTAAAAAAGAGCCCCGCCTACTAGGGCGGGGCCAAGGATGACTCGATTCCTGGACCGGACGGTTGCCGGCTCGTATAAATAGGCACATGTCCGTCTCGTGTCCAAACAATTTGCGTTGGCGTTTATGCGGGCTATGGACGCTTTTCCTTCCCAACCGGATCAGCTTCTGTGGTGCGCAACTTCAGAGCCTGTTCCACGAGCCGGCGAATGGCCTCGGGTTGCGACGGAATGGGCCGTTGCTCCGCTCGCCACGCTTCAATTTTAGCCGATAGTTCGGGAGGAACACGAACACCGACTGTGGGACTCGTCCCGGTCGCGGGACGGCCGCGCTTTTTTGCTATCTTTTTATCTTGACCAGTCATGATTATATGATAGCGTAAAATCAGGCCGGAAGGAAGCGCGAACTTCCTACCCGGCCCTAACCCGAACCAGAGGGGCCACCAATGGCGCAGGCTGAGACGATTCCTACCACGACGAGACGGGGCTTTCTATCTGGCGCGGTTGCAGCCGCTGTTCTGCCGGCCGCAGCAGCACCGCAACTGATTGATCCGATATTTGCGGTCATTGAACGCCATCGATCGGCTTTCAGAGAGTTCGTGGCCGCATCGCTCGCCGTCGACGAAGTCAAGGCGCTGAGAGATGGGCGCGAGATCACACAAGAGGCTGAAGACAGGCTGGATGCGGCGGTCGAGGCGAACGAAGAAGCTGCCGATCTGCTCACATCTACAGCCCCAACCACGATGGCCGGCCTTGCTGCCGCTGTAGCGTGGCTTCTGGAATACGACGAGGGGTGCATTCCCGACACATCAGGCCAGTTTCTGCGGACGTTGGCGTCATCGCCTCTAATGGTGGTGGGTTAGGCCATGGTCCGAGCACACAATGTTCAGCGGGCAGCCAACCCGGCGTCAGGGTCCACAGAGACTGAATGGAGGAAAGCGGACGCGCAAGCCCTTAATCTGGCGCTGGTTGCCGCATGGCTACAGGCGGATCAGGAAGCCAAAGATATAGCCTTGGCCGTCCTGCGCGGGGAGATTGATATTGCCGCCTCCGTATCGGTGCCGCGATGATCGACCGCAAAGAGCTTAAGGCCCGAATGGCCGGAGAAACCCGTGCCCGAATGGCGGCAGAGGATCGCGAGCGGCTTGCCACCGTAAGGGCTGAACGTGCCGAGCAATCGGAACGCAATCTGACGGTCGAACTAGACCGCGCACACCGGCTGATTGACCGGCTACAGGCGCAGTTGACGTCGATGGGCTGCACGGTCGTTTGAAGGATGGAGAGGGGGTATCCGCAATTTTGAGGATACCCCCTCCATTGGAGGACGGACTTTCCCTCACTTTTGAGGAAAAGCCTTCACCCGTGTGCATATTGTGTGCAGGTAAGATTTTGATCGGCAGAAAATCGAACCGAAGATCACAAATTATCTTTTATAATCAATGGTGAGCGCGGAGGGACTCGAACCCTCGACCCCATGATTAAAAGTCACGTGCTCTACCGACTGAGCTACGCGCTCACATGCCGCGCTGTGTAGGGGGCCAGTCCGCGCCGGTCAATAGCGCCGGTCTCCGCGCCCGATAACGTACATTGCAGCCTGGCGAGTGTCGAATAATGGCTGGGATCAGTTTGTCTCGCGCTGAATCTCGGAACCGACGGGCGACGACCCGCCTGTTGCCATCGGTGCCGGCCGCAGCCCGATCAGTTCGGCGCTGCGGATACGCGCATTGCGCCAGAACGAAAACTGGTTGATGCGCGACATCTCAAGGATGGCGATGGCGACGGCCGACAGAAACGGCAGGCTCTGGAGCACGAGCACGCCCGCGAAGATGTAGATCTCGGTGACTTCCTTGTACTGGTTGGAGGCGATCAGCACCGCCGCTCCGACCAGCAGGAGGACGCCAATCACCGCCTCCCAGAAGGCCTGAAATTCGATCGACATCCGCGAAAGGCCGCCCTTTGATGTCCGTGCGAAGGCGAGGTGTTCCGTGATGAGCCCCTGCGCCACCGCACGGGACACGGTCCACTGCACGGACATGGCCGCGACCATCGCTCCCAGCATCTGCGCCGTCCTTATCGGCACGCGAAGGCGGTACAGCGCCAGAAAATGGAGCAGCGACACGATGAATGCGGCGATGATGGGCAATGTCAGGATCTTGTCGGGGATGGCGATGTCGGCGAAGGCGACGATCGGCACCCAGATCAGGTTCAGGATTGCAACCACGACGCCCAGGCTTTCGGCGCCGAGCCAGTTGAGCCAGCCCAGGGTGAATTCGCGTTTCTGGTCCTGCGACAGGCGGCTCGCACCCGGCAGAAAGCGGCGCCAGTGTTTCTTGACGATCTGGAAGCCGCCATAAGCCCAGCGATGACGCTGCTTCTTGAAGGCCTCATACGTATCGGGGAGCAGGCCGTAGCCGTAACGGGTGTTGGTGTAATGCGTGACCCAGCCATGCTGGGCGATCGCAAGGCCGAGATCGGTGTCCTCGCAAATCGTGTCTCCGGCCCAGCCGCCCGCCATGTCCATCGCGGCGCGGCGGATCAGGCACATCGTGCCATGGACGATGATCGCGTTGGCTTCGTTGCGCTGGACCATGCCGATGTCGAAGAAGCCGGCATATTCTCCGTTCATGACGTAGTGCATCAACGAGCGGTCGCCGTCGCGGTGATCCTGCGGCGCCTGAACCAGGCCGACGCTGGGATCGTTGAATGCCGGCACCAGGTCCTTCAACCAGTCGGGCTGCACCACATAGTCGGCATCGATGACGCCGATGATCTCGGCGTCAGCGGCGGTGCGCTCCATGGCGATGCGCAGCGCTCCCGCCTTGAAGCCCTCGACCTTTTCGGCGTTGATGAACTTGAACCGCTCGCCAAGCGCGCGGCAATGATCCTGAATGGGCTGCCAGAAGGCGGGATCGGGCGTGTTGTTGATGATCACGACGCATTCGAAATTCGGGTAGTCGAGGCGCGCGACCGCGTCGAGCGTCTGCTTGAGCATCTCGGGCGGCTCGAAATAAGCCGGCACGTGAATCGAGACCTTGGGCAGCGGCGCGTCGCTGGCCGCCTGGGCGGCCGCCGCCGCCTCCCTGGTAATCAACCGCCGCGGGCGCTCGCCGAACGCCACGGTCGCGATCTCCTCGATGCGCGCCATCGCGATCAGGATCAGCGGGACAAGCAGAGTCAATCCAAGCGTCAGCGCGAGAGCCGAACCGAAAACGAAGTAATGGGTGGTCCAGTAGGCGAAGACCGTCGCGACCCAGGCGCCGACGCCGTTGGCGGCGACCGACAGCATCAGGGTCTGCATCGGCGTGGGACGGACAAGCCGCAGGATCGGCAGCGATAGCAGGATGCCGATCAGAAGCGCGATGCCGGCTAGCTTCCAGTAAGCTTCATTAACGACGGGACCGCTCCACGAAAATTTGGGCTCGCGATCCGCGTTGAGGATACCCCAGTAGGGGCCCACGCCGCCTTCGAAAAACTTCCATGGCTGGTCGATGGCTTCGACGATGTTGTATTCCATGCCGATCGACTGGGCCTTGGTCACGAAATTGCGCAGCGTGACCGCCTGCTGGAAAGAACCGGGATCGGCGTTCCGGAGGTTATATCCGGCGCTCGGCCAGCCGAACTCGGCGATCACGATCCGCTTGCCGGGAAAGGCGTCGCGCAATTTTTGATAGATGATGAGAGCCTGATCGACGGCCTGCTTGCTCGAAAAGCCTTCCCAATAGGGCAGGATGTGCGCGGCGATGAAGTCGACCGACGATGCAAGTTCAGGATGCTCCAGCCAGATATTCCAGATTTCACCTGTCGTAACAGGCACATTGACGGAGCCCTTTACGCGCTGAATGAGCTTGATGAGATCTGAAACCTTTTGATCGCCGCGATAGATCGTCTCGTTGCCGACGACGATTCCGTTGACGTTGCCGTTGTGTTTGGCGAGATCGATGGCGGCGAGCATCTCGCGTTCGTTGCGCTCGACGAACTTATCGATCCACGCGCCGACCATGACCTTGAGGCCGACTTCATTGGCGAGGGGGGGCACAAGCTCCACGCCGCCTGTCGACGAGTACAGTCGGATGGCGCGGGTCAGGGGCGCCAGCGCCTTCATGTCGGACCGGATCTTCTCGACAGTCGGGATATTATCGACGTCCGGATGCGCGGCGCCTTCAAAGGGCGCGTAGGACAGGCTGGTCAGAACCCCCTTGAAGTCGGGTGCTGACTGTTTGTCCTGAAGAACTCCCCAGAGCGCAGCATGTGCGGCGGACACAAATAGAAAAACGGCGACGACGGCGCGCATCGCGACTAAACCATAAGGGGCTTGCCTGCCAGAAACGCGGACCTGCCCCTGGGTCCGACCGACACATTAGCAGACATAATTCTGCGACATAATTAACAACTCGTATGGTGCCGTGGCGTTTTGAAGGCGGTTCCGCGTGATCCCAGAAATCGGCAACTGTTCCTAGCGGAGCGGCAGTTACTTTTTCTTCGGGTTTGCGGGAGCGGGCGCTGGTTGCTGCGGCGCCGGAGTTGCGGGCGCGGGGGTGGAGTGACCCGCCGGCGGGGAGGCCGCGGAATCCGGCCCGGACGGTTGCGCGTCCGGATTGATCCAGCAGGCATGAACGCGGCCGCTCAGTGCATCGGGCGCCTTGGGGTCGATGGGTCCGAACCTGACCAGGCAACGGAATGACGCCTGGACGTGACCGCCGGGGCATCCGAAGCGATCATAGAGATCGAGGTGGCGGAACGCCGTATCCAGATCGTCGCGCCACATCAGGACAACCACGCGGCGGCCGAGCCAGACGCATTCCGGATTTCCCGCCGGACCGTCGATGACGCGGGCGGCTTCGACGAACTCGTCGGTTTTACGCTTGCTGTCCTTGGCCCCGTCAGCCGCGTTTGTCCCGTTTTCCGCCGCCTGCTTGTTTTGATCCTGGGCTCGCAGATCGCCGCTTTGCGCGATCGCTCCACCGATGCCGAACAGTAAGGCGAAGCCGGGAACGGCAAGGCCACGCCACAACGCTTTCTCGAATCCAAACAGCATCCGACGCATGAAAGTCCCCCGACTCTTGCCCGCCGCACCATCTGCCCGCAATGACGGGCAAATTAGTCCCCAATGCGGCGAGGCGCCCTGGTCGCGCGATTCTGAACATTCGCCGCGAGGCGCGGCCAGGCCGATCGCGCAGGCCGATCGCGAATGTCAAATTCGCCCGCAAAGATTCCCAAATGACGGAGATTCTGAGTTTTGTCCAGCAAATGGGAGGTTTGATCGCATCAGGGACGAACGTGGCCGGATGATTGTGGTGGGCCATGCCGCGGCACTTGGCAGTGGCTCTTCGAAGCGGCTCTTGGCAGAAGGGTTACGACAAGCTAATCGGACGGCTCTCTCGCGTTTTCGAGCGAAGCGGGTATCGGTTCGCGCGAAGAAAACGTCTTAAAACAATACTATAGAGCATTTTCCGGCAGGTCGACTCCGGTTAGTGTGAAGAAAATGCTCTCTATCGAAAACTTGCGCGTATTCTGATCGCAGAACCGGTATCCACTTTTTTGCGGAATACGCGCTGGAGCTTTGCTTTTGATTTGATCAGAAGCAAAAATGTTCTGGCGGAGGACAGGGCCGATTTCATTTCGCACGCCACTGGCGCTTCTCATCATTTCGCTCGGTCTGATCGCGGCAGCATGGTGGTGGCTCGCCGCGCCGATCCGGCTTGCGCGGGCTCCGATCGACCCGGCGGCGAAGCTGGAATGCGTGTCCTATGCACCGTTCCGGGGACAACAGACCCCGCTGGTCGCCACGACCGAGATCGCGCCCGAGCAGATTGCCGAAGATCTTGCCCAGCTGGCGAAGATCTCGAATTGCGTCAGGACCTACTCGATCGAGAACGGCCTCGACCGGCTGCCCGCTCTCGCCGAGAAGGTTGGCCTCAAGGTCATTCAGGGCATCTGGCTCGGCAATAACCGATTGAAGAATCTGGCCCAGATCAATGTCGCGATCGGTCTTGCGAAGGAATATCCCAACGTCATCACCGCGCTCGTCGTCGGTAACGAGGTTCTGCTGCGCGGGGAGATGACCGCCTCCGATCTCGCGGCGAATATCCGGCTGGTGAAGTCGCAGGTGAAGGTGCCGGTGACCTACGCGGACGTGTGGGAATACTGGCTGCGCAACCGCGAGGTCTATGACGCGGTCGATTTCGTGACCATTCATATCCTGCCCTACTGGGAGGATATTCCTATTCGCTCGCGCAACGCCGCGGCGCATGTCGGCGCGATCCGCAAGCAGGTCGCGGCGTCCTTTCCCGCCAAGGAAATCCTGATCGGCGAGACCGGATGGCCGAGCGCCGGCCGGATGCGGGAAGGCGCGCTGCCGTCGCGCGCCAATCAGGCGCGTGTGGTGTCCGAAATTCTCGACATGGCGAAACGCGAGAAATTCCGCGTCAACCTGATCGAGGCCTATGACCAGCCCTGGAAGCGCCAGCTCGAAGGTACGGTCGGCGGCAACTGGGGCCTGATCGAGGCTGATCCGCGCGAGCTGAAATATCCAGCCGGCGAACCCGTTCGCAATTTCCCGTTGTGGAAGATCCAGATGGGCGCGGGGATGGGCTTATGTGTCCTTGTCTTCGGCGTCGCCATGCTGACGTTGCGGCGGAAGCCCTGGAAGCCGAGGTGGATGTCCTGGATCGCGGTGGCGGTCTCGGCGACGACGGCGGGAATCCTACTCGGGGTGGCCGCTGACAAGCTGTGTTACGAAAGCTACGGGCTCGGCAACTCGCTGCGCTGGGGGGCGCTGCTGGCGGCGGGGGTCATCGCTCCGTTGTTGGGTGCGAACGCCCTGATGTCGGGGCGCGCGCTGCCGACATTCGTCGAATTGATAGGTCCGCGCCCGGGCCGCACCGGTTCGGTGCTGACGGTGATGCTGGGGATAACGCTGCTCGTGACCACCTTGATCGCGGCGGAGACGGCGCTCGGCTTTGTCTTTGATCCACGGTACCGGGATTTTCCCTTCGCCGCGTTGTCGATGGCCGTGGCGCCGTTCTGGGCGCTGGCATGGCTCAATCGTCCGCTCACCGGCGTTCGCCCCATCGCGGAATCGGCTTTCGCCGGCCTGTTGATAATCGCGGCGGTCTATATCGGATTTAACGAAGGCCCGAAGAACTGGCAGTCGCTCTGGACCTGTGTGGTGTACGCTATGCTCGGGATCACGCTGTGGCGGGCGCGGGCCGCGCAAACCCAAGGATAAGCAGGCCGATCGCGAGGCCCGAAAGACCGGCATTGTAGAGCACGATTCCGAAGCCGGCGGCGCTCAACCCCGCTGTCAGAAGCACGATCGAGGGCCGCATGATATGCAGCACCGCGACGACCAGCGCTGCGATTCCGAAGACCTGGTTGCGAAACAGGTAGGTGGCGACGCTCCGGCCCCGGCACAGCATGGTTTGCAGGCCCGAGTCGCACGCCAGTGATACCGTCGATAATTCAATCGCGAGATAGCGCAGATAGAGCGCATAACCGACGCTCAGGAATCCCACGATCAGCAGCCATTGCACCTGATAAGGCGTCAGTCGGAACGGATCTTTTTTCATCGCGTGAATATGATCCGGATCGGTGGAGCGGACAACCCGGAATCCGGCCGCCACCGGATGGAGTCAGCGTGAAAAGAACGGGCTGAATGCCGCCGGCTTCGGAGGCGGTGACGGGGGCTTCGCCGGCTCCTCGACTCGCGCCGATTTGCGGGCTGGACGGCGCCGCGAAGCGGGCGGTGCTTTCGGCTTTTTTGTCGCGATGGCGCCAGCGCCGTCCTTGCCGTCTTCATTCATGGCGAGGCGCTGGCCGTCGAAGACGGTGGTGCCGCAGGTTCGGCCGTTCTCGGACAGCACCGCGCAGATCCTGGCGGCGGTTGCCGCGTCGGTGAGCGGCCCAGCGACCAGGCGTATCTGAATGCCGTTGCCGTTGCTGGTTTCCTTCAGCACGATGATCGGATGCAGCGAAGCCAATTCCTTAGGCTCTGATTTCAGAAGGCTTTGCCAGAGCGTTCGCAGACCTTTGATCGACACGGCGCCTCCGAGGTCGACGCCGAACTCGGTGCGCGGCACCGGGACGGGGCTCGTGTCTCTCACCGTTTCAAGAGACGATGCCATGGTGGGCGAGGGGGATTGCAGGGTGTCCGCGACCGGGGAAATGGATGCAGCAACGATCTGCGCTTCCTTGTGACGGTGAAGGTTTTTATCAGGTTCGGATTTCGTGGTCCCGGGCGTGGCCGTGTCATCGTGTCCGCCAGGTATTGTTGCGGGCGGATCATGTGCGGCTATCGCGGGCGTTGATGCAGCTACGGAAGAAGATGCGGCGACCGGAGGCTTCACCGCTGCCGCCGCGGCGGTGGTGATGAAAGCGGCCGGCGCGGAGAGCGACGCATTCGCGGCTGTCGATGCGTCCGCGCCCGGTGAATCAGGTTCTCTGGCCGGAGCGGGCTCACTGGCCGCCGGCGTCGAGGTCGTCGTGGCGACAGCGTTGGTCCGTGACGCGTTCCGGCTTATGGAGCCGGTGACAGATTCGAAACCCTGCTCGATCGCGGTGATACGGGCGAACAGCCGGTCGCGATCGCTGTTCAACGTGTCGATGGCGGACGAAAGGCGTTCGATTTTCTTCTCGGCCGCCCGCACGATCTCCAACGGCGGCGATGGTTTTGCGAGATCGACAGCGACGAGCGGTCGGGACCGGAGAGAGGCGCCGGAATTGTATGCCAGGAGAGCGACGATGACGGCTCCGATGGACCCGACGCCCCAAGATCCGAGCCGCCATATGGTGCGGCGGTCGAATCCGTCCTCGTCGGCAAGAAAGCCGCCCGGCCGGCCGCTGCTTTCATCGGCCCCTGCGCTTTCGGCTAAGCCGTTCTGATTCTTCGCCATAATGATGATGCCGGACCCCCGCTCCGAATCATGGCGAAATGTTAGCAGGAAACCTGCCCGATCTCAGGGAAGCCGGCCGGTTTTCAGTTTCGAGAAAAAAGATTAATGACGGCGACGTTTGATGCGCCAGCTATGAGGATTCGAATGAGCGGCCGGAATTGTCTGACCATCGTGCTGGCTGCGGGTGAGGGGACGCGGATGCGCTCCTCGCTGCCTAAAGTGCTGCATCCGGTGGGGGGACAGACGCTGTTGTCGCATGTGCTGGGGGCCGCGCCGGGCGGTCCCGGGACGACGCTGGCGGTTGTCGTTGGTCCCGGCCATCAGGCCGTGGCGGATGAAGCGAGGCGGGTGCGGCCCGACGCCATGACGTTCGTCCAGGACCAGCGCCTGGGAACGGCACATGCTGTCCTCGCCGCGAAGGAAGCCATCATCCGCGGCGCCGACGATCTGCTGATAGCGTTCGGCGACACGCCGCTGATCTCGGCCGATACGTTCGAGAGGATGCGGGCGCCGTTGCGGGCCGGTGCGTCGCTGGCCGTGCTCGGCTTTCATGCCGGCGATCCCACGGGATACGGCAGGCTGATCGTGACCGATGGCCGGCTTACGGCGATCCGCGAGGATGCGGACGCCAGCTCCGACGAACGCCGCATGACGCTTTGCAACGCCGGCGTCATGGCCTTCGACGGCAGGACGGCGCTGCAGATCATTGAAAAGATCGGCAACGCCAACAGCAAGGGCGAATACTATCTCACCGACGCCGTCGGCATCGTCGGCGAGCTGGGTCTGACGGCGGCGGTGATCGAAACCGGCGAGGACGAGGTGCGCGGCATCAACACCAAGGCTCAACTGGCCGAGGCCGAACAGGTCATGCAGGCGCGGCTGCGCAAGGCAGCGCTCGACACTGGCGTGACCATGGTGGCGCCCGAAACGGTCTTTCTTTCCGCTGACACCTCATTCGGCAAGGACGTGACAATCGAGCCCTACGTCATCATCGGGCAGGGCGTGACTATCGCCGACGGCGCGGTGATTCACGCATTCTCCCACCTCGTGCAGGCATCAATCGGCAGGAACGCTTCCGTCGGCCCCTATGCCCGGCTGCGACCGGGAACGTCGGTGGGCGAGGGCGCGCGGATCGGGAATTTCGTCGAGACCAAGGCTGCCGTTCTCGAAGCCGGCGCCAAGGTCAATCACCTGACGTATATCGGCGATGCCCATGTGGGGGCCAACGCCAACATCGGCGCGGGCACCATCACCTGCAACTATGACGGCTTCAACAAGCATCGCACCGAGATCGGCGAGCGGGCGTTCGTCGGCTCCAACTCCTCACTGGTCGCGCCGCTCAGGATCGGGGCCGGGGCTTATGTGGGATCGGGTTCGGTCGTGACGAAGAACGTGCCGGACGACGCGCTCGCGGTCGGCCGGGGCCAGCAAACCCTGCGCGAGGGCTGGGCAAAGAGATTCCGCGAGATGAAGCTGCTCGCCAGGAAACAGAAGACCGGTTGAGGAAGGAACCGAGTTTGCCGACGATTCACTCTTCCTCGAATTCGGAGAACATGGCCCGCGTGAGGCGCCAGCCGCGAGGCTTTGCACGCTGTGGTTTCTCATCCGGCTTATGGCGGACGATCTTCGGCTTCGTGGCCGTACTGCGGAACGGCGGCGGCCAATGGGCAAGACGGGATGACGTTTGCGCAAGCGACCGCGTCGATGCGCGGGAGAATCGTTGCGGCCCGGCTCGGCCATTTGCGTCGCGTGTGTCGCTCACGGTTCCATGGTCCCCATACTTGTTCACGCGAACCGATGTTTTCCTCCCCGGGGTCAAGCCCCGCAGGACCTGCTTCGCCCGAAAGCGCTATTGGGAGCTTTCCGTATAAACGTTGCGTGCCCGTTAAAAGGAGGCCGCAAAGTCGAATGGTCGTGACGGTGGCTCAAGGGAGCCGGCGGAACCCGGGCCAGAGCGATTCTGCGTGAGGCGATAAAATCCCGTCGCGAAGCGCTGGAAAACAGCATAGTGTCTGGAACACCTGCTGCGGCGACCTCATCTGTTCGAGAGTGACCCTGATCAGCCTTTTCACCCCGCACATCATCAGACGCACGGTCGCGCCGTTTCCATCGGCGCATCTTTCCGGTTGTCATGAGAGGAACGAAACGAAATGGATAACGAGAAGAAGATCAAAGCTGTCTTGATGGTTATTCTCATCATCGCAACATTGCTGGGCCTCAATGCGCTGATCGCGGCTGTTCAGAAGACAGGCAAGGAGACCCATACCGGCAGCATCTGGCAGCAGGAACTGACGCTGCAGGGCGAAAAGATTGCGAATGCCTAGAGCCTTTCCGCTTCTGACAGAATCAGAAGCGGGGCTCTATGATTTTTGTTTTGACGCGTTTTCTTCACGCGAACCGGTGTCCATCCTCGGGTCAAGCCCGAGGACATGCTTCGCTCGAAAATGCTCTAATAGGGCTTCCGGGTGCGGACGGAGATCGAAAAACCGTATCCCTCCACGAGGCGGTAGCAGCCTCGGCTGGCCGGATCAGGCCCTTCCGGGTCTCCGTTTCATTTCCGTCTCGATTTCACCTATGGCCTGACGCAGGGCGTAAAGTGCATGCTCATCGACCTCGAACGCGATCGAGCCAAGTTCTGTCGTCGCCAGCTCTATCGCGTAGCGACCGTCAGGCCGGATCAAGGGGCGTGAAGCGTTCACCGTGACGATGCTCAGTTGATCGGGGAATACGTCCATCGGAGACCTTCGGATGGGGACGGAGGGAAAAGGCGTCCAGATCCTGATCATGCCCTTTTCCCGGGCGGGGGTCGAGAGGGGTCAAAGCTGGATTTTATCGGATGGTGTGCTTCGCGGCCAGTCGTTCGCGGTACGCTTCCAGGCCACGTCGCCAGTCCTGCCCGGGTTGCCATTCGCCCATTTCGTCCATGGCGCCGGACTCCAGCATTGCGGCTGCGACCTCCCAGTGGCGGTCCACCCAGCCCGGAATTTCCGATTCATTCATGAGTTGAGACCGGCAGATTCGTTCTGCCATCGCTCGCGCCAGCGGTTCTATGTTTGATGACATGACACTCACCAGCGGTTCATGGCATTTTCGAGCGAGCGCGCCCTCGGGCCTGCTCCGGAGTCTGATTCAACCGCGTTGAATCAGATTCGTCGCTTATCTGTTGTTCGAGCACGATCTTTTCCGAAAACCGGTTCCACCTTGCGCCGTCGTGGCCCCTCGGGTCGGGATCATGCTCTAGTTCACGCTCGACCTTTGATTACGCTGCACCATGTCGAGGATGGTTTGCAACATCTGCGCCGCCTTCCGATTGGCCGAATCTCCCTTGGAAAGCGCTGTTACGCCTTGTTCCAGCATGTCCGCCGCCTTCTCGGTTGAGATGACCCCGCTCTCGATGAGACCCCAGAATGCGAATTGAGCCAGCGTAAACGCTGCGATTGCAGAACCTTCGGTTTCGACTTCAAAGTTATCTTCCGCCATCGAAATCTCCTCTGTTCAGTGTTCAGGAGCAAGCGTCAATCCCGCCTGCTGCGATCCTGTCTGCTTTGAAGTGCGCGACGAGAGCTATAGCGTTTTCTTCACGCGAACCAGTGTCCACTTCGCTCGAAAACGCTCTAAACTGAGCGAATGGGCCGCGTCATTACCGTCAACGACAGGATGCAAAGCGGCTATCGCTATCGACTGACGGCGCCGTCCGGCCGCGGCTTCGATCCGGCATTCCGGCCCGAACTTACTCCGAAGCAGATGCTCGAATTCGGGGTATTCTGCGGCAAGTATCTGACCGACTGCCGGGACGAGTTTCCGGCGAGCTGGTTCGCACGGGCCAGACTTTCATCCACGGGCCGCGACTGTTCGCTCAACTATTTCGGCGTCGATGCCAGCCAGCCGCTTTCGGTCTGGCGACGCAAAGGCTGGATTCATCCCGACGACCCGCGTGGTTGGTTCCAGTGGTATTGCCGCTACTATATGGGACGGCGCATGCCGGACGAGGACGCGCGCCAGATCGGCCGCTGGAAAGCGATGCGGCGGCATGTGTCACAGGTCAGGAAGCATTGCGAGCCGGGCGATCCCATGTGCCGGCCCCGCCAACGGCAGGCGCTCTTGCATTGGGCGTATGACAGCCGGAAAATCTAAAACGTATCAGGCGAAGCATGTCCTCGGGCCTGACCCGAGTGATGTCTGCCGGCTTCTTTCCTGAACTTGGCGTTCATGAAAATGGCTCCCCTTCATATCGCATTATCGAACCATGTGCCTCGCGCCGGAACCCGATTTCAGGCACGTTCTTGAAGGCGTTCGTGAGCTTCGGCTCGCCGCCTAAAGGATTCTCCATAAAGAGTGTTTAGGGTTCAGTTGACGATTGGCGCGAAGCGCTTGTATAGTGGTTTGTAAACACGGGACGAGAGAGGTCGGCATGTCAGGGGAGAAGTTCGGCGAGTTCGTCCGCCGCGCGCGTGAGGCCAAGGACATCGGTTTGCGCGAAATGGCAAAGATGATCGGCGTGAGCCCGACCTATCTGTCGAAGGTGGAGCGGGACGAGTTCGCGCCACCGGCCGAAGATAAAGTCAGGGCGATTGCGCAAATCATCGGCTGCGATGTGGACGAGTTGCTGGCGCGGGCGGGCCGAGTGTCGACCGACCTGTCGGACATCATTAAACGCCACCCAGTGGAACTGGCGGCGCTGCTTCGGACCACGAAGGGATTGAACGCCGAAGACATTGCCCGACTGGCGCGCAACGCGCAGAAGGCGAAGGACAAGTGAGCGCTTGATCGGGGGAAGACGATTTCAACGATGCAAATGATGGATGACGATCAATGACCAAGTTCGTTTCCTATGTGCCCGACGAGGCGATCGAAAAGGACGCGCAGGCGCTCTTGGCCGGGTATGGCCATGCGCGCGGCGTCACGATCGAGGCGCCTATCGCGATCGACGACATCATCGAGAAGTACCTGAAGATCGGTATCGAGTTCGACGATACGCACCGTCTGTTCGGTGTGCCGCGCTCGGGCATCGGGTTTGATCCCGATATCCTTGGCGCCATCTTCTTCGAGCAGAAGCGGATCGTGATTGACGAAAGCCTCGATCCTGACGCCAATCCGGCGAGGGAAGGGCGCTATCGCTATACGGTGGCGCATGAGGTCGGACATTGGCAGCTTCATCGGGCGTTGTTCGGCAAAGACCCGGCGCAAATATCGCTTCTTGAAACCAATTCCGCGCCGAGCGTCGTTTGCCGATCCAGCCAGGCCAAGGCGCGGATCGAAGTGCAGGCTGACCTTTATGCCTCCTGCCTGTTGATGCCGCGCAAGCTGGTCTTCTCTGCCTGGGACGAAGTCTTCCCCGACCGCAAGCAGCGGGTGCTTCAGCCGGCGACGCCGATCGATCATCCCTTCGTCGAGATCGCCCGCTTCGAGTGCCGCATTCCGAGCGCCGACTTCACCGGAAGCGACGACCAGGCTTTGGAGACCTTCGCCAACCCGAGCCATCGCTACCCTGACTATTCGGGCGGAACAGTTCCGATCCTCTCCACACGAGAATTTCTCGGCGACGACGGATGGAATCCGAAAACCGCTAAGCTCACTACTCAAGCCTTTTGGGAGTTTCAAAAAGAGATATGTGACTTCGCCGAACACGACATCATCTTCGCAAGAAAGGGCCGACTTGGGCTTCCCCGCTTCCTTCCGCCCTTCGAGAAGTTCACGTTCAGTCACACTCTATTTTCTATCAAGCCGATGACAGGGCTCGATCCGGCCTACTTGCTCTGGCTTCTCCGCCGAGACGAGGTAGTGGCTTGGCTGACCAATGAAATGAACCAAAACACCGGCGTGCCGACACTCGGGAAGGGCAAGACCGAACGACTACCAATCCCCCTCCCACCCCTCGCTGAACAGCGCCGCATCGTTGCCAAGGTCGATGAGCTGATGGCGCTATGCGACCGACTCGAGGCAAGCCTCACCGCAGCCGCAGACACTGGCCGCCGCCTTCTAGACGCGATGCTGGCCGAGGCCCTCGCGCCAACCGCGGCTCGCGAACTGGAGGCCGCGGAATGATGGCGCGCTGGCAATGGCTGCTGCTCTTGTTTTCGCGCAAGCTCTGGCTGCGGGTTACGTTGTTCGGCCTGGCCGGCGTCGCCACTGCCGTCGCCGGCATTTTTGCGCCTCATGTTCCCGAAACCTGGACAATCACAATCGGCGCGAAGGCGATCGACGGAATCCTCAACGTGCTGGCGTCGAGCATGCTTGCGGTCACGGTGTTCTCCGTCAGTACGATGGTTGCGGCTTATGGCGCGGCGACGAACAACGTGACGCCGCGCGCTACGCGCCTGCTGATGGAGGACAACACAAGCAAGAACGTGCTTGGCACATTCATCGGTTCTTTTCTGTTTAGCCTCGTCGGCATCATCGCGTTGAGCACCGAACTTTATAGCGATCAGGGGCGCGTGGTGCTGTTGGTGGCGACGATTGGCCTGATCGCGCTTATTGCGGTCACAATCCTGCGCTGGGTCGATTATCTCGCGCGGTTCGGCCGGCTCGGCGAGACGATTGAACGTGTGGAGGAGGCGACATGGAAGGCCATGAAAACGCGCCTTAGGTATCCACATCTCGGCGGGCGCCGCCCGATGGTTCACGCCGGCGATGTTCCCAAAAGCGCGCTGCCGGCGTTCTCGGAAACGATCGGCTATGTTCAACATGTCGATGTACCAGCGCTTGAGGACTGTGCAAAGAAGTCCAGGGTTCAGGTCTTCATCACGGCGCTGCCTGGCGTTTTCACAGACCCGGTGCGGCCTGTTGCCATGGTGGTTGGGCCGCAGGACGACGACATCCGCAAGGCGGTCGCCAAGGCGTTCACGATCGGCGCGGAACGTACCTTTGATCAAGACCCGCGCTTCGGCCTCTGCGTGCTGGCCGAGATCGCTTCCCGCGCGCTGTCTCCCGCCGTCAACGATCCCGGAACGGCTATCGACGTGATCGGGCGCGCCGTCCGGCTACTGGCTAAATGGGGGAGCTTCGACGATTCGAGAACCGACGCTAAGATCGACTGCCCTCATGTATGGGTTCCTGCGATTGAGGTCAGCGACATGTTCGATGATGTATTCGCTCCGATTGCGCGGGATGGTGCCGGGATGGTGGAGATTCATCTCCGTCTTCAGAAGGCGTTCCTCGCGTTGGTAGGTGTCGATCGCGCTGCGTTCGGCGTCGCCGCAACGAGGCATTCGGAAGCTGCGCTGGCGCGGGCCGAGGCGGAGTTGAAGCTGGAGCCGGAAAGGCACGCCGTGCGAGAGGTGGCCGCGAAGATTACCGCGCGCGTTTCGGGTGAAACCAAGGACAGGGAACACCGCATCTCATGAACCGCATGTTTTCGCTTATCGTGTTCCTCATTCTGGTGATCGGCGGTGGTCTCGCCATCGGGTTCCTGACCGTGCCGGGCGAATGGTATGCGGCGCTCGCGAAGCCTGCCTTCAACCCGCCGAACTGGCTGTTCGCGCCGGTTTGGACTCTGCTCTACATTCTGATCGCCATCGCCGGCTGGCGTGTCTTTGAGCGGAATCGCGATGGCTTGCCGATGAAACTCTGGTGGCTATCGCTTTTGCTCAATTTCCTTTGGTCTCCAACTTTTTTCTCGGCGCACAAGGTCGGCGCCGCGCTTGTCGTCATCCTGCTGCTGCTGGCCACCATTGTTGCTTTCATCGGGACGGCTTGGCGGCGGGATCGCGTGGCGGCGTGGCTGTTCGCGCCTTACGCGGCCTGGGTGGCGTTTGCCTCGGTGCTGAACGGCTCGATCTGGACGCTGAACTGATGCGCGCGTCACGGCGAGGGGCCTCGCCGTCAACATGGAGCGCGTTATGCCCCATCGACTTGCAACAGCGTTTGTTTAGGTTACACTAAATGAAATGAAAAGAGCTGCCAGACTCGCACCCGCCGCTGATCCCGCCCGCAAGCAGGCGGTGATCTATGCCCGCGTCTCCTCGAAGGAGCAGGAGAAGGAAGGCTTCTCAATCCCGGCCCAGCTCAAGCTGCTGAAGGAATACGCCTCCGCGAACGGCTTTGCAGTGGCACAGGAATACGTTGACGTTGAAACCGCCAAACAGGCCGGCCGCGCCGCATTTGGCGAGATGGTCGCATATCTCAAGGCGCACCCGTCCGTTGGCGTGATGCTGGTCGAGAAGACCGACCGGCTCTATCGCAACCTGAAGGATTGGCTGACAGTCGATGAGCTCGACGTCGAAATGCACTTCGCCAAGGAAGGCGTTGTGCTGTCGCGCGAGTCGCGTTCCTCGGAAAAGTTCATGCACGGCATCAAGGTGCTGATGGCGAAGAACTACATCGACAACCTTTCGGAAGAAACGCGCAAGGGCATGACCGAGAAAGCGGCGCAAGGCTTCTGGCCCTCGAACGCACCGCTCGGCTATCGCAACGTGACGCGCGAAGACGGTCGCAAGATCATCGTGCCCGACGAGGAAGCCGCGCCGATCATCCGCAAGATGTTCGAATGGTATGCGTGGGGCGATATGTCCACGCAGGAGGTGACGAAGAAAGCTAGGGCGGCGGGCCTCGTGTTCAAGAAAAGCGGCGGGCGCATCCCGAAAAGTACCGTCGCCGCGATTCTGCGCAACCGCATCTATACCGGGCGCTTCGATTGGGACGGCAAGACCTATCAGGGCCGTTACGAGGCCATCGTGCCGACCGAACTATGGGAACGGGTGCAGGATGTGATGGACGGCCGCAATGCCCGCGGCGCCAAGAAGGGCAGGCGGGATTTTGCCTTCTCGGGCCTAATCGCCTGTCATGCCTGCGGCTGCGCGGTGGTCGGCGAGATCAAGAAGGAACGCTACGTCTATTACCATTGCACCGGCTACGCCGATAAGTGCAAGGGCAAGCCCGCCGACTGCCGCCGCAAATATGTCCGCGAGGAAGCCATCGAATCACAGTTCACCGAATTGCTCGGCCGGCTGCGGTTCGATGACGAGGTTCTGGAATGGGTGCGCGATGCGCTCCACGCCAGCCACGCCGACGAACGCCGCGAGCACGAGGAAGCGATCAGGCGGCTTGAAGCGGAAGCGAAGCGGCTGAACGATCGCATTCACGCCATGTATGTCGATAAGCTCGACGGACTGGTGGATGCGGCCTTCTTCGAAAAAATGTCGAACCAATGGCGCGAGGAGCAGGAACGCTGCCAGCGCGAGATCGAACGGCACCGGAGCGCAGATAAATCTTATCTTTCCGAAGGAGTCGCTCTGCTGGAACTGGCGCGGGACGTCCAAAGGCTGTTCGCGAAGCAGGAGCCGCGCGAAAAACGCCGCTTGCTCAATTTTTTACTATCGAACTGCACTTGGGATCACGGGAAGGTGGTCGCGAACTTTCGCCAACCCTTTGACATGCTTGCGGAAACGGTCATCGAAACCAAAGGCGAACACGCCGCTGGAGCCGCTTCTACGCCCGTTTTGGAGAAATGGCTCCCCGGGCTGGATTCGAACCAGCGACCATTCGATTAACAGTCGAATGCTCTACCGCTGAGCTACCAGGGAACGTGCGAAGCGTGCTTCGCAATGAGGCAGCGTATAACAAAGCCTCCGACGCTTGCAAAGCGGAAATGCCGACCCGGCACCCCCGGACGAAGGCAGATGGATCGATCGGTTACCCGTCCCACGCCGTGCACGTCCCGCAACCAAAGGAAAACGCTGCGACAAATGCGACGGCTGACAAGGCCCGCTCAGCAAAGGCTTGCATCGACCAAGGGGGTGTCCTAGAGCACTTTCGCTTCTGAATGAATCAGAAGCGAAGCTCTAGATTGTTGTTCTGACGCGTTTTCTTCACGCGAGCCGGTATCCATCCGCGGGTCAGGCCCGAGGAGATGCTTCGCTCGAAAACGCTATAGGTCTCCGGAACTTTGTCACGGATTGAGGGATCGTGGATGTCTGACTTTTCGACCGCTCGCGGGAAAATGGTTGACGGTCAGGTGCGGCCCAGCGACGTCACCGATCCGCGGATCATCGACGCGATGCTGGCGCTTCCGCGTGAGATTTTCGTCCCCGAGGATCGCCGTGCGCTGGCATATCTGGATCTCGATCTGGACATCAGCGAAGGGGCCTCGAAAAGGTATCTGCTTAAGCCCATGGTAGTCGCAAAGATGGTTCAGGCGGCTGAGATCAAGAGCACCGACAACGTGCTCGTGGTTGGCTGTGCGACCGGCTACACCGCCGCGCTTGTGGGAAAACTTACCGACCGGGTGACGGCGATCGAGAACGATCCGGCGCTGGCGACGAAAGCCTCCGGCAATCTCGCGAGCCTCGGCCTCGGCCATGTGGCCATCGTTCCGGCCCCGGCGAGCGACGGAGCGCCCGCGCGCGCGCCTTACGACGTCATCATTCTGGAGGGCGCGACCGAGGTTGTTCTCGATACGCTTTGCGCGCAGCTTGCGCCCGAGGGACGTCTGGTCGGCGTATTCGCCACAAGCGGCGCGCCGCGGGCGGTCATCGTCACCCGCTCACGCTCCGATTTTGGGAGCCGGCCTCTTTTTGACGCGTCGGCTCCGGTCCTGCCGGGCCTCGAACGGCCGCCGGCTTTCGTATTCTGACTATAGCGTTTTCGAGCGAAGCATGTCCTCGGGCTTGACCCGAGGATGGAATCCGGTTCGCGTCAAGAAAACGCGTCAAATCAAAAAGCTAGAGTCTTTCACCGATTCCTTGAAGTGGTGAAAGAATCCAGCAGGCGAGCGCGGCTTCGGTCTGAAGCCGTAAAGAGTTATTCCGGGCGGTTATTGCGGCTCGCGAGAACCTGAATCCTTGTTTTTGCCGATCCCGGGGCCTACGTTCCGTACAGGTTTGGCCGTACGCCGGCCGCCGGCTTGGAGGTTGCAGATGGGTTCACTGAGCATCTGGCACTGGATCGTGGTGGTCGCGGTGATCCTGCTGCTGTTCGGTCGTGGCAAGATTTCCGACCTGATGGGCGATGTCGCGCAGGGCATCAAGGCCTTCAAGAAGGGCATGAAGGATGATGAGAACAGCGCGGAAAAGTCCGAACCGGTAAAGACGATCAATCACAATGCGGACGGGTCCGGTGCGGCGCGCTCCGACACCGGCAGCAAGGTCATCTGACGCGGCTCGGCGCGAGGACGTCACGTCTGCGGCGATCATCAAGGTTCGACGTCCACGATGTGGCAGGGCTGTCGAAACGCGTTGATCCCTGTTGGGCTCAGGGCAGGGACCTAAACAGGACGGGATGCAGGCTGCGGCGCGGAAACCGGCGCAAAGCCCTCGCGTGAGCGGAAAGTTTCATGTTCGACATCGGGTGGAGTGAACTGCTCGTCATCGGGGTCGTCGCGCTGATCGCGATCGGTCCCAAGGAGCTGCCCGGCGTGCTGCGCACGGTCGGACAGTGGATGGGCAAGGCGCGGCGGATGGCGGCTGAATTTCAGGGACAGTTCAACGAGGCCATGCGCGAGGCTGAAATGGCCGACCTGAAAAAATCCTTCGACGAGGTGCGCGACGCCACCAGCGGCCTGACCCGTGGCGACCTGATGACCCGGCTGACAGACTCGCTCGGCGAGCCGCCGAGGATCGAGGATCTCGACAAGTCCGGGACCGAGGCCGACAGGCCATCTGCACCCTCCGATGCCGCTTCCGCAAGCGGATCGGCCGCGCTGGGAGCAGGGGTTGCTGAAACCTTCAAGGCCGACGCCGGGACGAGCGCCTCCGGGCCGCTGGCGATCACGCCGCAGGCGCATCAGGATGCAACCACTGCTGAACCGCCCGAGGTTGCGCCGGAAACCTCGCATGAGGGCAGGGACCAGACGGGCAGGGACGCCAAAGCGTCATGAGCGACGACGACATCGAGGCCAGCAAGGCCCCCCTGATGGATCACCTGATCGAGCTGCGCTCGCGGTTGATCAAGGCGCTGATCGGATTCGGCGTGGCGTTTGTCGCCTGCTTCTTCTTCGCCAGGCAGATTTACAACGTCCTGATATGGCCGTTCGTTTGGGTCGCGGGTCCGGAGAATTCGAAATTCATCTACACCGCGTTGCTCGAATATTTCATCACCCAGCTCAAGCTCGCGCTGTTCGGCGCAGCCTTCATCTCGTTTCCGATCGTGGCGACGCAGATCTACAAGTTCGTGGCGCCCGGCCTCTACAAACACGAGCGCAATGCTTTCCTGCCGTACCTGATCGCAACCCCCGCGTTCTTCGTGTTCGGCGCGACGGTGGTGTATTTCGCGGTGCTGCCGATGCTGGTGCGGTTCTCGCTCGGAATGCAGCAGATGGCTGGTCCCGGAACCGCGGAAATCCAGTTGCTGCCCAAGGTCGGCGAGTTTTTGTCGCTGACGATGTCGCTGATCTTCGCCTTCGGCATCGCCTTCCAGTTGCCGGTGATCCTGACGCTGCTCGGGCGGATTGGCGTCGTCACGTCGAAGGGCCTGCGCGAGAAGCGACGCTATTTCATCGTCGGCGCGTTCGTCATCGCGGCGGTGCTGACGCCGCCGGATGTGCTGAGTCAGATGTCATTGGCGCTGCCGCTGCTCCTGCTCTACGAGGGCTCGATTCTCGCCGTGGCCGTTGTCGAGAAAAAGGCCGCCAAGCCCTCCGCCTCCGCCGCCACCTCGCCGCCCGCGGAAACCCCGGCGGAGTAGAGCGCCACTGTTTCCAATCGCAGCCGTTCAGGCTACTGAATGCCCGTTTTCGCGGGCAAGGACCTTCGTGGACTTCAACCGCTTTCCTTCCGGGGCCGATCTTCCATGCACGACATCAAAGTGATCCGCGACAACCCGCAAGCGTTCGACGCCGCGCTGAAGCGGCGGGGACTTGAGCCGCTGTCGTCATCGTTGCTCGCGATCGATGAGAAACGCCGCGCGGCAATTCTGGAGTCGGAGCAGGCGCAGGCGCGCCGCAACGCGGCCTCGAAGGAAATCGGCGAGGCCAAGAAGGCCAGGGATGATGCGCGTGCCGCGAAGCTCATGGCGGAGGTCGCCGAGCTCAAGACCACCATGCCGCAGATGGAAGCGGCGGCGAAGGCGGCGGATGATGAGCTCCGCAAGGAGCTTGCGCAAATTCCGAACCTTCCGCTCGACGAGGTGCCCGAGGGGACCGACGAGCACGGCAACGTGCAGCATCACATCTTCGGAAAAAAGCGCGACTATGACTTTACGCCAAAAGCACATGACGATCTCGGCGGCGCGCTCGGCGATATGGATTTCGAGGCGGCAGCGAAACTGTCGGGCGCGCGTTTCGTGGTGTTGAAGCGGGGGCTGGCGCGGCTCGAACGTGCCATCGGTCAATTCTTCCTCGACGTTCACACCGGCGAACACGGCTACACCGAAGTCAACCCGCCGCTCTTGGTGCGCGACGATGCGATGTTCGGCACGGCGCAGTTGCCGAAGTTTGAGGAGGATCAGTTCGAAGCATTCGGAGAGTTTAGAAGACTACAGATCAAGCATGAGCGCGAGGTCGGTCGCATGACCGAGCAGCGCAGCGCTGATCGCGAGTTAAATGAGATCAATGTTCAATTGAACGCTGCCATGAGAGACGCGAAAGAGCGCGGAATCGATGTTAAATGGATTAGCCCCACGTTCACTAGCCTGTCTCAAAAATTTCAAGCGCACGCGGATAGTTTTGGTCTATTCTCAAAAGAGTTCGCGAAGTTTTCTGCTGAATTCGAACGGATAGCAAAAGAAGGGGTTAGTAAAAGGCTCTGGCTCATTCCCACCGCCGAAGTCTCGCTGACAAACCTTGTCCGCGAATCCATCCTCGACGAAAAAGAACTCCCTCTGCGCTTCACCGCGCTGACGCCGTGTTTCCGCGCCGAGGCGGGCGCGGCGGGACGCGATACGCGCGGCATGATCCGTCAGCATCAGTTCACCAAGGTCGAACTGGTGTCGATCACCACGCCCGAAACGTCAAAGGACGAGCACGAGCGGATGCTCGCCTGCGCTGAAGAAGTGTTGCGCCGGCTCGACCTGCATTACCGCGTGATGACGCTGTGCGCCGGCGACATGGGCTTCGCCTCGCAGAAGACCTACGACATCGAGGTGTGGATGCCAGGACAAATCTCAGGTCAGGGAGAGGGCGGCGCTTACCGCGAGATTTCGTCCTGCTCGGTGTGCGGTGATTTCCAGGCGCGGCGCATGGACGCGCGCTACCGCGCAAGCGACGGCAAGCCGCGCTTCGTCCATACGCTCAACGGTTCGGGCACCGCGGTCGGCCGCGCGCTGATCGCTGTCATGGAGACCTACCAGCAGGCCGACGGCTCCATCGCCGTGCCCGATGTCTTGCAGCCCTACATGGGCGGCCTGAAGGTGATCGCGAAAGATACGTAGCCGCCGCCCTCAGACCCAGCTTCAGCGTCATGGCCGGACGTGTTCCGGCCATCCACGTCTTGCTTGCGGTTTAACGGAAAGACGTGGATCACCGGCACAAGCCCGGTGATGACGGCGTAAAATCCGCCGGCGCAAGCGGAACGTCAGGTTTGCCAGCCTCGGCCGGGCCGGATATGAGATGTCCCGGAACAGCACGGGCGGCGTTCGAAAGAGGCACACTCACGCATGCGGATTCTCTGTACCAACGATGACGGCATCCATGCGCCGGGCCTCGAAGTCCTCGAGCAGATCGCAAAGGATCTGTCCGACGATGTGTGGGTGGTCGCGCCCGAGCACGATCAGTCCGGGGTCTCGCATTCGCTGACGCTCAACGATCCGCTGCGGCTGCGCGAAATCGGACCCCGCCATTTCGCGGTGAAGGGCACGCCGACCGACTGCGTGATCATGGGATCGCGCTACATCCTCGCCGACAAGGGGCCGGATCTCGTGCTGTCAGGCGTCAATCGTGGCCGCAACCTCGCCGAGGATGTGGTGTATTCCGGCACGGTCGCGGGGGCTCTCGAAGGCACGATGCTCGGGCTGCCGTCTTTCGCGCTGTCGCAGGAGTTCAGCATGGAAACCGGCGACAGGCCGGTGTGGGAAACCGCGCGCACGTTCGCGCCGCAGATCCTCCGCAGGGTGATCGAGATCGGCATTCCGAAGAACACGGTGGTCAACGTCAATTTTCCGGCCTGCGGGCCGGAGGACGTGGCGGGCGTGCTGGTGACGCGGATGGGCAAGCGCAATCTCGGCTTCCTCAGGATCGATGAGCGTCGCGATGGCCGCGGCAACCCGTATTTCTGGATCGGTTTCGAGAAGGCCGACGACGCGGATACCCCCGCGTCCGGCACCGATCTCGCGGCGATCGCGGGACAATGTGTTTCAGTGACGCCGCTGCGGCTGGACCGCACCGACGATGCGTTCGCCGGGATCCTGACGGCGAAATTCAGGTAGAACGCCCGGAATCCACGCTGGATTAATCTCGCTTCGGATCACATCAGAAGCGGAGAGGCTCTGTCTCAGGCCACGGCGCCGCCCTTGAGCGTGCTTCGGATCACGGCGTCGAGACCATCCATCTGGAAGGGCTTCTGCACGGACGGGCGGTTGCGGTACTCGGGCGGAAGCCCTTGCGTGCCATAGCCGGTTGCGAAGATGAAAGGCCGGTTGCGGCCTTCGATGACCTCCGCCACGGGGGAAATCAGCTTTCCGTTGACGTTGACATCGAGAATCGCGATGTCGAAGTTCGTCGTGCGCGCGAGCTGGAGAGCCTGCTCGATGTCGCCCGCCTCGGCGGCGATGCTATAGCCGAGCTCCTCCAGCATGTCCGCAACCATCATGCGGATCATAACCTCGTCTTCAACGAGGAATACGGAGCCGCCGGGTGGCTTCGCTGATTCCATGTGGGGAATTCCGATTTCTCACCAACGCAGGGTCGCAAATTATTTGACCGAACGCAATCGGTGTCGCTCCCTGGGGCAACACTGTCGGACCAGGGCGCCGGGCGGTAACTCCGAAGATTCCCGGACCGGCGGAAGCCGTGGCGGCCGATCTTTGCCGGAACAAATACTTGCCTCGCCGGATTGACCCGGCGGGTGATCTGCGCAGATTGCGTTAACCTGTCTTGACAACCGCTCGGCCAAGCGCCGGCGATCGAGAGTTCGCCCGTCATGTCCCCCGCCGATCATCCGCCGCCCGAAAAGATGATGTTTCAGCTTAATCTGCGGCGACGCGGCATCAGCGACCTGCGCGTGCTGCGCGCGATGGATAACGTCCCGCGCGATGCTTTCGTCGAACAGGGTGATCGCGAGGACGCATGGTGCGACACCGCGCTCGGCATCGCCTGCGGCCAGACCATCAGCCAGCCGTTCGTCGTGGCCTACATGACCGAGCGGCTGGAATTAGGTGACGATCACCGGGTCCTGGAGATCGGCACCGGCTCGGGTTACCAGACCGCGATCCTGTCGCGCCTCTGCCGCGAGGTCGTAACGATCGAGCGGTATCGCGAACTCGCCGATCGCGCGCGCGCCCGGTTGAAGCATCTCGGTTACGATAACGTCGAAGTTCTGCTGGGTGACGGCTTCGACATTCCCGACGAAGCAGGGCGGTTCGACCGCATCATGGTGACCGCGGCGATGGAGCAGATACCGGAGGCGCTGGCGACCAGGCTTGAGCCCGACGGGCTTTTGATCGCGCCTGTCGGACCGCAGAGCGGGCGGCAGACCCTGATCCTCCTGCGGCGCGCCCCCGCCGGAATGATCCGCAAGGAACTGATCGACGTCCGCTTCGTGCCGGCGCTGCCGGGTATTGCCCGCGAGCTCTGACCCTGCGCCTCGCAGGTGCGGTTGCGGTCGTGATCCGCTGTCCGGCGATGTTGACTTTCGAGGCTGTGGCGTGTCCGGCTGAAAGGCTTTGTTTACTGGGACGGTGTTTATTCAAATCTGTAGTCGTGTTGCGTACGAGTGAGTAACCATGTCCCGTGTCGTCGAGTTGCTTTGCTCGCGCCGCGTACCGCAGGTAGCGGTGCTGGCGCTGGTGTCGATCGGTTTTGCCGGATGCAGCGCGGATATGTCGACGCGCCTCGCGCAGTTGGACAGTGGTCCGCAGCAATCAGGTCCACAGCAATCAAATCGCTTCGGCTGGCAGCGGGAGACCACCGGCACGGTGGCCGCGGCGCCCGCGGCTCCGGTGGAGCGCCGCGAGTTGCAGCAATATTCGCGGCCCCCGTATCGACCCCAGTCCGACTATCAATCGCAGCCGTTGCCGCCGATCTCGACGCCGAAGTCCTATCCGGTGGCATCGAATGTGTCGGGGAGCGGGCGCGGTCCCGGTTCTTATACGCCTCCCGCTCGTCCGATCGAGTCCGCCCCCCCTGTCGCGGCGCGGGATGGCTGGAATCATAACGGCGGCACGCCGATCATTGTCGGAACCAGCGATACGCTGGACGGGTTGTCGCGCCGATATGGCGTATCCACCGCGGAGATTCTGAAAGCCAATGGCTATCGCGGTCCGCGCCAGTTGCAGCCTGGTCAGCGGCTGATCATTCCGAAGCGCGCGGCGGTGGCCGAAACGCAAACGGCTCCGGCTCCGGTTGCGAAGCCTGCGGGAGCCAGGGCTGCGTCCGGCGCCCACTACGTCAATCGCGGCGACACGCTGATGAGCATCGCGCGCCGCAATCACGTTTCTGTGGGGGAACTTGCTCGCGCGAACGGACTGCCGCCGAGCGCGAAACTGAAGATCGGCACGAGAATCACGGTGCCGACGAAGGTTGCCGCGGTGTCCGCGCAACCTGTTCCCGTTCCGGCCGCGCCTCCTGCTGCCGCATCCAGGCCCGCGCCCGCGCCCGTGGTTCACGCCGCTGCCGCACCCGAAGGTCCGGTTCAGAAGGTCAACCTCGCGGTTGCGACCGCGACGCCTGAAGCGGCCGTGGTCAAACCCTCGGTGAAAGCCGCGGAGGCGACCGGCGCTTTGCCGACTTTCCGCTGGCCGGTGCGTGGCCGCGTGATCACGGCCTATGGCGCCCGGACGAATGGGAAATCCAATGACGGCATCAACGTCGCCGTGCCCGAGGGCACGCCGGTCAAGGCCGCCGAGGACGGCGTCGTTGCTTATGCCGGTAGCGAACTCAAGGGTTACGGCAACCTGGTGCTTGTTCGGCATTCCAACGGTTACGTGACCGCCTATGCCCATGCGCGTGAGTTGATGGTGAAGCGCGGAGATTCCATCAGGCGCGGCCAGGTCATCGCCAAGTCGGGTCAGTCGGGCGAGGCGGGCTCACCGCAGCTTCACTTCGAGATCCGGAAAGGATCCACTCCGGTCGACCCGCTGAATTTCCTGAACGGGGCATGAGAGTCCCCGGCGGCGTCGCAGTTCCGAGCGGGCTCTATATCTAAGTTGGCCGCGAAGTCCGCTGCGCGGCCAATGTCGTTTCGCGGATATCCACTACGGAACCCGCAGGCACGCGATCGAACCGCGCGCCTTGTCGGACGGGGGAAATCCACAATGCTCATGGCTTGCGCCGCCACATGACGTCCTCCGTGCATGAGGGGCGCGCGGGCGAGGTGTTTGCGGCGTTCTTGAAGCTCGGCCTGATATCATTCGGCGGTCCCGTTGCCCATCTCGGCTACTTCCGCAACGAGTTCGTGGACCGGCGGAGATGGCTGGAGGAAAGAAGTTTTGCCGATCTGGTGGCCCTGTGCCAGTTTTTGCCGGGCCCTGCTTCCAGCCAGGTCGGCATCGCCATCGGTCTGGCGCGGGCCGGCTACGTCGGCGCGGTTGCGGCCTGGCTGGGCTTCACGCTGCCGTCAGCGTTTGCGCTGGTTTTGTTCGGCTACGGTGTGTCTTCATTCGGCAACGCGCTGGACAGCGGTTGGCTGCATGGCCTGAAAGTGGCTGCCGTCGCGGTCGTGGCGCTTGCGATTCTTGGCATGGTGCGCACGTTGACGCCCGATCGCGAGCGCGCCGGCGTGGCCGCGCTGGCGGCCGTAACGGCGCTGGCGATCGATTCAGTCTGGGGCCAGATAGGTGCGATCGTGCTTGGCGCTTTGGCCGGCATCGTCATGTTGAAGTCCGAACCCGAGCCGATTGATCACATCGGCGCAGCGCCGCCGGCAAGCCGGGCGACTGCGATTCTCGCGCTGGCGGTATTTGCTGCTTTGCTGGTGGGGTTGCCGATCCTGTCGGCGGTTTCCGACAATGCGGATATAAGACTCTTTGACATGTTCTTTCGCGCCGGCTCGCTCGTGTTCGGCGGCGGCCATGTGGTGTTGCCGCTACTTCAGGCGCAAGTGGTGCCGTTGGGATGGGTGAGTAATGATGCCTTCCTGGCGGGCTATGGCGCGGCGCAAGCCGTGCCGGGACCGCTCTTCACCTTTTCTGCCTATCTCGGAACAGTGATCGGCGGTTGGAAGGTCGCGCTGCTGTGTCTTGTGGCGATCTTCCTGCCGCCATTCCTGCTGGTGGTCGGCGTGATGCCTTTCTGGGACGAATTACGGCGGCGGACCGCGACCAGGGCGGCGCTGCGCGGCGTCAACGCCGCGGTTGTCGGCCTTTTGCTGGCGGCCTTTTACAACCCGGTCTGGACCTCGGGCATCCTGTCCAAGGGGGATTTCGGACTGGCCGTGGTCGCCTTCGTGCTGCTCATGTGGCGCGCGCCGCCGTGGCTGGTCGTTCTCGTCTGCGGCATCTGCGCCGAACTGCTGACAGCGCTGTGAATGCAACGATACCTGCGCGCACGCAAATCTTGCCGGGCTGATTACGTTGCCAGCCGCACGCCGAGCCGCCCCGCAAGCTCCTGCGTGAACTGCCAGGCAACCCGGCCGGAACGCGAGCCGCGCGTGGCCGACCATTCCAGCGCCTCCCGCTCCAGTTCGGCGTCGTCGAGCCTGATGCCGAAGTGGGAGCAATAGCCGCGCACCATCGCGAGATACTCATCCTGGCTACAGCGGTGAAAGCCGAGCCAGAGCCCGAAGCGGTCGGACAGCGAGACCTTTTCCTCGACGGCCTCGCCGGGATTGATCGCCGTCGATCGCTCGTTCTCGATCATGTCGCGCGCCAGCAGATGACGGCGGTTCGATGTCGCGTACAGGATGACGTTGTCGGGCCGTCCCTCGATGCCGCCTTCGAGCGCGGCCTTCAGCGACTTGTATGAGGCGTCATTGCCGTCGAAGGACAGGTCGTCGCAGAAGACGATGAAACGAAACTCGGATGAGCGAAGCAGCTCCATCAGGCCGGGCAGGCTCTCGATGTCCTCGCGGTGAATTTCGATCAGCTTGAGCCGTCCGCTGACGTCGGCGTTGACGCTGGCATGCGCCGCCTTCACCAGCGATGACTTGCCCATGCCGCGCGCGCCCCAGAGCAGGGCGTTGTTCGCGGGCAGGCCCCCGGCAAAGCGGGCGGTATTCTCCATCAGGATATCGCGCATCCGGTCGATGCCCTTGAGCAAAGCGAGATCGACGCGGCTGACTCGCGGAACCGGCATCAGTCGCCCGTCAGGATGCCAGACGAATGCGTCGGCGCGGGTCATCGCCGCGTGATTGTCGGTCCGTTCGGCGGCGGCGGTCATGGCGGCGGCGATCGTTTCGAGAGCGCGGACGATCCGGTCCGCGGCATCGGGTGCTGCCGCGACTTTCGGACGTTTTGTCGCGCCGGCCCGAGAACCGGAGCGGGCCCTTGATGTTTTGAGAGGGGCCTTTCGAAGGCTGGTTTTCCGCGACTTTCTGGCCATCTTTGTCTTTCCCGGGCGCGCACCCTTAGCGGAACGGCCTGGCTCCCGCAAGCTGCGGAATAATGTGGCTCGATCAAGGGTCTGGCGGCGTTGCAATTGGGACCGTGGCCGTTATAGTCCGCGCGAATTTGCTCTTGATCGGCCCGACTCTGTGCTCACGCCGGTCTGATCCCAAGGAATGGCCCGAATGTTCATTACCCCCGCCTTTGCTCAGGCCGCCGGCTCCGGCGACGCCAACAGCCTGTTGATGTCGCTGCTGCCGTTCGCGTTGATCTTCATCATCATGTATTTCCTGATCATCCGGCCCCAGCAGAAGAAGGCGAAAGAGCACGCCGAACTGGTGAAGAACATTCGCCGCGGGGACACCGTCATCACATCGAGCGGCCTGGTCGGAAAGGTCACCAAGGTGGTGGATGACGAGCAGATCGAGTTCGAAATCGCTGATGGCGTCCGGGTGCGGCAGATGCGACAGATGATTTCGATCGTCCGCGCGAAGGGCGAGCCGGCCAAAGGTGAAACGACCAAGGGCGAACCGGCAAAAGGAGTCGCCAAGGGCGATGGCGCCAAAGGAAATGGCTCCAGGGACGACACCGCGGCGAGCTAGGTGATACTCGGGTGATCATTCCTCGAATCTGACGAGTTATCTCGATGCTGTACTTTACGCGGTGGAAGGCGCTGGCGATCATCGTGACCGCTCTCGCGATCTGCCTGTGCGCCGTGCCGAATTTCTTTCCGGAGGCGCAGGTCAAGACATGGCCGAAATGGGCGCAGCGCCACCTCGTGCTCGGACTTGATCTTCAGGGCGGCTCGTATCTGCTGCTCGAGGTCGATTCCAACTACGTCAAGAAGGAGAAGCTCGATCAGGTTCGCGATGACGCCCGAAAGACGCTGCGCGACGCCCGGATCGCTTATACCGGCCTTGCCGCCAAGAACGGCGCCGTCGAGGTTCGTATCAGCAAGGAAGAGGAATTCCAGACCGCGCTAGGCAAACTGCGTGAGCTGTCGCAGCCGCTGGGAGGTTTGCTCGGCTCCAGCGGCCAGCGCAGCCTTGAAGTCAGCAGCGCTGACGGCGTGATCCGTATGACCGTGCCGCAGGCCGCCGTCACCGACCGCATCCGCCAGTCGGTCGAACAGTCGATCCAGATCATCGAGAAGCGCGTCAACGAACTCGGCACCGTCGAGCCGCTGATCCAGCGTCAGGGCGCCGACCGCATTCTGGTGCAGGTGCCGGGATTGCAGGATCCGACAAGGCTGAAGGAAATCCTCGGCAAAACCGCCAAGATGGACTTCCGCATGGTCGATTCCAGCATTCCGGCTGATCAGGCCACGCAGGGGCGGGTGCCCGGCGATTCCGAAGTGCTGATGGGTTCGCAGGCGCCCAAGACGCCTTACGTCGTCAAGAAGCAGGTGCTCGTCTCAGGCGGTGATCTGACCGACGCCCAGCCGGGATTCGATTCGCGCACCAGCGAGCCGATCGTGACGTTCCGCTTCAACAGCAACGGCGCGCGAAAATTCGCGCAGGCGACGACCGAAAACGTCGGACAGCCGTTCGCCATCATTCTCGACAATGAGGTGATCTCGGCGCCCGTCATCCGCGAGCCGATCACCGGCGGCTCGGGTCAGATCTCCGGGAATTTCACCGTGCAGGAGGCCAACGACCTCGCGATCCTGCTGCGCGCCGGCGCGCTGCCCGCGCCGCTGACGATCATCGAGGAGCGCACCGTCGGACCCGGCCTCGGACAGGACTCGATCGAACAGGGCGAGCTTGCCGCCTATGTCGGCTCGATCATGGTGATCCTGTTCATGCTGCTGACGTACCGGTTTTTCGGGGTGATCGCGAATATCGCGGTCGCCATCAACGTCGCCATGATCTTCGGCGTGCTGTCGTTGCTGAACGCGACGCTGACCTTGCCGGGCATCGCTGGCATCGTACTGACGGTAGGCATTGCCGTGGATTCGAACGTGCTGATCTACGAGCGTATCCGCGAGGAACTGCGCGCCGGCCGCACCGCTATTTCGGCCATCGACGCCGGTTTCAAACGGGCGCTGGCGACGATTCTGGATTCCAACATCACGACGTTCATCGCCGCCGCGGTGCTGTTCTACATCGGCACCGGCCCGGTGCGCGGGTTCGCCGTGACCCTCGGCATCGGTATCATTACAACGGTCTTCACCGCCTTCGAGGTGACCCGGCTGATCGTTGCGATGTGGGTGCGCTGGAAACGGCCGCAAACCGTACCGATCTGATGACGCGGAGCCGGCTGTGACTCAATCGATTTTGCTCGGGCTGGGTGCCCTCATCGTTGTACTGACCATCGTCAGCTGGTTTGGTCTGCTGCCTGCGCTGCGAATCGTTCCGGACGACACGAAGTTCGATTTCACGCGCTTCCGCCGCATCAGCTTTCCGATTTCCGCCGTGCTTTCGATCGTCGCGATCACGTTGTTCTTCACGCACGGCCTGAATTTCGGCATCGATTTCAAGGGCGGCACGCTGCTCGAGGTGCAGGCCAAATCTGGCGAAGCTGACATCGCGAGCATGCGCGCGACGCTGAGCAAGCTCGATCTGGGCGAGGTCCAGCTTCAGCAGTTCGGCGGCCCGACCGATGTGCTGATCCGCGTCGCCGAGCAGCCGGGCGGAGACGCCGCGCAGCAGGCGGCGGTGCAGAAGGTGCGCGGCGCGCTTGGCGAAAGCGTCAATTATCGCCGGGTCGAGGTTGTCGGGCCGCGCGTGTCCGGTGAATTGCTCGCTTACGGCATGCTCGGCCTGATGCTTGCGATATTCGGTATCCTGATCTACCTCTGGTTCCGGTTCGAGTGGCAGTTCGCGCTCGGCGCGATGATCGCCAACGTGCACGATATCGTGCTGACGATCGGCTTCATGTCGATTTCGCAGGTTGACTTCGACCTCACCAGCATCGCGGCGCTTTTGACAATTCTCGGCTACTCGCTGAACGACACGGTCGTCATCTACGACCGGATCCGCGAAATTCTCCGGCGTTACAAGAAAATGCCGATGCCTGAACTGCTCAACGCATCGATCAACTCGACGCTTTCGCGCTCGATCATCACGCATGTCACCGTGACCCTGGCGCTGCTTGCTTTGCTGCTGTTCGGCGGTCCGGCGATCCACAGCTTCACCGCGGTGATGACGTTCGGCGTGGTGCTGGTCGGCACCTACACCTCGATCTTTATCGCGGCTCCGATTCTGATCTATCTCGGCGTGGGCGAGAACCGCGCCGATGTCGAGGAAAAGCCCGCCAAACCCGAAAAGCTGGCGAAGCCCGAAAAGCCTGCCAAGTCCGAGAAGCTGGCCAAGTCCGCGAAACCAGCGAAGCCGTGAGTGCTGTCCCGCCGGAGGCGCCGCACCTTCCGCGGCCCGCCGCGATCGAGGCCTATGGCAACGGCGGCTTTCGCTTCGATACCATGTCGCATCGCGGCTCGCTGCTTTGCTTGCCGGACGGCGTTTGGGCGTGGCCCGTAGCGCGAGCGGATGACATCGACCGTCATGCGCTGGCGCGCGTATTTGAGGGAGCAGCCGCCATCGACACGTTGTTGATCGGCACCGGAACAGATGTGTGGCTTGTTCCTCCCGAACTGCGCACGGCCCTGCGCCGCGTGGGCATCGGCGTGGACACCATGCTCACGGGGCCGGCGATCCGCACTTACAACATCATGCTGGGCGAGCGGCGCAGGGTAGCGGCGGCGCTGGTTGCCGTACCGTGATCACCTCACCACATCGGCAGCGTCTGACGGCGCTGATAGCCGTGGCATGATGACCTCACCACATTGGCAGCGCCTGACGGCGCTGGTTGCCGTACCGTGATCACTACACCACACCGGCAGCGCCTGATGGCGCTGGTTGCTGTATTATGGCGACCGTCATATCGATGTGCTCCTTGGCGCGCGTGATTGCGGTGTTATGAACGATACAACAAAGAACACGTCCGCGGCGTTCTGTGCGGAACTGGTGCGCACCCACGATTTCGGCAGCTATGCGACGACGTTGTTTGCGCCGCTCCGTTGCCGCCGCGCGCTGCTCGCGCTTTATGCTTTCAATGTCGAGATCGTCAGGGTCAGAGAGCAGATCACCCAGCCGCTGGCGGGAGAAGTCCGCCTGCAATGGTGGATGGATATGCTCGCGGGCGCGGGGCATGGCGGCGTTGAAGGCAATCCGGTCGCGGCGGAACTCCTGCTCGCGATCCGGGATCACGATCTTGCGGTCGAGTTGTTGCGGCGACTGATCGAGGCGCATCAGTTCGATCTCTACAACGATCCGATGCCGGACATGGCGGCATTGGAACAATATCTGGCTGACACGTCGTGCGCGCTGTTCTCGCTCTCATCGCGTATCGTCGGACAGCGGCCGGAGCAGACGGATCATCTCGCCCGACACGCCGGCCTCGCCGGCGGTATGGCGCGGGTGATCGCGAACTTCGGTTTCGACGCTTCGCGGCGGCAGTCTTATGTGCCGCTCACGTTGCTGGAGCAGCACGGCGCCGATCTGGAACAGATGTTCACGGGCCGGGATATGCCTTCCATTCGCGCGGCCATTGGCGGACTGGCGAATGAGGCGCGACCGCATCTGAAGGCGGCGTTGGGTCTGCTGCCTGACCTGCCGCCGCAGGCTCGCGGCGTCTATCTTCCGCTCGCGCTGGTGCGTCGCGCGCTTGATGTTGTCGATGGCGCCAACATCAACCCCTTTGCGCCAAGGCCGGCGTCGCGGCTGCGCATCCTGTGGGTCATGTGGCGGGCGTCACGCTCGAAGGCATTTCGCGGTTGAACATAATCAGGTCGGCAGAGCCTGATCGGTCGATTCGAAATTGAAACGGTCGCGCAGGTTTTTTCGACTCTCCAGGATACCGCGCAAGAATTCGCGATCCTCGGGACTCGTGATCAACGGCTCGATCAGGTCGATCTGATTCATGGCGATCAGTTGCAGGATTTCGGTGCGCACCTTGCCGGCTGCGCCACGTGGCAGGCGCGCGACGACCTGGATGTGCTCGGGAGGTTTCGGCTCGCCTGCGGCGGCAAGCGTGGAGCGCAACCGCGCTTCGAGTTCGGGCAGGTCCGCCTCGACAAAAGCGTAAAGCCCAACGCCGCTGCGGCGGTCAGCGAAGGCAACGATGGCGGCGTCGCGCACCGCGGGATTTTCCCTGATGCGCGCGATCAGCACAGGGGCATCGTTGACGAGACGCCGGCCGCCGCCTTCGCGGTCGGTGAAACGGAACAGGCCGCGCGTGATGGCCTGGTAGACCTTCTTGCCGGTCATCAGCCACGTCCGCGCTATGACCGACTTGCGCTCAAGCATCTTTCGTTCGCGCGGCGTCAGGGCGTCGGGCGCATAGGTGCGCTTGTGCTTGAGAAGGTGCCGCAGGTCTTCGTAAGCCGCGATGCGAAACAGGCGCGATCGACGTTTGAAACATGCGGCAAGCTGGAAGTCCGTCAGGTAGGCGTTGCCGTCGTTGCCACGCAGCCAGTTCTGCTCCTTGGCAAGATCGTTGTGGCAGATGCCGGCGCGATGCAGCTTGCGCAGCGCCGCCTTCGCCGAGCGGAAGTAGGACAGGTCGCCGTAGGGTCTGGCGAGATGCAGCGCCACGCCATCGATGAAGTCTCGCACCAACGCGCTGCGACCGCTCCACAACAGCCGTGGACCGAGGCCGAGATCGTGAGCGAGCGTCAGCGCCTTGCGCTCGCGCTCGAACAGGTGCCTCGCGACAAGATACGACCACCAGGGCACCTGATCCAGCCGCCGCAGCACCGCGCCGGTCTCGCCGGTGGTGGTCTGAAAGCGTCCGCGCTCCACGGTCGAAAACACGTCGCGTTTCAGCAGGACTCCTTCGGTCCATTTCGTGGACAGGAATGCTGCGTCCTGCTTCGGAAGGGGCATGATAATCCTGAAGATAGCGTGTTGAACCTATGCGGCTGCTGCCCGACGAAGCGCGTCCGCGATCCAGCGATCGAGGTCCGACAGCGCGCGCGCGCAGATCGCCTGTTTCCTTGCGATCGCCTTTTCGTTGCCGCGCAGGCGCGTGCCGTCAGGCTTTCTGGTTGGCGGATCGGCGAGCGGCGGGAATAATCCGAAATTGATGTTCATCGGCTGGAACGAGCGGGGCCCCGCGTCGATGGTCTCGATGTGGCCGCCCGTGATGTGGCCGAGCAGCGCGCCGAGCGCCGTCGTCTGGGGCGGGGCTTCAAGCGTGCATGACCGTGCATCGGCTGCCGCGTAGAGGCCGGCGAGCAGCCCGATCGCGGCGGATTCCACGTAACCTTCGCATCCGGTCATCTGTCCCGCGAAGCGCAGCCGTGGCTCGGCGCGCAGCCGCAACCGGGCGTCGAGCAGCTTCGGCGAATTCAGGAACGTGTTGCGATGCAGGCCGCCCAGGCGGGCAAACTCGGCGTTCTCAAGGCCGGGAATGGTGCGGAAGATCCGCGTCTGCGCGCCATGCTTCAGTTTGGTCTGAAAGCCGACGATATTGTAAAGCGTGCCCAGCTTGTTGTCCTGGCGTAGCTGGATCACGGCGTAGGGCTTCACCGTGGGATCGTGCGGATTGGTGAGGCCGACCGGCTTCATCGGACCGTAGCGCAACGTCTCGCGGCCGCGTTCGGCCATGACCTCGATCGGCAGGCAGCCGTCGAAATAGGGAGTGTCGGTCTCCCAGTCCTTGAACTCGACCTTCTCGCCCTCGAGCAGCGCGTCCACAAAGGCGTGATACTGCGCTTCGTTCAGCGGGCAGTTGATGTAATCGGCGCCGCTGCCGCCCGGGCCGGTCTTGTCATAACGGGACTGGAACCAGGCTTTCGACATATCGATGGAGTCGCGATGAACGATGGGCGCGATCGCGTCGAAAAAGGCGAGCGCGGTTTCATCGGTCAGTGCGCGGATCGCAGCCGCGAGCGGCGCCGAGGTGAGGGGCCCCGTGGCGACGATGACGTTGCTCCACTCGGCGGGCGGCAGGCCGTCGATCTCGGCACGGTCGATCTCGATCAGCGGATGGTTGTCGAGAGCTTCGGTGACCGCGGCGGAAAAGCCGTCGCGATCCACCGCGAGCGCGCCGCCTGCCGGAACCTGATTGGCGTCGGCGCAGCGCATGACCAGCGATCCCAGCCGGCGCATCTCGGCATGGAGGAGGCCGACCGCATTGTTGGAAGCATCGTCGGACCGGAACGAATTTGAACAGACCAGTTCCGCGAGGCCCCCGGTCCGGTGCGCCGCAGTCATCCGGTGCGGCCGCATCTCGTGCAGCACGACCCGAACGCCCTGATCCGCGACCTGCCAGGCCGCTTCCGAACCGGCCAGGCCGGCGCCGATGATATGAACGGTTGTGCGGGGGGATTCAAACTGTGTCATGGGACAAGGGGTAGCGCGTTTCTCATCCAAAAGGAACGCGCTAACGCCGGTCCGGCGCTTCAACCCTCGACGGTATTCGCGTCGGGGAAGCAGACCCGAAAGCACCGCGGATGCAAAGGCCGTCCCGATGTCAGCGAGCGGGTTGAAGCTCCTGACACCGACACAGCCTTTGCGAGAGCGAACGTCTTCCCATCAATCAGCACTATCGAAGAACCGGTGCTTGCGCCCGTAAGGCGGGAACAGGACCGACGGGAAATCGGCTGCGTAGCGTTTTTCCTTCTCCGTTTCCCGAGGCTCGTGCGCTGACGACGTTAAGGGACTCTCGATCGCCTTGCGATAGAGATGCCACGTCGCATGACCGAGCAACGGCATGATGATCGTGAGACCGAGGAAGAAGGGAATCGACCCGAGCGTCAGCAGGACGGCAACGATCAGACCCCATTCCGCCGCCGCGATTGGATTCTTCGCCACCACGCGCATCGACGTCAGCATGGCATCGGTCATGTCAGCGTGTTGATGAAGCATCAGCGGGAACGACACAATGCTGATGCACAAGGCCACGGCTGCGAACAGGAATCCGACGCCGACGCCCATCATGAGCATTTGCAAGCCTTCGGTCGTGGTGAAAACCTGCGTGAGGAAGTCGGGAATGGCCGCCGCCGGGGTGTTGCCGAAGGTGGACACATAGATCGCGCGAGCTGTCGCCACCCATATGAAGAAGATGACCAGCAGCACGCCGCCCAGTCCAAGCATCGATCCGAACGACGGCGCCCGTAGCACGCGGAATGCGTGCCAGGCTGACGCGTCCATATCGAGTTCGCGCCGGTAGCTCAGTTCATAAAGTCCAAGCGCCGCGAACGGCCCGACCAAGGCAAAGCCGGCGGCGATCGGAACCAGCATTGGCAAGACCGAGTAGCCGAGCACCATCCGCCACAGCAGAATTCCGATTATGGGATAGATAACGCAGAGAACGATGGCGTGGCTGGGAACCGCTTTGAAGTCTTCCCAGCCCAGCCGCAATGCATCGAACAGATCGGATAAGCCGATGTGACGGACAACTGGTCTGTCTGCGCCGGCCATTCCGGAATGCGACGTAACGTCGACAGGATAAGAGGTGGCCATGTTCGTTGTCTCCCTTTCGCGGGGTCGATCTCTGGCCGCCGGAAGGCGCGAGGTCGCCCCTTCGGAAACGGATCACGGATCAAGACCAGACGCGAAGGCAAGCAACCTGGTCCTGCCGCGACCTGTACTGTCACCATTCTAATTCGGATCCGTGATCTTGGTTGCTCACGGTTGAGTGACTTTTTTCATCGCAGGGAGGATGCCAGATGCCAGGGGGAGGGCCCGGCATCGTTCGCATTGGCAAGCCGCGATGAGCCGGTTACTCTTTTGACGATCCGGCGGAAACAGATGCGGGATTTCCGCTTTGGAGTCGGTACACGGCTAAAGCTATTGGGAGCGGCACAATGAGCATATTCGGAAAGATCATGGGCGCCATTTTCGGCTCGCACGCCGAAGCGGCAACACCGGCGGGAGAGTCAGGCAGCGGGACTGCGCCCTCGCCGGAGGGCTCGTCCGCCAAGAGCGTCGACGTGGCGGCCATTCTCGACAAGGCTGTCGCCGCCAAGAAGGAAAAGCTGGCATGGCGAACCTCGATCGTTGATCTGATGAAGGCGCTTGATGTCGACTCCAGCCTGAGCGCGCGCAAGGAACTGGCGAAGGATCTGAAATATCCGGGCGACACCAACGATTCCGCGGCAATGAACGTCTGGCTGCATAAGCAGATGATGGCTCAGCTCGCAGCCAATGGGGGCAAGCTGCCGCCCGACATGAAGCAGTAATCAGACAGCACGCATTTTCGGAGGAAAACTAGAGTCTGTTCCAACGGTGTTGAATCAGACTCGCTGCTTATCTTTTTTGTTTGAGCGTGATCCCTCCCGAAAACCGGCGTTGAAACAACATCTGGAACTTCGCTTCTGATTCAACCAGAAGCGAAACTGCTCCAGACGAAGCCTCGCCTTGTCTCACAAATTCGGACGCAGCAGATCGGCGTAATCGGGGTTCTTCTCGAGCCACGCTTTCACGAAGGGGCATTGAGCGCTGGCCCTGAATTTATCCGCGCGCACCTGATCCAGCGCGCCCTTCACCAGTTCCGAACCGACGCCCTTGCCTTCGAGTTCCGGCGGCACCTGAGTGTGGGTGAAGACGAGGACACCGTCCAGGAATCGGTAGTAGGTCGCGGCAACGAGCCCGTCCACTTCGAGTTCGTAGCGATGTTTTTCCATGTTGTTGACGACTTCGGACATTTCGCAGCCTTTATTCTTTCTTGCCTGTGAGAGGCAACATTCAAAGTTTTCGGGAGCCAGTCAACGACAGCGCAGAGCCTGCGGCCTGCCGTTGCTGCGCCCGCGGCCCGCGCGATCAGCGCCGGACGGGGCTTGGATAAGAGAGTGGGTTAAGGCGTGCGGGCCGCAGGCGCAACCCGCTAGAGCATCGGACCCGAAAGTGGGAACCGGTTTCGGGATAAATCCGATGCTCAATCAATTAACTGGAGCGGCGGCGCTGATTCCATTTGACCGGCCGCCGCTCTAAAGTCCTTCGCCACTTCATGGAAGCGGTGAGGGACTCCATCTTTATGTTTTGACGCGTTTTCTTCACGCGAACCGGATTCCATCCTCGGGTCAAGCCCGAGGACTTGCTTCGCTCGAAAACGCTAATTTACGTCCCGTTTGGCGCGGCCGGGCGCGCTATTTGGCCGCGTTCGGCTGGACAAGGCCGCGGCGGGATGTCATCAAATCGAAACAGAATGATAATCGCGGACTCCTTGCGGGGAGTTCCGTGATACCCCGCGACGGATTTCCGGCAATGAAGCAGTTTTTCCTCAAGCTTTTTACCTGGTGGAATAGCCAGACCTTCGGCACGCAGCTTTGGACGGCGCGGTTCGGTGAACTCGTCGGCAGAGACAGCGAGGGCAACTGCTATTACCGGACGCGCGGCGGGCGGATCGACCCGGCGCTTGGCTTCGAGCGCCGCTGGGTGATCTATAATGGCTACACGGAAGCCACCCGCATTCCGCCGGAATGGCATGGCTGGATTCATCACGTCGTCGATGTTCCGCCGACCAAGGAGGACTACCAGCCGCGCGAATGGCAGAAGCCGCATGTGCCGAACATGACGGGGACGCCGGCAGCCTATCGACCTTCCGGCTCGACGCTGGCGAGCGGCCGCCGGCCAAAGGCGACCGGCGATTATCAGCCCTGGACACCGGGTCAGTAGAAACATCCGCTTCCCGCGCGGAGACGCATCAGCTACGAGCGCGCGCTGTCACTGTTTGGTAGCCGCGAAAATGCCGCTGCCGAAATAATTGTTCGCGCCGGAGGAGATTGCGACGCGTCCGCCCATCTCGCCGACCGGGCTGTGCGGGCCCTGGAAGAAGCTGCCGTCAATGGCCATCCTGCGGCCGTCGGACTCGATATTGGTGCTGTTGATCGTGCCGCCGAAATTGCGTGGGTCGGTGTTGAAATTCACGGTGCCGGAATAGTTTGTGTTGTCGAGACCGGTCACGCTCACCGCGCCGGTGCGCGTCCCGAAATTGACGTTGTTCGAGAACCCGCCGGCAACGAAGCCTGCATTATTCACGTTGGCGACGACATGGCCGGTGTAGGTTGCGGCGCCGGTCGTCGGCACATCGCCGATACTGCCCACCGGCCGGCCGGCGACCCAGGTGCCGAAGGTTGTCTTGTATGATGTAGGCGCACTGGTGCTGGTATCGCTTTCGTCAGCCATCCAGAAACCCCAGCGGGTATAGTCGCACTGGCACGGCGTCAGGTTCGGAATTGTCTCGCTAACGATCGGGTTTGTCGCGATGCCGTTGCCGGACACCAGAACGCCGCTGACCTTGGTGCCGTTGACCTCGTGGTTCTCGGGCGTGTTCGCGTAGAAATTATCGTGGTCCACATAGACGCTGTTAGCGGGGCCGCTCGACCCTGTCGATCCGAACTGAAACAATTCATGCACCGTTTCGGCAAGCTGCGCGAACGGATTGTTTTGATTGTTTGGATCGTTACGGTAGGTGTTAAGATTAGCCTGGACACGTTTGTTGGCGGTGTCGAGGGTGATTTCCGCGGTCCCGGTGACGGGATTGATGTTGGTCGGAATTTCATGGCTCACGCCATGCTCACCGTTCCCGCCGTGATCTGAGGAATGTTCGCCCTCACTTGATCTCGTGTAGACCAGTCCGCCGACATATCCGCTCAGCGCCCCCGGCGGAACGTTATTTGTCGGTGGCGGGATATTGTTTGTCGGGGGCGGGTGGTGGTCGCCGCCGGGCGGATGATCGTGCGCGATCTGCTGCGCCCCGGTCACCTGATTGGATGTCTGGATCGCCTCCGTGAAGGCTGATGTGATTGCGTTGATCTGCTGAATAATGGTGGGTGGAGCGGGAGAGGGCGGAGCACCCGACCCGGCGACCAGTCCGCCGGGAGATCCGGTTGCCTTGTGTTCGGCGGCCGCGACATTTTTCGCCGAAGCCGAGCCGGCGCGTGTTCCGCCTGTTTGACCGGCGGCGCTCTGGAACGATGCGATCAGCTGCTGCACGAACCCTGGCGGCGGCAGGCCGGGTGGCGTAGGGGAACTGCCCGCCTGCGTCTGGGTGAATTCGCCGGCGCCCAGGGTGACGGTCTGGCCGCCGGATGAGACGGTCATTGTGCCGTAGCCGGCATAGATACCGCCCTTGCCATCGGTCATCATCACGCCGCCGCGAATGCCGATCAAGGCCGTCCCGGTCTTGATTTCGGCATCGCCGCTGTGGCTGATCTGGCCGCCTACGAAACGCAGCGCGCCCTTGCCGAGAGTGGCCGCCAGTTTGCCGGTGTTGGCGTTCGGATCATAGACGTATTCATCGATTGTGAGGTCGCTGTTCGGACCGATGGTCATCGACGTCTTGTCAAGGAACAGCAACTGCACCGAGCCGCTGGACCTGGTCTGGATACGTTCCTTGTGGGCGATCGACTGGCCGATGGTGATGGTCTTCAGGTTGGCGGTGGCGGCAGGGTTGACCGCCGATGCCGTGCCGACCTGCTGAGCCTGCGCCGCCGTGCCCCCAAGCGCCAGCGCCGCCGCCGTCATCGCGATCCAATGCGCCCCCGCCCGGGTCATGGCAACTCCCGACACTCAGAACAGACAAATCCGGGCAAGTATACGCTTGAATAATCCGAATGCGCCAACCCCCAATCGTCCATCAGGTCGCTATCCGCCGCCGATTGATGGCGTCTGTTGCTGTAAATCCACGGTGGGCCTCAAAGCCTTTCCGCCTCTGATCGAGCGAGCCGCAGCAGTCGCCAGTGGACGCGGAGCAGGTCGCCCTTTCCCCGCCGCAATCGACGTGTTAACCGGATTGCTGCGAGCGGCTTGGAGCCTTTATCCCTGTACAATGGTCCGGCCCTGATTCGAGCCTCACAAAGCCGCGCATGATATTTCGAACCATTGTTATAGCCGGTTGTGCGGCTTTTGCAGGCGTCGCCCTTGTCGTGGCCCCGCCTTCCGCGCGCGCCCAGATCGGGAATATCTTCTCGGATCCGCCGCCGCGTCCGCCCGGAGCTATTCCGCAGGGGCAGGCCGCGCCTGAGGATGACGAGGAAGAGGTGCCCGAACTGCCGCCACAGGGGCGCGTGCTCCCGGCGCCGATGCGTCTGCCGCCGGGGCAGGGTGCTCCGCCGCCCGGTCCGGTTCAGTCTCAGCCGCTGCCGCCGCCGTCCGGAACCGCCGTGGCTCCGCAGAATGCTCCGGGGAGCGGTGCCGTTGCGCCGCCATCATCCCGTCAGGCTCCCGAACAGAACGCCGCGAGACCTGCTCCGCCGGCGCCGGCCACGCTGCAGCCCGGCGATGAGGTCGTCACCGAGGCGCCGGCCGAGAGGATTGTCAACAAGAAGGCCGTATTCTCCGGCCTGGATAAGATCACCGGCCGCATCATCCATTTCGACGAGGATGTCGGAGAGACCGTGCAGTTCGGCGCGCTGCGGGTAAAAACCAACGCCTGCTACACTCGTCCCGCGACCGAGGCCGCGAATACCGACGCCTTCGTCGAGGTCGATGAGATCACGCTTCAGGGCGAGGTGAAGCGAATTTTCTCCGGATGGATGTTCGCGTCGAGCCCCGGCCTGCATGGCGTCGAGCATCCGATCTATGATGTCTGGCTGACCGACTGCAAGGATCCGGAGACGACCGTTATCGCCGAGCAGCCGGATCAGCCGAAACCGCCACCGCCGCCGCCAGCCAGGCGATCGCGGCAATCGACCCGTCAGTCGCGTCAACCCGCGCCGCCGCCGCAACCTGCGCCAACGCCTCCGCCGCAGCGGCAACCGCAGGGCAATTCCTTCTTCCCGCCGTTCCAGAGGTAGAGTGGGGTGTTCCGCTTTTCCGCTCGCGCCTAGAGACTTTCCGCTTCTGATAGAATCAGAAGCGGGCTCTATAATTTTGATTTGGAGCGTTTTCTTCACGCGAACCGGTGTCCACTTCGCTTGAAAACGCTCTAGAGCATTATCGCTTCTGATTCCATCAGAGGCGGTAAGGCTCTCAAGAGCGGCGGGCGGCGATGGCCTTGAGTGCTTCCACGCCCGGCACCGGCCGGTCGAGCGGCAGCGTCCCGAAATCGGCCCGGCCTTCCAGTGCGACGTCCAGTAACGCCCGGTAGCGCCGGCGCGGGATTTCGATAGCGCCGAACCCCCGCAGATGGTCGGTTACGAACTGCGTGTCGAGCAGGACGAAACCTCCGGCGATCAATCGGGCGACCAGATGCACGAGCGCGACCTTCGACGCGTCCCGCACGATATGGAACATGCTCTCGCCGAAAAACGCGCGGCCGAGCCTGACTCCATAGAGACCGCCGGCCAGTTCATTGTCCTGCCAGACCTCGACACTGTGGCAGTGGCCGAGCTTGTGCAGGCCGATATAAAGTTCACGGATCCGATGGTTGATCCAGGTGTTGTCGCGGCCGGGTTGTGGCGCGGCGCAGCCATTGATCACCGCGTCAAAAGCTGTATCGACGGTTACGGTGAAACTGTCCGATCGAACGGTGCGCGCGAGGCGCGACGGAATTCGAAAGCTCTCGAGGGGAACCACGCCGCGCATCTTCGGCTCGACCCAGAACAGCGTCGGGTCGTCGACACTTTCCGCCATCGGAAAAATGCCGCAGGCATAGGCGCGCAGCAGCAGTTCGGGCGTGATCTCGGATGAGGCGGTCTCGCGGGACATCCGGTTATCTTATAGCAGAACTGGAAGGTTTCCGCGTCGATAATCTGGCGCGCGCGGAGCGCGGTTTCAAACTGCTTGCGCCGTGTTCATGCCGCCGTCGCGGGCAGCGGTTTCGTGACCTGGGCAGTTCCACCGCGGAACCGCAGCACGATGCGCGTGCCCGCGTGGGCGGGGTCGCGTTCGGCCTGAGCGTCGAGCTTCTGCGCCATCGCTGAAACAATCCGCTGGCCCATTCCGGTCGAGCGCGGATCGCTCCTTGCATTGAGGCCGACGCCGTCATCGGTGATTGATAGCATGACATCATCGCCATCGGTCGCGAGTTCGACGTGGATGGGGCCGGGGCCATCCGGATAGGCGTATTTGACCGCATTCATCACCAGTTCGTTGACGATGATCCCGATGGCCACGGCGCGATCGGGATCGATCTCGACGGGCTGGGCTTTCAGGTCGAGGCGCGACATCCGGTTGCCCTCGGTGGAGCGCCGGAGATCCTCAAGCAGCGCTTCGAGGTACTGGTTCAGCAGGACGCTGTTCAGGTCGTGCGACGTGTAGAGCCGGCGATGCACCTGCGCGACGGCCGCCACCCGTCCCATGGCGTTGGTGAGGGCGGCCTTGATGTCTTCCTCGGGGCTTGAATTGGCTTGCAGATGCAGCAGCGACGCGATGATCTGGAGACTGTTGCCGATGCGATGATTGACCTCGCGCAAGAGCATCTCGCGCTCGGCGGCCAGCGCCGCATAGCGGTCGCGTGAGGCGCGGACTTCGGCTTCGGCCTCGTCGCGCGCCTTCTGAACGAGCGCCTGCCGGATCGCCACTTCGGCCGCGACATGCAACAGCGGAACGAACTCGCCGAACGTATCCTTGACGAGATAGTCGGCGGCTCCCGCCTTGAGCGCGGTCACGGCGATTTTCGAGTTTTGCGAGGCGGTGACGAACACCACGGGGGGCGCATCGGGAATTGCCTGAATCCGGCCCAGCGTCTCCAGCCCGTCCAGGCCGGGCATGTATTGGTCGAGCGCTATCACATCGATGCCGCCCTGCGCGATCCGTGCGAGTCCAGCCTCGCCGTCGGACGCGTACTCCACGCAAAATCCGTGGCGCGTCAGGCCGCGCTCCACCAGACGAGCCAGCGCCTTGTCGTCATCCACATACAAGAGGGTAGGCTTGACTTTCATGGAGTGGCCTGAGGTACCTGAATGATGGAGAAAAACAGACCGAGTTGCCGGATCGCGTTGGCGAAATTGTCGTAGTTCACCGGCTTTGTGATGTAGACGCTGCATCCGAGCTCGTAGCAGCGCTTGATCTCCTGCGAATCGTCGGTTGTCGTCAGCACGACCACCGGCGCGTACTTCAGGTATCTGTTTTCCTTTACCCGCCGCAGGATCTCGATGCCGGTCATGTCAGGAAGATTGAGATCGAGCAGGATAAGCAGCGACTCTCCCTTATGGGGAAGGCCGTTGCCATCCGCGCCGAACAGGTAGTTGACGGCTTCTGTACCGTTGGTGAACGACTTGATCTCATTGTTGACACCGGAACGCCGGATATTCCGTTCGATCAGCCTGGCGTGACCCTCATCGTCTTCGATCATGATGATGGTGACTGGCGTACTCATGATTGTTGGTCCCGGTTTGTGCCCACCCAAGAACTGGGCAGCGTAACTGTAAACGTGGTGCCGGCGCCAAGCTCCGACGAGACTGATATGGTTCCTCCGAGCCTTCGGACCAATGCACGGACGTGCGCAAGTCCGATACCCTGGCCCGGCCGATCCTGCGGACCCGCCCGGCGGAACAGATCGAAAATCCTTTGGTGATCCTTCGGATCGATGCCGCGACCGTTGTCAGTGATCTCGAAAATAGCAAAACCCAGTTTGCGCCGGCCACGGATAGCGATGTCGCCGGGAACGCCAGGTTTGAGATATTTCAAGGCGTTGTCTATCAAATTTGAGAAGATCTGTTCGATCGCGATGCGGTCGGTGACAATATCCGGCAATGGCTCGACCCGGATCTCGGCGTCCGCCTCGGCGGCCTGATGCGCCACCGTGGATACGATGCTCTCGATCAGGTCGCGCATGGCGATCGAAACGGGATGAAATTCGCGCCGGCCCTCGCGGGTAAGGCTGAGGATCGCGCCGATGAGACGGTCCATCTTGGCGATCGACGACTTGATAAATCCCAGAGCCTCGTTGAAATCCTGCGACAGTTGCTCGTCCGGTCCATCGAGAACCGGTTCGGCCGCGCTGGCTGGATCGCTCACGCCCGGAGGCGGGAGGCCGTTCGCCCGGCTCAGTTCCGCGATCCGGCGAAAAATGTCACCCCGCAGTTCCTCCAGCTCGCTGGTGAAACCCATGATGTTGACCAGCGGCGAGCGCAGGTCGTGGCTGACGATGTAGGCAAAACGCTGGATTTCATCGTTGGCTTCCCGCAGATCGCTGGTCCGCTTCTCGATGGCCGATTCCAGGTTGAGATTGATATCGCGCAGCCGGGCGTGAGCCAGGTCGCGTTCCCGGCTCGACCGCCGCACCAGATAGATCGAAAGCCCCGCGAACAGCACGACCAGCCCCGAACCGACGCTCGTAATCAGCGCCGAACGCGATTGGCTGACATCGGCTGAAGCCGTCCGCGCCGCGAGCAGGCGATTTGCCTCGATTCGCATCTCGGTCCCCAGATCACGGATCTGTCGCGTCGCGTCCTGACCGGCCTCTTGTCGCGCGCTCTCAACCGCCTGATCCAGCCTGTTCGTCAGCGCGAGATCAATGCCCTGCCGCAGTTGCCCGATCCGCTGATCGGTCAGCGGGATCATTTGCTGGAGCCGCTGTTGCTGGTAAGGGTTTTCTCTCGTCAGCGTCCTCAGCCGTTCGAAGCTCTGCGGAATACGGCCGGATGCTTCCTCGAACGCGGCGCGGAATTCCGGGTGCTGCGTCAGCAGAAAGCTGCGTTGCGAACTTTCCGCCCGCTGTATCTGCAACTGGGCCAGTGAGATTTCATTCTCGATTTCCATGCTGTGCAGGACCCAGCGGGTGTCGTCGCGCGCCTTGTTGACCAGATAGATGGAAATGGCGCTGATCAACGTCAGGACCACCAGACCTGCCGTCAGCAGGATCAGCTGGCTGAGCGCGGGGCGCGACGATCTGGCTCGCGGCGCCGCGATTTCATCGTGTTCGGATCGAGACAGTCTAAATCGCCCCCGCACGGTCGTCAGCCATTTGATAAACCCCTCAGCGCGCAACCGGTTCCGGGCCTTTTGTTCCTAAAAAAAATCTGGTCCGGGTTCGAAGCGGCTCAGGTTCCGGTCAGACCGCCGCTGGAGAGATACTGCTCCAACCAATGGATATGGTAGTCGCCGTCGATAATGCTTGCCTCGCGGACCAGCGCCCGGAACAGCGGCAGGGTGGTCTCGACGCCTTCCACGACCATCTCATCGAGGGCCCTGCGCAGCCGCATCAGGCATTCGGCGCGCGTCTTGCCGTGCACGATCAGCTTGCCCACCAGCGAGTCGTAGTAGGGCGGGATCACATACCCCTGATAAACAGCGGAATCGATCCGGACGCCGAGCCCGCCCGGCGCATGGAATTGCATGATCTTGCCCGGAGAGGGGCGGAAGGTAACGGGGTTTTCCGCGTTGATGCGGCACTCGATGGCGTGGCCGTTTACAGCGATTTCCTTCTGGAGGGCGGGAAGGTCGCCGCCGGCGGCGATGCGGATCTGCTCCAGCACCAGGTCGATGTCGGTGATCATCTCGGTGACCGGATGCTCGACCTGAATGCGGGTGTTCATTTCGATGAAATAGAATCTGCCGTCCTCGTAGAGGAATTCGACCGTTCCGACGCCGAGATACTTTATCTCGCTCATGGCGCTGGCAACGATTTCGCCGATTTTGTTTCGGGCTGCCGCCGTCAACGCGGGCGAGGGGCCTTCTTCCCAGACCTTCTGGTGGCGCCGTTGCAGCGAGCAGTCGCGCTCTCCGAGATGAATGGCGCCGCCGCGCCCGTCGCCAAGCACCTGGATTTCGATGTGGCGGGGCTTCTGCAAGTATTTTTCCAGATAAACGGAGGCGTCGCCGAACGCCGCCCGGGCCTCGTTCCCCGCGGCCGAGATCGCCATCATCAGGTCGTCGGGTGTCTTGACGATCTTCATGCCGCGCCCGCCGCCGCCGGCGGCCGCTTTCACCAGGACAGGAAAGCCGATCGCCTTGGCAATCGCCATGGCGTCGTCATTGGGACCGATGCCGCCATCGGAGCCTGGGACAACCGGAATACCGAGCCGCTTCGCGGTCTTCTTGGCTTCGATCTTGTCGCCCATCAGGCGAATGTGTTCGGCCTTGGGGCCGATGAAATGCAGGCGGTGGTCGGCGAGAATTTCGGCGAAACGGGCATTCTCGGACAAAAAGCCGTATCCGGGATGCACGGCTTCGGCGCCGGTGATCTCGCAGGCTGCCAGCAGCGCCGGGATGTTGAGATAGCTGTCCTTCGTCGGCGGCGGCCCGATACAGACGCTTTCGTCCGCGAGCCGGACATGCATGGCGTCGGCGTCGGCGGTGGAATGGACCGCCACGGTCGCTATACCCAGCTCCTTGCAGGCGCGCAGGATGCGCAGGGCGATCTCGCCGCGATTGGCTATCAGGATTTTATCGAACATCACTGCGTCCGCGGTTCGAACGGCGTCATTCAATGATGACCAGCGGCTCGCCGAACTCGACGGGTTGGCCATCCTCGACGAGAATCTGCGTGACGGTGCCGGACCGAGGCGACGGAATCTGGTTCATGGTCTTCATGGCCTCGATAATCAGCAGCGTCTGGCCTGCGGTGACCTTCGAGCCGACATCGATGAAGGGTTTTGCGCCTGGTTCCGACGCCCAATAGGCCGTGCCGACCATCGGCGAGGGAACCATGCCGGGATGCTTGCTGACGTCGGGGGCGCCCGCGGCCGGCGAGGGGGCAGCTGCCGGCGCGGCCTGATAGCTGGCCGGCATCGCCGCCCCGACGGTGACGTTGCGTGCGACACGGACACGAAGTCCATTGCGCTCGATTTCGATTTCCGTGAGCCTGGTTTCGTCGAGCAGTGCGGCGAGTTCGCGGATCACGTCGCTCTCCTCGCGCAGATCGTTGCCGGTTTTGATTTTTGCAGGTTCTCCGGGCTGGCGGGACATGTTCTCGATCCGAAACTTTCTGTGAGAATGACGCTGATGTGTCAGGATTTGACTTTGTTCGACGGGTCTACCGCGCCGATTTTGGCGGCAAGGCCATTGATCGCGAGCCGGTAGCCATCAATTCCGAAACCAGCCAGGCTTGCGAACGCGGCTTTGGCCGTGAAGGAATGATGACGGAAGTCCTCTCGCGCATGAATGTTGCTGATATGAACTTCGACGGTCGGAATTTTGACCGCGACCAGCGCGTCGTGAAGCGCGATGGAGGTGTGCGAGTAGCCGCCGGCGTTGATGACGATACCGGCCGCGTTCCTCACATGAGCCTCGTGAATGAAATCGATCAGTTCGCCCTCGCGGTTGGACTGGCGGCAATCCGCAACCAGTCCAAAACTTTGGGCCGTCTCGGCGCAAAGCTGTTCGACGTCGGCAAGTGTGGCGTGGCCATAGGTATCCGGCTCACGGGTCCCGAGCATGTTAAGGTTCGGGCCGTTGAGCACGTAGATCGTCTTGGCCATCTGAAATCCCGAAAATCAGCCATTTCCGCCGCCGAACGCCGCAGTTCGGGCCGTTATATGTAACAAGGGCGTCAAGGGGAAGCCTGAACACTCCCTGATTCGGCTTGAGATAGCTCGCGTTGTTTGCGAGGATTCATGGAGAACATACGGAAATATCTCGTTAACCGACATCGGACGCCGCGACCGGACATACGAGCGTATCAGATAGCCGGTTCCCGCGCCGCTGAGCGAACCCGCAAACGACCGGAGGAAGCGGAGAATCGCAGGGAGCAGATTCGGGGCTCTTTCAGGCGAAGCGGGCACCCGGCCGTACGACCGCCGGCCCGCCGGTGAGCGCTGCTTCAAATCAGGACATGCCAATCAGCAGGAGGCTTTGCCGCAGCGCGCCGTGTTGATTTTCTCCTTGAGGTTCTCGAGACCCACGGCTCCCACGACGACCTGCTTGCCGATGACGTAGCTTGGCGTTCCATTCATCCCCATGGATTCGGCAAGCTTGAAGTTCTCCTCGAGCGTGGCGCGCACCTCGGTGCTCGTCATATCCTTTTCGATCCTGGCCATGTCGAATCCGGCCTCCTTGGCGGCGGCCAGTGCTCGCGCCTTGTCGGCCTGACCGCGGCTTCCCAGAAGCTTTTGATGGAAGTCGAGGTATTTCTTGCCGGTGGGATCCTGCATTCGCGCCGCGACAGCGACCTGTGCGGCCTCGACCGAACTCTGGCCGAGCACGGGAAACTCCTTGAGCACGACCTTGAGCTTGGGATCCGACTTCATAAGCTCAAGCATGTCGAGCATCGCGCGCTTGCAGTAGCCGCAGTTGTAATCGAAAAACTCGACGAAGGTGACGTCGCCGTTCTTGTTGCCGAGCGTCACGCCACGCGGTGAATTGAAGATGGCGTTCGCGTTCTCCGTGACGGCGGCCTCGTGCTTGAGCGCTTCGGCAGCCGCCTGGCGCTTGCTGAGTTCAGCCGAAACCTCTTCAAGGATTTCGGGATGTGCGAGCAGATAGTGTTTGACGATCTGTTCGATCTCGCCGCGCTGGCTGTCGGAGAAGGTCTGAGCGGACGCGGCGGGCGCAGCGCCGAACGCGAGCGCAAAAAGGGCGGGAGCGAGAAAACGGAGAGGGGACATTGTCAAATCCTTTGAAAGGAGCCGCGTGGCGGAGCCGTCTGGTCTTATTTCTTGTCCGGAATCTTGGATGAGACGATATCGTCTGCCTTGACCCATCCGGGCGTGCCGATCGCGAAGCGGGTTTTTGCGCGTGATGCGAGTTCGCGGGCCGTCTTGTTGTCGCCTCGCAGGAACGCGGCCTGAGCCGACGCCAGATCGGCTTGTGCATAATCGCCCTTGCGGCCGTAGGCTATCGCAAGCTGCGAATAGCCGATCGGAGCCTCCGGCTCCCGCACCAGCGCCGTTCGCAGGATTGCGATGGCTTCGTCGGCATTGGCCTTGTTGTTCGAAGCCACGAGCGCCTGACCCAGCAACATCTCGATGAGCGGAGCGTTATGCGAGAGCTGGACGGCGCGCCGCAGCGGCGCGATCGCCTCCGCGGGGCGGCCTCCCTCAAGCAGAGCCTGTCCACGCACCTCGTGGAAATAGGGGTTCTGGGGTTGCAGCTTGATCAGCGCATCGATTTGCTCGATGGCCGAGCGAAGATCGCCATGCAGGTAGGTGGTGATGGCATGCGCGTAGCGGGCGGGCAGGCTGGTGTCGGACCGCGGATAGCGCCGGTACACCGTATCCTCGCGCTCCATGAACGCCGAAATCTTGGCGCGCACCATGTCGTGACGCAATTGCAGGGCCGGATCGTCTTTTTTTTGCCAGTTGGGACTGGTCTTGACGAGTTCCGCGAGCGAGGCGACACGGTCGGCCGGCATCGGGTGCGACTGCGCATAGGGATCGGCGCCGCGCGCGGCGAACAGGCTTTCATCGGTAAAACGTTTGAAAGTCTCGTACATTCCCCGGGGGGATTGTCCGGTGGCGTTGAGGAACTTGACGGCGGCGCGGTCGGCGTTTTCCTCCTGCTGGCGCTGATAGCCCAACAGGCTTCGGCGCGCGATTTCCTGAGGCGCGCTGAGTGCGGCCGCGCCGATATTGCTGCCGGCGCTGTTGCTTCCGCCGCGGCCGGCTCCGGCCGCGAGAGCGCCGGCGCCGAGAAGCATGGCGATGATGAGCTGGGTCTGGGTTCGGGCGAGTTGCTCGCGAAACTTGGACAGATGGCCGCCGGCGAGATGCCCGGTCTCGTGCGCAAGCACGCCGATCAACTGGTTCGGCGTTGTCGATTTCGAGATCGCGCCGTAATTCACGAAGATGCGGCGGCCATCGGCAACGAAGGCGTTGAAGGACCTGTCGTTGATGATGACCATCTGAATGTTGTGCTTCTGCAGTCCCGCCGCGCGCAGGATCGGCCGCGTATAGTCGCGCAGCAGTTGCTCGGTCTCGCTATCGCGCAACATCGGCAGACCCTTGTCCTGTTGCGCCTGGGCCGGAAAGGAGGCGTTCGCGATCGCGCAGGCGGTGACCAGCGCAATCAGCTTCGAGACGGGACGACGCAGGGGAGTGACGGGACGCCGGGTCATATCTTCGTTAGTCAATGCCTTCGGAATCATTGGCGCTGGTTCGAATACGCTGTATGTCCTAACAACCTGCCGAATACGGCGGTAACGCGGCTCAGGCGACTGCCTTGAGGGTGCGGTTCATAAGTTCGCCTCGTCGTTCCGGCGAATCCGTCAAGCGAACTGTCGAACGCGGAATACACCGGACGGAAGCGCATTAACAGATTTCCAGGGTAGATACGACAGTGAGAGAACGGGATACCCGCGTGCTGGCGGCATCTGGCCGCAGCCAGGTTCCACCCTTCATGGTGATGGATGTCATGGCGGCGGCGGCGCGGATCGAGGCGGAAGGCGGACACGTCATTCACATGGAGGTCGGGCAGCCTTCGGCGCCCGCGCCTCGAACCGCGCTGAACGCGGCCCGCGCCGCTCTGGAGTCCGGCCGGATCGATTACACGCCCGCGCTCGGCATCCCCTCGCTGCGAGAACGGATCGCGCGGCACTACCGCGAGTTCTACGGCTGCACGGTCAGCCGCGAGCGGATCGTCGTGACGACGGGATCATCGGGCGGATTCATCCTTGCGTTTCTTTCGATGTTCGAGCCGGGAGACCGCGTCGCGGTGTCGGTGCCCGGCTATCCGCCGTACCGGCACATCCTGACGGCGCTCGGCTGCGAGCCGGTGCTGATCGAAACCTCAAGCGACAACCGTCACGCGCTGACGGGCGAGGCGCTGTTGGCCGCGCACCGCAAGACGCCGCTGAAGGGGGTATTGGTCGGCAGTCCGGCAAATCCGACGGGAACGATGATGTCGCGCGAGGCGCTCACGCATCTGATGGCGGCCGCCGAAAGCGAAGGCATCCGCTTTATTTCCGATGAGATCTATCACGGTCTCGACTATGCGTTTCCCGCCGTCACCGCCGCTGAACTGTCGCCGCATGCGCTGATCATCAACTCGTTCTCGAAGTATTTCTGCATGACCGGCTGGCGCGTCGGCTGGATGGTCGCGCCGGAATACCTGGTGCGGACGATCGAACGGCTGCAGCAGAACCTGTCGATTTCGGTGCCGATGCTCTCGCAGGTCGCGGCCGAGGCAGCCTTCGCGGGCCGCGAGGAGATGGAGATCGTGAAGCGCGGCTATGAGGAAAACCGCAACATCCTGATCGCGGGTCTTCCGAAGGCCGGCTTGAGCGAGTTTCTGCCCGCGGACGGCGCGTTCTACCTCTATGCCGACGTTTCCAAGTTCACGACGGACAGCCATGACTTCGCACGCAGGATGCTGGAGCAGGCGCACATTGCCGCGACGCCCGGGGTCGATTTCGACCCCGTGCGCGGCCGCTCGTTCCTGCGCTTCTCCTACGCCGGTTCGGCCGCCGAGATGCACGAGGCGGTCGCGCGCATCGGGAAATGGCTGGCCTGAAGCCTTCGCGCCCGTCCGGCTTACCCCGGCCGGCGAGGGGTAATCTGCCCGCAAGTCCCCGGCATTTTATTGCAATTCCTTACGGAATTCGGTCGTTTAGCCGAAAGCCGACATTGCGCCGGAGGTCCGATTTTGGCATGGTCCCGCCCGATTTGACGTCGCCTTGCGACAAAACGGACCTCCCTTATACGTCCGTTCGCGGGCTCGCGGCGTGGTCGGGGCAACTTCCGGAATTCTGAGGCAAATTCAATGACAGCATTGGTAGGGATCGTGCTCTGCGGAGCGCTTTCGATCGTTTATGCGGGTTGGGCGACCTCATCGGTATTGAGGGCGGATGCGGGAAATCCGCGGATGCAGGAAATCGCCGCGGCCGTGCGCGAGGGCGCGCAGGCCTATCTGCGCCGGCAATACACGACGATCGGAATGGTCGGCATCGTGATCTTCGCGCTGCTTGCCTACTTCCTCGGAGTGCTGGTCGCCGTGGGGTTTGCGATCGGCGCGATCCTGTCGGGCGCGGCGGGCTTCATCGGTATGAACGTTTCGGTCCGCGCCAATGTGCGCACCGCGCAGGCCGCGACCAAGTCGCTGGCCGGCGGGCTGGAACTTGCCTTCAAGGCCGGCGCGATCACGGGACTGCTGGTCGCCGGCCTGGCGCTGCTCGGCGTCACGATCTATTTCGCTTATCTCATCCACGGCGCGGGTTACGCCCCGAATAGCCGCACGGTCGTCGACGCGCTGGTCGCGCTTGGCTTCGGCGCATCGCTGATCTCGATCTTCGCCCGCCTCGGCGGCGGCATCTTCACCAAGGGGGCTGACGTCGGCGGCGACCTCGTGGGTAAGGTCGAAGCCGGCATCCCGGAAGACGATCCGCGCAATCCGGCGACGATCGCCGATAACGTTGGCGACAATGTCGGTGACTGCGCGGGCATGGCCGCCGACCTGTTCGAAACCTACGCGGTGACCGCCGTCGCCACCATGGTGCTTGCCGCGATCTTCTTCGCGACCTCGCCGCTGCTGGTGAACATGATGACGCTGCCGCTCGCGATCGGCGGCATCTGCATCATCACCTCGATTGTCGGGACGTTCTTCGTCAGGCTCGGCAACAGCCAGTCGATCATGGGCGCGCTGTACAAGGGCCTGATCGCCACCGGCATCCTGTCGCTGATCGGCGTCGGCGCCGTGATTTACGCGCTGGTCGGCTTCGGCGAGCTGGCGGGCGTCGATTATACCGGCCTCGATCTTTTCGCCTGCGGGGTGGCCGGTCTGGTCGTCACCGGACTGATCATCTGGATCACGGAATACTACACCGGCACTGACTATCGTCCGGTCAAGTCGATTGCGAAGGCCTCGGTGACCGGGCACGGCACCAACGTCATTCAGGGCCTCGCGATCTCGATGGAGGCGACTGCGCTTCCGGCGATCGTCATCATCGCGGGTATCCTGGTGACCTACGGTCTGGCCGGCCTGTTCGGCATCGCGATCGCCACCACAACCATGCTGGCGCTGGCCGGCATGATCGTCGCGCTCGACGCCTTTGGTCCGGTGACCGACAACGCCGGCGGCATCGCCGAAATGGCGGGCCTGCCGAAGGAGGTCCGCAAGTCGACCGACGCGCTCGACGCCGTCGGCAACACCACGAAAGCCGTCACCAAGGGTTACGCGATCGGCTCCGCCGGTCTCGGCGCGCTGGTGCTGTTCGCCGCCTATAATCAGGACCTCAAGTTTTTCATCGGCGATGCCGTGCAACACCCCTATTTCCAGGGCGTCAATCCGGACTTCTCCCTGAACAATCCCTATGTGGTGGTGGGCCTGCTGTTCGGCGGTCTGCTGCCGTACCTGTTCGGCGCGATGGGCATGACCGCGGTGGGACGCGCGGCAGGCGCGATCGTCGAGGAAGTGCGTCGCCAGTTCCGTGAGAAGCCGGGCATCATGCGCGGCACCGACAAGCCCGACTACGGCAAGGCGGTGGACCTGCTGACAAAGGCGGCGATCAAGGAAATGATCATTCCGTCGCTGTTGCCTGTGCTGTCGCCGATCGTTGTCTACTTCCTGATCTACGCGATCGCCGGCGGCGGCGTTGCCGGAAAATCTGCGGCATTCTCGGCGGTCGGCGCGATGCTGCTCGGCGTGATCGTGACGGGCCTGTTCGTCGCGATCTCGATGACATCGGGCGGCGGCGCATGGGACAACGCCAAGAAGTACATCGAGGACGGCCATCATGGCGGCAAGGGCTCCGACGCGCACAAGGCGGCGGTCACCGGTGATACTGTCGGAGATCCCTACAAGGATACGGCCGGACCGGCGGTCAATCCGATGATCAAGATCACAAACATCGTGGCGTTGCTGCTGCTGGCGGTGCTGGCGCACTAGCGCATTTTCCGGCGAAGTGGATACCGGTTCGCCGCAAGAAAATGCGATCAAACAATAGCTTTCGGAGCATGGTCCGATTCAACTTGATCGGATCATGCTCTAAGACGCGTGAAGCGATTCAACAGGAAAAAACCCGCGGCTCCAAGCCGCGGGTTTTTCTTTGAGCGCCGCTATAAATGCGGCTGCTTCTTACCACCAGGTGCGGCAGACGCGGCGGCCCGGACCCCAGTAGCGGCAGCGGCGATGCTGCCGGCGATCAACTGCCGGGCCGCGCCGGTTGGCGATGCATACGCCGCGCGGACCGCGATGAAAGCCACGACGGCAGACGTGGGAGACTTGAATGACGTCAGCATTCACGCCCGGCGCTGGCGGAGCCAGGGGCATGGCGTACGCCATGCCGAAGGCGGCGACGGTGGCAACGAGAAAGGCTGCTGCAAATACTGATTTCATCAAATCTTCCTTTGGTTCGGCCGCGACAATGCGGCAGTCGTGATTCGCGCCCGGAAGGTCGGCGATAACTCTGTCCAGAATCTGACAGCATCAACATTGAAGAAGCGCGGAGCGTATCGACACGCACAGAGCCGCCTCCCGATCGTTCATCGACGGACATGGTTAAGAAGCGCCCAAGTTACCGGCTGCTGAAATTTGTCATCTCTGGCCTTGCCGGACTGGGAGGCTCGATCATCGCCGGACGCGCGTTTCAATGTGTGTCTCGCGCCGGCTGACATGTCCTTGCGCGAGAGTTCATTGCAAAGACATAAGCCGAAACCGCGTCCGAATTTTTCGTAACGAAATTGCGATCTTTTAATGCTTGGTTTTCTCTCGCCTGGTTTGCCCGAGTGTTCGCTTCTTGAGGCGACAAGACTGGTTCTGAAGCAGTCGCATCACTAGCTCTAAGGGGGCGGCCAGGCACGAAGAGGGCGGCGCAATGGGTATCAATCAGGGTCCGATCAGCCTCGATCAGAAATACACCCAGGGATCAGGGCACGTCTTCATGACCGGCCTTCAGGCGCTGGTCAGGTTGCCGATGGCGCAGATCCGCCGCGATCGTGCCGCAGGCCTTAACACCGCAGGCTTCATTTCCGGTTACCGCGGCTCGCCCCTCGGCGGCTACGATCAGCAGCTTTTTGCCGCTCGCCGTCATCTCGCCCGGCACGGCATCAAGTTCCAGCCGGGCGTGAACGAGGACCTTGCGGCGACAGCGGTCTGGGGTTCGCAACAGGTCAATCTGTCGCCGGGTGCGCGCCATGACGGCGTCGTCGGGATCTGGTACGGCAAGGGGCCCGGCGTCGATCGCTGCGGCGACGTATTCCGTCATGGCAATGCGGCTGGCTCGGCGAGGAACGGCGGCGTGCTGTGCCTGGCGGGTGATGATCATGGCGCCAAATCCTCGACGGTGCCGCATCAGTCGGACCATGCGTTCATCGCGGCGCTGATGCCCTATCTCTATCCGTCCAGCATCCACGAGATGATCGAGATGGGACTGCTCGGCATCGCGATGTCGCGCTATTCCGGCTGCTGGGTCGGAATGAAGGTCATCACCGAGACGGTTGAAACCACGGCCGAGATCGATCTGACCGATGAGATGAAGCCGTTCGTCATTCCCGCCGATTTCGAGATGCCGCCGGGCGGACTGAACCTGCGCTGGCCGGATGACCGTTACGACCAGGACTTGCGCTTGCAGGACCACAAAGGTTTTGCCGCCGTCGCGTTCGCGCGCGCCAACAACATCAATCGCGTGACCATGGATTCCCCGAACGCGCGGTTCGGCATCGTGGCGTCGGGAAAAAGCTACGAGGACATCCGTCAGGCGTTGCGTGAACTGGGCGTTACCGAGCAGGTCGCCGCAAAGATTGGTCTGCGGCTTCTGAAGATCGGAATGCCATGGCCGCTGGAGCCGCAGAGCATCCGGGAATTCGCCGTCGGCCTTGAGGAGATTTTCATCGTCGAGGAACGACGCGAGATCGTCGAGAACCAGATCAAGCGCGAGCTGTTCAACTGGCGCGACGACGTGCGGCCACGCATCATCGGCAAGATGGATGATCACGACAAGCGCTTCCTGCCGTTCGCGCAGGAACTGGGCGTCGCTTGCCTGGCGACATACCTGACCGAGCGGCTGCTGCGCCTGAACCTTAATCCTGAAATCGCCGAGATGCTTCGCGCCAAGGCGGACTGGTTCAACGGCCGTCAGGCGTCGCAAATGCAGCCGGCGACGACCGTCACCCGCGTACCGTATTTCTGCTCGGGGTGTCCTCACAACACCTCGACCAAGGTGCCCGAAGGCAGCCGCGCCACGGCCGGCATCGGTTGTCACTTCATGGCGATATGGATGGATCGCAACACCGAAACCTATACCCATATGGGCGGCGAGGGCGCGCCCTGGGTCGGTATCGCGCCATTCACCGATGAGAAGCACATCTTCGCCAACCTTGGCGACGGCACATATTTCCATTCGGGGAGTCTGGCGATCCGGCAGGCGATCGCTTCCGGAGCGAACATCACCTACAAGATCCTCTACAACGACGCCGTTGCCATGACCGGCGGCCAGCATTTCGACGGCGAACTGTCGCCGCAACGGATCACCTTCCAGCTTCACGCCGAAGGCATTCGCGACATCTATCTGGTTTCGGAAAACCCGGACAGCTATCCGGCTTCAGACATCGCGCCCGGCACCCGCACCGCGCATCGCGATGACCTCGACGCAGTCATGAAAACCTGCCGCGAGACCAAGGGAACGTCGGCCATCGTATTCGTGCAGACGTGCGCTGCCGAGAAACGGCGGCGGCGCAAGCGCGGCCTCATGGAGGATCCGCAACGCCGCGTGTTGATCAACCCGCAAGTCTGTGAAGGATGCGGCGACTGTTCGGTGCAATCGAACTGCATTTCGGTGGAGCCGCTGGAGACCGAGATGGGGCGCAAGCGCACCATCAACCAGTCGTCCTGCAACAAGGATTATTCCTGCCTCAAGGGGTTCTGCCCTTCGTTCGTCACGATCGACGGCGGACGCTTGCGAAAGCGCGCGCCGGCGGACCTCGGCGAGATCGGCGATCTGCCCGAACCGGTTTCGCGGCCTTCGCTGGACCGGCCCTACAATATCGGAGTTGGAGGGGTAGGCGGCACCGGCGTGCTGACCATCGGCGCGTTGCTCGGCATGGCGGCGCATATCGAGGGCAAGGCCAGCATGATCCTCGACATGTCCGGTCTCGCCCAGAAGGGCGGCGCGGTGCTGAGCCACGTCCGGCTGTCGCAAAACCCCGCCGAGGTGACATGCTCGCGCATCGTCACCGGCACGGCCGATCTCGTCATTGCCGCTGACGAGGTGGTCGCGGCAGCCAAGGAAACGATCACGCTCTGCGAGTCGAGCCGCACTTACGGTCTTATCAATACTCACCTTATTCCGACCGCCGGCTTCGTTCTCGATCGCGACTTCAATTTTCAGAGCGGCAAGGTCGGCCGCGTCCTCCAGACCGCGCTCCGCAAGGATTCCACCTTCTTCAACTTTACAAGGCCGGCGGAGACGCTGCTCGGAGATTCCATCGCCACCAACATGATGATGATGGGTTACGCCTATCAGAAGGGTTTGCTGCCGCTGACTTCGGAGGCGATAGAGCAGGCGATCGAAGTGAACGGCGTTGCCGTGAAAATGAATGTCGAGGCGTTCCGGCTTGGGCGGCTTGCGGTGGTGGGTCCCGCTCGCCTTGCCGCGATGATGAAGGGGACCAACGAGGCGACTCCGCCGAAGGCTCTGGGAGACATGTCGCTGGACGAGATCGTTGTGCATCGCGCGGCGCACCTTGCGGAATATCAGGACGCGAGGCTTGCGGACAGATACCTGGCGACGGTGAGCCGGGTCCGGCAGGCGGCAAAGGAGGGTGGCTACGGCGACGCCTTGCCGCGCGCGGTCGCGATCAGCTACGCCAAATTGCTCGCCTACAAGGACGAGTACGAGGTGGCCAGGCTCTATACAGATGGCCGCTTCAGGAAGCAGGTCAGCGATCAGTTCGAAGGCGACTACAAAATTCGCTTCCATCTTGCGCCGCCGCTGCTCGACGGCAAGAAGGACGCGCTCGGTCGGCCCGCCAAGAGGTCCTATGACAAGTCGCTCATGATGCCGGTATTTCGCTTGCTGGCGAAGATGAAAGGCTTGCGCGGCACCGCCTTCGACGTTTTCGGATACAGCGCGGAGCGCCGGCTGGAACGCAGCCTGATAGCGGAATACGAAACCGATGTGGCCGAGGTGCTCGACCGGCTTTCGCCGGCCAATATCGAAGCCGCGATCGAACTGCTGTCGCTGCCTGACCGCATCCGGGGCTATGGTCCGGTGAAGGAAAAGGCCCTGGCCGACGCCAGGGTCCGTCATGCGGAATTGCTGCGCGACCTGACGGATCCGCCGCCGGTGGTGCCGCGGCAGATGGCGGCGGAATAGGCGCCCGCCAGCCCGCCAGCCCGCCAGTCCAGTCTTCCTGTTCCCCGAAGCGGCAATCCGGCCTATACAGGAGCGTCGGGAGCCGGTCCAAAACGCCATGCCATCTGGGTTCGGAGCATTCTTTCAGCGGATGAAATCGTCCTCGCTGTCGATCGGCCAGATCACCTTTGGCGGTTTCTTCCTGGTGCTGGCGATCATCGTGATAACCAGCGTGGCCAATGTCGTCGCGACCCGTCATCTCGACAACACCTTTGCCGAACTGCAGCGGCTGGACAGCGTCGTCGACCTCGCCGAGGAGCTTGACCGCCGCATGAACGAACTGCGGCTGGCGGCGCGGGACTACGTCACCGATCCACAGGCCCCGTCCAGCCGGGTGTGGGGCGCGACGTCGTCCTTGAACGAGATGCTTAAGAAGACGCGCATCAAGCTTGCTCCGGAGCAGCAGGAGATGATTGATGGCGTCACGCCCCGACTGGAGCACTACCGCAAGGGCATAGAGCAGGCCGCGAACCTGATCGCGGACCGCGCGAAGCTGATCGAAACGCTGCCGCCGCTACGCGAGAAACTCGAACTCATCATCGAGCAGTCCGCCGATCAGTCCGCGTCGAAAGCACTGTTTCGAGCGCAAAGCGATGTCGCGGCCGCACTTCTTGGGCACGACCCCACGACCGCGGAGCGGGCGGCTGAGAACATGCGCGCCATTCATGTGGGCGAGCCGAAGGTGCGTGCCGCCGTTGAGGCCTACGCCGATGCCGTGATCGCGGTATCCTTGCGGGAGCGGCGGATCGCCGATCTCGACAGGAATGTGCTGGGCGCGGAGGGGCGGTTGATCGGGCAGGTGACGGAACTGCTGCGCGAACTCAGCGCGGAGCGCGAGCGGGTGCTGTCGCGCGATTTTGCCCGGACGCTTGCTGAAACCAAATGGCAGAGCATCATTCTCGGCGGCGTGGGGATCGTGATCGGCCTGCTTGCGGCGGTGTTCGTGGTCCGCCGGACCGTCCGGCCGCTGAAGGCGATCGCGAGGGCGATCCGGAAGCTGGCCGGCGGGCAGAAGGAAACATCGATCCCTTCAACCGAGGTCGATAACGAGATCGGGGATATCGCACGGGCCGCGGAGGTGTTTCGCCGGACGCTCGCTGAAGCGGACTCCGCGCGCGAAGCTGCCGTTCGGGCGCTTGCCGAGCAGCGGCTTGCCGAGGAGAGCTATCGCAAGCTGTTCGAAGGTTCGGTCGACGGAATCTATGTCACGACGCCGGCCGGTCAACTGCTCGACGCCAATCCGGCGCTGGCGCGTATGATGGGATATGACACCCCCGACGACCTCTTCCGCGGCATAGGCAACAGCGCGCAGACGGTTTACGTCGATGCCGATGCGCGCGCCAGGTACCAGCAACGAATGGAACGTGACGGGACGGTTCGCGGATTCGAGTATCAGGTGCGTCAGCGCGATGGCGGCGTCCTGTGGCTCTCCGACAGCGCGGCCGCTGTCCGTGACGAAGAGGGCCGCATCGTTCGTTATGAGGGCGTGGTTCGCGACATCACAGATCAGAGAAGAGCCGAGGAGACGATCGCGGAGGGGCGGCGCCTGCTGCAACTGGTGATCGACACCGTGCCCGCGGTTATCAACGTCAAGAACGCGGAGCAGCGCTACGTCCTGATGAATCGCTACATGGCGGGCATCTTCGGAATAGAGCCCGCCGATGCGATAGGACGGACGACGGGCGAAGTCATGTCGCGCGACGATGCCGTAAAGACGGATGAGACCGACCGGCGGGTCCTTGAGAGCGGGAAGGAGCTAGGTTTCTACGAAGAGGAATATCAGGATGCATCAGGCGAAACGCGACAATGGCTGGTCAACAAGCTGCCGATCTGCGACGCCGACGGCCACGTGGAGAATATCGTCACGGTGGCGCTCGATATCGGTGACCGCAAGCGGAGCGAGCAGGAAATGCGGCGCGCCAAGGACGCGGCCGAGGCGGCGCTCGGTAATCTGCGCGCAACCCAGAATTCGCTGATCGAGGCGGAGAAACTGGCGGCGCTGGGGCGTCTTGTTGCGGGCGTTGCCCATGAGGTTAACAATCCGGTCGGCATCAGCCTGACCGTGGCCTCGTCGCTGGAGCGAAAGATCGCCCTGTTCGCAGAGGAGGTCGAGCGTGGGCAGTTGCGGCGCTCAAGCCTCAACGATTTCATCGCGGCCAATCGCGACGCTGCCTCTCAACTGGTCGCCAATCTCAATCGCGCGGCCGAACTGGTCCAGTCATTCAAGCAGGTTGCCGCGGACCGCAGCTATTCGGACAAGCGCACCTTCGACCTCGGCGAACTCACCGAGCAGGTGGTGATGAGTCTGCGTCCCGCCCTGCGCAAGCATCATGTCGCGTTGACGGTCGATTGCGAACCCGATCTCACGATGAACAGCTATCCGGGGCCTTACGGCCAGGTGTTGACCAACCTGGTTCTCAATTCGGTCGCGCACGCCTTTCCGGACGGCAAGGGCGGCGCGGTCAATATTACCGTCCGGCGGGTAGGGGAGAACAATGTCCGGATTCTATTCTCCGACGACGGTTGCGGCATGAGCCCCGATGTGCGGCGCAAGGCGTTCGATCCGTTCTTCACGACGAGACGCGATCAAGGAGGAACTGGCCTCGGCCTGCACATTGTCTACAATATCGTAACGAGCCGGCTGGGAGGGCGTGTCGAACTCGACTCCGATTCCGGGCAGGGCACGCGCATTCACATCGTTCTGCCGCAGGTCGCGCCCATGGAACTCGCCGCGGAATAGCGCTGGCCTAATCCGCGTCCGCCAACCTGCGCAGCGTGGCCTGGAAAATCTGGCTCGCCTTGCCGACAAGGGCGGTGCCGTTCATCGCGCCGGTCGTATCCGTGAATGTTCCGGTAACGCCGATCCCCACGGGCTCCGCGCTGCTGAACAGCAGGTTCGGATCGGGGCTGGGCGTATGGCGCTGAATCATAACCTCGCCCTTGAAAGTGCCATCCTCTTTTGTGAGATAGCTGCCCGTATAGAACAGATAGGCATCGCCGCCGAGAATTTTGCCGTCGCGGAACATCAACACGCCGCTGCCCTTGCCCAGACGCCCGTCGAGCAAGGCGATGTGAATCGAATACAGCCCATTTTTCACGGTGATCCGCTCGCAGCCGGTAATTTTGTCTTGTCCCGGCCTCATTATGTCAAAGAGAACGCGAGCGCGTCAATGCGAAGGCGGCGCCAGGTGGCGCCAGGCCTCTTGGACTGGCCTCGTCGACAGAGAACGGGTCTGTGCGGCAGACCCGTTCCTGAACTCATGCAATGTTCATATGGAAAGCGGGGGGTGCGGCGCGCGCCCTGCCACCAGAGCAGGGCACGGCGAGCTTAGTGGCGGCCGCCGTGGCCCCCGCCGTGTCGGCCAGGACTTCCGCCGTGCCGCATGGGCCCTCTGTCACCGCGATGAACGCCACCGCGATGAACGCCGTGACCGTGACGGCGCGGAGGTCCACCCAAGTGGCGACCACCGCCTCTATGGTCCCAGCCACGCCAGCCCGCGCCGCCGCCCCAGCCCATGCCGCGCCGCGATGCGAAGCCGCACCAATAGAATCCGGGGCCATGCCACCCCATGTTGTACCAACAGTAGTTTCGTCCGCCGTAAAAGAATTGAACCGGCTGGAGCGCGGTCGACAACGGAATAGCGCCCGGCGCGGCGGGGACCGCCATGGACGGGGTCGACAGCAGCGCAGCCCCCAGCATTAACGACGTGGCAAGTATGATCTTCTTCATGGAACCTCCAGAGCGAATCCCTGAACTATACCTCCTGATGCAGGATGTTCCATGCCGGTCCGTAAGATGATGATGCCTTGGCGCGCCGGTTCGCGAGCAAAATTCGAACCCACGTTTCATTGAGAGCTGCCATTTCTCAAGGCGAATGGCGCGCCTTTGGCGCGATATGCCTGAGCGCTATGGCAGGCGGAGTTCAGTCCATGTCCTGTGTTCGTGATGTCGTTTCTTGCCGCCGTCATTGCGGCTCTTCGGGGCGGGCTGCGGCCGATTACCGCTTGAGGAGTTTCTTGAGGCGCTGCTTGCCTTCATAAGCGGCCTGCCACCCTTTCGCGAACAGGTCGGTGCGCCAATCGGCAGGCCCAAGAATCAACCGGCCCATCGCTTTCCGCCCATCCCACAAGCCGAGGACCACATGGCCTCCGCTTGTGGTTGCAGCGTCCATGTCGGCGAACTCCCTTTCGGCATAGAAGCGCTCGATGACCAGATATTCCAGCACCATACCGGGCCCGTATTTGCGCAAGCTCTCATCATAGGTGCATTTAGGTGTGAAAGCGGTTCGGCCCTTGGTGATATTGATGCTCATGGCGATGGGCCGACCGTCCAGCAAGAGACTGTCAATCACCGTCAACCCCTCGTTTCCAGCAATGCCGGCAAAGGCGCGACGAGCAAAATCGGCATGCAAATCGTCCGACAGGAAGGCCGTGCCGCGTTCACCTTTCCAGCCTGCCTGCTCCAGAGCCAGGAACTGTTCGAGACGCTCGCGTAGCGTGGCAGGCTCCCTGATGCGCTCGAAGGCGAAGTCCCCCATATCGCGAAGCCGACGCAGATTGCGCTGAATATCCTTGAGCCGGTTTTTCGCGATCACCTCGGTAGCGTGAGCGTCAAGACCAGCAAGCTGCCCTGTAAAATATGGCCGCAGATAGGGCACAACGAGGCGTGTCGTTAATCCTCTCGTTGCCGCCGCGTCTTCGATCATGCCCCGAAGCGGATGATCGGCATCGAAATTTGCCATGGTCCAAAGGCCCGGAGCCCGCCGAGCGGTGATGGCGTCGAGCCAGACCGCAACGATTTCCCGCGCGCCCTCCCGCGCCACCAAAGGCATTCCGCTCAATTGATAGAGATTTTCCGCTCCTTGCGCCACGGGCCAGGGGAATGGCGGGAATATCCGATGACGAAAGGGGAACAGGCCGGCCAATTGTCCCTGCGTGTTCCAGACGGCGACCGCCATGAGATTGGCTCGCTTGTCGATGGTATCGAGCCCCGCCAACACATATTGCCGTGCGTAGAACGGATTGTCCGCCATGGCGTTGGCGGCCAGCGTCTCCCAATCGGCGGCATCCAGAGCGCGGATGCCAGCGCAATCCAGAACAGCGCTGGTATAGGCTGGCTTACCATGCATGGTGCCGCACCCCCCGATTTGCGATAAGGCCCGTGCCGATGGACAGGAGCAACCCCAGGTGGCCATAGGCGAAGACGGCCATCAGCATCGCGCACACTGCCAGCGCTGCCGCCGAGGCGATAGCCGCGCAAGACAGAACAAGACAGAAAATGCCTAAAGTGAGATTGCAAAAGAACCGTTAGAACAGGCTCATTTCCCCCACGAGCCCCCGCCGAACAAGCCAATGTGTTTGGCGGCCTGTTTCTGGGATCAGTAAACCCCTCGCCTTTAGGCGACGGGATGCATTAGCATCCTCGGATGCGATTGGAGGAATCAGGCAGCCACACGGTTTGGGATTGCAAGTATCATATTGTTTGGGTGACCAAGTATCGGTATCCGGTTTTGGTAGGGGACGTTGGTCTTCGGGCGAGAGAACTGCTTCGGGAGATTCCCCGCAGTCATGAGATGTCGATCCCTGCGGGGGCGATCAACCGGGATCACGTTCATATGTTGTTCTCGATACCTCCGCACCTGTCGGTATCGCGAGCGGTCCAATACCTGAAAGGAAAGAGTTCACATAAGCTTCTGTCGGAATATCAATCGCTGAGAAAGAGGTATTGGGGGCAGCATCTGTGGTCCCGGGGATACTGGGCCGCCACAAGCGGCAACGTGACCGACGAGATCTGGAAAAAATATATCGAGGATCAGAAGCCGGAAGAGCCGGATGACAACTTCAAGGTGGTTTGACCAATCGCCCCGAAGGGGCGATCAATCCGGCTTCCAGCCGTAACCTGAAGCCACCGCCTTCAGGCGGTGGAGTGTTCACTGCTTGTTTTTTCACTCTGAAACGATCGGCCTTGGTCGGCTGCGGATTGCTGATCGGCGGCGGGGTGTCGCCATAGACGGCTCGGCCGCGATCCTATGGAAACCTTTTTCAATATGGGCTTTTGCCAAGTTTGGTCAGCTGGGTAGCGACGCTATGCGCCAGTGCGCCAAGTAGAACCGCAGGATTGCTTACCCCCGCAGTGGGCCATCGATTAGCTCCAAGAAGAAAGGCGTTCGAGATTCCGGGCGCGGCGGCAAGATGGACGGCCGGCGGCATATTCGGGATGTTGTTGGAAAGCAGGGTTTCGTGAACCAGATACTTCGATTGCGGTTCGCGTAGGTCTTCCAAATGCCCAATCTGGCATTCCAATGCCGCGATGAAGCGACTTGCTTCTGCCATGGCGATCTGGCTTCGTGCCTCGAAGCGCTCTACGAACCGATCCGCGTCAAGCAGACGTAAGTCGCCACCGCCGTCGTCGGCCAGAAGGCCGAGACCTGTTGAGGGATCTTCGTCCAGTCGGAAGACTGACGTTACAGAGAGGTACAGACCCGGACCCTGAGTCTCAATTTCTTGGCCTGACATTTCCATTGCATCCGGTGTGGCCGCGAAAATTGCGCCAGAGATATGGTCCGTAGCCTCTCTGGCAAGGACACAAACTTGGTGCTGGATGTCGCTTCCGCCCCCAAAATCGCGAAACAGCATGGCCGACAGCGGTGTCTCTATGGTTCGCCTCGGAGCCACTCTAAGTAGACGCGACACGACACCATGACCCGACAGGAAGCAGGGATCGCTGTGCTGAACAGAGCGCCGCAAAATTGCCTCGTTCTCCAATGCGCCTGCGCACAAAACAAAGGTGGCTGAGGTGGTGCCGGTTTCTGAGACAGGGGCATAAGGTGGATCGCCCGATGAAAAGGACGATCCGGTATGAAGACACGCAGACGATTTACGGCTGAGTTCAAGGCCAAGGTTGCGCTTGAGGCGATCCGTGGCGAGCGGACGATTTCGGAACTGGCGACAAAGCACCAGCTTCATCCGAACCAGATTACGCAGTGGAAACGGCAGGCCATCGAGAACCTGGCCAAGACGTTCGACGACAAGGCTGCTGATGCGCAGGTCGGCCGGGAAGCCGAGGTGACCAAGCTGCACGCCAAGATTGGCCAGCTTGTCGTTGAGCGGGATTTTTTGGCCAAGGCCTTCGATCGCTGAGCCTGGATCGGAGGAGAATGATGATTGACCCCGATCACAACCGGCTCTCGATCCGCCGCCAGTGCGAACTGGTCTCGATCTCGCGGGCGTCGTTCTACCGACAGCCCGCCGGCGAGACGCCCGAGAACCTCGAACTGATGCGCACCATCGACGAGGCCTTCATGGAGACGCCCTGGTATGGCTCCCGGCAGATGGCCCGGCATCTGCGGCGTCAGGGCTGGTGCGTGGGTCGCAAGCGGGTCCGGCGGCTGATGCGCAAGATCGGTCTGTCGCCGATCTACCAGGCGCCGAGAACCAGCGAGCCGCATCCGCAGCATCGCATCTATCCCTACCTGCTGCGGCACCTGGCGATCGAGCGGCCGGATCACGTTTGGTGTGCCGATGTGACCTATATCCCGATGCGGCGCGGCTTCCTTTACCTCGTGGCCATCATGGACTGGTTCAGCCGCAAGGTCCTGGCCTGGCGGTTGTCGAACACGATGGATGCCGACTTCTGTGTTGCCGCTCTCGAAGAGGCGATCGCCTGCCATGGCAGGCCCGACATCTTCAACACCGACCAAGGCTCGCAGTTCACTAGCTTCGCCTTCACGACGACGCTGAAGGATGCCGGCATCCGCATCTCCATGGACGGGCGCGGCCGCTGGATGGACAACGTCTTCATCGAACGACTGTGGCGCAGCCTCAAATATGAGTGTGAACCGCCCCGGGTTTGCCGGAGGCTCCAACTCCTGAGAGGATGGAGCCATGACAAGCAAGACGACGAACAAGTTTTCACCGGAGGTTCGGGCCCGAGCGGTTCGAATGGTTTTGGATCACGGCAGCGAGTATCCGTCCCGCTGGGCTGCGATTGAGGCGATAGCCCCCAAGATTGGCTGTTCCGGCCATACCCTGCTGGAATGGGTGAAGAAGGCGGAGATCGACAGCGGCAAGCGAGCAGGCGTCCCAACGGACGTGGCGGAGAAGCTGAAGGCGCTTGAGCGTGAGAACCGCGAGCTTCGGCAAGCCAATGAGATTCTGCGCAAGGCAAGCGCTTATTTTGCGACGGCGGAGCTCGACCGCCGGTCCAAGCCATGATCGCCTTCATCGACGATCATCGCGCGGCGCATGGGGTCGAGCCGATCTGCAAGGTTCTGTCGATCGCCCCCTCGACCTATCATGCCCATGTCGCCAAACGGCGTGATCCCGCCAAGCTGTCGGCGCGCGCCAGGCAGGATGTCATCCTGAAGATCGAGGTCCGGCGCGTCTTCGATGAGAACTTCCGCGTCTATGGCGTGCGCAAGATCTGGCGGCAACTCAAGCGCGAAGGCTTCGATATCGCCCGTTGTACGGTGTCACGATTGATGCGGACCATGGGCTTGCACGGTGTTATCCGCGGCAAGTCGGTCAGGACCACGATCGGCGACAAGGCGGCGCCATGCCCGCTGGATCACGTCAACCGCCAGTTCAAGGCGTCGAGGCCGAATGCGCTTTGGCTCTCCGACTTCACCTATGTTGCCACCTGGACCGGCTTCATCTATGTCGCCTTCGTCATCGACGCCTATGCCCGCAGGATCGTCGGCTGGCGGGCATCACGTTCGGCGCACGCCGGCTTCGTGCTCGATGCGCTGGAGCAAGCCCTGCACGATCGACGGCCGGTCCATCGCGGCGGGCTCGTACACCACAGCGACAGAGGAAGTCAGTACGTATCCTGAGGTGGTGCCGGTTTCTGAGACAGGGGCATAAGGTGGATCGCCCGATGAAAAGGACGATCCGGTATGAAGACACGCAGACGATTTACGGCTGAGTTCAAGGCCAAGGTTGCGCTTGAGGCGATCCGTGGCGAGCGGACGATTTCGGAACTGGCGACAAAGCACCAGCTTCATCCGAACCAGATTACGCAGTGGAAACGGCAGGCCATCGAGAACCTGGCCAAGACGTTCGACGACAAGGCTGCTGATGCGCAGGTCGGCCGGGAAGCCGAGGTGACCAAGCTGCACGCCAAGATTGGCCAGCTTGTCGTTGAGCGGGATTTTTTGGCCAAGGCCTTCGATCGCTGAGCCTGGATCGGAGGAGAATGATGATTGACCCCGATCACAACCGGCTCTCGATCCGCCGCCAGTGCGAACTGGTCTCGATCTCGCGGGCGTCGTTCTACCGACAGCCCGCCGGCGAGACGCCCGAGAACCTCGAACTGATGCGCACCATCGACGAGGCCTTCATGGAGACGCCCTGGTATGGCTCCCGGCAGATGGCCCGGCATCTGCGGCGTCAGGGCTGGTGCGTGGGTCGCAAGCGGGTCCGGCGGCTGATGCGCAAGATCGGTCTGTCGCCGATCTACCAGGCGCCGAGAACCAGCGAGCCGCATCCGCAGCATCGCATCTATCCCTACCTGCTGCGGCACCTGGCGATCGAGCGGCCGGATCACGTTTGGTGTGCCGATGTGACCTATATCCCGATGCGGCGCGGCTTCCTTTACCTCGTGGCCATCATGGACTGGTTCAGCCGCAAGGTCCTGGCCTGGCGGTTGTCGAACACGATGGATGCCGACTTCTGTGTTGCCGCTCTCGAAGAGGCGATCGCCTGCCATGGCAGGCCCGACATCTTCAACACCGACCAAGGCTCGCAGTTCACTAGCTTCGCCTTCACGACGACGCTGAAGGATGCCGGCATCCGCATCTCCATGGACGGGCGCGGCCGCTGGATGGACAACGTCTTCATCGAACGACTGTGGCGCAGCCTCAAATATGAGTGCGTCTTCCTCAGCACATTCGAAACGGGAAGCCAAGCCCGCTGCGGCATCGGCTCCTGGATAGACTATTACAACCGGCGACGCCCGCACTCGACCTTCGCCGGCAGGACGCCCGACGAAGTCCATGCTATGGCGGAAATGACGGAGCAATTGGCGGCGTAGAAACGAACCCGATCCACCTTAGCCAGGCCGCCAAACTGTCTCACCAAGCGGGTCCACCTCAAAAGCTTCATATCAACTGGGGTGATTTTTTGCTCAATCATACCTTTTAACACATCGGCATTGGCGCATATCATTTGGATGATCTCACGATCTCCTTCAGCGAGGGAGTTGAGCCACTCCTTGTCAAATATCTTTATAAAGAAACGTTCGCCGTGCTTTAGTCGCTCGCGCAGCTCTTGCGCGAGCATGAAGTTTGCGCTCGCCAGAAGCCGATACGGGATATAAAAGCGCTCGAGTTGGTCACCGTAGTTCCGCGCTTCACGCTCGTTCGCGCGCTCCTTCGCGGCGACTTGGTTTAGTTGAGCATTAGCAGCAAGCGTCCGCTGAGTGTTTTTTGTGGTCATAAATAGGCCCAAGAACGCACCCGCGACCCCGGCGAATGCCGAGATCGCAGGTCCAAAGATTGCCACTTCCATGCCGATCCCATCCTCCAAAGCACTAATGCTTTCTCTCAGCTTAAGTGCACAAGTGACGCCTGGGAAGGTTTTTATCACAGACCAGACAGCACACTTCGCGCAGAGTGAGATGCATCGCATGGGAGCACATCTCCCTCTTCCCTCTCCGGCGACTTCCTCTGAGACCGCACAGCGCCACCCGCAAATCGCAAGTTGCTCAATCTCTCGCTCAAAGCCTGCGCAGCGTGACCGACTTCGCCGATCGTTCGGCCTACCGGTGCCGCCTTCGAATCCGATGACCTTGTCGGGCCTTCCTTCACCTATCATCTGGCGGTTTCGGAGCGGCCCGGCCTTCTTACCGTACCGGCTCCAATCAGCGTCAAATGTCTGAACCGGGATGCCCTGCCACTCCGCAAACTTGCGGGCCATGAAGTCGGCACCGGACGCCCCGCCCTCAATCAACAGCGTAATCGGCCCGTTGTTCTTGTGGATGCTACCAAGCCATGAGCCGAGCGTCAGAGCGTCGTTAAAGCGGCGACCGCCGCACACTAGCACCCGCATCTCACCGCCCTCCTTCACGGGGAGTGGAGGGACGCCAGCTCTTGAGCCACATGCCGTTTTCGTGGGGGTGATAGACGCCCTCATACTCGAAAGCATACGGTTCCTCATCGTCGAGCAGTTTGACGCCCTCAAACACGATCACTCCGCCGCCCGTGTCAACGCAAAGGACGTCGATGGTAGAGCCAAGGGTCGCCGTCGCGATATCCTGCCACTCGCCGCTCATGCCGCCTCTCCCTGTGATGCGGAGGAACGCCGTGAGAACAAGTCTGGGACTTTTTCTGGGACTTTGCGTCCACTAGCAGGAATCAGCGTCCGGTTTGACCTCTTGCGTTCTCCCGAATCGGTCGATGACGAAATCGGGTAGAAACGGCAAAAAGTCTAACATATCAAATGGATATAGGCGATGATGGAGTGGCGCGCTCGGAGAGATTCGAACTCCCGGCCCTCGGAATCGAAATCCGATGCTCTATCCAGCTGAGCTACGAGCGCTTTGCAACGAAATCAATGTCTTAGACGGTATCACTCTTTTCCTTTGGCACCGCTCTGGCACTTTGGCTCACGGCGAGGCTTCTGCTCGCCCCGCGTCTTTAGCAAAAAGACTTCCCCCGAGGTAGGGGGAAGTAGTCGGCTTGCCGGGACGAAGGGAAGTCCGACAAGGGTTCGCATTCACGGATAGCGGAGCGCGGCGATGAAGTCGCCGTGCGGGTCGGGCGACGCATCCCGCGGCGTTATCTTCTGGTTTTCCTCCCACGCGGCGCAGTACGTCGAGCAGTAGGGGAAGTTCGGCCGTGTCAGGCCGAAGCATCCGCCGCAAAACTGGCAGACGCGCTTAGTCCTCGGGGGCTTCTGTTTTGATAGCCACATGGGCGACGCTCCTCGGTTGTGGAGGCGTACTGCGGAGCGGGGAGACTCAGACGCGACTGCGCGGCACGATTCCAAAACCGACGAATCGAACTGGCTAGATAAATTTTACCACGGCGCTGACGATCATTTTTCCAGTGAACTGAAAATAGAGATGGTTGACGTCTAGACGTCAATGGGTCTAAGCCGGAACAGAGGAGCTTCCATGGCACGGTCACCTGGCGTCGTCCGCGACGCAATCATCACGTTCTTGGCGGAGCAAAAGAACCCGGTCACGATCGCGGAGATTAGAAATGCCATTGCCAAGCAACTCGGCGAGGTGCCGCCTTCGTCAGTGCGTTCGTACCTGAACCTCAATTGCCCCGCTCTCTTTGAGAGAACCGGGCGGGGCGAATATCGCCTCAATAAACAAGTGAAATAAATGGACGCTCGGGCCGCACATCCTTTCGCTTTCAATTACAAACACCAGAGCATAGGACGCTCGCTCCTCGTCCATGGGGACGCGTTCGACTGGCTTTCGCGCCTTCCTCCCGAAAGTCTCGATGGGATGGTGTTCGATCCACCATATGGGGTGAAGGAGTACGAGCTCGAACAAATTGAAAAGATGCTATCGGGTGGAACTGGTATCTGGCGCATTCCGCCGAGCTTCGATGGCTCAGTTCGCTCACCCTTACCACGGTTTACTGCGCTGGATGAGGGCGAGCGCCAAACGCTTAGGCGGTTCTTCAAGGACTTAGCAATAGCAGCGCTACCCGCGCTAAAGCCCGGCGCCCATGTCTTTATGGCATCAAATGCGTTCCTGTCCCAGCTCGTGTTCGGTGCGATGGTGGATGGAGGATTTGAGTTCCGTACCGAGATCATTCGGCTGGTGCAGACTCTTCGCGGAGGCGATAGGCCCAAGCTCGGGGAGAAAGACTTCCCCGACGTTTGCTCGCTCCCGCGTGGCGGGTATGAGCCGTGGGGCGTCTTCAGGAAGCCTCTCCCGCCTAAAATGACCGTTCGTGAATGTCTGAAAATTTACGGTACTGGAGGGCTCCGCCGGCGTGCGGACGGTAATCCATTCAGTGACGTGATACCGAGCGAGCGTACGTCGAAGCGAGAGAAGGACATCGCGCCGCATCCGAGCCTAAAACCGCAGTCGCTGCTCCGCCAAGTGGTTCGCGCGGTATTGCCGCTTGGCATAGGCGTTATCGCCGACCCCTTCATGGGCTCAGGTTCTACCGTCGCGGCGGCGGAGGTCGTCGGCTACCAGTGCATAGGCATCGAACGCCATGCTAATTATTATAGTCTGGCAAAGAAAGCCGTGCCTAAACTCATCGCGATACGCTCAGGAGAACGATCAAGTGAAATTGTCGAAGAACAACAGATCAAGCTCGCTATTTAATCCTCTTCGAGCTCGTCGAGAAGGTCAGGCTCCTTATAAATCCAGTTTGCCATCATCTTGTCGTAGCCGGTCTGAGTAACAGAAGCGGTAATTGTTCGACGGCTTGTCTCCGAGCGCCCGGCAAAATTCCAGTCGCTCTTTTGCAATTGCGCTCCGCATACAAGAACGAACCGGAACGGCGCGGGCAGAATACCTTTCACTGCGTCGGTGGGTCTGCCGCTCGCAAAGCAGAACACCATAAGCCATGCATCCTCGGCATTGTGACCTTGCCATGCTTTGAGGTAGCGCGACCCTTTCACCTCAATGCCTTCCGTTCCGTGCTGCATCTTATTGTCTGCGTACTTCCCGGCTGGAATCATGTCCGGGTGTCCGTTGTGGTAGGCATTCTTTACAATGGTCTTGCAATGCTTCGGGATGCTCGATGTCATGAACTCGCCTACGATACTGCTGAAATTCGCAGGCATAAGCATGGTTTCAAGCCGCTCAATGTCCTTCGTCGCGAGCTGCTGATTGATAAAGCCTACAAAATCCACAAAATCGTTCATCGCGGCTGCGACGTGATCAACCGTGACTCCGTATGGTATCTCGGCCTTCTTGTTGAAATGGGCCGGATCTACTCGAGACGGATGGCAAGCGAGCTTTTCAAGCCTCGCCAATTGATCCTTTTCCGACATGCAACTCCCCCAATCGGCGGGAGTCCTACCCAGATTCGTTTTGAGAGTCGAATCAGCAGGTTACCGGCTTCAATCCAGTAAGTCTCAGCTGATCAAGCAACGGGTATCTTGCACGTGCAGGTGCGCGCCCAGTCATTCGCACCGTAGTAGAAGCCGCGGCCCAAGCAGCGATCGCATGCAAGCAACGGATCACGTCCGACACCGCGCTGCGCTCCGTATGCTTGAGGATAGCGGGGTCGGTTTCGCGGCCCGCCTTCTTGGATGTCTCAGTCATGGTTCTCAGCCCCCGCCCGCTCGGCGTCCATAGCTGCTAATGCGGCGGCTTCTTCTTCTGCTGACAGATCGCCGGTTGCCGGGTCCGCAGGCTTGGGCGCGGCCGGAGCGGGGGCGGGCGCCGCGGGCGGCATCGCCTTAACCTTCTCCTCGAGGCGCGAGAGGATTGCGTCCGCGTTCTCCGCGCGGGCGCCGTCGAGCTGGGTCAGCCCTATGATGCTCTTGCGTATGGCCTCCGGCGTCGCCACGTCGGCGCCGAGCAGCTTCAGGCAGTGCAGTATCTTCGCCTTCGTGCGGTTGATGTCCTCCGGTGCGGCATCCTTGGATGCGGTCGTTGGACGGCGCGGGGGCGGGGTCCGGCGCCTTCTCCGCGCTGACGACGCCGGAGGCGAGGAGCCGCGCCGCCGCCTTCTCGGAGAGCGACACGCGGTCGCCGGGGCCGTACGCCCTGCCGTCGTGATGCAGGCCCGTGCGGACGTAATACTGTTTCGTGGTCATGCGTGTTTATTGCTAGCTAGTAATACTCTTCTGCCATAGGTCGGCGTTTGCCGATGACATGGGAGACATAACGTGCGACCGTTGTTGAGTGCGAAGCGGAGAGCGGGATAAAGAGCAAATTGCTTAATGTGATCAGCGTTGAGCACCACAGTTCTACCCTTGCCATTCCGAGCGCCGCATTCCTGGCAGGTGTAGTTGTCTCGCTCGAATACTGATCTCCGCCAGTCCTGGTACTCCTTGCTTCGCCATACGCTCAAACGATACGAAGCTACACCGCCTTTCCAGGCATAGTTGCGTTCGCCTCGGCAAGCATCGCCTATTCTGCGGCGGTGCTGATCCGAAAATGGAGGCAACTTCTTGCCGGTCTTTGCGATGCTTATTTGCTTCTTGGCTTTCGCTGACAACTTGCATCCAAGCCGCCGCTTATTACCCATCGCAGCACGGCTGATTTTTTGTTTTGTGGCTTCTGAAAGGATAGTACCGAGGCGGGGATGACGCTTATCTTTCCATTGCGGAATGCCCTTATTCCAAGGCACCTGCGCGCCAGATATTCCCTTATTCCACGGTATATTACCTTTCCTAAAAGCCATAACTTCAGTCAGAGATTAGGAACTCAACAAACACATTCATCTTGCCCGCGGTGAGCGCGGCGGTCGCCACGGTCGCGGTGATCTCGCGGATGGCGGTCGTCTTGATCATCGCGCCCGCCTGCGCCGCGCCCATGGCGATCTGCGTGAGCGCGTTGCCGTCCAGCGCGAAGGCGCCGGCCTTCGTGCCGCGAATCCCGGCATCCCAGACGTTGCTGGCGTCGGAGATGGCGATAGCGGCCACGAGATCGTTAGCGCTTTGCACCGAGAGGGCGATGAACCTGTGCTGCGCGGGATCGAAGGCCCGCGCGCGGAACTGTTCCGAAAAAGCGTCGGCCACGGGCCCGTCGTCTATCAAAAGGAAGCCCGGGCGCGCGCGTTCAATGAGCGCATCGGTCATGTCGGCGGTGCCGAGTAGCAGGTGGTTCATGGGCGGAGCGTTCGGGCGGGTAGAGCTGTTCGCTTGCCAGGTGCCCGCGCGCGCTCCGCCGCGAAAAGGAACGGTCCGGATGAATTGTACAACGCGAACGCCGCCGTGCAGGGCAGCAAGGGCGGCGCGCGACTGCTCTATGCGTTGTAGACCTAGTACGGTACGGGCGGCCGGCTATTCTTCCGGCCGCGTGCTGTCGTGATTGTAGCACGCACAAGGCCCCCGGGATTAGCGAGGGCCTTACGCGGAAAAAGACGGCCACGAGGACGGTGAGCCTCACGACCGTACTGATTGTAGCACGGTGTAGTGTGTAAGCTGTCCCGCACCTGTTCGTCTGGGCGAAGCTCCGACCCAATCGCAAGCGAATCCTTGAGGAGTCGTCCGAAAGTGATGCGCGGCAAAATATGTCCCTGGCGGGACTATTAGCCAAGCACAGCTTGGGATTGGGTCGGGGCTGGTAAGCCCGGCGAACAGGTGCGGAAAGCGTGGCTCCTGTCGCGCCGCGTCGCGCAGGAAGCAATCGCAACGTAGATACGCGAGGCGATGCGCCAGCATTCGCCGCAGAAAACCCCGCGTTTCCGTGAGGAAAGCGGGGCTCTGTAGGAAACAGCCCGCCCGGTTAGGGGTGAGGTGCTTATGCTTCTGTAGGAACCGGGCCGAACACCGCTATCACGTTGCTCAGTCGGTAGTAGGCGCGGGAAGTGGAAGTTACCTTGATTGCAAAGAGTAACTTAGCGCGCTCCCATCGTCGGTAGCTTTCCGCGACGTACGAGAAGCCGTACATCAGGTTTACTTGCCTTCGAGTCACTAGCCTGTCTGTCATATCGGGCTGCCTTTCTGGGGCAGGCCGATAGACGCGGACGAGCCGGCGTCTACTGCGGGCAGCGTAGCAAAGCCCAACGGATCGTCAACCGCCGCAAACCGCAACATATCGCAACTGCGATAGTCGTTGGTCCCGGCTAGGGAATCGGTTCAGACTGTCAATGGAAGCGTGGAGGATGCGATGAGAGTAGTGCTGAGCCTGCTGGTCGGACTTGTGCTGGGGTTCTTCGTAGCGGCCTGGTTCTATAAGGCCGGCGGCGCGCTAGTGATCGCCGGCAAGCAGATAGGCCCCGATATACTGCTGCTCGGGGATGTCCATTCGGAAGGCAGCGGGCGGACGGTAGAGCCGGGCGCGCCGGCAGCATCGCCTCGCGCAGGTTCGCCTGATGATCCGTCCGAATCCGAAGCTGCCGCTCAGAATGATGAGAAGCCGGTGCGGCGTTACAGTGAGAACTTCAAGTTCCGCTGGCCGAAGTGATAGGCCCCGGCTGTTCGCCGCACATGACTTTCTCTTCGAGGTAGCGCTCCCAGAGCTCTATAGCGGCGCGCATCTCCGCCATGTACGACGCTCTATTGTAGACGGCAGCTACGCCGGACACTGTGCCGGTAACGTGGTTCAGTAGGCGCTCTATTACGTGCGGCGCCACGCCAAGTTCTGCGAGTCTCGTAGCGAAAGTCCTACGCAGATCGTGCAGCGTCCAGTCGCTAACCGCGCTCAGCTTGTCGAGCGCGGCCTTGCTTTTTGACCAGCCATTGAAAGCGGACTGCGCGCCACGCGCACGAAAGAGAAGACCGGATTGAGAAATTTGAGCCGCGGCAGAAACGATACTGATGGCGAAAGAGCCGAGCGGAAGCGAGTGCTCGCGGCCATTTTTTGTCAGTGTCGAAGGTAATGTACATACGTCGTTTGAAATGTAGTCGGCCCGTAGGGCGGCTATCTCTCCGCGCCGCTGGCCTGTAAGCAAGAGCAGTTGGACGATCGTAGCGAATTGCCGGGGCATGGTTACGGTGTCCGGGATCGTGGTTTGGAACCCCCCGCACGCCCCGTCATCGAAGGCTAGGCGCCGCTCGCAGGCCCGCCATATGGATTGTAACTCGGCGTCGGTAAGCACGCGAGAGCGAGGCGCGCGGGCGTGCGCCGCCAGACCTAAGGTCGGATTATGCTCGATGTAGCGTCGCTTTATAGCCCAATTAAAGAAGACCTTCAGGGCGACGAGGACGTGGTTGTAGGTGCCTTCCGCGGCGATCCGCGCGAGGCGCCGCTGCAGCTCCTGGTGCGTCAGCTCGGTGAGCTGGCCCTTGAACGGGACGCGGCTGAGAAGCCACTGGTAGTCGCCAGCCGTCCGCGGGCGGCGGCTCTTGCGCTTCTCCTGGAGGAAAAGATCGACGGCTTGGGAGTAGGTGATGCTCTGGGGCCGTAGCTTTCCCAACGTTTTTTCGGCAAGGAGCCTTCTAGCTTCCGTGCGAGCGGCTGCCAGACTTATGACAGGCCAGCGTCCGATTGCCCGCCGTGAGTTGTAGAGCTTGAGAACGAAAGTCTTCGCACCGCCCTGACTGACGCGGCAACCGAAGTTCGGCAGACTAGTGTCCCACCAATCCACAGTACCGGTTTCAGGGGGCTGTAGCGACCGAAGGCCAGCGTCCGTAAGTTGGGTCTTTGGCACTTGCTTGGCACCTTAAACCGCGTTGGTGGGGCGTGGTGAAACGGTGCATCATATCGAGCTTAAACCCCGACAGACAAGGGATTTTTTGCATTTTTGAAGGCGGGATGTGGCGCTTCGTTTTGCTGGGAAATCGGAATCGAAATCCGATGCTCTATCCAGCTGAGCTACGAGCGCAGGCTCCCCTTATAGGAACTGGGGGGTCCCGATGTCACGCGATTTGGAGGCAGCATTTTTTCAGGGAAGAGCGCCTGTTAATAATCCCCGGACGAATTCGGTTGACCGCGCTGTTCTCGCCCCGGTTCGAGGTGCGCAGCCAAGCCGTTGATTTCATTCGATCAACGTGTGGTAAAATGGTGACTCCGCTCCGAAATCGTCTCGATGCGGGGATATCGTTGTTCCAATCGGGGAGACCGCCGCTAATCTGGCGGCCATAACGGTGCGTAATTGCTCCATATTTCCACGGAGATGGAAGGGAAGCCTCGCATCAAAGTTCCGGGTGGTGGCGTGAAACTGATTCAGACCGCGAAAGTCGCGTCCGTTTTGTTGACGATGACGGCTTGCTTCACGGGAGCCGCGGCGCAATCGACGACATCGCCCATTTCAGCATCATCCGCCGTTAAGCAGGACTACGATGCGCTGTTCCAGCAGATGTACAAGAATCCCGCCGACCTGGAGGCAAGTTTCAAGTTTGCCGAACAGGCCGTCAAGCGCGGCGACTATGAGGCCGCTATCGGCGCCCTCGAAAGGATGCTGTTCTTCAATCCGAACTTGCCGCGCGTCAAACTCGAGCTTGGCGTCCTGTACTTCAAGCTCGGCTCATACGAACTGGCGCGCAGCTATTTTCAGGAGGCGGTCAAGGCGGCAGACGCTCCCGATGACATCCGCGCCCAGGTCCGCGCCTATCTGACCGAGATCGACCGCCGGCTCGCGCGCTACGAGTTCAGCGTATTCACCACGGCCGGCCTGCGCTATCAGACCAACGCCAACCTCGGCCCCTCCAGCCTGATGGTGCGCGCCTTGGGTCAGGACGCGATTCTCAACAGCTCGTTCGGCAAGAGTCCGGACGTGAACATGTTCCAGACCCTCGCGGCTCATTACGCCTACAAGATCGGCACGCGGGGGGACGCCATCGAAGCGAGTTTCCTCGGCCTTAACTCGCGCCAATACAAACTCAACCAGTTCAATTTCGGCCTGGTCGAGGTCGTGGTTGGCCCGCGTTTCGCGATCGGGCAGAACGCATCGGTCAAGCTTTACGGCATCGGAGATCAGGTCTGGCTGGGGGACGCCACTTATTTCTCGGCGGGCGGCGCGGGCTTTTCCGCGCGTACGATCATCGGCGATAACGGCTTTCTGGAGGCGTTCATCGAGCAGCGTCACCGCAATTTTTCCGACTCGTTCAACTTTCCAACGGCCAGTCAACAAACCGGCGATCTGCTATCGTCGGTCGTGACCTCCGATTTCCGCTTCGGACCGGTGCACTGGACGACGCGCGCCGCCTTTGATCAGAACCGTGCCGCCTTCGATTTCTACTCATACAAGCGCTATTCGATCGACATGGCTTTTCCGTACGCGTTCGCCCTGCCGGTGTTCGGCACGCCGCATCAGTTCGTGATCGCGCCGACCTTCGGCTTTAGCTGGGCCAATTACGACGCGCCCAATCCGATCGTCGATCCTTTCCAGATTAGACACGACTGGGAACAACGCTACGGCGCGATCTTCGATGCGCAGGTGTACAAAAACGTGGGTCTGCGGACCCAGATCCTTTACACCAAGATCGACTCGTCGCTGCCGAATTTCACCCTCGATAACTTCTCGGTGTCGATCGGGCCGACCGCGCGGTTCTGAAACCGGGCGAGCCCGCCTGATGTGTCACGCGGCAAAGCCGCGCGGCGGCGATCTGGCCGCGGTATTCATTTCATGCGAAAGCGCTATAATGTGCCGGCAGCATCGCGATGTCGTCGTGCCTGCGGGTTGCCGGGCCGATCACCGGAACATTGAAACCGGACTAGAGACCCTTTGTCGTCGTCCCTTGATTGCGCCGATCCAGGCTTGCGCGGAAGGCCTGCGGACGCCTGCCGCGAGCCGGCGAGCCTTTCAGGCTGCATCGGGGGTCGTGTTCCTCTGTTCGCGCCTGAATGGGCGACGGAGCGATGAAGGCCGCGACGCGTTTGCGGAACACCTTGCGCGTTCGGGCGATGCTGGCGTGGGGGCGTCTGCGCCGGCTGATGCGCAACAAGAATCTTCGGGCGGTCGGCGCAGCGGTGGTGACCCTGGCGCTGCTTGCTTCGCTGCGCGCGTATGATCCGCGCATCGTCACGGAGCTGAAGGAGCGTACGTTCGATACTTATCAGCGCCTCAAACCGCGCGCCTACACCGATCTGCCGGTGCGGATCGTCGACATCGATGAAGCCTCGATTTCGGAATATGGCCAGTGGCCATGGCCGCGGACACGTCTTGCCGCGCTGACCCGTCGGCTCGCCGATCTCGGCGCGGGCGTCGTCGCCTACGATGTCATTTTTTCCGAGCCGGATCGCACGACGCCGAGCCGTCTCGCCAACGATTTGAAGGACTCCGGCGCGCCGGACCTCGACCAGACCCTGAAGCTGCTCGCGAACCTGCCTGATCATGATCAGGCGTTTGCGGACGCCATCGAGAACACGGGGGTCGTGCTCGGCTTTGCCGCCACCGGCGCGGTCAATGACAAGCGCCCGCCGGTCCGGGCCGGGATAGCCTTTGTCGGCGTCAATCCGGCAAACGTGCTTGCGCCGCTTCGCGGCACGGTGTCGAGCCTGCCGATGTTGAATCAGAAGGCGGCGGGTATCGGCGGCATCAATCTCAGTTCGCACGATCGCGGCGGCATCGTCCGCCGGGTGCCCATGCTGTTTTCCGACGGGGAGAGCATCTACCCCAGCCTTGCGATCGAGGCGCTGCGCGTCGCTCAGAACCAGAAAAGCATCATCGTGCGCGGGACCGGATCGAGCGGGGACAGTGACACCGGCCGCGCCGCGCTGATCGATATGCGGGTAGGGGCGTTCAAGCTGCCGTTAACGAGCAACGGCGAGTCCTGGGTCTATTTCAATCGCGACCGGCCGCAACGTTACGTGTCGGTGAAAGACATTCTCGATCCGGCCAAGGAAGCGACAGTGAAGCCGCTGGTCGATGGCGCGATCGTTCTGGTCGGCGCATCGGCCGCGGGCCTGATGGATTCACGCACCACGCCGCTGGGTCAGTCGGTTCCGGGCGTCTCGGTTCAGGCGCAGGTGATCGAGCAGATCCTCGCGCAGGACTTCATCGAGCGACCCGATTGGGCCAAGGGACTGGAAATCGTCCTGACCTTGTTGTTCGGCGCGCTGGTCGCCGGTCTTGTGCTGACGCTCGGCGCCCGGTTCTCGTTCTATGCCGGCGTTGTCGGATTTGTCGCGGGGTTGGCCGGATCGTGGATCGCCTTCTCGCATTTTCGGCTGCTGATTGACCCGATCTTTCCATCGCTGGCGGCGCTGACGGTCTACATCGCCGTGGAGCGTGTGCTTCACGTTGCATCCGATCGGGAAAAGAAATTCGTACGTCAGGCTTTCGGCCAATATCTCGCTCCGGAATTGCTCACGCAGCTTGAGAACTCGCCGCAGGGGATGCGTCTTGGTGGCGCGTCCCGCGATATTTCCGTGATGTTTATGGATGTTCGCGGATTTACGCCGATCTCTGAAGCCCTGACCGCGACCGAGCTTGTCGACTTCATCAATACGCTGCTGGCGCCGCTGTCGGACGCGATACAGGATGAGCTGGGAACGATCGACAAATACATCGGCGATTCGATCATGGCATTCTGGAACGCGCCGGCCGACGTGCCAGATCATGCGACCCGAGCCTGCCAGGCCGCGCTCAAGATGCGTGAGGCGCTCACCGCGCTCAACGACGCCGACGTCTTCGGATTCGCCGCGCGCGGCTTCGCGGACCCGCGCGTCAGGATAGGAGTCGGCATCAACGCCGGACTGGCCTGCGTCGGCAACATGGGATCGCAAAGACGATTCAATTACTCGGCGATGGGCGATGTCGTGAACGTGGCGGCACGGATCGAGTCGGCAAGCAAGGGGCTCGATGTCGATCTTCTGATTTCGGAAGACGCGGCGCGACGCGTTCAAGGGATCGCGTTGCTTGAGGCAGGTGAGATCCTGTTGAAGGGAAAGTCCCGCCCCACCAAGATTTATGCGATCGTCGGCGACGATTCAGTGGCGGCATCACCCGAGTTCGCCGAATGGAGAGCGCAGCACGGCGCGCTGCTGGCCGCGATCAAGGCAGGTGAGGGGCTTGAAGTGACAGCAGCCCTGGCCAGGTGCCAGGAGTTTGCCGGCGAGGACATGCAGGGCTTCTATCGTCGCCTGGGCGAACAGATCGCGCCGCTGCACGCAACGTGAAGACAACGCGTCAGTCTGGAAATCATGCAGCGCCGCTTCTGATTCCGGCGGAACGGAAAAGACTCTCTCAGAACGTCACGACGCCGCGGATCGACTCGCCTTTGCGCATCAGGTCGAACGCCCTGTTGATGTCGTCGAGCGGCATGACGTGGGTGATCATCGGGTCGATCTGGATTTTGCCCTGCATGTACCAGTCGACGATCTTCGGCACGTCGGTGCGGCCGCGCGCGCCGCCGAACGCCGTGCCTTTCCATGTACGGCCCGTGACAAGCTGGAACGGCCGCGTCGCGATCTCCGCGCCGGCGGGCGCGACGCCGATCACGATCGACTGTCCCCAGCCGCGGTGACAGGCTTCCAGCGCCTGGCGCATCACCGTCACATTGCCCGTGCAGTCGAACGTGTAATCCGCGCCGCCGATCTGATCAGCGCCGGACTTCGTCATATCGACAAGGTAGGGGACGAGATCCTTCCCGACATCCGTTGGATTGACGAAGTGCGTCATGCCGAAGCGCTCGCCCCACGCCTTGCGGTCATCGTTGATGTCCACGCCGATGATCATGTCGGCGCCGGCGAGCTTCAACCCCTGCACGACGTTCAGCCCGATGCCGCCGAGGCCGAACACGATCGCCCTGGCGCCGGGTTCGACCTTCGCGGTGTTGATCACCGCGCCTATGCCGGTGGTGACGCCGCAGCCGATGTAGCAGACCTTGTCGAAAGGGGCGTCTTCGCGGATTTTTGCAACCGCGATCTCCGGCAGCACCGTGTAGTTGGCGAAGGTCGAGGTGCCCATGTAGTGATGGAGCGGCTTGCCACCCAAGGAGAAGCGCGAGGTGCCGTCCGGCATCAAGCCCTGACCCTGGGTCGCGCGAATGGCCGTGCAGAGATTGGTCTTGCGCGACAGGCAGGAGGGACATTGCCGGCATTCGGGCGTGTAGAGCGGGATGACGTGATCGCCTTTCTTCACCGAGGTCACGCCCTTGCCGACATCGACGACCACGCCCGCGCCCTCATGGCCGAGGATCGCCGGAAACAACCCTTCCGGGTCCGCGCCGGACAAGGTGAACTCGTCGGTGTGGCAGACGCCGGTCGCCTTGATCTCGACCATGACCTCACCCTCGCGCGGGCCATCGAGTTCCACGGTCGTGACTTCGAGCGGCTTGCCGGCGGCGAGGGCGACTGCGGCGCGAACGTGCATGGCGACTTCTTCTCTGGCGGGAATTGAAAGAGCATCCACGGGAATGCGTGCTGCCGCGCAGGATACGGTCGCGCGCCTAGAGCATTTTGCTTCTGATTGAATCAGAAGCAAAGCTCTGGATTATTGTTTTAACGCGTTTTCTTCACGCGAACCGGTATCCACTTCGCTCGAAAACGCTATAAAGCCGCAACGGGGAGCAGCGGGGCCGCTTTCGGGCGCGCGCTGGTCTCTTTGCGGGGTCAAAAAAAGGGACGCCCTGCGGCGTCCCTTCACTTGCGCAGGCGTTGAAGCTGCTCGCGTTACTTCGGCTGCTCGACGATGCGGAAATACGGCTTCGGAGACTTCCATCCCTTGGGGAATTTCTTGCGGGCCTCTTCCTCCGGAACCGCGGCGGAAAAGAACACATCGTCGCCTTGCTTCCAGTCCGACGGGGTCGAGACGCCGTGCTTGGCGGTAAGCTGCAGGGAGTCGATCACGCGCAGCACCTCCTGCCAGTTACGGCCGGTGCTCATCGGATAGATGAGAATAATCTTGATCTGCTTGTCGGGACCGATCACGAAGATGTTGCGCACGGTCTGATTATCGACAGGCGTCCGCTTGTTGACGTCGCCGGAGGTGCTGGCCGGCAACATGCCGTAGAGCTTGGCGACCTTGAAATCGACATCCGCGATCAGCGGATAGTTCGGCGCGACGCCCTGCGTCTCCTCGATGTCCTTGGACCAGAGGTGATGCTTGTCGGTCGGGTCGACGCTGATGCCGATCAGCTTGACGCCCCGCTTGTCGAATTCCGGCTTGAGCCGGGCGACGGCGCCGAGTTCAGTGGTGCAGACCGGCGTGAAGTCCTTGGGGTGCGAAAAGAACAACCCCCAGCCGTCGCCAAGCCACTTGTGAAAGCTGATGGGGCCTTCGGTGCTTTCAGCTTCGAAATCGGGGGCGGTCGAACCAATCGATAGAGTCATAAGTCACGTCCTCGTGTCACACAGTTAACCGTGGGTGGCGGGGACTATAGGCTCGGGCCTCGCGAAACGGAACCGGTTACGAAAAAGACCATGTCTTTTTTTCCGGAGAGCATTGCGGAGCATCTTCCTATCGACGCTTGCCGGGGACGGCGAATTAACCCCTACGACATCGTGATCGAAGATGTCCCGATGTTGCCCCGCCGTCGCCCCATGCATGCCGAAAGCTGTTGCCAATGTCTTTGAACCGGGGCCGCCACGGGGGCGACAACCAGACTGACCGTTAAATTTAAGCACGTTAGCGGATTGTCCGATTTTTAACGAACGATTCACGCCCGCATGAAATTGCTCATCTGATCCAGAAGAGAGAACCCTACCGATGCTTTCCGACCTGTCCGCCGCCGCCGCTCCCATCGATACATCCGCCATTGCGAGCCGGAAGGACGTGGTGGCGGCCCTCGCAACCGTCCGTAACGGCGTTATCACGGGGGAGGGCCCGACCGCCGGCGGCCGCGTTCACTTCTCCAGAGCGCTCGACTCCACCGATACGTCCTGGTGCGAGCGGCTTTTGACGGCCGCTGCCGTGGACAACCAGCCGGTCAGCCGGGAAGAGGCTGAAGCGCTGTTCGAGATCAATGATGCCGCCACCGAGCGAAGCGATGGCGGGCGGTTCGACGATCTGTTCGCCAAGGCCATCGTTCACCACGCGGCGTCCGCATCGGGACTTCCCGTGCCGGCGCGCAGTATCGCTTTGGCTCCGGATACCGCAATCGAAAGCTGGGCGCCGACCCGGGCGGTGGGCGTCAATATCGAGGTGCTGGAGTGGATTGCGAACCAGATGCGCGGCAAACGCCGCAGCAATCGTCAGCTGATGGCGCTGGTCGCGAGCCTGATCGGCGCGGCAACCTTGCCGCTGGCGCATCTTCCGGGCGTTCTCGATCTCGGCATGTAACAGCCGCTGGAAGGCTTTAGATCGACGAACGGCGGGCTATTGGCCCGCCGTTTTCTATCGGGCGTTCGGGATCGAGCGGTCGCGACTGATATGCTGCTGAAAAGCCTTTGCTGTTGTTTTGTTCTTCTGTACGAGGAAACGCTGTAGCGTCGAAGGCCGGACCGCGTATACGTTGTCGATGATGATAGGACCGCTCCCGAAGGTTGCAGGTCGCCAGGCATGTTCAAACGAATCCTGATCGCCAATCGCGGCGAGATCGCCTGCCGGATCATCAAATCAGCCCGCCGGATGGGCGTTGAGACCGTCGCCGTGTACTCCGAGGCGGACCGGGCCGCGCTTCACGTCAGGATGGCCGACGAGGCCGTGCCGATCGGTTCCCCGCCGGCCGCCGAGAGTTATCTCGTCATCGAGAAAATCATCGAAGCCTGCCGCCAGAGCGGCGCGGAAGCCGTCCATCCCGGCTACGGGTTCCTGTCCGAGCGCGAAGGGTTTCCGCGCGCGCTAGCGGATGCCGGCATCGTTTTCATCGGACCCCATCCGCAAGCGATCGCCGCGATGGGCGACAAGATCGAATCCAAAATGGTGGCGGCGAGCGCAGGCGTTCCGACGGTGCCGGGATTCCTCGGCGTGATCGAGGACGATAGGCACGCGGTGAAGATCGCCGCTGAAATCGGCTATCCCGTGATGATCAAGGCCTCCGCGGGCGGCGGGGGCAAGGGCATGCGCATCGCGCATTCCAGCGCCGAGGTTGTCGAGGGGTTCAATCTGGCGAAAGCAGAGGCGAAAGCCTCGTTCGGCGACGATCGCGTCTTCATCGAGAAATTCATTGTCGAACCCCGGCATATCGAAATCCAGGTGCTCGGCGACAAGCATGGCAACGTGATCCATCTCGGCGAGCGCGAGTGCTCGATCCAGCGACGAAACCAGAAAGTCATCGAGGAAGCGCCGTCGCCGCTGCTCGATGAGATCACGCGGCACGGGATGAGCGAGCAGGCCGTGGCGCTGGCGAGGGCCGTGAACTACGACTCCGCAGGCACGGTTGAGTTTGTCGTCGGGCAGGACAAGAGCTTTTACTTCCTCGAGATGAACACGCGGCTACAGGTGGAGCATCCGGTCACCGAACTGATTACCGGTATCGATCTGGTCGAACAGATGATCCGCGTCGCTGCGGGAGAAAAGCTGTCGGTAGCCCAGGAGGACGTGACGCTGACGGGGTGGGCGATCGAGTCGCGCGTCTATGCCGAAGATCCGTTCCGCAATTTTCTTCCCTCTATCGGACGCCTCGTCAAATATCGGCCGCCGGCGGAAATGAGCCGGGACGATGTCACCGTGCGCAACGACACAGGCGTCTACGAGGGCGGTGAGATTTCGATTCATTACGATCCGATGATCGCCAAGCTCGTGACCCACGGGCCGTCTCGCTCCGCCGCCATCGAGGCGCAGGCTCACGCGCTCGACGCATTCTACATCGATGGCATCCGGCACAACGTTCCGTTTCTGTCGGCCTTGATGCATCACCCGCGCTGGCGCGCCGGCAATCTCTCGACCGGGTTCATCGCCGAGGAGTTTCCGAACGGGTTCACCGCCCGCGCGCCGGAAGGCGAGATCGCGCGCAGGCTTGCGGCGGTGGCGGCGGCGATCGATCACGTGCTCGGCGAGCGCAAGCGGCGGATTTCCGGCCAGATGAACGGGCGTCCGGTGATGCGGGAACAGCGCCGCGCGGTCTGGATCGATCGCGATGAAATCCTGCTCGACGTCTCGCGTGACGGCGACGCCATAGCGGTTCGCTTTGTTGAGGCGGACGAAAGTGCCGGCGAAGCGCATCGATTGCTTTCGCGATGGACGCCCGGCCAGCCGGTCTGGCAGGGAACGTTGGACGAGGCTCCGATCGCAATACAGGTGAGGCCGATCACAAACGGATTCCGGCTCGCGCATCAGGGGTTCGATGTCGCGATTTATGTGTTTACACAAACCGAGGCGGCGGCCGCGCGGCTCATGCCCGTGGTGATGGTCACGGACAACGGCAAGAAGCTGCTATGTCCGATGCCCGGCCTTGTCGTCTCGATCGCCGTGACCGAAGGGCAGGAGGTCAAGGCCGGCGAGACGCTGGCGGTCATCGAGGCGATGAAGATGCAGAACGTGCTGCGCGCCGAGCAGGACGGAACGGTCAAGAGGATCGCGGCCGTGCCCGGAGCGACGCTGGCGGTGGATGCGCTCATTCTCGAATTCGCTTGAGAGCTTTCATGATGTCTCGATGTCGTGAATTTGCGCGCCGTGATTTCGTCCGGCGGCAATCGATGGGAGCACTGGATGCATGAGGTCGTCCGTCAGGTCGTGATCCGCGGTCGGGTTCAAGGTGTCGGCTTTCGCTACTGGACGATGCGCGAAGCCATCCGGCTCGGCGTCGGCGGCTGGGTCCGTAACCGGCATGACGGGAGCGTCGAGGCGTTGTTCGCAGGGTCGGCCGAAGCCGTCGCGGAAATGGCGGCGCGATGCCGGAGCGGGCCGGAATTCGCGCGCGTGGATGAGATTGAAGATCAGCCGGCGGCGGCGAACGCGCTGACAATGATCCGGCCCGGCGAACGCTTCTCACAGCTTCCGACTGTGTAGGTAGAAAATCCTTTCGAGCCGCTTCTAGAATCAATCCAAATCATTGCGGTTGCGGAAGAATTTTGGACACCCTAAACGAATGGACAGAGCGGACGGTGGCGGCGTGCCTGCGTCTCCTCAACCCCGGTTGTTCCATGTTGGCATGATGGTTCTTTCTTCGTCCGTTTCTGTCTGTCTGAAGCCGCTGTCACCGGCGGTATTCGTTTGCGGAGAAGGGATTTCTTCCGGCTGGCTTCCAGCGGTGCGACCATGAGCTGGGACTTTCACAAGCTGTTCGTGCGCCATGCGCGCGACATCACCGCGGCGCTGCGGCGTCGGGGACTGAGCGAGGAAACGGCGGCGGACATCACCCAGGATACCTTCGTCAAGGTTCTCGTCTCGCCGCCCGGCAGGTCGGTGACGGTTCATAACCCGGCGGCCTATCTGTTTCGGGTGGCGCGCAATCTCGGCATCGACCATCAGCGGCGCGAGCGGGTGTTGCGTCGCGTCGATCTGTCGGCCGAGGATTTCGCCGCGATCATCGACCCCACGCCGTCACCGGAATCCGCCGTCTATGACCGCCAGAAGCTGGCGCTGACCAGAGCCGCACTTGCTGAACTGCCCGAGCGCACCCGCATTGCCTTCGAAATGCATCGGCTTGATGAGATGACGATTGCCGAGGTCGCGGCTGAACTCGATCTCTCGACTTCCCGCGTCTGGTCGCTCATCCGGGACGCCTACGATCACATCGATGCCCGGCTGACCGGCCTCTGACGGGCCGCCGTTCAAGAAAAACTGAAAATTCGGGCCTGCCGTTCGTAATGTCGATAGGGAAGGTTTCGCTCGCGCTAATCCATAGCGTTTTCAAGCGAAGTGGATACCGGTTCGCGTGAAGAAAACGCGTCAAAACAGAATAATAGAGCCGCTTCTGATTCAATCAGAAGCGGAAAGGTTTTAGCGCGAGATGATGGACGTATACGAATGACCGAGGCGCAGGCAGAGGACCGCCGATTGTTTCGCGAAGCGGCGGACCTCGCCATCCGCCTTCAGAACGACCCGGCCAACCCTGTTTCCATCGACATGGTGCGGACATGGGTGGCGCGCAGTCCCCGGCACGAGGCGGCCTGGGCCAGGGTCGCCGCGATCCACGGCATGACCGGAAAGATTTTATCCCGGCAGCGCGCGGCCGCGGAAGGCGGGGTTGCGGGAATGTCGCGGCGCACGCTGGTCATCGGCGGCCTGATCGGCGCGGGCGTTGCCGCGGCCGGATCGTTGACGGTGCCAGGCGCTCTCCTGCGCGCGCGGGCGGACCACATGACGTCCACCGCTGAAATCAGGCGTATTACCTTGTCCGACGGCAGCGAGATTACGCTGGGGCCCGATAGCGCGGTCGCGATCGATTTTACCGACGCGCGAAGGACCATCGGGCTTCTGGCGGGAATGGCCTATTTCGACGTGGCGCGCGACGCGTCGCGGCCGTTTTCGGTTCTGTCCGGCGATCTCACGGCGACGGCGCTGGGCACCGCATTTGACGTGTCCAACGACGCGGGATTCGTTTCGGTCTCCGTGGACCATGGCGCGGTCGAGGCAAGAGCAGCCGATTCCGAACTCCGCCTCGCGGAACGATTAAATCCCGGCGACTGGATCACCTTCGACAATTCCTCGCACGCGATTGCTCGCGGCACGCGCGAAGCCTCCCAGATCGCGGCATGGCGGGAGGGAATGATCGTAGCCGAACGGGAAACCGTCTCGGCGATGGTCGCTAAAATTTCGCGATGGCAGCGGGGGAGCGTGGTCATGGCCGATCCTTCTCTCGGCTCCCGCGTGGTGAGCGGCGTTTTCGATCTTGCCGATCCGCTCGGAGCGCTCGAAGCGGTGGTGCGTCCGTTCGGCGCGAAGGTGCGCAGCATCACGCCCTTCATGACCGTGATTTCGCCTGTCTGAAGAATCCCACACAAAAAACAGAAAATTTCGGAAGCCAGTTCGTAAAGCCCTTAGGGACTGCATCGAACAGCGAGCCGCCAGTCCCGAATGACACTCAGGGGTAGTTCGGACATGCGACAAGGGGCTTTGGGGCAACGGGCTTTGCGATATGAGTTTCGCGGGAGCGATTTTTGCAACGGCGTTCGCAAGGCGCTGATCGCGGCGCTGCTGGCGACGACGGCGGTGATCGGCGGCAGCGCGGTGCCGCAAAGCCAGGCGCTCGCGCAGGCTCAAACCAGTTTCAACATTCCTGCCGGCCCCTTGAATCGAGCGCTCGCCGCCTTCGGCAGGCAATCGGGAATTCAGCTCTCCTATGAAGCCTCCATTGCGAGCGGCAAGACCTCGCCGGGAATTCAGGGAGCGGCGACACGCGAGCAGGCTATCGCGCGCATCCTTCAAGGCTCCGGCCTGAGCTACTCGTTCAAGGATTCGCGAAACGTATTGATCACGCAGCCCGGCGCGACTTCTTCTGGCGGCGCGGCGCCAGCGGGCGCGATCGCGCTCGATACCATCGACGTGCAGGGCGAGCAGTCGAGCGATTCCGGCAGGACCGAAGGCACCGGCGCGTACACGCCGAGCGTGACGGCGACCGCGACACGGCTTCAACTCAGCCCGCGCGAAACGCCGCAATCGATCAGCGTTATTACCCGGCAGCAGATCGAGGATTTCAATCTGAACAGTGTCGAGAAAGTGCTCGAGCAAACGCCGGGCATTTTCGTGGTGAAATGGGATAATGGAGCGCGAGCGCAGTATCAATCGCGCGGATTCACTATTCAGAATTTTCAGTATGACGGAGTGCCGTCGTACTACGACCAGACCTATCCCGGAGGGCAAAGCACCGCCAACACGGTGCTGTATGATCGGGTGGAAGTGCTCAAGGGCGCGACCGGCCTGATGACCGGCAGCGGCGATCCGAGCGCGACCATCAACATGGTCCGCAAGAAGCCGACCTCCACGTTCCAGGGATACACCACGCTTGGGGGCGGCTCCTGGGACGATTATCGAGGTGAACTGGACGTCTCGGGGCCATTGAACAAGGAAGGCACCGTTCGGGGGCGATTCGTTACGGCATACCGTGATGCAAACTCATATCTGAGCCATTTTCACAGGAAGGACGCCACAGTATACGGTGTCCTGGAAGCGGACCTGACGCCGGACACAATGCTCACTGTCGGCGTAGACTACCAGAACAGCAAGCCGACAGGATCGTTTCAGAGCCGTATATGGGTTTTCGACAAGAACGGAAACTTCAACGGTACACCGCGCTCGACGAATCCGGTGGCGCGTTGGAGCACATGGGAACAGTACTCTCATACAGTGTATTCAACGCTGGAGCATCGCTTCGACAACGGCTGGCGCGCCAAGCTGCAGCTGACGGATCAGCTCTTCGGCTATGATGCGAAACGTGGTGCGGGCCTCATTGGCTTCCCTGACCCGGTCGATGGCTCCGGCGTCTCATTGAACGCTACTCGGATGGCCGGCAAAACCCGCAACGCCGTAGCAGATTTCTATGCGACCGGTCCGGTCCAGATTCTCGGTCGCCAGCATGAAGTTGTCGTCGGCGGCACTGTTTCCAATAGGAGATGGAAGGGTTCCTGGGATGAATTCGGAGTCATCGCTCCAATTCCGAACTACTACAATTTCGGCGGCAACGTTCCCGAGCCGAATTGGCAGGGCGCCCCTGCTGAGAGATATCCTGGCGATGAAACTGTGCGGCAGCATGGATTTTACGCCACCGCTCGTCTTAATCTGCACGACAGCTTCAAGTTGATCGTGGGCAGCAGATTGGCCAATTATGAGAGGCTACAGGGCAATATCCTGAATATGAAAGTTTCAAATGTCGTCGTGCCCTTCGTCGGCGCGATCTATGACTTGAACGAGAATTTCTCGCTCTATGCCAGCTATACCGACATCTTCAGACCGCAGTCCGTACAGAACGAGCAGGGTCAATCGCTCGATCCACAGACCGGAAAGAATTACGAAGCCGGCCTCAAGGGCGAGTTCTTCGATAAACGTCTCAACACCAGCCTGGCTTATTTTATTATCGAGCAGAACAACTACCCGTTGCCGAGCGGCGGCATGACGCCGAGCGGCGGTATTGCTTATCGTGGCGTGGACGGGGTTCGCAGCGAAGGCTTTGAGCTCGAAGCCTCAGGGTGAGGTGGACCCGCTTGGTGAGACAGTTTGGCGGCCTGGCTAAGGTGGATCGGGTTCGTTTCTACGCCGCCAATTGCTCCGTCATTTCCGCCATAGCATGGACTTCGTCGGGCGTCCTGCCGGCGAAGGTCGAGTGCGGGCGTCGCCGGTTGTAATAGTCTATCCAGGAGCCGATGCCGCAGCGGGCTTGGCTTCCCGTTTCGAATGTGCTGAGGAAGACGCACTCATATTTGAGGCTGCGCCACAGTCGTTCGATGAAGACGTTGTCCATCCAGCGGCCGCGCCCGTCCATGGAGATGCGGATGCCGGCATCCTTCAGCGTCGTCGTGAAGGCGAAGCTAGTGAACTGCGAGCCTTGGTCGGTGTTGAAGATGTCGGGCCTGCCATGGCAGGCGATCGCCTCTTCGAGAGCGGCAACACAGAAGTCGGCATCCATCGTGTTCGACAACCGCCAGGCCAGGACCTTGCGGCTGAACCAGTCCATGATGGCCACGAGGTAAAGGAAGCCGCGCCGCATCGGGATATAGGTCACATCGGCACACCAAACGTGATCCGGCCGCTCGATCGCCAGGTGCCGCAGCAGGTAGGGATAGATGCGATGCTGCGGATGCGGCTCGCTGGTTCTCGGCGCCTGGTAGATCGGCGACAGACCGATCTTGCGCATCAGCCGCCGGACCCGCTTGCGACCCACGCACCAGCCCTGACGCCGCAGATGCCGGGCCATCTGCCGGGAGCCATACCAGGGCGTCTCCATGAAGGCCTCGTCGATGGTGCGCATCAGTTCGAGGTTCTCGGGCGTCTCGCCGGCGGGCTGTCGGTAGAACGACGCCCGCGAGATCGAGACCAGTTCGCACTGGCGGCGGATCGAGAGCCGGTTGTGATCGGGGTCAATCATCATTCTCCTCCGATCCAGGCTCAGCGATCGAAGGCCTTGGCCAAAAAATCCCGCTCAACGACAAGCTGGCCAATCTTGGCGTGCAGCTTGGTCACCTCGGCTTCCCGGCCGACCTGCGCATCAGCAGCCTTGTCGTCGAACGTCTTGGCCAGGTTCTCGATGGCCTGCCGTTTCCACTGCGTAATCTGGTTCGGATGAAGCTGGTGCTTTGTCGCCAGTTCCGAAATCGTCCGCTCGCCACGGATCGCCTCAAGCGCAACCTTGGCCTTGAACTCAGCCGTAAATCGTCTGCGTGTCTTCATACCGGATCGTCCTTTTCATCGGGCGATCCACCTTATGCCCCTGTCTCAGAAACCGGCACCACCTCAGGGTACATCACGCAGAACTGGCAACTGCATGGAGGTTTCACGCACAGGATATCGCGTCTGAACAGTATCAAGGTCGCGACGATAACGCCCGAGAATCAATTCACGATCTACAATACGTACAAGTTCGACGGTGCCTTGGACGGTCTCACACTGGGCGGCGGCGCGCGTTGGATGGATATAACCTGGGGTAATATGAGAAACCCGGTCTATGGGACGGCGCTGTTCACCGCGCCGAGCTATTGGGTGGTGGATCTGATGGCGCGCTATAAATTCACCGACAATCTGTCGGCGACGCTCAATGTCGGCAATCTGTTCGACAGGAGATACATCAATCTCGCGGACTTTTATGGCTCCTATACCTGGGGCGCACCGCGCAACGTATTTCTCAGCATGACCTACAGGTTTTGAGGACGAAACAGCTTGTCGCCATGCAAGTAAGAAGTTCTCCGCCGCTGGCGAGGCATAACTACGTGGCGGCTATGCTGGAAAAGTTCAGGAGCTGAAAACTTCGCCGAAGGCACGCTTCAAGGCGTCATCGACATCAGTCAGCCTGACACGCAAACCAAGGTCCGCGAGGCTCGTCACGCCGTAACGCGGGTCGGTGACGCCGCAGGGCACGATGTCGGCGAAATGGCTGAGATCGGGATCGACATTGAGCGAGACGCCGTGGAACGATACCCAACGGCGCAACCGCACGCCGATCGCCGCGATCTTGTCCTCATGGCCCGGCCCCTTGTCCGGGCGCGCCACCCAGACGCCGACCCGTTCCTCGCGCCTTTCTCCTTTGACGCCGAAGGCGTCGAGCGTGCGGATGATCCATTCCTCCAGACTGGCGATGAACGCCCGCACGTCGGGACGGCGGCGCTTCAGATCCAGCATGACATAGGCGATGCGCTGGCCGGGGCCGTGATAGGTAATCTGGCCGCCACGGCCGGTCGAAAATAGCGGAAAGCGGGCCTTCACCAGATCGGCTTCGCGCCCGCTGGTGCCGGAGGTGTAAAGCGGCGGATGCTCCAGCAGCCAGACCTGCTCAGGAGCCTCGCCCGAGGCGATCGCCGCGGCGCGCCTTTCCATCGCCTCGACCGCTTCCGGATAGGGCACGGGATGATCCGACCGCCGCCAGTCCACGGGATCGCCGGGGGAGGCCGCGAACAGCTTCAAATCAAGGGTCTGGCGGCTGTTAATCATTGGCTAACCATCATGTGGTGGTCTGGAACCGTAGCAATTTGCACGGTTCGTGAGTCTGTATTTCGTGGCGACACTCGATAAAGTATCGGTCGATCTGATGGTGGTTCTGGGCACCACGTCCATGCCTGTTCATCAGGTCATGCGGCTCAGCCGTGGCGCCATCATCGAGCTTGACGCCACCGAGCAGGACGAGGTCAAGATCCTGGCCAATAACCTGCCGATCGCCAGCGGCGTCGTGATGGTCAACCGGAACCGCATCACGGTCGAAGTCAAACAGATGCTGCCGCGCGCACCGGACCGCCGGTAACGCTTTCCCCGGCTGCCTTGCAATCCACCGGTCGGGAAGAGGGAGGTCTCGCGGGGCCTTGTCCCTCCATCATTGTTTTGTTACATCGGTGCCGTCGATCGGTCCGGCGGCGAGCCTGACCCGATTTTGCGCTCGTGGCGGAATTGGTAGACGCGCTGCCTTGAGGTGGCAGTGAGTAACATCGTGAAGGTTCGAGTCCTTTCGAGCGCACCACCTGACAAGACGGATCGAGAAACATCCACGTTTCCTTGTCAAAACCGCCTGCGCGCGGTTGATCAGGTTGCGGTGGAGCCTGAGTGACCGATTCTGGGCAGGTGCCCCGACTCGGAAAACCGTCGTCCCTTTTCGGTCAGCGGCCAGACGACGTGATTGGAAAAGCCCGCCATGATCGACCGGGGCTTGATCAAACCAAGAGCTTCCAACCTATCCCGGATGATGACCGCGCTCTTTTCGCTGAGTTCGCAATAATCGGAGATGTGAAGCTTCTGCCGGTACCAGTATCCGACAAGCTCCCGAACGTAGGCTTCGGACGGGCTTTTGAGGAGATGGCCATAAAGCCCGGCAAAAAGGTCGCCCAACAGGACCGGCCGCGATATCGAGTCCGGAGCCCCTTCCTCCGACCGGTAGACGAGAAATTCCACGGTAATTGAGTTGTCCGGCTCCGCCTCGGTCGGGTGAGGCGACGACCCGTCATTCTCGAGCGCGGCAAGCTTCTGGCGCAGATCCGCATTCTCGGTCCGTAGCTTTTCCAGTTCCTGAAAATGCTTGGGATTGGCGGCCTGGTCGCCGCGTATCCAGCCCACGCCGGGTTTCAAATTCACGGCGGTTGCGACGGCCATCATGGCTTTCATGCAAAGATCGTTTCCGTTGCTCCAGAATTCGACGATGCGGCTGCTGCTCAACCGGGCTTTGAAAGCGTCGAGCTTTTCTTTCAGCGGAAGCTCCGGCTCGATCGCTCCGCCCGTGGCGTGGCCCGGCTTTTCCGGAAGGAACGCAAGTATCGGAATGTCCTTTGATCGCGCATACGCGAAGGCATTTTCCGCGAAAGTCAGCTCATGATCCGACAGAGAGCCGTAACGGCGGCCGACGATGATGATGTAATAGTCGCTGCGATCGATGATCCGCTTGATATAGTCCAGTTGCTGCTGATCGGTGACCGGAAACGATTCCATGCCGGCGGGCATGTATCCTGCCTTTGCCAGCGTGCTGCCGACGGCCTGACGCTCCTCCAGATCGGCGTCCACCGAAGCAATGAAAATCTGAAAAACCCGATCCACTTGAACTTTTCCTCGTCGCGGGACTTGACCCTGCGCTGCGGGCACCCGGATTTGTCAATCACTTGTCATGTGGCGGGGATAAGTGGAAGGCGTTTCGGGCAGGTCGCGGCCCCACCCGTTGCGGGTTAATCGTTTGTTTACCATGCGACTCATAGGCTTCGTTCATGATGATCTCACGCAGCAACACTCGAAACGATATCATGTCGCTCGAAACCGCGGCGACGGTGGCGCGTGGCGGCTTCGCCTGCCTCTTTTCATCGTCCGACGAGTACGAGCAGGCGCTCATTGCCGAGCGCCATGCCCGGGGCCGCTATACCCCCTCACGACGGCTGGTCGATCACGGCCTTGATTGCTCCACCGGGCACGAACGCCGGCACGATGGTTCTCTTGATACAGGATCAGCCAAGCGGGCAACCGCGAGAGGATCACTGGCGCGGGTGTTCTGGCTGACGGTTGGCCACTATTTTCCGAAGTAGAGCACCGGATCTTAACCGTGGTTGCCGGGCAGGGTGGCGGAACGCCGTGTGCCTGCTAGAATTGCGGGATGATCCGGCTTGTCACAGTCGCCTCCGTAATGTCCACGTACCAGAAGCCCGCGGTCGCGGTGGACCCGAATGACAGCGCCCAGACCGAGCTTTGGGCAAGCCGGCTGAACGTATCCCGCGAGAGGCTGCTGGAGACGATTTCCGAGGTAGGGCCGTCGCTGGCTGCCGTGCGGCATCGCCTGGAAAAGCAGGAATAAAAGTTCCCCGCCGGGATTTCGCGACAGGCATCCACCATATATTGGCCGGATGTCGAAGCCGAGCCGCAACACCTTGGCCGCTCCGATTCGATGTGCTATCTGGCGGAGGCCGCTTCGACCATCCGCTATTGCTGTTCGCACCCGTGCATCACGGTCTGCGCTGCCGAGGATATTTTTTGCATGGATTCTTCCGCCAAAACCGCCTCCGCCCCTGATCCTTTCTTCGCGGCCACGCTGGCCGAAGCCGATCCGGAGATCGCCGCCGCGATCAAAGGCGAACTGGGCCGTCAGCGTCACGAGATCGAGCTGATCGCGTCGGAGAACATTGTCAGCCGTGCGGTTCTGGAGGCGCAGGGCTCGGTGATGACCAACAAGTACGCGGAGGGTTATCCGGGCGCGCGCTATTACGGCGGATGCGAATGGGTGGATGTCGCCGAAACACTGGCGATCGAGCGCGCCAAAAAGCTGTTCGGCGCCCGTTTTGCCAACGTCCAGCCGAATTCGGGCAGCCAGATGAACCAGGCGGTGTTTCTGGCGCTGCTGCAGCCGGGCGATACCTTCATGGGGCTCGACCTTGCCGCCGGAGGGCACCTGACGCATGGCGCGCCGGTCAACATGTCCGGCAAGTGGTTCAAGGTCGCGCACTATACTGTGCGGCGCGACGATCACCTGATCGATATGGACGAGGTGGCCCGCCGCGCCGAGGAGGTGAAGCCGAAGCTGATCATTGCCGGCGGCTCAGCCTATTCGCGGCCATGGGATTTCAAGCGCTTTCGCGAGATCGCCGACAGCGTCGGCGCCTATCTGATGGTGGATATGGCGCACTTCGCGGGCCTGGTTGCCGGCGGTGTCCATGCATCGCCGGTGCCGCACGCGCATGTGACGACAACCACGACCCACAAGTCGCTACGCGGCCCGCGAGGGGGTCTCATCCTGTGCAATGATGAAGCGCTCGCCAAGAAGTTCAATTCGGCCATTTTTCCGGGGTTGCAGGGCGGTCCGCTGATGCATGTCATCGCCGCCAAGGCCGTGGCGCTCGGCGAGGCGCTGCGACCGGACTTCAAGATCTACGCGAAGAACGTCGTCGAAAACGCCAAGGCGCTTGCTGAAAGCCTACGTGGTCATGGTTTCGATATCGTGTCCGGCGGCACAGACAACCACCTGATGCTGGTGGATTTGCGTCCCAAGGGGCTGAAAGGCAACGTTTCGGAAAAGGCGCTGGTTCGCGCCGGCCTGACCTGCAACAAGAACGGCATTCCCTTCGATCCCGAAAAGCCGTTCGTGACCTCGGGCCTGCGTCTCGGTACGCCAGCCACCACCACGCGTGGCTTCGGAGTGAGCGAATTCAAACAGGTCGGCGGCCTGATAGCGGAAGTGCTCACGGCCATCGCACAGGCCGAGGACGGCAAGGCCCCACTGGTCGAGGCGGCGGTGAAGGAGAAGGTCAAGGCGCTGACGGATCGCTTTCCGATCTATCTGGATAGATGAACTCGCGCATGAAGGTCGGGAAGGCCGGTGACGTTTCGAAACTTTCAGCGTCATCTCCTGAATTAACTGACGCGCTCACCTGATTGAAAATGATAAGTTATCCGGGTGTAAGAGAGCCGTATGGCCCACGGGGCCTCTAACGGCTGCTCCGGCGATGGCAAGGTGAATTGAGAGATGCGCTGCCCGAGCTGCAACAGTTTGGATACGCAGGTCAAGGATTCCCGGCCGACCGAGGATTCCGCCGTCATCCGGCGCAGGCGGGTCTGCATGGCCTGCAATTTCCGGTTCACGACGTTTGAGCGGGTGCAGCTGCGGGAGCTCACGGTGATCAAGCGCAACGGCCGGCGGGTGCCGTTCGATCGGGACAAGCTGGTACGCTCGCTGCAGATCAGCCTGCGCAAGCGTCCGGTCGAACCCGAGCGCATCGAAACCTTGGTCTCGGCCATCGTTCGCGAACTCGAAAGTGGCGGTGAGGCCGAAATTTCGTCCGAAACCATCGGCGAGATCGTCATGGAGCACCTGCGCAGCCTCGACGACGTGGCCTATGTGCGCTTCGCCTCGGTCTACCGCAATTTCCGCGAGGCCAAGGATTTCGAGGCGGTCCTGGGTGAACTCTCCAGCGAGGACGACCCGCGGCGGGTTCCGCTTCGCAAATGATCTTCGGCGTTCTGGAGGAGCAGCACGTCGCTGGTCTCCGAACGGAGAGGGCCGTCGATTTGCACTTCATGCAGCTGGCGCTTGCGCTCGGCCGCCGCAGCCTGGGCGCGAGCGCGCCCAACCCGGCCGTGGGCGCCGTCATCGTGAAGGACGGTGTTATCGTCGGCCGCGGCTGGACCCAGCCGGGAGGGCGTCCGCACGCGGAAGCCGAGGCGCTGCGGCGCGCGGGAGAGGCGGCGCGCGGCGCGACATTGTACGTCACGCTGGAGCCGTGTTCTCATGTGGGAAAAACGCCGCCTTGCGCGGACGCCGTGATCGCGGCCGGCATTACGCGGGTCGTATCCGCGATCGAGGACCCCACTCCCGAAGTCTCCGGGCAGGGCCATGCGCGATTGCGGGCTGCTGGCGTATCGGTGGAGGTCGGACTTTGCGCGGCCGAGGCGGCGCACCATCATGCCGGACATTTCCGGCGGGTCCGGGACAGGCGTCCGCACATCATTCTCAAGCTCGCTTTGTCCAGCGACGGAAAGATCGCTGCCGCAGGAGGCGTGCCGGTCGCCATCACAGGCGAGGCGGCGAGGGCGCGGGCGCATCTTCTGCGCGCGCAGTGCAGCGCGATCCTGGTCGGCATCGGCACCGTCCTGGCTGACGATCCTCTCCTGACCTGCCGGCTTCCCGGCATGGAAAAGCGCTCGCCGCTCCGCGTGGTTCTGGATCACGCGCTGCGCATCCCGGAGAGCAGCCGCCTTGTCCAGTCCGCGCGCGAAACCCCGCTTTGGGTCATGACCTCGGAAGTTGCCGAAGCATCAAGGGCGATGAAGCTCGGCGCGGCCGGCGTGCGGGTAATACGCGTTCCGCTCGCGGCAGGCGCGACCGGGCTCGATCTCGTGGCGGTACTCCGCGCTCTCTCGGAAAGCGGTGTCACCCGGCTGGTGGTTGAAGGCGGCGCGCGCGTTGCATCGTCGTTTGTCACGGCGGCGCTGGTTGACGAAGCGTGGCTGCTGCGCGGTCCGGATCCGATCGGCGACGACGGCGTGGCCGCGCTCGGGACCTTGCCGCTGACCGCCATTACCGGGTCGCCGCGATTCAGGATGCGTGCGGGCGAGACGCTGGATCAGGACGCTCTCGCGATCTACGAACGTGTCCAGAACATGAACCGATCAAGTTGAATCCGGCCATGCTCCGGTAATCCTTATCTGGTCGCGTTTTCTTCACGCGAACCGGTGTCCACTTCGTTCGAAAACGCTATAAATGGAGTTGCGCTTGAAGCCGTCATGCCCGTCCCAGCACCGGACATCTACCTCTTTCGGCCGCCGCGGAAGTACTGGATTCGGAAGGTTCTGATGTTCACCGGCATAGTGACAGACATCGGCGAGATCGAAAGCGTGACGCGCACGGCGCAGAACCGGCTGCACCGCCTCCGCATCCTCTGTCACTACGATCAAGCCACTATCGCGGACGGCGCGTCGATCGCCTGCAACGGCGCATGTCTGACGGTCGTCGCCTCCGGCGTCGCCGGCGGCTTGACCTGGTTTGATGTCGATGTCGGGGCGGAAACGCTCGATGTGACGACGGCGAAGCACTGGGCTGTGGGAACGCGGCTTAATCTTGAACGCGCGTTGAAGATCGGGGACGAGCTTGGCGGCCATATTGTTGCGGGTCACGTCGATGGAATCGCGACCATCCTGACGCGAGACGATCAGCACGGCATGGCGCGCTTCGAATTCTCTGCCGCTCCCAGGTTGGCGCGGTTCATCGCCGTCAAGGGCTCCGTGACACTGGACGGCGTATCGCTGACGGTAAACAGCGTTCGGAACGAGGCGTTTTCGGTGCTCACGATTCCGCGCACGCTCGGCCTTACCACGCTGGGGGATTGGCGTCCGAACAGCGAGGTCAATATCGAGGTCGACCTGATGGCGCGTTATGCCGCACGCCTGAGCGAGACGAAAAGCGATTCATTGACGGAAGCATGATACGCGGGCTACTGGCCTCTTTATCGGAACCAATACCGGGCAGGCCCGGCACGGCGAACCGGAGCAGGTATGGCAGAGGCAAGGCACGCACCGCTTAAGGATCAGACGAGCGTCTCCGGCGCGCGTGTTCTGATCGTGGAGGCGCGGTTCTATGATGACATCCAGGATGCGTTGCTTGAAGGAGCGGTCGCCGAACTGCGATCTGCCGGCGTCCGTCATGACGTCGTCACCGTTCCGGGCGCGCTGGAGATTCCCGCGGCCATCGTCTTCGCGCTCGATGCGGCCGAGCGCAGCGGCGAGCCTTACGATGCGGTGGTCGCGCTCGGATGCGTCGTGCGGGGCGACACCATCCATTTCGAGATCGTCTCGACGGAATCCGCGCGCGCGCTGATGGATCTGTCGGTGCAACGTCGCATCGCTCTCGGCAATGGCATCATCACCGTCAACACCGATGATCAGGCGTGGGCGAGGGCGCGGGCGGGCGAATTGAACAAGGGCGGCCACGCGGCGCGGGCAGCGCTGACGATGCTGCGGCTGAAACGCCGGTTGGCGAAGGCGTAACGGAGCGATGGCGGACATCAAGGCAAGCATTGACAGGAAGGCAAACAGGCGCGGCGCGGCGCGGCTCGCCGCGGTGCAGGCGCTGTATCAGATGGAGATCAGCGGCGCCGGCATCAACGATGTCTTCGCGGAGTTCGACAGCCACTGGCTCGGCAACGAAGTCGAGGGCGACAGGTATCTTCCTGCCGAGGCAGCCTTCTTTCGGGACGTGGTGGCGGGCGTGGTTCGCGATCAGGTGAGGATCGACCCCTTGATCGACGATGCGCTCTCGAAAAGCTGGCCGCTGAAGCGTGTCGCCGCGATCCTGCGCGCGGTGCTGCGCGCCGGCTCGTACGAACTGGAGCACCGCAAGGATGTTCCGGCGCGGGTGGTGGTGTCTGAATATGTCGATGTCGCGCACGCTTTCGTCGAAAAGGATGAAGCCGGCATGGTGAATGCGGTGCTTGACCAGATCGCGCGCCGTTTTCGCAACGCCGAGTTTACTCGCTAGAGCATGATCCCGAAAAGTGGAAACCGGTTTTCGGAGAAGATCATGCTCAAACAAAAAGATAAGCGACGAGTCTGATTCAACGCAGTTGAAACAGACTCTGGAGCCTTTTCGCTTCTGATGGAATCAGAAGCGAGGCTCTCAGATTTGATTTGTCGCGTTTTCTTCACGCGAACCGGCGGCCACTTCGCCTGAAAACGCTATAACAAAGCGCATTCCGCTGCGGCGGCGCGGATGAACCTCGACGAGTCGAAACATGTCCGGTGAAGACGACCTGATCGCTCGCTACTTCAAGCCGATCGCGACCGATCCGGGGGCGCTCGGGCTCACTGACGACGCGGCGGTCTTGAAAGGCAGCGGCGACGATCTCGTGATCACAACCGACGCGATCGTCGAAGGGGTGCATTTTCGGAATGATGATCCGCCTGAAACTGTCGCCAGGAAAGCATTGCGGGTCAATCTTTCCGATCTCGCCGCCAAGGGAGCCACGCCCGCCGGATTCGTTCTGACTCTGGCCTTGCGTGAACTGGACGAGAGATGGCTCGCGGCCTTCGCGAACGGGTTTGCCGGCGACGCCATCGCCTTTGATTGCCCGTTGCTCGGCGGTGACACCGTCGCCACTCCCGGACCGCTGACGATCTCCGTCACGGCCTTCGGTCGCGTGCCCCGTGGTGAAATGATATTGCGTAGCCGCGCGCAGCCCGGCGACCGTATCGCCGTCTCCGGCACGATCGGCGACGCGGCGCTCGGGCTCGCCATTCTCTCAGGCAACGTGACGGTCAGCGATCCTGAGATCCGTGAGCCGCTGATCCAGCGATACCGGATCCCGCAACCGCGCCTTCGCCTCGCAAAGGCTGTTCGCAACCACGCGCGGGCGGCGATGGATGTTTCCGACGGTCTGGCGGGTGATCTCGCGAAACTCTGCAGAGCGTCGGGGGGGTCGGCAACCGTCGATGCCGCGGCCGTTCCGTTCTCCGAAGCTGCACGCGGACTGATAGAGCAGGGGCAGGCGAGTTTCGCCTCCGCCGTGAGCGGCGGCGACGATTATGAGATTTTGTGTACAGTCGCGAGGGATCGCTGGGATGATTTCGCGCGGGCGGCACGCGTCGCCGGCGTCGCCGTGACACCGATCGGAGAGGTCGTCGCGGGCGACGCGCCTCCGAAATGGCGCGACGCAAAAGGCGACGATATCGCGCTCGCGCCGCTTTCCTACAGCCACTTCTGAACAGGGAGCGGCGCGCGAACCCACGGCGCGCAATGACGCCCGGCTGGAGCCTTTCCGCGTCTGATTTCAATCAGAAGCGAACGCTCTTGAATGAGGCTCGTTCAGGTGCCGCCGAACCGGCGCGACCACCAGCCGGCGCGGCGCGGCCGGGTTTCGTCCGATGCTTGCGGAGGAGGCTGTTGCGTCTCCGGCGTCGGCTCTTCCGGCTCGCGTTGAACGACGGGAACGGAAGGTGGCGTTTCCTCCTGCGAGGTGAAGCTCACCTTTTCACGTACCGTCGAGCGACGGCAAACAGTTTTCTCGGGCTCCGGAACCGTCCCGTTTCCGGTCTCGGCCGGGGAACTCGCCGGCTCTTCGCCGTGCTGCTGCGGCTGAGTTTCAGATTCGGACAAATCGCTCTGCGCTTCCGGCGCCAGCGACACGGAATCAAGGTCCGCGACGGCGTCGACGGCTTCCGATGCCGGGGTGGCATTGAGCTCGTCGGAATCCGGATCGACAGGACTTGCACCATTGCTGCCGCGTCTCCGGCGTCCGCCGCGCCGTCCGCGCCGCCTCGGGCGGCGCTCGTCCCCGTCTTCGGACGGATCGGCCGGGGCCGCGCTGTCCTGCGCCGGAGACTCCTCTCCCTCATTTTCGACGTCGTCGATCATGAAGCGTGCGGCGGCGAATTCGGCGGCAATCTGAACGCTGTCCGGAACCTCGACCGTTTGCGGGATCTGGCTGTCGTTTGTTTCGCTGGAGCGTTCACGCCGCCGGCGTCGCCTCCGCTTGCGGCCGTCACCCTCGGTCTCACCGCTCACCTGCTCATCGGCGCGAGCTTCGGCGTCGTCGGCCTCGGTCTCGGTTTCCATATCGGGCGGCGGATCGTCGTCCTGAACTTCTTCAGCTTGCGGCGGGTATGCGGCGAGTTGCGTGGCCAGCAGCGCTTTTGCGGCTTCCAGGGTATGCACCTGCTCGCCGCGATCAATCACGAAGGATTGCTGACCTGCGAGCGCGGGGTCGGCGACCACGGAGAGGCCAACCTTGAAGCTGTGCTCGAGGGCGCGCAGATGCCCGCGCTTCTGATTGAGCACATACAACGCGACGCTAATCCGCGTCCGTACAACAAGGTTGTGCGTCGCGCCTTTCATCAGAACTTCCTCAAGGCCGCGCAACAACTGTAGCGCCACCGAGGGTACCGAGCGGACATGGCCGCTGCCGCCGCATTGCGGGCAGGACTCCGTCGAGCTTTCCAGCATGCTGGCGCGAATGCGCTGGCGCGACATTTCCAGAAGACCGAAGTGCGAAATGCGCCCGACCTGGATGCGCGCGCGATCGTGGCGCAGGCACTCGCTGAGCTTACGCTCCACCGCGCGGTTGCTTCGCTTCTCGTCCATGTCGATGAAGTCGATGACGATCAGGCCGGCAAGATCGCGCAGCCGCAACTGCCTGGCGACTTCCTCGGCAGCCTCGAGATTGGTCTTGAGCGCGGTATCCTTGATGTGATGTTCGCGGGTCGAGCGGCCTGAGTTGACGTCGATCGATACCAGCGCTTCGGTCTGGTTGATGACGATGTATCCACCGGAGCGAAGCTGCACCGTCGGAAGAAACATCGCGTCCAGCTGGCTCTCGACGCCCATCCGCGAAAACAAAGGCTGGCCGTCGCGATACTGCTTCACGGCCCGGGCGTTGGATGGCATCAGCATCTTCATGAAGCCGCGCGCTTCATGATAGCCGGCTTCACCGGCCACCAGGATTTCGTCGATTTCCTTGCTGTAGAGATCGCGGAGGGAGCGCTTGATCAGCGAGCCTTCCTCGTAAACGAGTGTCGGCGCCTGGGACCGCAGGGTCATATCGCGCACGGTTTCCCACATGCGGATCAGATACTCGAAGTCGCGCTTGATCTCCGGCTTAGTGCGCGCAGCGCCGGCGGTGCGCAGGATGACTCCCATTCCCTCGGGGACATCGAGGTCCTGCACAACCTCCTTGAGCCGCGAACGGTCCTGCGCCGAGGTGATCTTGCGGCTGATGCCGCCGCCGCGCGCCGTATTGGGCATCAGCACGGCATAGCGGCCGGCCAGCGACAGGTAGGTCGTCAGCGCCGCACCCTTGTTGCCGCGCTCCTCCTTGACCACCTGCACCAGCATGACCTGACGGCGCTTGATGACTTCCTGAATTTTGTACTGACGGCGCGGCCGGAAGGCTCGCTCGGGCACCTCCTCGAGAGCATCGTCGCCGCCGACGGATTCGACCTGCTCCTCTTCTTCTTCCTCATCGTCACCGTCATCATCGGCGCGATCTTCGACGCGGACCTCATCCCCACGAGTCTCTCCCTCATGAGTTTCTCCCTCATGAGATTGGCCGTGGTCGTGATCGCCGCTCGCATGACCGTGTGCGTCGAGAGCATGATCTTCATCCGGGGAGATGGCGAGCCCGACCTGATCGTTCCGGGCGGCGTCGTCAGCGGAGGTCTCCGAGCCCGTCGCATCACCTAGCGCTATCGATGGCGAATCCTCATCCGAAGGCGTCGCAACCGGATCGTCCCCGGTGGCCTCCTGGTTTTCGTCTTGCTCATGATCCCCATTATCGGGATCAGGCGCGAAAGCGAAGTCTTGCGCCTCCGGCAGGTGGTCCGCGCCGGTTTCGTGGTCGGAGCCGTATAGGGAGCTTGATCCAGCCTCGTGCGAGTGATCGTCACCATCCAAAGGATGGCGATCCGGATCTGTCGGCTGATCGTGATCCTGTACGCCGTACTGTTGTCCGAAATGATCGTCCGCCGCGGACTCATCATGCGGCGGATCGGACTGCGGCGCGTCCGCGCCCGCGGCCTGATGCTCCCCGTCCTCGACGATGGCGCTTTGCACGCGTTCGCCATGGTCTCGCCGGCGGGCGTTGCGGTGCCGCGAACGACGGCGGCTGGAGCGATCCTCGGACTCCTCCTCGGCCTCGCGGTGCGCCCGCTCGTCGGCCTCGATCAGCGCCTGACGATCGGCGACCGGAATTTGATAATAGTCGGGATGGATTTCGCTGAACGCCAGGAAGCCGTGACGGTTTCCTCCATACTCGATAAACGCGGCTTGTAGCGACGGTTCGACGCGGGTGACCTTGGCCAGATAGATGTTGCCGCGTAGTTGTTTGCGTTGAGCGGATTCGAAATCAAATTCCTCGACGCGGTTGCCGCGGACCACCACCACCCTGGTTTCTTCCGGGTGGGTGGCGTCGATCAACATTTTGTTGGGTTTGTTGGGCATTTTGAAGCTCTTGGAGGCGGATGGCGCATGACATGGCACGCGCGTGTCGCGCGGCCGGCCCATGCAACGGTCCACCTGATTCGGGGGTGAGGGGAAGGCTGCGCCGCGATCCCGTACGCCGGACCGACCTTGCTCCCTGCGAGACGCGATCCGCGAAGTTTTCACTTCGCCTCGGCGCGGTCCTTACGGAAAAAATGGTCGGCTTCTCAGTATGGCGCATCAGGCGTCAGCCCGTCTAAAACAGGTTGGCGGCAAATAAAGCACCGCCGCATATCTCTCTCGCTGCCGGACCGACACGGCGCCAAGGCGCCTGCCGGTTGTCGTATTACCTCGTGGCCGATGGGCCGGGACAATCGGATACGACCTCTCCAAGTCGCCCCCGGTTCAAATGATAACCTGGGACAGAATGCCTCCCGAACCTGAGAACACCTCTGCAATTCGGCCGCGCGTCGCGCTGGCTGTATGGAGGGATCAGGAAACGCCGAGCTTCCAGCAACTTGAAGCCCTGCGCTGCACCCGGGAGGCTGAACGCGACACAACCGTGAGTTTAGCCGTCAGCACTCACCTACATACGTGGATTGCCCGTCGCATGCAAGGGACAGCGTCGCCAGCCTGCAACATCTCTAAACAGCCGTGACCCATTAAGCCCGGATTAACCGTGCGGTTCTATTGCGATTAAAAGGCAGCTCGGAGGCATGGGTTCGTTGGCGTGCCGCGCAAATATGGGAATCGTCTGGCTATGCGCCACAGCGATGTTTGTTCCCGGCGCGGCTTCGTTCGCCGCCGGGAACGAGCCCGTGCGCCCCGAGGTCGCGGTTGACTTCCCGGTCGCCTCCGCGGTGCGTGTCGCGGGTGATCTGAAACAGACCCGCTTCGTCCTCGATCTCGACAAGAAGATCGATCTTCGCGCTTTTCTGCTGAGCGATCCTTACCGGGTCGTGATCGACACTCCCCAGGTCAGTTTCCGTCTTGCGCCGAAGGCCGGGGAGGCGGGACGCGGCCTGATCAAGGCGTTCCGCTATGGCCTGGTGATGCCGGGCGGATCGCGGATCGTCTTCGATCTCGCGGGACCTGCGAAAATCGGGAAAGCCTACGTGCTTGACGCCGCGAACGGTCAGCCCTCCCGTCTCGTCGTCGAGCTTGAGGCCGTCGACCGTGCCGCATTCAACCGCTTGCTGGCGCGATCGAGCAGCCCGGAACCGGCGAAGGATACCGGTCCTTCAGGGCCCGTTGCCGATGCGCCCGGCTCGACTGGAGCCGAGGACGGCCGCCTCGTGGTCGTGATCGATCCCGGCCACGGCGGACTCGATAATGGAACCCAGGCTTCAACGGGAGAAAGCGAAAAGGATCTGGTGCTGGCCTTCGGCACAGCCTTGCGCGACCGCATCGAGCAGGGCGGCAAGTTCCGTGTTGTCATGACACGGACCGACGACACCTTTATTCCGCTGGCGGAGCGCGTGCGCGTCGCCCGTAACAATGGCGCTTCGCTATTCGTGTCGATTCACGCGGACGCCTTGCCGCGCCACGAGGGTGATGCGCGGGGCGCAACAATTTACACGCTGTCGGACAGGGCCTCGGACCGCGAGGCGGAACGGCTGGCCGAAGCCGAGAACAAGGCGGACGCCATCGGCGGCGTCGATCTGACCGAGGAGCCGACGGAGGTAGCCGATATCCTGATCGACCTCGCGCGGCGGGAAACGCGCACATTCTCAAATCGTTTCGCCCGACTGTTGATGGGTGAGATGAAAACCTCCGCGCGGATGCATAAGCACCCGCTGAAGTCGGCCGGATTCAGAGTGCTGAAAGCTCCCGATGTGCCGTCGGTGCTGGTCGAACTGGGTTACGTTTCGAATAATGCGGATCTTCGCCAGATGGCATCCGAAGAGTGGCGTTCCAGGACGGTCCGGTCGGTCGCGAAGGCCATCGAGGCATTCCTTGCGAAAAGAGTGGTATCAGCCGCTCCGGTGGACTAAAGCCCTTCACCGCTTCATGGAAGAGGTGAAGGGACTCTACTTTATGTTTTGACGCGTTTTCTTCACGCGAACCGGATTCCATCCCCGGGTCAAGCCCGAGGACATGCTTCGCTCGAAAACGCTATAAGCATGAAAAGCGGCGCGTTGCGGGTGAGAAGCCCTAGTTTGGACACAGCGTCCGCCCTATAGACAAGTTTCGTAAACTCGCGGAATCGCCAAAATCGGCATGCCCGATCCGGGCGGATGCCTCGACGAACGAAACGCGTCCATCCGGCGACGATGCCTGTAGTCGCCGCCTGTAGTCGCCGCCTGTCGTTGCCGATGATTCAGGTTCCGGATAACAAAACGGACATTCGATGATGCGCTTGCTGCTGCGGTTCATGGGTTTTCTGTTTGCCGCGGGGACCATTCTGTTTCTGGTCGGGGTCGCGGCGGTCGCGGGATTGATCTGGCATTTTTCCCAGGACCTGCCGGAGTATTCCCAGCTTCAGAATTACGAGCCGCCGGTGATGACGCGTGTCCATGCGTCCGATGGTTCGCTGCTCGGCGAGTATGCGAAGGAGCGCCGGCTCTACCTGCCTATACAGGCCGTGCCGAAGCTGGTTATCAATGCGTTCCTGGCGGCCGAGGACAAGAATTTCTATGAGCACGGCGGCATCGATTATCAGGGCATGGCGCGTGCGGCGCTGCTTTATGCTCAGAACTACGGCACCAACAAGAGGCCGCAGGGCGCCTCCACGATCACCCAGCAGGTCGCCAAGAACTTTCTTCTGACCAACGAAGTTTCCTTTACCCGCAAGATCAAGGAAGCCCTGCTGGCCATGCGCCTCGAGCGCACCTATTCCAAGGACAAGATTCTCGAACTGTATCTGAACGAGATCTACCTCGGTCTTGGCGCTTACGGTATCGCGGCCGCGTCGCTCGTGTACTTCGACAAATCGGTCAACGAATTGAGCGTCGCCGAGGCCGCATACCTTGCGGCTCTGCCAAAGGCACCCTCGACGCTGCATCCGGTCAAGAACCGTGAGCGCGCGATCGAACGGCGCGACTATGTCGTCGACCGGCTGCTGGAGAACGGCTGGGTCAACCAGGCCGACGCGGAAAAAGCTCACAAGCAGCCGCTGATCGTCACCGGCCGGTCCAGCGGGGCGCATACTTTCGCCGGCGAATATTTCGCCGAGGAGGTTCGGCGCGATTTGTTCGAACGCTACGGCGAAGAAAAGCTCTACGGGGGCGGCCTGTCCGTCCGGACGACGCTCGACCCGGAATTGCAGGTGATGGCGCGCAAGACCATGGCCAATGGCCTCGTCACCTATGACGAAGCTCAAGGCTGGCGCGGCCCGGTGAGCAAGCTCGACATCTCCGGCGACTGGGGGGTGAAACTCGCCGAGGTCAAATCGTTGTCCGATATTTCGCCGTGGAGAATGGCGGTCGTGCTCGAGTCCGACGACAAATCGGCGCGGATCGGCTTCCAGCCCGGACGCGAGCTTGGCGGCGCCGTAAGCCGGGAGCGGCGAACAGGTTTGATTACGCTTGACGGGGTGAAATGGGCCAAGGCCACATCCGGGTCAGCGCGTGGCCGCACGCCGACAAAGGTGTCTCAAGTGCTTTCGCCCGGTGACGTGATCTATGCCGACCCCCTGATCGCAAAGGACGGCCAGACCGTCGAGGGGGAATACCGGTTGCGCCAGTTGCCCGAAGTGTCCGGCGCGATGGTGGCGATGGATCCGCGTACCGGCCGTGTGCTGGCGATGGTCGGCGGCTTCTCCTTCGATCAAAGCCAGTTCAATCGCGCAACTCAGGCGTACCGCCAGCCTGGCTCCTCGTTCAAGCCGCTCGTCTACTCCTCGGCGCTCGACAACGGGTATACGCCTTCCACGGTCGTGGTCGATGCGCCGATCGAGATCGATCAGGGGCGCGGCTCGGGCGTTTGGCGGCCGGAAAACTACTCCAAAGAAAAGTACTACGGTCCGCAAACGCTTCGAAATGCGCTGCGGCTTTCGCTCAACACCGTTACGGTCCGCCTGGCGCAGGATGTCGGCATGCCGCTGATCGGCGAATATGCCAAGCGCTTCGGCGTTTATGACGAACTGCCGAACTATCTGTCCTACGCACTCGGAGCCGGCGAGACCACGGTGCTGCGCATGGTGACCGCGTATTCGATGTTCGACAACGGCGGCAGGCGCGTGAAGCCGACCCTGATCGACCGCATTCAGGATCGTTACGGTCACACCATCTACAAGCACGACGCGCGGGAGTGCCGCGGCTGCGAGGCGCCGGAGGGCTGGAAGAATCAACCCGAACCTCAGTTGATCGACCATCGCGAGCAGGTGCTGGATTCGATGACGGCTTACCAGATCACCTCCATGATGGAAGGTGTGGTGCAGGCCGGCACCGCCACGGTGATGCGCGAGGTCGGCAAGCCGATCGCCGGCAAGACCGGCACGACCAACGACCAGAAGGATGCCTGGTTCATCGGATTCTCGCCCGACCTCGTCGTCGGCATCTATGTCGGGTATGACAAGCCGCGCAATCTCGGCCGCAGGGCGACGGGCGGACATCTGGCGGCTCCGATCGCGCGAGATTTCATGAAGGTCGCGCTCGCCGACAAGCCGGCCACTCCGTTCCGGATTCCTCCCGGCATCAAGCTGGTTCGCGTTGATTCCAAGTCAGGCATGCGCGCAGGCCCCGGCAGCGGCGGCAAGACGATCCTTGAAGCCTTCAAGCCTGGCACGGCGCCGCCCGACAACTATTCCGTGATCGGTGTGGCCGATGCTGACGGACGCGAGCCGCAGCCGCTGCCCGACGCCGACCGCAGCCTGTTCCGGCCCGGCACCGGAGGGCTTTACTAAAAACATGATCCGATCACTTTGAATCGGACCATGCTCTCGAAATTATCGTCTGGTCGCATTCTCTTGCGATAAACGCGCGGTCCTTCGGGTTTCATGTCCGGCACGATTGCGCTTTGCGGGCTTGGCGGCTAAATCACACGCTGTTGTTGAATGAGCCGTAAGCCGTGGACTCGAAAAGCTATGCGCGCTGAAATCGAAAGACTCGTCGAAGAGATCAAGCAGTCGGTCGGGCTGCTGAGGAGGCATCTTTGACGTCGACACATCAACCGCGCGCCTGGCGGAGCTGAATCAACTCGCCGAAGATCCAGATCTCTGGAACGATCCCCAGAAAGCCCAGAAACTGATGCAGGAGCGGACCTCACTTGAGGATTCGCTGGCCGGCATCGGCAAGGTTGAGGGAGAGCTCAAGGATCAGATCGAAATGATCGAACTCGCCGAGGCGGAGAACGATCAGGCTATCATCAACGAATCTGAAAACGCGCTGAAGGCCCTCAAGAAGGAGGTCGCCCGCCGCGAACTCGAAGCCTTGCTCTCGGGAGAGGCGGATCGCTTCGACACCTATCTGGAGGTGCATGCCGGCGCGGGCGGCACCGAAAGCCAGGACTGGGCCTCGATGCTTCTGCGCATGTATACGCGCTGGGCGGAAAAGCGCGGTTTCAGGGTCGAGTATCTGGAAGAGACGCCCGGCGAAGAGGCCGGCATCAAATCCGCGACGGTTCAGGTCAGTGGCCACAACGCCTATGGCTGGCTCAAGACCGAGGCAGGCGTGCATCGCCTCGTGAGAATCTCGCCGTTCGATTCCAATGCGAGGCGCCATACGTCGTTTTCGAGCGTGGCGATCTTCCCGGTTGTCGACGACAGCATCAAGATCGATATCAAGGAATCGGACGTTCGGACCGATACCATGCGCTCCGGCGGCGCAGGCGGACAGCATGTCAACAAGACCGAGTCGGCGGTGCGGCTGACACACGTTCCGACCGGGGTCGCGGTGGTTTGTCAGGCCGGGCGCTCGCAGCACAAGAATCGTGCGCAGGCTTGGGACATGCTGCGGGCGAGGCTTTACGAGATCGAACTCAAGAGGCGGGAAGAGCAGGCCGCCGCCGATCAGGCCGCCAAGACCGATATCGGCTGGGGCCATCAGATCAGATCCTACGTTTTGCAGCCCTACCAGATGGTGAAGGACCTCCGAACGGGAGTGCAGACGTCGGATACATCGGGCGTCCTCGACGGCGACCTCGACGACTTCATGGCGGCAACGCTGGCGCAGAGAGCTTTTGGCACCACGCCGGGCGCCGTCGAGGATGTCGAGTGATCAGGCTATAGCGTTTTCGAGCGAAGTGGAATCCGGTTCGCGTGAAGAAAACGCGTCAAATCAATATCATAGAGCTTCGCTTCTGATTCAATCAGAAGCGATAATGCTCTAGGTCTCAGACCTGGTTGGTCTTAGACTTGATTGATCTCAGACTTGGTCGTCGACAAAATTCTCGTCAAAGCCGTGCATGCGGAGAGCCCACTGGAGGCCGACGACCGCACCCTTGATCGGCTGAATCAGCCAGAGCGCCATGATCAGCGTCAGCGGAAGGTAGATCGCCCACTGCAGGATCAGCGGCGGAGAAAAACCTTTCTCGATCAGCAGCGCCAGCGGCACCACGATGTGACCGACGGAGACGATGACGAGATAGGCCGGCAGGTCGTCGGCGCGATGCGGGGTAAAATCGAGTCCGCATTCCGAACATGTGTCGGCGGTTTTCAGAAAGGTACGAAAAAGCTTGCCTTCGCCGCACCTTGGGCAGCGGCAGAAAAAACCGTGCCTCATCGCGGCCCAAGCGTCACGCTTTTCGCCTTCCGGGGTCCAGGTTTTGCCGGCTGCGGTATCGGGAGGAAGCGCGGTCATGATTTGCCCTTCTTCGGTTTGCCGGCCTTGCTCTTGCCCGGCTTGCGCGATGTCCCGCGCGGTTTACGGCCCGGATGGGCTTTCGAATGAACATCGGGATGACCCGCGTTCCGACCTCGCGGCGTCCTTGTTTTCCCTCCACCCCGCGCGCGGGGGAGGCGCGACCTCACTTCGGGTCCGGATAAAAGCTCGAACCGCAGAGCGCCGGCCAAGGGTACAGCTTCTACCAGACGAACCTCCACCACGTCACCCAGCTTGTGCATGGAACCGCTGCGGGAACCCACGAGGGCATGCCGGGTCTCGTCGTACTTGAAGTATTCGGTCCCCAGCGAGCGGATCGGGATCAGCCCGTCGGCTCCGGTGTCGGCCAGTTTCACGAAAAGTCCGGCACGGGTCACACCGGAAATACGCGCCTCGAAGATATTGCCGATGCGGTCGGCGAGAAAATGCGCGATCAGGCGATCGGCGGTCTCGCGCTCGGCTTTCATGGCGCGCCGCTCGGTGACTGAAATCCGCGCGGCTATTTCGGCGAGCGTCTCGGCAGCGTCGGAATGCGGCAGCGCCCCGTCGCCAAGACCGAGCGCGCGGAGCAGGGCGCGGTGCACGACCAGATCGGCGTATCGCCTGATGGGCGATGTGAAATGCGCGTAGCGCCGCAGGTTGAGGCCGAAGTGGCCATAGTTCTCCGCCGAATACTCAGCCTGCGCCTGCGAACGAAGAACCACCTCGTTCACCAGCGATTCCGAGTCATGGCCCTTGACCTGATCCAGCACGCGATTGAACAGCTCCGGTCTCAACGCGCCGCTTCTGGCGAAGGACATATCGAGAGTCTTCAGGAATTCGCGCAGGTTGTGGACTTTCTCGACCGTCGGCTCGTCATGCACGCGATAGATCAGCGGCAGCCCTTTCTTCTCCAGCATCTCGGCTGCGGCGACGTTTGCGAGGATCATGAATTCCTCGATCAGCCGATGCGCATCGAGGCGATCCGGCACGATCACGCGATCGACCGTTCCGTCCTTCTTCAGCAGAATCTTGCGTTCGGGCAGTTCAAGATCGAGCGGATCGCGCTCGTCGCGCGCGCGCTTCACAAGTGCATAGGCAGCGTAAAGCGGTTTCAGAATCGGTTCGAGCAGGGGGGCGGTAGAGTCATCCGGGTTGCCGTCGATCGCGGCCTGCACCTGCGCGTAAGCGAGCTTTGCCGCCGAGCGCATCAGGATGCGATGAAAGGTGTGCGAACGCTTGCGTCCGTCGGCGTCGATCACCATGCGCACGGCGAGCGCCCCGCGCGCTTCGCCCGGAACGAGCGAGCAGAGATCGTTTGAAATGCGCTCGGGCAGCATCGGGACCACGCGATCGGGGAAATAGACCGAATTGCCGCGCTCCAGAGCTTCACGATTCAGCGCCGATTCAGGTCGCACGTAATAGGCGACATCAGCGATAGCGACGGTGACGATAGCGCCGCCCGGGTTGTTGGGATCATCGTCCGGCGCGGCGTGAACCGCGTCGTCGTGATCCTTCGCATCGGGCGGATCGATGGTGACGAGCGGCACCGCGCGCCAGTCTTCGCGGCCTTGCAAGGCGGCGGGCTTTGCAGCGGCGGCCTCGCGCAAGGCGGCCGGCGTAAACTCTTGCGGAATGTCATGGGCGTGGATCGCGATCAGGCTGACGGCCTTTTCGGTCGCGAGCGAGCCGAGGCGTTCCTTCACCTTGCCGGAAGCAAGTCCGAAACCGCGGATCCGCGCGAGTTCGACGCTCACGAGATCGCCGTCCTCCGCGCCCGCGCTGTCGGCCTTCGCGATGTTCAACTCACGCCCGGCCTGCTTTTTGTCGACCGGCACGAGGCGTCCGCCACCCTGGGGCAAGGCGCGATAGATGCCGAGGATACGCGCGCGGGTGCGATCGATGACCCTGATGACGCGAGCGCGATAGCTTGCGGGTTCATCGGACTCGATTGTCTCGATGCGCAGCAGCGCGCGATCGCCGACGCCGGCCACGGTGCCGGGCTTCGCCCGGCGCGGCACATGAATCAGGATCCTCGGCGCGGGCGTCGCTTCATCGTCCCACTCGGTCGGCGTGGCGATCAGTTCGCCGTCACTATCGCGTCCCGTGATATCGGCCACCAGCGTGGGCGGCAGCATTTCCGGCTGCCGCAGCTTGCGGCCCCGTTTGACGATTGTGCCGTCATCCGCGAGCGCGCGAAGGATCAGCTTAAGCTCGGCGCGATCGGCATTCTTCAGGCCGAACTCATGGGCGATCTCACGTGTGCCGGCCCGGCCGGGATGCGCGCGGATGAAAGCGACGATGGTCTCGCGATCCGGAAAATTCCTGGCGCGCGGCTTGCTCACGTCAACCTGCTCTCGGCGGCTTGCTCACGTCAGCCGTTCTTGCCCGCGCTCTTTTTTGCGGGTACTTTAACTGTATTGGGCGGCGCTTTGGCCGCGGCGATCGAGCCTCGCGCCTTGCTAGCAGCCTCAGTCTTCGGCTTCGTGGAAGCCTGTTTCGAAGCTGCTTTTTTGGCCGGTTTTTTTGTTGTCGCGCCGTCCTTGCCGGCCTTCTCGGTTTGCGCCGGCTTGGCTTTCTTCGCAGCGCGCTTCGGCTTGCCGCCGCCCTTGGCGGCGCGCTCGTCGATCAGCGCGATGGCCTCCGGCAGCGTAATGGTATCCTGCGTCTTGTCGCTCGGAATTGTGGCGTTGACGCCGCCCGCGGTGACATACGCCCCGTAACGGCCGCTTTTCACGGCGACCGGGCCGAGCGTGGGGTGGTCACCGAGAGGCTTGCCCGGATCGGCGCCGAAGCGCCGGCTCGGCCCCTTGGCGACCTTCTCCGCGATCAGCGTCACCGCGCGGTTGAGGCCGATGTCGAATACCTCGTCGCCGGCTTCGAGACTCGCATAGGTTTTTTCATGCCGGACGAACGGACCGAAGCGGCCGATCCCCGCCGTGATCGGCGCGCCGGTCTCGGGGTGCTTGCCGATCTCGCGCGGAAGCGAAAGCAGCTTCACCGCAAGGTCCAACTCCATGTCGGCGGGCGAGGTGTTTTTTGGAATGCCCGCGCGCTTCGGCTTCTCGCCCTCTTCGTAGTCGCTGGCCTCGCCGAGCTGGATGTAAGGTCCGAAGCGGCCGGATTTCACTGCGACATCGAGGCCGCTCGCCGGGTCCTTGCCGAGAACGCGGTCCCCGCCGGCATCGCCGTCGGCGGCGAGGGGACGGGTATAGCGGCATTCCGGATAGTTGGAGCAGCCGACGAAGGCGCCAAATTTCCCGGCCTTGAGATTCAGTTTTCCGGTTCCGCAGGTGGGACACTGGCGCGGATCGCCGCCATCCTCGCGCGGCGCATAGATGTGCGGCCCGAGCATGTTGTCGAGCACGTCGAGCACCTCGGAAACGCGAACATCCTTGATTTCATTGACGACGCCGATGAAGTCGTCCCAGAAATCCTTCAGAACCTGCTGCCACGATACTTCGTTGTTCGAAATGCGATCGAGCTGCTCTTCGAGATTGGCGGTGAAGTCGTATTCGACATAGCGTGCGAAGAAGTTCTCCAGGAATGCAATGACGACGCGGCCCTTGTCTTCGCCATAGAGCCGCTTCTTTTCGAGTTTGACGTAGCCGCGGTCCTTGAGCACCTGCAAGATCGAGGCGTAGGTCGAGGGCCGGCCGATGCCGAGTTCCTCCATGCGCTTGACCAGCGAGGCTTCCGAAAAGCGCGGCGGCGGCTCCGTGAAATGCTGGGTGACGCTGAGGTTCTCGCGCCTCAACGCTTCGCCTTCGCTCATGGCGGGAAGGCGGCGGCTGTCCTCGTCTTCCTCATCGTCGCGGCCTTCCTGATAAAGCGCCAGGAATCCGTCGAACTTGACGACCTGACCGCTGGCGCGCAACTCCAGCGTACGCGCACCGGCCCGCGCCGCGATATCGACGGTGGTGCGCTCCAGCTCCGCTGATTCCATCTGGCTGGCGATGGTCCGGATCCAGATCAGCTCATAAAGCCTGGCCTGATCGGCATCGAGGCGGCGCTTCATGTCCGAGGGCCGGCGTGACAGGTCGGTCGGCCGGATCGCCTCGTGGGCCTCCTGAGCGTTCTTGGCCTTGGTCTGGTACTGGCGAGGCGCTTCCG